>DATHKR010000257.1:0-98150 GCA_035489015.1 Kofleriaceae bacterium | reverse complement strand
GACAACCACCTGCGCGTCTACGACCTCGACGCCGGCGGCGCCCCGCTCGAGCTGCTCGATGTCAGCGCCGACCTCGTGGACCCGGGCGGCAAGCATCCGGAGCTGGATCTGGAGGCGAGCGCGACGGTCGGCTCGCGGATCTACTGGATCGCGTCGCACAGCCGCAAGAAGTCGGGCAAGCGCGCGGCCAGCCGCCTGCGCCTGTTCGCGACCGATCTCGCGCCGGGCGGCGGCGCCGCCGTCCAGACCCTGGCGCTGGCCGGTCGCCCCTACGAGCGTCTGCTCGCCGACCTGACCCTCGCCCCTGGGCTCGCCGGCCACGACCTCGCCGCCGCCGCCGGGCGCTCGCCGGTCCAGGAGGGCGGCCTCAACATCGAGGGCATGACCGACATCCCCGGCACCGGAACCCTCCTGCTCGGCTTCCGCAGCCCGGTGCCGCGCGGCCGCGCCCTCCTGGTGCCGGTCCGCAACCCGGCCGCGATGATCGAGCGCGGCGAGCCGGCCGAGATCGGCCCGCCCATCGACCTCGACCTGGGTGGACGCGGCGTGCGCGCGCTGGTCTCCTGGGCCGGCGCCTACTGGATCGTCGCTGGCAGCCCGCTCGGCCGGGCCGAGTCGCGGCTCTATCGCTGGGACGGATCCAGCGCGCCGGTGTGGATCCGATCGGTTCGCTTCGGCGATCTCAACCCGGAGGCGCTGGCCGAGGTCTCGCTGGGCCCGCGGCGGGGACTCCTCATCCTCAGCGACGACGGCGAGCGCGTCATGGGAGGACGCATCTGCAAGAGGCTGAAGGACGTTTCGGCCAAGCAGTTCCGCGCCGTCTGGCTGGAGAAAGTGCCGTGAAGTCGCGGTTTCAGCCACGGTCCGGGCACCCGGAGGTGGATTTGCCCTCCACCCATCTGCTATATAGCGCCGTTCCATCGAACGAGGTCTAGGTCATGAAGGC
Organism: Kofleriaceae bacterium; assembly: GCA_035489015.1. Taxonomy (GTDB): domain Bacteria; phylum Myxococcota_A; class Polyangia; order Haliangiales; family Haliangiaceae; genus DATFRY01. The sequence goes on along the minus strand of DATHKR010000257.1, from coordinate 97,204 downwards.
GACTGCCAATCATCCCGATTACCGCCCGTCCAAGATCACCTGCGCGTGCGGCCAGATCTTCGACACCTTCTCCACCCGCGGCGACTTCGCGGTCGACGTGTGCTCCAACTGCCACCCGTTCTACACGGGCAAGCAGAAGCTGCTCGACAGCGCCGGCCGCGTCGAGCGCTTCAACAAGCGGTACGGCCGCACCAGCCCCAACCAGGGCTAGCCGGGTCACCGTGACAGCAACGCAGGCGGCGAAGCGGCCCGACGTCGGAGGCCAGGCGGTCATCGAGGGCGTGATGATGCGCTCTCCCGCGTCGTTCACCGTCGTCTGCCGGCGTCCCGACGGCTCCATCGTGATCAAGGAGGAAGCCTGGCGGCCGGTCTGGTCCGGCATGCGCTTCCTCCGCTGGCCGCTGCTGCGCGGCGCGGTGGTCCTGCTCGAATCTCTTCTCAACGGCATCTCGGCCCTGACCTTCTCCGCCAGCCAGCAGATGACGGCCGAGGAAAGGGCCGCCGGGAAGAAGCCGGGCCAGAAGAAGAAGAAGAAGGCCACCGGCCCGACAGCCGCCGGCACCGAGCTGGCCGAGGGCGCTGCCGCCGCCGCCAAGGTGGTCGCCGGCGCCCCGCTCCGCTCGCTGGGCGCGCGCGCCGCGGATCAGCCGGCCGACGGCGAGCCGGGCGCATCGACCCTGGCCACCTGGGGCATGGTCGCGATGAGCCTGACCTTCGGCATCGCCCTGTTCGTGGGCGCGCCGCACCTGGCCGCCTGGGGGCTGGGCGCGTTCTTCGGGTTCGACAGCGCCACCGTCACGTTCCACCTGGTCGACGGGGGGATCAAGCTCGCGCTGCTGGTCGGCTACATGGCGGCGATCTCGCTCCTGCCCGACGTCCGCCGCGTGTTCCAGTATCACGGCGCCGAGCACAAGGCGATCTTCACCTACGAGCGCGGGCTGCCGCTGACCGTCGACAACGCGCGCACACAGACCCGCTTCCACCCGCGCTGCGGGACGTCGTTCCTGCTCATCGTCATCGGGGTATCGGTGGTGCTGTTCAGCGCGCTGCTCACCTACCGCCTGTCGGACCGGGCCGTCGTCGATCACCTGCTCAAGATCGCGATCAAGGTGCCGCTCATGTTCCCGGTTGCCGGGCTGGCCTACGAGCTCATCAAGCTGGCCGGCAAGAAGTGCGAGACCAGCCGCATGGCCCGGATGCTGTCCGCGCCCGGCATGCTGCTGCAGAAGATCACCACCCGCGAGCCTGACGACCAGCAGCTCGAGATCGCCCTCATCTCGATCCGCAAGACGCTGTGGCGCGAGCGGATGGACCGCGACGGGACGGCGCTGCCGATCGGCGCGCGCGGCGTCGAGGTCTACGCCGACGCTGCCTTGGTCGACCTCCCGCTCGCCGCCTGAGTCACCCGCCGTGATCGAAGACGCTGCCTTCGCCGGGCGCATGAACGCGCTCGAGAAGCGCTACAACGAGGTCTCGAACCTGCTCGGCCAGCCCGAGGTGATCGCGAGGCGCGCCGAGTTCACCAAGCTGGCCAAGGAGCACGCCGAGCTCGACGAGCTGGTCCAGGCCTGGCGCGAGATGCTGAAGCTGCGCGAGGACCGCGACCAGGCCCAGGTGATGCTGGACGAGGGCGACTCCGACATGCGCGCCCTCGCCCGCGAGGAGCTGTCCGCGCTCGACGAGCAGGTCGCCGGGCTCGGCCAGCGCATCAAGCTCCTGCTGCTGCCCAGGGACCCGAACGACGAGCGCAACGTCGTGCTCGAGATCCGGGCCGGGACCGGTGGCGACGAGGCCGCGCTGTTCGCCGGCGACCTGTTCCGCATGTACATGCGGTTCGCCGAGCGGCGCGGCTGGAAGGCGGAGACGCTGAGCGCGACCGAGGGCGCCTCCGGCGGCTTCAAGGAGGTCATCGCGCTGTTCAGCGCCAAGGGCGCCTACTCGATCATGAAGTACGAGTCGGGCGTGCACCGGGTCCAGCGGGTGCCGGCCACCGAGGCGTCGGGCCGCATCCACACCTCGGCCGCCACCGTCGCGGTCCTGCCCGAGGCGGAGGAGGTGGACGTCCACATCGAGGACAAGGACCTGCGCTTCGACGTGTTCCGCTCGAGCGGGCCGGGCGGGCAGTCGGTCAACACCACCGACTCGGCGGTGCGCGTCACCCACCTGCCGACCAGCATCATGGTGGTCTGCCAGGACGAGAAGTCCCAGCACAAGAACAAGGCGAAGGCGCTCAAGATCCTGCGCTCGCGCCTGCTCGAGCACGAACGCGAGCGGCAGGAGCTGGCCGAGCGCGACCAGCGCCGCGCCATGGTGCGGACCGGCGATCGCTCGGAGAAGATCCGGACCTACAACTTCCCGCAGGACCGGCTGACCGACCACCGCATCGGCCTCACCCGCCACAACCTGCCGTCGGTGCTCGACGGCGACCTGTCCGACATCATCCAGGCGGTGCGCGCCCACTTCCAGGCGGTCGCCCTCGAGGAGCAGAGCCGGCTCTGATCGGTGTCCGCGCCCGGGCGCGGTCGATGAATCACAGCGAGCGGAGCTGGCCGTCGATGGCGGCGCCCAGCGCGGCCTCGTCGCCGGCGCTGAAGCCGGCGTGAACGTGGCGGACCACGCCGCCGCGGATGATGAAGGTGCTCGGCATCTTGGGCGGGTCGTAGGTCTCGACCGTCGACTTCTGGGTGTCGTAGATGGCGCGCACCGCGCGCAGCCCCGCCTGCTGCATGAACTTGCGCCCCTTGGCCACCTCGTTGTCGATGTTGACCGCGAGGAACACGACCCTGGCGCTGCGCTGCTCGTAGCGGCGGGCCAGCTTCTCCATCGCGGGAAGCTCCCGTTTGCACGGCTCGCACCAGCTGGCGCCGAAGGTGAGGACCACGACCCGATCGCGGAAGCTCTTCAGCGAGACCCGCCGCCCGGCTCCGTCGACCACCTGGACGAAGTCGGCCGCGCGGTCCCCCTTGCGCACCTCGGCGCCGGCCAGCTGCCCTCCGCCAGCGAGGGCGGCCAGGGCAGCGAGGAGGGAGAGGACGACGCGGCGCGGAGCTGACGGATTCGACATTCGTGACTGCAGACGAGCGACCCGGGCTAGCGATTCACCGCCAGCTCCTCCTCGACCCACATCTTCACGTACTTCGCGATCGACGGGTCCTCGTACTTCCGGCCGTTGATGAAGAGGGTGGGCGTCGAGTCCACCATGGCGTCGTCGCCCTCCTTCTTGTCGGCCTCGACCTGCGCCGCCACCGCCGTGAAGTCGGACTCGAACTTCTTCATGTCGAGCCCGATCTGCTGGGCGTACTTGACGAGGTCGTCCTTCTTGTGCGCCTGCGGGTTCTGGAACAGGAGCACGTGCATCTCGTGGTACTTGCCCTGCCTGGACGCCGCCAGGGCCGCCTGGGCCGCGCCGCGCGAGAACTCGTGCGCCGCCAGCGGGAACTGCTTGTAGTAGACGACCACGTCGGTCGGGTACGCCTCGACCACCTGGGCCAGCTCGGGGGCGAACTGCTGGCAGGCCGGGCAGCCGAAGTCGAAGAACTCGACCATCACCACCCGCGCGTCCGCCGGACCCTCGTGGGGTACGTCGGCCGACAGCTTGAAGGTGCGCTTGGACTGCTCCTTGCGGTAGCGACCGGTGTAGAGGTCGGTGACCTCCTTGTCGGTCGCGCCGTCGGTCAGGAGCGAGAGGACGTACTCCACCGCCGGGCGGGCCCGGATGCACGACGCGTCGGTGTTTCGACTGGTCCGCAGGCTGTGGGCCTTGCCGCAGGGCGAGGGCAGCTTGTCGACCAGCTTCTCGAACCGCTGCTGATCGGCCGATGACAGCTTGCTGGCGTCGGCTCCCTCGACTGGCTTGCGGTCGGCCGCGGCCGGCTCCGAGTCGTCGAACGTGGCGGCCACGTCCTTGTAGTTGCCGCCGCCTCCCTCCGTGTTGGCCGAGCTGTTCTTGTTCCCGCAGCTACAGCCGCACAGGAGCAGGCCGACGAGCACGACGGTCCATCCGCCAAAGGGTCGTCTCACTCGGTGGTTGTATGCGCAAAGTCGCGGTCTTGCAAGCGACCCGCCGCATCACGGCGCCAACCGTCCGGTTGACACCGCGCGTCACGGTGAGATACAAGCCGAGCTGAATGACGCCTCATTCAGCGCCTGCTTCGCCGCGCGGTAGCGGTGGCGACAAGCGCGAGCGGATCCTCGAGGCCGCCGAGCGCATCTTCGCCCGCCGCGGGTTCTTCCACGCCCGGGTCTCCGAGATCGCGCGCGAGGCCGGCGTCGCCGACGGCACCATCTATCTCTACTTCAAGAGCAAGGACGACCTGCTCATCTCGCTGTTCGAGTCGCGCATGGAGCGGGTCACCACCGCGCTCGGCGAGGCGATCGCCGGCGCCGGCGCCAGCGCGCGCGAGCGGCTGCTCGCCGTCCTCGACACCTACGCCGCGCTGGTGGTCGAGAACCCCGCCCTCGCCGAGGTGCTCACCGTCGAGCTCCGCCAGAGCGAGAAGTTCATGAAGGAGTACCAGAGCCGCCAGTTCAGCGAGTTCCTGAAGCTGCTGGCCGGGCTGGTCTCCGAGGGGCAGGAGGCGGGCGAGTTCGATCGCGCCCTGCCCGCGCAGGTGGTGGCGCGCGCGATTTTCGGCATGCTCGACGAGCTCGCGCTGGCCTGGCTGTTGGGCCGGGGCGAGAAGTTCGATATTTTGCGCGCCGCCGGCCACGTCGGCTCGCTCGTGCTGCAAGGACTGCAAAGGAGAGATCCGTGAAGATCCTAGTCCCGCTCAAGCGGGTCCCCGACCCGGAGCTCAAGACCAAGATCAAGGACGGCGCCATCGACCTGACCGGCGCGACCTGGGTCGTCAACACCTTCGACGAGTACGCGGTCGAGGCGGCACTGCGCCTGGTCGAGAACGCCGGCGACGGCTCTCGCCACGGGGAGGTCGTGGTGGTCACGATCGGCCCGGACGAGGCGGCCCAGCAGCTGCGCAGCGCGCTCGCGATGGGCGCCGACCGCGCGCTCCGCATCGGCGCCGACGACAAGGAGCTCGACGCCGGCGTGGTGGTCGCGACCCTGATGAAGGTGATCGAGACCGAGAAGCCCGACCTCATCCTCATGGGCAAGCAGGCGGTCGACGGCGACAACAACCAGGTCGGCCAGATGCTGGCCGGCAAGCTGAAGCTGCCGCAGGCCACCTTCGCCGCGTCGATCGAGCTCGCCACCGACAAGAAGAGCGTCACGGTCGCCCGCGAGGTCGACGCTGGCGTCGAGTACAAGAAGATCCCGCTGCCGGCGATCGTCACCGTCGACCTGCGCATCATCTCGCCGCGCGCGGTCAAGAACCACGTGACCCCCGACAGCCACGAGTACCAGGAAGGCCCGCGCTACGCCTCGCTGAAGGGGATCATGCAGGCGAAGAAGAAGCCGCTCGAGCACAAGACCCTGGCCGACCTCGGGGTGTCGCAGGCGGCGGTCACCCGCCAGGTCTCGGTCGAGCTCCCGCCGCCGCGCGCGGCCGGGCGCAAGGTGGAGAGCGTGCAGGAGCTGGTCAAGAAACTTCACGACGAGGCCAAGGTCATCTGACCGCCGGGCGAAGGATCAGGAGACGACCATGGGAAACGTCCTAGCGTTCTGCGAGTTCAGCGAGGCGGCCCTGCGCACCAGCGCCAGGAGCTGCGTCGCCTTTGCCCGCCAGGCGGCCGAGAAGCACGGCGGCCAGGTGGTCATCCTGCTGGTCGGCAAGGGCGCCCAGGCCGCCGCGGCCGACGCGGCCCAGTACGCCGGCAAGGTGGTCGTGATCGACGACCCCGGGCTGGAGAAGTACACCGCGGAGGCGTACGCCCCGGTGGTGGCGCGCGCGGCCTCGGCCGAGCAGGCCACGCTGGTGGCGTCGGTGGCCAGCTCGGTCGGCAAGGACCTCTTGCCGCGCGTGGCCGGGCTGCTCGACGCCGGCATGGCGTCGGACGTGGCCGCCATCCTCGACAAGAACAAGTTCCGCCGCGCCATCCTGGCCGGCAACGCGTACAGCGTGGTCGAGGTCGGCTCGCCGATCCTGTGCGTGACCGCCCGCCAGAGCGAGTTCGAGGCGGCCCAGCCGCTCGGCTCGGCCGGCGAGATCACGGCCGGCGAGGCGGGCGACGGCGACACCCTCGGCGCCGAGATCGTGAAGGTCGAGACCTCGAAGAGCGACCGCCCCGACCTCAACGACGCCGACATCGTGGTGTCGGGCGGGCGCGGCATGAAGAACGGCGAGAACTTCAAGGTGCTCGAGGAGCTCGCCGACCTGCTGGGCGCGGCCATGGGCGCGTCGCGGGCCGCCACCGACGCCGGCTTCGTCCCGGCCGACTGGCAGGTCGGGCAGACCGGGAAGATCGTGGCGCCCAACCTCTACATCGCCGTCGCCATCTCCGGAGCGATCCAGCACCTGGCCGGCATGAAGGGCTCCAAGACGATCGTCGCCATCAACAAGGACGCCGAGGCGCCCATCTTCCAGGTGGCCGACTACGGCCTGGTCGGGACCTGGGAGCAGGCCGTCCCCGAGCTGGTCGCCGAGATCAAGAAGCTGAAGGCCTCGCAGACCTAGCTGAGACCTAGCTGAGGGCGGCTACCTTTCGCGGGGCCGCGTGCTAGTCTTCGGGGTCCCAAGGAGGCGAGATCTATGTTCCAGGCAGCAGCCCAGCAGCGTTCGATTCCCGGCGCGGTCGCCACCGTCGGCGTCAACGACCGCGTCGCGTTTCTGAGGCGGACCTACGCCCTCCTGGGCGGGTCCATCCTGGCGTTCGTGGTCGTCACGTACGCCTTCATGCAGACCAGCTTCGCCCGCCAGTTCACGATGTGGGCGTTCGGTGGCCAGCTCAACTGGATCCTCGTGTTCGGGCTGTTCATGGCGGTCGGGTTCCTGACCTCCCGGCTGGCCCGCTCCGACACGTCGGTCGGCCTGCAGTACCTCGGGCTCGGCATCGGGATCCTGGCCGAGGCGGTCATCATCACGCCGCTCCTCTACGTGGCGGCCGTCTACGCGCGCGACCCGTTCATCATCCAGAAGGCGGCGCTCTTCACCGTGCTCATCTTCGCCGGGCTGACCGCCACGGTGTTTCTCACCCGCAAGGACTTCTCGTTCTTGCGCGGGATCCTGACGATGGCGTCGTTCGCGGCGCTCGGCATCATCGTCGCGTCGTGGATCTTCGGCTTCAACCTGGGGACGATCTTCTGCGTCGCGATGATCGTGCTCATGGGCGGCTACGTGCTCTATCAGACGTCGATGCTGATGGGCTACTTCCGGCCCACCCAGCACGTGGCGGCGGCGCTCATGCTGTTCTCCACCATCGCCACGCTGTTCTGGTACGTGCTGCAGCTGCTCATGTCGCTGCAGCGCCGCTGAGACTCGATCGCTCGAGTCACCCCCTGGAGGCGCGGGCTGAAAAGCTCGCGCCTCTCGCGCTTTCGGCTCCGGTATACTGAGCCCGGATGACCCTCGCCGCCGCGACCGCCCGCGGTCCCTCTGGTGAGGCGCTGGGGGCGCTGCGCGCCGTCGAGGACGCCGTCGCCACCGTGATCCGCGGCAAGCCGGAGGCGATCCGCCTCGCCCTCACCGCGCTGCTCGCCCGCGGGCACCTGCTCATCGAGGACATCCCCGGGGTCGGCAAGACCAGCCTGGCCCGCGCGCTGGCCGCGGCGGTGGGCGGCAGCTTCCGCCGCATCCAGTTCACCAGCGACCTGCTTCCGTCGGACATCGTCGGGGTCTCGATCTTCCGCGCCGACCAGCACGTGTTCGAGTTCCGGCGCGGGCCGATCTTCGCCAACGTGGTCCTGGCCGACGAGATCAACCGGACCACGCCGCGCACCCAGTCGGCCCTGCTCGAGGCGATGAGCGAGGGGCAGGTCTCGATCGACGATCAGACCCACCCGCTCGAGCAGCCGTTCCTGGTCATCGCGACCCAGAACCCGACCGAGCACTTCGGCACCTATCCCCTGCCCGAGTCGCAGATGGACCGGTTCCTGCTCCGCATCCGCCTGGGCTACCCCGCGCGCGGCGAGGAGAGCCAGATCCTGCGCGAGCGCGGCGGCGCCGATCCGATCGCCGCGGTCGAGCCGGTCATCGATCACCGCACCCTGGTCGGCCTTCAAGATGCGGTCGAGCAGGTCGCGGTGTCGGACGGGCTGCTCGACTACGCCATGAGCGTGGTCGAGGAGACCCGGCGGTCGCCGGCGCTCGCGGTCGGCGTGTCCACCCGCGGCGCGCTGGCCTGGTACCGCGCGGCCCAGGCTCACGCCCTGGCCAGCGGGCGGCCTTTCTGCGTGCCCGACGACTTCAAGGGGCTGGCTCCGATGGCGCTGGCCCACCGCGTGGTGCTGAGCGCGCCGACCGAGTCGCTGGCCCGCGCGCGCGACGAGTCGGAGCGCATCGTCGCCGACCTCTTGGCCCGCGTGCCGGTGCCGACCTGAGCCGAGCCGAGGCGATCGCTTGAAGCGCGAGGGAGAGGCGAGCCGGCGGGGACTGTGGCGGCGCCTGGTCGGGCCGCGCCGCCGGCTGCGCCTCACCCGCGAAGGTCAGGTCTTCCTGGCCATGACCGTCGGCATCGGCCTGGCCGCGATCAACACCGGCAACAACCTGCTCTACCTGGTGCTCGGCTGGCTGCTGTCGCTCATCGTCGCGTCCGGCGCGCTGTCGAACGCCACGCTGCGCGGGGTGAGCGTGCGCCGGCGGGTGCCGACGCGGATCTTCGCCGGCCGCCCGTTCGCGATGGAGATCGCGCTCGAGAACCGCAAGACCCGGTTGGCGTCCTACTCGATCGAGGTGGAGGACCTGCTCGACGGGCGCCCGCTCGACAAGCGCTGCTACTTCCTCAAGCTGCCGCCCGGCCGCACCCAGAGCGCGTCCTACCGCCACACCTTCCCGCGCCGCGGCGTCTACCGGCTCGACGGGGTCCGCCTCATCACCCGCTTCCCGTTCGGGCTGTTCTCGAAGTCGCGCGAGGTGCCGGGTGCGGACGAGGTGCTGGTCTACCCGGCGGTGCGGCCGGTGGCGCTGCCGGCGCCGCGCTCGCCCCGCCACGGCGACGCCAGCCAGACCCGGCTGGGCCGGCGCGGCGAGTTCTTCGGCCTGCGCGAGTACCGCGACGGCGACGACAGCCGCGCCATCCACTGGCACTCGTCGGCCCGGGCCGGCCGCCTGCTCCTGCGCGAGATGGAGGAGGAGGCGCAGCGGCGGGTGGTGATCGAGATCGACAACGGCGTGGCCGACCTCGAGGACGAGGCCGCGCTCGAGGCGCTCGAGGACGCCGTCGCCAGCGCCGCGTCGCTGGTGATCGCGTACCTCCGGCGCGGCTACGCGGTGCGGGTGGTCGCGCGCGGGCTCGAGGTCCCGTGGTCGGCCGGCCCGTCGCACGAGCACCGGCTGCTGCGCGCGCTGGCCCTGCTTGCCCCGGTCAGCCCGTCGGTGGCGATGTCGGGGCGGGTCGAGCCGGGCGCCGAGATGGTCCGGGTCGGACCGCGCGCCCCGGCCAGTGGCGCCGCGCGCGCGGCGGAGGCCGGCTGATGCGCTTCGGCCTGGCCCACAAGCTCACCACCTACCTCGCGGTCGCGTTCGCGTACCTGGTGCTGGTCCTGTCCGACGAGCTGTCGCTCGGCCCGGTGCTGCTCTGCCTGGTCGGCGTCGCGATCAGCTGGTGGTGGGACCCGCCGCGGGTCGATCTCGAGCGGTGGAGCTGGCTGTTCACCGGGCTGGCCCTGGCCGCGTTCGGCTACAGCGGCCTGTCGTTCCTGACCGGCGGCGACCTGGTCATCACCGGCGCCCAGCTGCTGCTCTTCCTCCTGGTCGCCAAGCTGTTCGGCCGGCGGACCAGCCGCGACTACCTCCAGGTCTACGTGCTGTCGTTTCTCATGGTGGTGGCCGCCACCGCGCTCAACGGCGAGGTCAGCTTCGGGCTGTTCTTCCTCGGCTACGTGCTGGCGTCGACCTGGGCGCTCATCCTGCTCACCCTCCGCCGCGACATGGAGGAGCACGGCCACGTGCCGCACCTGGCGCCCGGCGACGACGGCGGCGCGGCGCCTGGGCGAGCGGCGGGTGTGGCCGACATGCGCGGGCCGGCGCCCGCTCGACTGCTCGGCTCACGCCGGCTGGTCGGGCCGCGCTTCTTCGCCGGCACCGGCGCGGTGTCGCTGGTCATCTTCGCCGGCGCCTCGCTCCTGTTCCTGTTCATCCCGCGCATCGGGTTCGGCCTGTTCTTCAGCAACGCGCGCTCCGGCGTCAACATGGCCGGGTTCAGCGACGGGGTGAAGCTGGGCGGGCACGGCGTCATCAAGGACGACGACACCGTGGTCATGCGGGTGGAGATCGGGCCGCCCTTCTCCGGACGCGACGCCCCGTACCTGCACTGGCGCGGCGTCGCCTACGACGAGTACACCAAGGGAGAGTGGCGCCGCTCGCATCACGCGCCGTCGACCGCCAAGCGGGTGAGCGTGTCCGGCAACGTCGTGACCCATCACCTGCTCTACGACCGCGGCCAGCTCGAGGGGGACGAGCTCGGCGCCCACGCCCCCGACCTGGACGGCGCCGCCCGTCAGGAGATCTACCTCGAGCCGCTCGGCTACGACGTGCTGTTCGGCGCGTCGATGCCGGCGGCGTTCCGGGTGGCGGCCAACTACCGCGAGCGCCCGCGCGACGAGCGCAACGACGAGATCCGCCGCGCCCACACCACCGGCATCAAGTACACCGTGTTCTCGCGGCCGTCGCCTCCCGACGCCGCCCTGCTGCGCCGCGCCCCGCGCGTCCTGCCGCCCGGCTACGACGTGTACCTCCAGCTCCCGCCCGAGATCACGCAGCGCGTGCGCGACCTGGCCGCCCGCGTGGTGCGCGGCGCCGCCAGCGACTACGACAAGGCCAAGGCGCTCGAGACGTACCTGCAGGAGACGCTGACGTACACGCTCGAGATGGAGTCGCCGCGCGGGCGCGAGCCGATCGACCACTTCCTGTTCGAGCGGCGCAAGGGCCACTGCGAGTACTTCTCGTCGGCGATGACCGTGATGCTGCGCTCGGTCGGCGTGCCGGCCCGCAACGTGAACGGCTTCCTGGGCGGCGAGTGGAACGAGTACGACGACTACGTCGCCGTGCGCGCCGGCGACGCCCACTCGTGGGTCGAGGTCTACTTCGCCGGCGCCGGCTGGGTCACCTTCGACCCGACCCCGGGCACGTCGTCCGACGGCCTCGGCCGCGGCGGCAGCGGGGTGATGGATCGCCTGCGCCGGCTGGCCGACACGGTCCGCTTCAAGTGGTTCAAGTGGGTCATCGAGTACGACCTCGAGCGCCAGGTCGGCATGTTCAAGAGCGTGGCCGACCTGTTCCGCGGCGGGGCCGGCTCGTCGGTCGGCTCGCGCTGGCGCGGCGTGCGCCAGTGGATGAGCGATCACCGCGGCCCGGTGGCGGCGGTGGTCGGCGGGGCCGCGGCGATCGGCGCGGCGCTGTTCGCCTGGCGCCGGCGGAGACGGCGGCGCGCGGACGAGCCGTCGCCGCGCGCGCGGCGCTCGCGCGACCCGGTCGCCACCGCCTACCTCGCCGCGCTGCGCGGCCTGGCCCGGCGCGGCTGGGCCCGCCCACCGTCGGCGACGCCGCGCGAGCACGCGCGCGCGCTGGCCCGGGATCGCGCGCCGGGCGCGGCCGAGCTCGGCGCGCTGACCGAGCTCTACTACGCCGCCGAGTACGGCGAGCCGTCGGACGAGGCCGCTCGCCAGCGAGCCCGCGACCTGGCCGGCGCGATCGACCGCGCCCTGCGCGATGCCCGCCACCAGCAGCGCTGGAGCCGCTGGCGCCCGCGGGGCCGGTCGCGCGCCGCCGGTCAGGCCCCGCGCGCCTCGGGTTGACGTTTTGGCACGACCGTCGAGCCGGCCTCGCCAAACGATCAACCGAGTTGCCGGGGCAGGGGGCGCATGATAGTGGTTTTCCTGGCTTGGGCCGCGTCGACGCGGCACCGACCTTGCACCTCACCCGAGAGCCCGATGCCGCTCTTTCCGCGCCCCGATCTGCGCTCTCTCGCCTCCCTCCTCGTCGCAGCCCCCCTCGCCGCGCTGGCCGCCAGGCCGGCCGCGGCCGGACCACCGACTCCGGCGATCGATCTCGGCGGCGGCGAGATCCTGCTCGAGCTCAAGCTGCCCGACGGAGACGGCAGCTACTCGGCGCAGAACCCCGACGACAACCTCGAGTTCATGAACCTCGCAAACTGCGTGTGCAGCGACAGCGAGGACTCGCAGTTCGGGATCGAGTTCCAGCTCCAGAACCCGCCGACCGACCTCCCGAACGAAGAGGTGGGCATCTGGCTGGGCGTCAACTGCAACTCGACCGATCAAGACGTGCAGGACGACTGTCTCCAGCTGGACGGCTTCGGCGACCTCGAGGAGATTCGCGGTGTCGAGCTGAGGACGATGGCCGTGCGCGACCTCGTGTCCAAGGACCGCTCCTGCCCCGAGCAGGAGAACTCGCGCTGGGTCTACGCGATCGTCGACGAGGACGGCGGCGGCTTCAGCGAGGGCGACTACGCCAAGGGGCTCGAGATCGCCACCGACACGCGACCGCCCCCGGAGCCGACCATCGATTCGATCCACGGCGGGGAAAACGCGGTCAAGGTCGAGCTCACCCTGCCGGCCTCGACCGACGACCTCTGGTACTTCCAGGCGCTGTGCCTGCGCGACGACGGGTCGACCAGCCCCGACGACAGGTTTCCGCGGAATGACCCCAGGTACCTGACCGCGAAGACCGCCTGCGGCGCCGATGACGGCACCTGCGTGCGGGCGACCTCGGTCGCCCGGGTGATCGAGAGCGGCGGGGGCGTCGACGGCGGCGTGGGCGCCGACGCGGGAACCGGAGGCGCCGACGCGGGCGTCGGCGGGGACGCGGGCATCGGCGGGGACGCCGGAACGCCGACCTCCGAGTGCTCCGATTCGGTCCCACCGGGGCTGGCCGACCTCGATCCGGACCTCATCTGCGGCGAGTGGGCCGGCACCGCGACCACCCTCAGCATCGACGACCTCACCAATGGCGTGCCGTACCACGTGGTCCTCCTGGTGGTCGATCGATCGCGCAACGTGACCGCGCTCGACGTCGGCGTGGCCACGCCGGCCCCGGTCAGGGACTTCTGGGAGGACTACAAGGGCCTCGGCGGTCACGCCGAGGGCGGCTGCAGCGCCGGACAGGCCAGCTTCGGCGGCGGCCTCATGCTCGGGCTCGGGCTGGCGCTGTGGCTGGGCGCGCGGCGAGTGCGTCGGCGACGGCGAGGCGGGCGCGGCGGTCCGGGCGCGGCGGCCGGCGGGGCGCTCCTGCTGGTGGTCGCGCTGTGGCCGCGCGGCGCGGCGGCTCAGCCCTGGTGGGAGAGCTACGGCGAGCCGGTGCAGGAGGAGGTCGGCCCGGCGCTGCCGAACTGGGGCCTCGAGATGAAGGTCGGCCCCTACCTGCCCGACGTGGACAGCGAGTTCGATCTCGACGGCGACGAGGCCGGCCCGCTCGAGCGCGTCTTCGGATCCGGCCCCTTCTTCATCAGCGAGATCACGGTCGACCGCTACTTCCTCCACGCGATGGGTCAGCTCGGGGTGAGCGCCACCCTGGGATTCCTGAGTCGATCGGCCAATGCCTTCCAGGTCGACGCCGACGGCGAGCCCGTCGACAACGACGAGAACGGCAAACCGGACCGCTCGGTCGGTGACACCACCACGTTCCGCCTGTTCCCCGCCTCGCTGGGCGTGGTCTATCGCTTCACCGAGCTCGACGACCGGCTGCGCATCCCACTGGTACCGTACGCGCGGGCGGGCCTGTCCTACTACTACTGGTGGGTGACCAAGCCGGGCGGAGACACCGCGTCGGTGCCGACCGCCGACTGCCCGGACGGCGGCGACTGCGACGGCGACCCGGGGCGGGGCGGCTCGCTGGGCTGGCAGGCGACCGCGGGGATCGCGTTGCGCGCCGAGCGGGTCGATCCTGACGCCGAGGCCGGCCTGCGCGAGCTCGGCATCGAGCACGCCGGCCTGGTCTTCGAGTTCACCTACGCCGTGGTCGACGGCTTCGGCTCCGACCAGAAGCTCTCGGTCGGCGACGCGACCTGGTTCGGCGGCATCAACTTCGAGTTTTGAGCGCGGCCCGCACAGTCCGCCTCGTGCTGGAGTACGACGGCACGGACCTGTGCGGCTGGCAGCGGCAGGACAACGGCCCGACCGTGCAGGGCCACCTCGAGCAGGCGCTCCACCGCATGACCGGCGCTCCGACCCCGGTCACCGGCGCGTCGCGCACCGACGCCGGGGTGCATGCGCTCGGCCAGGTGGCCCACTTCGCCACCGACGCGCGCATCCCGACGATCGGCTTCCGGCTCGGGCTCAACAGCCTCCTGCCCCCGGCGATCGCGGTGGTCGCCGCCGACGAGGTCGATGCCGGCTTCCACGCCCGCTTCTCCGCGTCCGGCAAGCACTACCGGTACTCGCTGCTGACTCGCTCGTCGCGCTCGCCGCTGGTCGACCGGCGCACCTGGCACCGGCCCGGACCGACGCTCGACGTCGACGCGATGCGCGCAGGGGCCGTGCACCTCGTCGGTGAGCGCGACTTCAGCGCGATGCGCGCCTCCGGGTGCACCGCGCACAGCCCCACCCGGCGGGTCGACGAGATCGCCATCACCGAGCCGACCCCGGACCGTCTGGACTTCGACGTGCACGGAAATGCGTTCCTCCGCAACATGGTGCGCATCCTGGTCGGGACCCTGGTCGAGGTCGGCGAAGGCCGTTTCTCCCCGGCCCAGGTGGCGGAAATCATGGCGAGCCGTGACCGCACGCGGGCCGGGCAGACCGCACCGGCGCGGGGTCTCTGCCTGGTGGAAGTGTTGTACGCTCGGCCGACCGGCTGACGCGACGCGTAAGGACGCGTACCTCATGTCTCGCGGATCGTAAGGCGGCCGGACCGCGCACGTTGAACACGACAGGACCGGTGGTGTCCGAAGCAGCCGTAGCCGAGAAGCTCGAGGAAGAACGGCGGATGGTTGCGGAGGCACAGGCCGGCAACCTGGACGCGATGCGACCCATCCTCGAGAGCTACGCCGCTCCGCTTTACTCGACGGTGATCCTGCCCCGTCTGGGCGACCCGGCCACCGCCGAGGACGTCCTGCGCGACACGCTCACCACCGCCATCGAGAAGATCGAGCAGTTCCACTGGACCGGCAAGAGCATCTACGTCTGGCTGCGCACGATCGCGGTCAACAAGGTCTACGACGTCCACCGCCGCTCCAAGCGCTCGGTCCTGCTGGCCGACGCCATGGCGCGCGAGCTGCCCCGCTCCACCTCGCCTGACGCGGCCGCCGACGCGCTGCTGATCGCCGCCGAGGAGCAGGTCCTCAATCGCGACCGGATCCGGCGCGCGCTGCGCGCTCTGTCGGATCGCTACCGGCTGGCCATCGAGCTGCGGCTCATCGAGGAGCTGCCGCGCGACGAGTGCGCCCGCCGCATGAACGTCACCACCGGCACCTTCGACGTGGTGCTGTTCCGCGCGGTGCGCGCGTTCCGCCGCCACTTCGGGCAGAAGCGGGACGACGGCGAGCCGAAGAGGTCGGAGGTGCGCCGTGGCGAGTGAGGCGCCAGCGACGATCTCGCAAGGGATGACGACGCTCCGGGACCGGAGACATCGGGGAGAAGACGCATGAGCCGCGACGACCGCGACCGCCCGCGCGAGCTGGACGACGACGCGCCGGCCACGCCGGCCGAGCAGGCCAAGGCCGAGGCGTTCGGCCGCTGGCTGGACGGGCTCGCCGCCGGCGAGCCGCTGCCGCCGGCCATGGACTCGGACGACCGGGCGCTGCTCGAGACCGCGACCATGGTGCTGGCGTCCAGCCACGCGGTCGAGCTGGCGCCCGAGCGCGCCCGCCGGCTGGTCGACCAGGCGCTGGAGGCGGCGGTGCTCGGCCGGCGATCGGTCGGCCTGGTTCACGGTGACGCCGGCGATCGGGCCGCGCCGACAGGTGGCCTGGTCGCGGTCCGGCCGGCCACGCCCGGCGCCGAGGACGAGCCCGAGTCGGCCGGGCGGTCGATCACCGACCTGGTCACCGCGCGGCGGCGGCGAGCCGACCGCGTGCTCCGCAACCTTCCCTGGGCGGTGGCGTCGCTGGCGGCGGCCGCGGCGGTGGTCCTGTTCGTGACCCGCCCGGCCGAGGAGCTGGCCGCGCCGCGCGCCGCCATCGCGCGGCCGATCCGGCTGAGCGTATCCAACACCTCGCGCCCGGCCGATCCGCTGATCGGGATCATCGCGCGGCGCGACGCCGGCAGCGCCAGCGAGCGGCTCGATGTGCTGTTCAGCGACCGCATGGACGGCTACCGCGACCTGCGCCTTCGCCGGGCGCTCGGCAAGGAGCAACCATGAGACGACGCCTGCTGGCGGGCGCGCTGCTCGCGGGGCTGGTGGTCGGCTGCACCTCGCGCGGCGACGACGGCGCCGCGCCGGAGCGGCGCATCACCGAGCTGCCCCAGCCGGGGCCGGAGCTGAGCCCCGAGCTGATGCTCGGCCTGGCCCTGGCCCGGAATTATCACCACAAGGCCGACGTCTTCCTGAAGGAGGCGCGAGTCGACCAGGCGGTGGCGGCGGTGCAGCAGATCTTGACCATCCAGTTCCCGGCCGGCTCGGCCGAGGGCGAGGATGTGCAGCAGGACGCGCGCGCCCGCCTGGCCAAGCTGCTGGTCACCCGCGGCCAGGTCGATCAGGCGATGACGGTGGTGGACGAGGGGATCGCGCGCGCCGGGCGCCAGTCGTTCTTCCTGGCCAACCTGCACACGGTGCGCGGCGAGGTGCTCGAGGCGCGCGCGGCCCAGGTCGAGGACCGCGACAAAGCAGCCGCCACCCTGGCCCGGCGGCAGGCGATCGAGGCCTACGACCGGGCGATCGCGATCGAGAAGGCCCTGGTCGACCAGCTGGCCGGAGGGGATGTCGAATGAGGTCGCGCGCGATCATCGCCAGCCCGGCGCTCTGGGGCCTCGTCTGCGGCGCGGCGCTCGGCCTGGTCCTGGCCGCCTGCGCCAGCAGCAAGTCGCCGATGGTGGCGACGGCAGAGCTCGACCTCCGCAAGAAGGAGATCCAGGACCTCTGGATCCAGATCCGCGACTGGCGAGTCGACCACCAGTGGTCGGCCGAGCCGGCCGCCGGGATGCGCGTGCCGGGCCTGCTCAAGGACATCCGCCGGTGCAAGGCGCCGCGCGAGCCGTCCACCGACGTCTGCCAGGACATCTGCACGCTCAAGGACGCCGTCTGCGACAACGCGCAGAGCATCTGCCGCATCGCCGGAGAGCTGGGCGGCGACGCCTGGGCCGACGAGAAGTGCAAGAGCGCCAAGGCCTCCTGCAAGGAGGCCACCGAGAAGTGCTGCGAGTGCACTGCCTCGGAGGCGTCGTCGGTCGCGCCACCGGGACGCGACGGCACCTGAATTAGTAGGCGAGCAATCCCCCGGGCCAGGCGCGGCCGGAAGCTGCCCGCGCGCGCCCGCCGGCCCTGGCTTCGCGGTTACACTGTCGCGCCATGAGCGCGATGCCCATCCCCGATCCGTCGAACTGGGTGGTCCCCGAGGCGCGCGGCGCGGCCGAGCCGCGCGTGGTCGCGGTCGGCGGCGACGGCATCGGGCCCGAGGTGGTCGACGCCGCGCTCCGCTGCCTGGCGGTGGTCGCGCCTGACCTCGCCATCTCGAGGCCGGTGCAGGGCGCCGAGGCGGTCGAGCGCCACGGCAGCGCGTTCCCGGCCGAGCTCAAGGACGAGCTGGCCAGCGCCGACGCGGTCCTGTTCGGCGCGGTCGACACCGAGCGCGGCCTGGCCCGCCCGATCCTCCAGTTCCTGCGCTGGGTGCGCGAGTCGTACGCCAACCTGCGCCCGACCACGACCCTGCCCGGCGTCCCCGCGCTGACCGGCGCGCGCGGCTGCAACCTGGTCATCGTGCGCGAGCTGACCGAGGGCCTGTACCCGGGCCGCGAGGGCTCGCTGGCCGAGCTGGCCGCCGGCATCCCGGACTACCGCGACAAGCTGGGGCGCGCGCTCCCCGCCGAGGGCGCGTTCGCCCTGCGCGTCATCACCGAGGCGGCCAGCCGCCGGATCGGCGCGTACGCCGCCCGCCTGGCCGCCCACCGCAAGGCGCTCGGCGTCTCGCCCGGCCGGGTCACCATCGTGACCAAGCAGAACGTCCTGCCCGAGACCGACGGCCTGTTCCGGCGCTCGTGCGAGGAGGAGATCGCCCGGGTCGGCGGGCTCGAGGTCGATCACCTGTACGTCGACGAGGCCGCCCGCCGCATGGTGGCGCAGCTGGAGAGCTTCGACGTGGTGGTCACGACCAACCTGTTCGGCGACGTCCTGTCCGACGTCGCGGCCGAGGGGATGGGCGGCCTGCCGCTCGCGCCCAGCGCCGGCATCGGCCAGGGCTGGGCGTACTTCGAGTCGTGCCACGGCAGCGCGCCGGACCTGGCCGGCAAGGGGGTCGCCAACCCGGCCGCGACCATCCTCAGCGCGGCCATGATGCTCACCTACCTCGGCAGGGCCGACGCCGGCCGCCGGCTGGTCGGCGCCACCCTGGCCGCGCTCGCCGGCGGCGTGCGCACGCGCGACCTGGGCGGCAGCGCCGGCACCACGGCGTTCGCCGACGAGGTCTGCCGCCGGCTGTGAGCGCGGCGAGGCGAGCTCGATGACGATCACGCCGCGGCGAGGCCCGGCGCGGCGGCGACGAGCGCTGCCCGGCGCGATCGCGCTCGGGCTGGCCGCGCTGCCCGGCCTGGCCGCGCTGCCCGGCCTGGCCGCGGCCGGCGGCCTCGACTTCGACCTGATCGGCGCGCGCGCGATCGGCCGCGCCGGCACCACGCTGGTCAGCGGCGACGGCGGCGCCGCCCTGGTCACCGATCCTGCCGGGCTGGCCCGGTCGACCAGCCTGCGCGTCCAGCTCGGCGTCGCGGTCCACGACGACGACACTCGCTTCCGCGCGCCGGACGCCGCCGCCACCGGGTCGCCGACCGTGCTGGATCGCTCGGCCCCCGACCTGGTGCCGACCGTCGCGGTGCAGGGCGCGCTCGGGCCGGTCGTGGTCGGCGCGGCCTACCTCGAGCTCGGTCACCTCGACCGCCTGCTGCCCGCGCCCGAGCTCAACCAGCCGCTCGGGGTCCTCTTTCCTCACCGCTACGGCGGGCTGGCGCTGCGCTACCGGCGCCGCACCGCGGTGGTCGGCGCGGCGATGCGGGCAGGCGACTGGCTCGGGCTCGGCGTATCGGTCGGCGCGTCCGACGTCGAGCTGGGCGAGCGCCGGCGGATCTGGGCCGGCTTCGCCGGGCGCGACACGATCGGCGCCGAGGCGCGCGATCTCGATCTCCAGCTTTCGGGGCGCGATCGGCTGGTCCCGTTCGCCGCGGCCGGCGCGCTGGTCGCGCCGCCGGCGCTGCCGCTCGAGCTGGCCGCGTCCCTGTCGTGGAGCGCAGACGCGAACCTCGGCGGCGAGCTCACGCTCGATCCAACCGCGGCGAGCGCCATCTTCCCGCGGCCGGCGCCGAGCGGCGAGGGCGAGCCGACCGCCGAGGCGCGGCTGGCGATGCCGACCACGCTGCGCGCCGGCGTCCGCTACCTGGGCGAGCGCTTCCTGGTCGAGCTCGAGGGCGACATGGTCTGGTTCGGCGCGGCCGGCGCCGTGCCGGTGTGGACCACCGCCGGCATGGGCGTCGCGGACCAGAGCGGCGTGACCGCCATGCTCGGCGAGGTGCCGTCGCTCGCCGCCCAGCGCGACCACGCGTCGGTGCGCGGCGCGGTCGACGTCGAGCTGGTGCCGGGGCTGCTGTGGGCGACCGCCGGATACGCCTACTCGTCGGGCGCGACCGGTCGCGCCCACATCTCGCCCGGGTTCGGCGACCTGGCCGGGCACACCGCGTCGCTGGGGGCGGAGGCGACGTGGAATCAGATGACGTTCACCATCGGGATCGCGCGCCGGTTCTCGCCCTCGGTCGCCGTGTCCCCCGCCGAGAGCGACGTCGTCATCGAGAACCCGTTCGACGCCGGCACCGCGACCGCCGGGGCGGGCCGGCACGGCCGCGCCCACGACGCGGTCGGGCTCACCATGGAAGTGGCCTGGGAGTGATCTCGGCCGCCCGGCCGCGGTATCCTCGCTCTTCGCTCCCGGCGGAGCCGTCACGGGCGACGCCGGCCATCTGTACGAAGGAGTGAACCATGCATGGAGCTCGGTACGGCACCTCCCTCCGGCTCGTCAGTGGCCTGTGCCTGGCCCTCGGCCTGGGCGCGGGCTGCGGCGGGGACGACGACGACGACAGCCCGGCCGGCGACGACGGCGGGGCCGACGGCAGCACCGATGGCACCGATGACGGCACCGATGACGGCACCGACGACGGCACCGCAGACGGCGGCGCTGGTCGAGCCGACGCCGCGGTGGCCGACTGCACCCCGCAGAGCGGAACCAACCTCGGCCTCGAGCTGGTCGCCAGCGGGACCACCGACGGCTTCGACCAGCCGATCCTGGTCACCTCGCCGCCCGGCGACCGGCGCCTGTTCGTGGTCAGCAAGCACGGCGTCATCTCGATCGTGAAGAACGGCAAGGTCCTGCCCGAGCCGTTCCTCGACATCGACGCGAGGGTGATCTCCCGCCCGGCCGACAACGAGCAGGGCCTGCTCGGCCTCGCCTTTCACCCCGACTTCGCCACGAACGGGCGCTTCTTCGTCCTCTACACCACCGACGACGACGACAACGACGCGCAGGACTTCGAGATCCTGTCCGAGTTCCACGTGCCGGCAGAGACCCCGGACGTGGCCGATCCGACCTCCGAGCGCCGCCTCCTCCCGATCGCCGACAACGAGGGCAACCACAACGGCGGCATGATCGCGTTCGGCAACGACGGGTACCTCTACCTCGGCCTGGGCGACGGCGGCGGCGGCGGCGACCAGCACGGCGAGCCCGGCAACGGACAGAACAAGACCACCCTGCTCGGCGACTTCCTGCGCCTCGACATCGACGTGACCGAGCCGGACCCGTACGGCATCCCCAAGGACAACCCCTACGTCGGCTCGACCGAGAAGCCCACGCCGAGGGAGGAGATCTTCCTGTCCGGCGTGCGCAACCCGTGGCGGTGGAGCTTCGACCGCGAGAACGGCGACCTCTACATCGGCGACGTCGGTCAGGGCCGCTGGGAGGAGGTCGACGTCCTCCCGGCCGGCCAGCAGTCCGGCGTGAATCTGGGCTGGCGGGTGACCGAGGGCGAGGAGTGCTTCGGCGGCGGCAGCTGCGACCGCAAGGGGCTGACCGGCCCGGTGGTCGTCTATCCCAACCCGGGCGCCGGCATCGGCGCGGCGGTCATCGGAGGCTACGTCTACCGCGGCAGCTGCTTCCCCGACATCCAGGGCTGGTACTTCTACGGCGACTACCTGACCGAGCAGGTGTGGAAGTTCCGCTTCGCCGACGGCGCGGCCACCGAGCAGGCCGAGGTCACCAAGGACATCGATCCCGAGGGCAAGCTCGACGGCCTGGCCAGCTTCGGCCAGGACTCGCTCGGCGAGCTCTACGCGGTCAGCCTGAACACGGGCGAGATCTTCCACATCGTCGCCGGACCCTAGGGAAGAGGCCATGACCGCCGAGCCGCTCTCGCGCCGGGTCGAGCTCGGCACCGGGCTCTGCTACCACGTCCTCGAGTGGGGCGCGGACCAGGCCGGGCTCGATCACACGGTGCTGCTCCTGCACGGCTTCCTCGACTCGTCGTGGGGCTGGGCGGCGGCGGCGCGGGCCGGGCTGGCCGGGCGCTTTCACCTGATCGCGCCCGACCTGCGCGGGCACGGCGACACCGGCTGGATCGGGCCGGGCGGCTACTACCACTTCATCGACTACCTGGCCGACGTCGACGAGATCGTGCGCCACTTCGCGCGCGACCGCCTGTCGGTGGTCGGGCACTCGATGGGCGGCAACGTGGCGGCGTACTTCACCGGCGCGTTCCCCGAGCGCGTGCACCGGCTGGCCCTGCTCGAGGGGCTCGGGCCGCCCGAGAACGAGGGCTCGGTGCCGGAGCGGGTGCGCGGGTGGCTCGACGCGTGGCGGCGGGTGCGCGAGCGGCCGGTGAAGAGCTACGCCGACCTGGCCGAGGCGGCGGCCCGGCTGCGCGCGCACGACCCGATGCTGGCCGACGAGCTCGCGCTCGAGCTCGCTGGCCACGGCACCCGCGCCGGCGACGACGGCCGGCTCCGCTTCAAGCACGACCCGATGCACGTGACGATGGGGCCGACCCCGTTCCGGGTCGCCTACGCGGCGGAGTTCTGGCGGCGGATCACCTGCCCGGTGCTGGTGGTCGACGGCGAGAAGTCGATCTTCCGCGCGGCCGGCGAGGAGATCGAGCGGCGGCTCGGGTTCCTGCCGACCGCCAGGCGCGCGCTCCTGCCCGGCGCCGGGCACATGATGCAGCGCCATCAGCCGGCCGCGCTGGCCGAGCTCCTGACCGCGTTCCTCACCCCCTAGGGGCCCTCCGCGGGGAGCGCGCCGCGTCGCCGTCACCGTCGGTGCCGGCGGCGCCTCGGCCAGCAGGCGGTAGAATTTCGGATCGCCGCATGCCGATCCTCGACGCACTGCTCCAGCAGCCCGACCTCGCCGACGACCTCTACCGCCGTCACGCGGCCGATCCATCGTCGGTTCCGGCCGAGCTGGCCGAGCTGTTCGCCGAGCTCGGCGCCGGGCGGGCCGCGCCGCGCTTCCTGACCGAGGACGGCGCGCTGCCCGACGGCGTGGCCCGCGCCGCGATCGCCACCGGCATCCAGATCTACGATCTGGTCCACACCTACCGCCAGTTCGGCCACATGGCCGCCGACATCGATCCGCTCGGCACCAGCCCGCGCAGCCACCCGTCGCTCGAGCTGGCCCAGTTCGAGCTGACCGAGGCGGACCTCGACGAGGTGGTGAGCTGCGTCGGGTTTCACGGGGCCGAGCGCGCGACCGTGCGGGACACCCTGGCCATCCTTCAGGAGACCTACTGCGGCCCGGTCGGGGTCGAGTACATGGCCGTCACCGACAAGGCCCAGCGCGACTGGCTGCAGTCGCGCATGGAGCCGCTGCGCAACCGCCCGCACCTGTCGGCCGAGCGCAAGCGCGAGCTCCTGCGCGAGCTCATCGCCGCCGACACCTTCGAGGAGCAGCTGCAGCGCATGTACCCCGGCGCCAAGCGCTTCTCGCTGGAGGGCGGCACCACCCTCATCACGGTGCTCGGGACCCTGGTCGGCGAGGCACCGGACGCCGGCGTGGCCCAGCTGGTCATCGGCATGGCCCACCGCGGCCGGCTGAACGTCCTGGCCCACGTGCTCGGCAAGCCGCTGGCGTACATCCTGGCCGAGTTCGAGGGCCGCCCGCTGCCGGCCGAGGCCCAGGGCTACGGCGACGTGAAGTACCACATGGGCTACTCGTACGACCGGATCGCCCCCGACGGCCGCACCGTGCACCTCTCGCTCGCCTTCAACCCCAGCCACCTCGAGGTGGTCGGCCCGGTGGTCGAGGGCGTGGTGCGCGCCAAGCAGGACCAGATGGGCGACGTCGACCGCAGCCGGGTGGTGCCGGTGCTGCTGCACGGCGACGCCGCCTTCGCCGCCCAGGGCGTCGTGGCGGAGACGCTGCTCATCGGCGGCCTGGCTGGCTACTCGACCGGTGGGACCATCCACGTCATCGTCAACAACCAGGTCGGCTTCACCACATCGCCGCACGAGTCGCGCTCCACCCGCTACGCCTCGGACCTGGCCCAGTCGGTGCGGGCGCCGGTCTTCCACGTCAACGCCGACCACCCGGAGGCGGTCTCGCTGGTCGCCCAGCTCGCCCTCGCCTACCGCCAGACCTTCCACGTGGACGTGGTCATCGACCTGGTCTGCTTCCGCCGGCACGGCCACAACGAGCTCGACGACGCCAGCTTCACCCAGCCGGTCATGGCCCGCCTCATCGATGGCCACCCGGCGGTGTCGCGCATCTACGCCGACAAGCTGGTCCGCGCCGGGACCGTCGCGCAGGCGGAGGTCGACGGCATGGTCGACCAGGTCAAGGCCGCGCTGGTGGCGGCGCGCGAGACCGGGCGCGCCATGTCCACCCTGGTCACCGAGCGCCTGGGTGGGGCCTGGAAGGGGCTCAAGCCGGCCGGGGCCGACTGGTCGGCCGACACCGCGGTGCCGCGCGAGCGACTCGAGTCGATCGCGCGCGCCCTCACCCGGGCGCCCGACGGCTTCCACTGGCACCCGCGGCTCCAGCGCATGATGCAGCAGCGGGCCCGCGCCGTGCTCGAGGACGGCGCGGTCGACTGGGGCGGCGGCGAGGCGCTGGCGCTGGGCTCGCTCCTGCTCGACGGCCGCCCGGTGCGCCTGTCCGGCCAGGATTCGGGCCGCGGCACCTTCGGCCACCGCCACGCCATCTACAGCGACCTGGACACCGGCGCGCGCTGGGTGCCGCTCGATCACATCGCTGCGGACCAGGCCCGCTTCGAGGTCCTCAACAGCCCGCTGTCGGAGGAGGCGGTGCTCGCGTTCGAGTACGGCTACTCCAGCGCCGACCCGTGGCGGCTGGTCGTTTGGGAGGCGCAGTTCGGCGACTTCATCAACGGGGCACAGATCGTGGTCGATCAGCTCCTGGCCAGCGCCGAGTTCAAGTGGGGGCGCATGGCGGGGCTGGTCCTGCTCCTGCCGCACGGCTACGAGGGACAGGGGCCGGAGCACTCCAGCGCCCGGCTGGAGCGGTTCCTCGAGCTGTGCGCCGAGGACAACATGCAGGTCGTGAACCTCAGCACACCGGCCCAGCTGTTCCACTGCCTGCGCCAGCAGATGGCGCGCGACTTCCGCAAGCCGCTGGTGGTGATGAGCCCGAAGAGCCTGCTCCGCCACCCGCTGGCGGTGTCACCGGTGGCCGATCTGGTGACCGGTCGATTCCAGCGCGTCATCGACGACGCCGAGGCCGCGCGCGAGCGAGGCGAGGCCAGGCGCGTCCTGCTCTCGTCGGGCCGCATCTACTACCGCCTGCTCGAGGAGCGGCAGCGGCGGGGGCTGCGCGCCGCGGAGGCGCCGCTGGTGCGGCTCGAGCAGCTCTACCCGTTCCCGCGGGCCGAGCTGAGCGAGATCCTGTCCAGCTTTCCAGCCCTGGAGCAGCTGGTGTGGGTGCAGGAGGAGCCGCGCAACATGGGCGCGTGGCGCAACCTCCTGCACCGGTTCGAGGCCAGCCTCCCGGCCGGGGTCGCGATCGACTACGTCGGTCGCCACTCGCGAGCAGTCCCCGCGACCGGCTCGTTCGAAGTGCACCAGGAGGAGGAGGCCGCCATCCTCGAAGCGGCTCTGGCTCCCGCTCGGCGGGGAGCGAAGCGCGGCCGCGCAGCTTCACCTGAAGCGCGGCCGGCCGCCGCCGGTCCTAGACCATGAAATCGTGAGCGCGAACCGTCTTGCGCCCGTTCTGCGAGGCGCGGGCGGTTGCCTGCGAGATCAGCCAGTAAACCCACTCGTTCAGCCCGTTGAGCGCGTCTCCCGCGGTGTTGCAGTTGGCCTCCTTGATGGCCGCCTTCACCTTGGAGCCGACGAGGAGCATCTCCTTGTCCTTCTTCGCCGCCGCCGCCTTCTTGCCGTTGTTCTTCGCTTTAGCCACAGGAAACCCCCTGGAGATTGTTGTGTGCTGACCGGTTTTACTCAACCGCGAAAACAACGCAAGGCCCTGGAAGCGGTTCCTGGGGCTTTTTTCGGCCCTTCTCCCACTTCGGGGCAGATCGGCACGTGCGCTCAGGAGCCTTTCCCGGCCCCGTCAGCGGCTCGAACGTGTCGCTCCATGAGCGCGCCGAGCTTCGGCACCGCGGCGGAGACGTTGCGCTTCGCCGACGGTCGCATCTTGCCGTAGAGCTTGCCGGCGGTCTTGTGCTTGGTGCGCGCGGCGCGCTCGTCTGTCACCTTGAGGAGGTCGTCGGCGACGTCGTCGGAGCGCGCCGTCAGGTACTCGGCGAGCGACCCGGTGCCGGCCGCGC
The DNA here is from genome assembly GCA_035489015.1 of Kofleriaceae bacterium. GTDB lineage: Bacteria > Myxococcota_A > Polyangia > Haliangiales > Haliangiaceae > DATFRY01. Next base: position 71,238 of record DATHKR010000257.1, on the reverse strand, counting down.
GCCACTTCGCGTAGTACGGCTCCAGCTTCGCCACCCACTCGTCGAGCAGCGTGTCGATGACCTCGGGCACGAAGCGCGGCTTGATCGTCTTCACCGTGCCGTACGCGCCCTTGATGGCGATCCCCGAGATGCCGCCCTTGGCCTTCACTTCCTCGTCGACCAGGCTGGCGCACTCGGTGATGACCTGCTCGCGCGCAGGCGGCCCTCCTACGTACTCGCCGAGGGTCTTCTGACTGGACATCGCGTCGTCCTTTCGCTTCCGGCGCCGCTGGCTTCCTGCGCACGGCGCAGCGCTCGAAACTCTATCAGAGTTCCACGCCGTAGCGGCTGCACCGCCGCGCCATCTGCCGCTGGCCGACGAGCGTCAGCCGCTCGTAGTGCGCGCGCGCCTGATCGACGTCGCCCAGGATGCACGACGTCGAGGTGACGATGCGGAGCATGCGCTGGTTGGCCGGGTCCTGCTCCAGCGCCTGGATCGCCTGGGTCCGGGCGCTCTCGTACTCGCCGCCGTCGTACAGGCGGATCGCCTCGCCGATGACGCCCTGGAGCGGGCCGGCCTCCTCGGGCGCGGGCACCAGGCCGGCCTCCGCGCCGACCTCGGCGGCCGCGCCGAGCGGCGCCGAGCTGACCTCGGCGGTCGGCGGGGGCTCGTTCGGCGGCGGCTGCGGCGCCGGCTCGGCGGCGGGGACCTCGGCCGGCGACGCGACGCGGCGCGGCGGCGGGAAGCGCTGGAGCGACGCGAGGGAAGGCGGGTTCGAAGGCACGGCCGGCGGAGCGGCTCGCTGCGCCTCCACGCGGGCCAGCTCACCGGGCTGCAGATCCGGCGCCGGGGCTTCGGCCTTCACCCTGACCACGAGGATCGCGAGCGCCACCGCGACGGCGGCCCCCGACGCGGCCAGCGCGACGTGCGAGACGGTTCGCCTTTCCAAGGGTGACCCCGCGTGTTCATAGCACGCCGCCTGCCAGCTCCCCCAAAGGTGTTGACGGGCAGCGCGCGGCGGCGATATCCGTGCAGTATGAAGCTTCTGTCTTCCGTGGTGGGGTTCCTGTCCTGCGCCGTGGCCATCGCAGGCGCCGGGTGTGACGCCGACGATCGGTGCGGCAACGGCACGGTGGAGGTCGATGGCGCCTGCGTACCGCGGGGGGGCGGCGGTGAATGCGGCCCGGGCACGATCGAGCAGGACGGCGAGTGCGTGCCGGACGGCTCGGTCATCTGCGAGACCGGCACGACGTTCGACGCCGAGGCCGGCGTCTGCATCCCGGACATCTCCGGATGCGCCGCGGGCACCGTCCTCATCGACGGCGAGTGCGTGCCCGAGGGCGAGGTGCGCGACCCGGACGTGGAAGAGGCGGCCGAGCCGAACGACGGCCTCCTGGCCAACGACAGCTACGCCCAGTTCGCGCTGCGCCCGGAGGGCGAGAGCGTGCTCCTGCACGGCTGCATCACGCCGTACCGGGATGTGGTCGACGCCGAGGGCGGCTTGACCCCGGACGGCGAGCAGGACGCGGACAACGACGCGTTCGTGTTCGAGGCCGATGGCCCGACCCTGCTCAGCATCTCGGTCGATGGCGTGAACGGCGCGGCGGGCGGCTTCCAGATGCTGTCGACCGATGATCGGCTGCAGAACGACGGCTGGACCCGGTTCGGCATCAAGCTGACCGGTGACACCGTCCAGCAGCAGGTCTTCCTGCCGGTGGCCGGCACCTACGTCTTCCTGGCGGCCGACAGCCGCTCGCTCCTGACCAACCACGCTTCGGGCGACGCCGACACCTGTTACTACGCGACCGTCGCCCGCGAGCCGATCATGTGGACCCCGCTCGACGGCGCGGCGACCGCCACGCTGGGCGGTGACGTCCAGTTCTGGACCTACGCCCCGGAGGCGGATGGCGAGGTGATCGCGAGCTCGATCGACTACACCAGCGAGTCGGCGTCGGCCGCGCTGGTCCAGCTGGTGAACGACGAGTACCGCGGGTCGACCGCGTTCACGGGCCGCTTCGGCGCGCCGGCGGGGGCGAACCTGGCCAGCCTGTCGGCCGACGACGAGGTGCAGCTGGTGGTCGAGCCGATCACCAACTTCTCGATCAGCCCGGTCGCCACCGAGCTCACGGTCACCCGGGTCCCCACCACCGCGCTGCCGGTCGACGGCTCGCCGGTCACCCTCACCCACAGCGACGCGGCGCCGTTCAACCTGGTCTGGTTCCAGGCCAGCGCCGGCGACCTGGTCCGCCTGCAGTTCGCGGGCGGCGGCACGCCCTACGACATGGCGGTCTACCCGCCCAGCACGACCAGCTTCGTCTTCGAGGACGGTCAGGCGCTGTCCGACTTCTGCTTCGCCGGCAGCTGCGCGTCGGTCGACGTCTGGGTCCAGGTGCAGGCGACCGGCTACTACTACTTCAACGTCCGCAACCTGGCCGGGGTGGACGGCGCGACCTATGACGTCTCGATCGACCTCACCACCGACACCCCGACCGCGCTCGCGGTCGACGCGCCGGCGCCGGGCAGCCTGGTCGACCAGAACCGCGACTTCTTCGAGATCACCCTGCCCGATCTCACCTGGCTGGAGTACGTGGTGACGCCGACCGGCTTCACCGACGCGCGGGTCCGCTTCTACGACCGCAGCGCCGCGGGTGAGCTGGAGGAGCTGGTCGTCCCGGTCGACCAGGACATCTCGTCGGCCGGGGCGCCGTTCGGCCGCATCATCGATGGGACCGTGGGGACGTTGCTGGTCTCGGTGGACGACGCCGACGTCGTCGACGGCGACGAGACCTTCGACGTCTCGTTCTCGGCCAGGCCGTTCACCGACGCCGGCATCGTGGACGACGGATCGCCGGTGGCGATCGACGACATCCCGCTGGCCGCGGGCGAGCCGACCCTGGTGTTCCTGCGCGGCGGCTCGAGCGACAACGTGCGGGTGACCGTGGCCGACGATGGCGGCGCCGACCTGGTCGTCGAGGAGATCGACCGCACCGAGGCCGCGCTGTTCGTCCGCGATGGCGGCGGCGGCGGCGCGGCGGAGACGTTCGCCCGCCCGGTCGGGGCGGACCGCTTCATCGCCTTCCGGGTGAGCGCGGCGGGAGGGGCGGCCGGCAGCTTCGACCTCGACGCCGACGTGGTCGACCTGACCCCGACCTCGGGGACCAGCGCGCCGGCGGTGCCGATCCCGGACGACGACGTCGGCGGGATCGACGACACCATCACCCTGGCCGACGCCTGCACGGTCGCCGCGGTGACGGTGGACGTGAACGTCGCGCACACGTTCCGCGGCGACGTCGTGCTCCAGCTGACCAGCCCGTCCGGGACCACCGTCCTGCTCAAGGACGCCGCCATCGACGACCCGGACGACGACGTGATCGGCCAGTTCCCGACCACCCTGGAGCCGGCCGAGAGCCTCGACGCGTTCGTCGGCGAGGACGCGGTCGGCGGCTGGACCCTGAACGCGGCCGACTCCGCGTTCCTCGACGTCGGCACGCTCAACTCCTGGGGCGTGAACCTGCTCTGCATGTAGCGAGCCACAGCGCGCCGGCCAGCGCGGCCAGGAGCAGGTCCCCGACCTCTCCGCGGCCGCCACGGCCGGCGCCGGCGCGACAGCCCAGGCAGCCGCCGCCCGGCTCCTCGCCGACGTAGAGCTCCTGCTCCTCCGAGGCGCCGGTGTTGCCGCCGGAGTCCTCGGCCAGGGCGACCAGGGTGTAGGTCCCCTTGCCCAGGCTGGCGGTGAAGCCGAACGGCGCGGTGACGTCCTCGTCGCGCAGCTCCCCGTCCACCTGCAGCCACACCCGGCGGATGTCGCTGGTGGCGTCGCTCGCCTCGATCTCGATGGTGACCTCGGCCGGCGGGTCGTCGATGATCGTGTCGGCCTCGGGCGAGGCGATGACGACCTCGGGTCGGTCCGGGTCGGCCTCGTGCGGCTCGCCGCAGGTGGCCGAACGCCCGCTCAGCGGATCCTCCTCGCTGCACTGCGCGTCCCAGGTGCCGCCGGCCAGCGGCTGACTGGCGAACCCGCCGCACTCGAAGCCCGGCTCCCAGGTGCCGTCGACCGCGTGGCACGGGGTGATGTCGTACCCGGACGTGCGCTCGACCCACTCGACGGTCGTACGCATGTCCACGTAGTAGACCGGCATGCCCGGCTCGGGGCCTCCCGATACGATGCCGATCGCGCGCCACGAGCCGTCGTCGAGCTGGACGAACGCCGGGCCGCCCGAGTCGCCGAAGGACGCGCCGATGCCCTCGCCGCCAACCATGAGCATGCCGGCCTCGACGCCGCGGTCCTCGACACCTTGATAGATGGTGTCCGCGTAGCGCTTCTGCCCGCTCAGCGAATCGTCGTCCTCGCCGAAGCCGACGATGGTCACATCGCGGCCGGCGGTCAGCTCGTCCGCCTCGCAGCCGTACAGGACCGGAGCGACCGGGACGCCGTTGATCGGCCGGGCCAGCTCGCAGTAGGCGAAGTCGGTCGGGTTGACCCGCTCGCCGGGCGAGTACTGCTCGCACCGCTTGATCGGGGCGTAGCGCCCGACACCGAGGGCCTCACCCAGGGTGACCTGGGTGAAGTCGATACCGCAGTGGGCCGCGTAGAGCACGATGCGCGAGCTGACCAGCGTGCCGGTGCAGAGGAGCCCATCGTGCTCGAGCAGGACCACCGACGGCCAGTCACAGAGCCTGGCGCGCTTGCCGCCCACGATCGGCGGTGCAGGGGCCGACCAGGCCAGGGTGACGCGGCCGGCAAGCAGCGCCATCGCGGCGGCGGCGGCGAGGAGCGCGGGGACGTGACGGCGTACCATGCGAGCGACGCGACCGATGGGTCGGGGCGACCATTGTAGGTCGGCTCGGGCTCGCAGCCGGAGAAAATCGTGGTAGCAGAAGCCGTGGGGATCCTGCGGCGGTTGCACGCTCGGCCGGCCTGGACCGCAGCGCTGGTGATCGCGCTCGCCGGATGCCCGGGCGCGGCGACCGAGCACAGGACCGAGCCACCGACGCCGCCCGCCATCGCGCAGCCGCTGCCTCGGCTCATCGACCCGGCCCGCACGGTCATCCCTGCGCCCGGCGTGACCGGTCTCTCGGATCTCACCACCGACGACAGCGGCCGCCTGTGGGCGATCGCCGAGAAGTACCGCGCGCTGGTCCGCATGAGGCCCGACGGCAGCGATGCGGCGGTGATCCCGCTGGTCGGCGCGCCGGACGGGCTCGACGTGGAGGGCGTGGCGTGGATCGCCGGCGACCGCCTCGCCCTGGCCACCGAGTCCGACGACCCGGACCGCCTCTCCGACCTGCTGCTGTTCGCCCGCGTGGTCGGCCGGCGCGTGGTGGTGGAGCGCAAGGTCGCGCTCGACTACCGCCTGTGGCCGCTCAAGCCGCGCGGCAACCAGGGCATCGAGGGGCTGTGCCGGGCCGGCGACTCGCTGGTCGCCGCGGTCGAGAGCGTGATCGGCGGCGGCGATCGCCGGCTGGCGCCGATCGCGATCTACGATCTCGGCAGCGGGCGGTGGACGCCGTCGCTGGTCCGGCTGACCAGCTCGACCGGCAAGCTCTCGGCCCTGTCCTGCCGCGTGCGCGACGACCGCATCGATGTGCTGGCGGTCGAGCGCCACTTCGAGGTGGCGCGGCTCATCCGGTTCGAGCTGCCCGCCACCCGCGCCGCGCCGGGGCCGCCGCGGGTGGTGACGCCCATCCTGGTCGCCGACCTGGCCCCGCTGCTCGTGCGCGAGGAGAACTTCGAGGGGCTGGTGTGGGACGGCGACCGGTCGATCGCGCTGGTGGTCGACAACGACTGGGCGGTGGTGAGCGGGCCCAACCTCCTGGTCCGCGCGAGGCTCAGCGGGCCGGCGCCCATCCCGCCGCCGGCGGATGCCCGGCGCCCGGCATCGAACCCGGGCTCCCGCCCCCCCGCGACGCGCGCTCCGCAGGCCGAGGTGGAGACGCCGGCGTCGTCAGCGTCGCCGCCCCGCCCCCCGCGCCGATGATCGCCGTGGTGGCCGCGGCCAGGCGCTGGGTCACCACCTCGGCCCGATCCTCGGGCAGGCGGTCGAGGTGCCAGCGCCGCACGGTCCCGTCGCTGCTGGCCGAGACCAGGGTCTTGCCGTCCGGGGTGAACGCGACCGCCTCCACGCTGGCGCTGTGGCCGCGGAGGACGCGCACGCGCCGGGTGGTCGGATCCCACAGCCGCACCGTGCGGTCGTAGGAGGCCGAGGCCAGCGTCTTGCCATCGGGCGACCAGGCCACCGTCCAGACCATGTCGCGGTGGCCCTGCAGCAGCAGCGACTGGCCGGTCGCGGTCTCGACCACGCGCACGGTCCTGTCGGAGACCGCCAGGGCCAGCCGCGCGCTGTCGGGCGAGAAGGCCAGCGACATCACCTCGTGGCCGCCGACGTCCAGCCGCCGGGTCGCGCCGGTGTCCAGGTTCCACAGCACCAGCGAGCTGGCCGCCTTGCTGCGCGACGCCACGTAGCGGCCGTCGGGCGAGAACTCGAGCTGGCGCGGCTGATCGCTCGGCCCGCGCGCGCTCTCGAGATCGGCCGAGCGGATCAGCGCGCCGCTGGTCATGTCGAACAGCTGCAGCCGTCCCTCCACCGCCAGGGCCAACCGATCGCCCTTCTGCGACAGCGCGGCGCCGCGCGCCTTGCGCTGGTCGCGCAGGAGGACGCGCGGCTCGCGGCCGGCGCCGTCGGCCACGTTCCAGACCTGGACCAGCCCCTCGGCGTCGGCGGTGACCAGGGTGCGCGCGTCGCGCGAGAGGGTGATCGCGTTGAGCTCGGCGCCCTGTCCGCGCAGCTCGCGCCGCACGCCCGATCGCAGGTCCCACAGCGCGAGCACCCCGCCCGGCTGCGGCGCGGCGAACAGACGCGCCGCCCGGTCGATGATCGGGGCGCACACGTGGCGGAAGCGCGGGTCCTGGCGGTCGACCAGCGCGAAGGTCTCTTCGCGATGCTGGTCGGAGGTGAGGTTCCAGATCTGCACCCGGTCCTCGGCCGGCCAGGAGATGACCATGCTGGCGTCCCTGGCCAGGATCGACACCCGCTCGGGCACGTTGCGACCGATGCGCCCGTTCGCCACCTGCGAGATCTCCTCGCGGCCACCGACCTGCCACACCCGGATGCTCGAGTCGATGCCTCCGGTCGCCGCCATGGTGCCGTCCGGGCTGAGCGCCGCGTGGGTGACGTCGTCCTCGTGGCCGCGCAGCACCCGCACCCCGCCGGTGCGGAGGTCCCAGACCCGCGCGCTGGCGTCGTCGCTGGCCGACAGCAGCGTGAACTCGTCGGCCGAGAAGACCATCTGGTAGACCCCGTCCTCGTGGCCGCGCAGCACGATCTCGTTGCCGCTGGCCATCTCGTGCAGGCGGATCGTCCCGTCCGGGCTGGCCGCGGACAGGTAGCGGCCCGACGGCGAGAAGCCCCAGGTGCCCTTGCCGCCCTGCAGGTCGAGCGCGCGCGAGCCGCCGTCCACCGCGTCGATGAGCGCGATCGCGCCCGACGCCTGCTGGGCGGCCAGGTAGCGCCCGTCCGGCGACGGGGCCAGGCCGTAGACCGGGTGGGCCAGCGTGGCCAGCTTGTGGCGAGAGCGGGTCGCCACGCTGATGCGGGCGACCTCGCCCGATCGGAGGCCGACGAAGACGCTCTCCCCGTCGGGGGACAGCTGGAGGGCGGTGACCGGCTCGCGGTCGATCGCGAGCAGCGGCTCGCCGTCGCGGTCGAGGTTCCACACCCGGATGGCGCGATCCATCGAGCCGGTGAGCAGGCGCCGCCCGTCGGCGGAGAAGCCCAGCCAGACGATCCCGTCGGCGTGACCGCGCAGCCGTCGGGTCGGCCCGGCGCCGTCGACCGAGAACAGCTCGACGGCCCCGCCGGCCCCGCCGACCGCGACGGTGCGGCCGTCGGGCGAGACCTCGGCGACCCGGACCGTCTCGCCGTGGTGGCCTATCTCGCGCACGGCGCCGGTCGCGACGTCCCAGCGGATGACCTCGCCGCTCTTGAGGACGCCGACCATCCCGCGCCCGTCGCCGGTGAAGCCGAGCCCCAGGACCCAGGTCGGCAGGCGGAGGACGTGGCGGGCCACGCCCAGCTCGAGCGCCTCGTCGACCATCGCGCCGAGCCGGTCGGCGCGCGGGCCGTCCTGCGGGTAGCGCTTGAGCCAGGCCAGCGCCGACGTCGGATCGCGCGACAGCCAGCTCTGCGCCTGGAGGAAGATCATGTCGTTGCTCTTCTCGATGGCGCGCTGGCTCGACTGCTGGGCCTCGGCCCGGCGCGCCTCGGCCAGGTTGCGCTGGGCCACCACTCGCTGGAAGCCGATCGCACCGGTGGCGGCCAGCACCACCGCGGCCGCAGCGACCACCGCGACCACCGCGCGACGGCGCGCGATCCAGCGGCGCACCAGGCTGCGGGTCGAGTAGCGGCGCGCGCTGACCAGCTGGCCGGTCTGGAAGCGGCGGATGTCGTCGGCCAGCGGGGTCGCCGACGGATAGCGATCGACCGGGCGCAGCGCCATCGCCTTGTGCACGATGGCGACCAGGTCGGGCGGCGCGCCCGGCTGGCGCTCCTCGATCGGCACCGGCGTCGCGGTCAGCGCGCTGAGCAGTACCTGATCGGCCGAGTCGCCGGTGTGGGGCGGCGCGCCCGCCAGCAGCTCGTAAAGGATCGCGCCCAGCGAGTAGACGTCGGCGCGCTCGTCGCTGGCGTCGCCGCGGGCCTGCTCCGGCGCCATGTACGCCGGCGTCCCCATGATGTGACCGGTGGCGGTGGCCTGATCGAGCGGGTCGGGCTCGGCGCCGATCGCGCGATCGTCCGACGAGTCGGCGGAGCCCTCCGACACCCGTCCGGACAGGTCCTTGGCCAGCCCCCAGTCCACCACCACCGTCTCGCCGAAATCGCCGACGATGACGTTGGCCGGCTTGATGTCGCGGTGGATGACGTCCTGGCTGTGGGCGTAGGCGATCGCCTCGGCCACGGCGAGCACGTGCGGCAGGAGCGCGAGCCGCTCGTCCAGGCCGCGCCGGGCCTGGATCAGCTCCTTCAGCGTGCGGCCGGAGACCAGCTTCATCGAGTAGTACGGGTCGCCCGACGGCCAGCGGCCGGCCTCGTGCACCGGGACGATGCCCGGGTGCTGCAGGCGCGCGGTGATGAGCGCCTCGCGCATGAAGCGCGCCTGGGCCGCCGGGGTGCGCTGGAGCAGCTCCTTGATCGCGACGGTCCGGTCGAGGAGGCGATCATGGGCGCGGACCACCCGGCCCAGCCCGCCGCGCGCGTGCACGCCCTCGAGCTCGTAGCGGCTGCTGTCCTCCAGCGGCAGCGCGGTCGACTCACCGGTGGCGCGCGGGCGGGCGCCGAACGGCGGGTCGCCGTCGGTGGCCGGCTCGCCGGTCTGCGCCGACGGCGGGGTGAGGCCGCGACGAGCGCGCTCGTCGGGCGACATGCTCGCGGTCTGGTTCAGGGACAGCCACACGTCGGGCTGCCTCGCGCTGTCCGCCGAGGACGACCCGGCGCCGTCGGCTCCGCCGTCCGGTCCTGATTTTGCGTTCACGGCTGCGCCCCCCATCCGCCCCGCGGGCCACCGTCACGAGGCGTATTTCTACCTGCCATATCGCCCTCCGGTTACCGACGGCTCGAAGCCACGGCCCGCTCGCCCACTCTGGCACGGCTCGCCCACGACGAGGGGGCGCCCGGTCGGGTGGCGCCGCAGATGGCCGCGCCTACGGACACACGTACGCCTCCGCGCACTGGCCGACCCGGTTGCGCGCCATCAGCCACTCCATCATCCGGTCGCCCGCGCCGACGTCGCAGGACAGATCGGCCACCGCCTGCAGGCAGGCGTCCGCCGCCTTCTGGTTGAAGCTGCACTCGCCGCGCGCGACCTTCTCGGCCGCGTCGTCCGGGTCCATCTCCTGGGCGAACACCCGGCACATGGACTGCGAGGTCGAGTCGAGCACGCCGCACTGGGTGAGCTTCTGGCACAGCGACTCGGTGAGCGCCGCGCTGAAGGTGCGGAAGCCGGTCGAGTCGCCCGGATCCGCCGGGGGCGGCGAGAACCGACTGCCCGGGTTGGATGGCGGGTCGGCCGGGGTCGAGTCGGGCGGCTCGGGTGGGGTCGGGTCGGGCGGGGTCGAGTCGGGTGGGGTCGAGTCGGGTGGATCGTCGGCCCCAGGGGCCGGCGACGGGGCCGGATCCGGCGCCACCCGCGGCGCCTGCGGCCCGGGCATGAGCGGCTGCGGCATGTGGTCCGGCACCATGACCGGGCTCCGCGACAGCTCGCTGTGGCGGGCCGCGCCGACGGTGGTCCGGTCGCGCTTCTGCCGCCAGCGCTCGGCCAGGACCCCGATGCTGATGCCGATGGCGAGCAGGGCGACCGCGCTGACCACCAGCGGCCAGCGACGCGACCAGGTCGACGCGCGGCGGGCGCGGGCCCCGGCGAAGCCGAGCCCGTACGGCGGCGTGCCGCCCGGCGGCGGCCCGAGCACCGGCACCTGACGATCCTGCGGGAACAGGTACGGCTCGGCGGCCGCCTCGAGCTCGGCGGTGGTCGGTTCCCGGCCGGGGCCGTGCTCGTCGTGGTCGATCTGCTGGAGCGTGGGCTGCTGGTACTGGGGCTGCTGGAGCGTGGGCTGCTGGAACGGGGGCTGCTGGAACGCAGGCTCGGTCGCGTGCGGCCCCTGTCCGAACCCGGGCGGCGGGTGCGGCGGGGCCAGCGGGTGCGGCGCGGGCTGGGTCGGGGCCGTCATCGGGCGCGCGCCGTGCGCGAACAGACCGAAGCGCGGCGGAGGCACCGTGGCGCCGATTGCCTGGGCCCGCGCGATGCGCGCGGCGTGCTCGCGCAGCTCGACCAGGTCCGCCTTGCAGTGCTTGCAGCGCCCGGCGATGGCGTGGATCTCACCGCGGCAAACCGGGCACGAAGTGATCTTGCTCATCGGCGGCGATGCTCCTCGGACGTCGTCGATTCCAGCGCGCCTGACAGGACGGCGGCAACTCGAAAAACCAAGGCTGTCCCCATCATTATTTCCCCGAGGGGCCGGACGGCGCCCCTCCATCGGGGGATGGTAGCAATCCTGGCAGGTTGTGGGGCCGGAAGCGCTTTGCTAGTCTGTCTCGCCCCGCGTGGCGCCTCCATGGATCGAATCCTCGAACCCGAAGTGATGGATACGCCCGAGGAGGCCGCCACCTACGAGGAGATGGATCACTCGGAGGTGAACCAGGCCTTCGTCGACCGGCTGGTCTCCCTCGGCGCGCGCGGGCGCCTGCTCGACATCGGCACCGGCCCGGGCGACATCCCGGTCCTGGTGGTCGACCGGATGGCGGACAGCCGGGTGGTGGCCGTCGACCTCGCGCCCCGCATGCTCCGGCTCGCCGAGCAGCGCCGGACTCGCTCGCCCCACGCCGCGCGGGTGGAGATCCGCGTCGCCGACGCCAAGGCCCTCGACTTCGAGGACGCCTGCTTCGACGCGGTCTTCTCGAACACGATCCTCCACCACCTGGCCGACCCGCGCCCGTTCCTGCGCGAGGCCCGACGGGTGCTGAAGCCGGGCGGCGCGCTCTTGATCCGCGACCTCTACCGACCGTGCAGCGACGCGAGGGTGGCCGAGCTGGTCGCGATGTACGCGTCGGGCGCCAGCGTGTACGGCCGCGAGCTGTTCCGGGCCAGCCTGTGCGCGGCGCTGACGCCGAGCGAGCTGCGCGCCGTGGCCGACGAGTCCGGCCTGGGCGACGCGATGCTGCTGGTGGACACCGACCGGCACATGTCGCTCCAGCTCCCCGCGTAGCCGACGGCGACGGGCGGTTCAGAAGATCGCGGCCTCGTGCTCGGCGAGCTGGAAGAAGTCGCGCACCAGCTCGACGGCGCGGTCCTCGTCGAACTCGCCGCACGTGTAGAGGATGGTGGACAGGAAGCGCGGCCCGACCCAGGCGGCGATGTAGATGCCGGAGTCGATGAGCGGCACGAACGCGTCGAAGCCCTCGTTCACCCCCTGCCCCTGGCCGGCGGTGCGGTGGATGATCGGCTCGCCGTAGGTTCTCAGCCCGAGCCCGCCGGTCAGCGCGACGAAGTAGGCGCGAAGGGTCGGCTCGTCCATCTCGCTGCGGTAGTAGCCCTCGACGATCAGCCGCTTGCGAAAGATCTCGGGCGCGATGCCAGTCAGCGCGGTGCGATGCATGGGTGATATTCTGCTCTCGTGTCGATCCTCATCGCGTACTCGGTGCCAGTCTTCCTGGCCCTGATGTTCGGCGAGATGCTGCTCCGCCGCGCCGCCGGCGGCCGCGGCTACGAGCGCCGCGACACCCTGGCCAGCCTCGCCATGGGGATCGGCAACGTGGTGGTCCACGCCCTCCTCAAGGCCACCACGTTCGGCTTCACCGTCTGGCTGAGCCGCTTTGCCCTCTTCGACCTCGGCAACGCCTGGTGGGTCTGGCTGCTCCTCATCCCGGCCGAGGACTTCTGTTACTACTGGTTCCACCGGGCCCACCACGAGGTGCGCTTCTTCTGGGCGGCCCACGTCAACCACCACTCCAGCCGCCACTTCAACCTGTCCACGGCGCTGCGCCAGTCGTGGACCACGCCGATCACCGGCCCGATCTTCTGGGCCCCGCTGCCGCTCCTGGGCTTCGCGCCGCTCCAGATCCTGACCGCCCAGGCGCTCAGCCTCGTCTACCAGTTCTGGCTCCACACCGAGCACGTGAAGCGGCTCGGCCCGCTCGAGTGGATCATGAACACGCCGTCGCACCACCGGGTCCACCACGGCCGCAACGTGGAGTACCTGGACAGGAACTACGCCGGCGTCTTCATCATCTGGGACCGCCTGTTCGGGACCTTCGAGCCGGAGCGCGCCGCGGTCGACTACGGGCTGACCAAGAACCTCGAGACCCACCACCCGCTCAAGATCGCCTTCCACGAGTTCGCGGCGATCGCCCGCGACGCCGCGCGGGCGCGGACCCTGCGCGACCGGGTCGGCTACGTGCTGGGCGCGCCCGGCTGGAGCCCCGACGGGTCGACGCGCACCGCGCGAGAGCTCCAGCGCGAGATCGAGACCGCCGGCTGACCGCGCCGCGGACGAGCCGTCTCTACCGCAGCTGGTAGCGGACCTGCGTGTGGGCGGCGCGGTCCCAGAGCGCCTTCTTGCCGGGGGCAAAGGCCGCGGCGATTCCGAGCAGGAACGGGACCGCGAAGCCGAGGACGATCAGGCAGACCGCGATGGTGCCGGGGATTCCGTCGGTGCTGATGGTGGCGTTGATGAAGTCGCCGGCTCCGACGAGGAGGTAGCTGGCGCCGGCCTGGGCCAGGTAACGCAGGGTGGCCTGGCGGAGGCCCGGCGGGCCGGCCCGGTCCGAGGGGGTCACCTCGATCTGGAGGACCTTCTTGCCGAGCGTCTTTCCCCACTTCGCCGTGGGCAGGATGCTGTAGGGCATCGCGACGAGGAGGAGGAAGAGGTTTCCGTCGACATCGTCGACCAGCATGCCGACCGGGATGAGGAGCAGCCCGACCGCCAGCAGATCGAAGAGGATCGCGAAGGCCCTCACCCAGAAGCCGGCGGGTGGGCTGTGCGCGGCGCTCAGGCGCTCGATCGCGGCGAGGAGGTCGTCGTAGCTGGCGAAGCGGTCCTGGGGGCGCTTGGCCATCATCCGGTCGCACAGGGTGTCGAGGCCGGCTCGCAGGCGCTTGTGGCGGCCGTAGAGCTCGAGGCGCGGGCGGGTGTCGGCGACGTGGCGCGAGATGATCGCGATCGGGGTCTCCCCCTCGAACGGCGGGCGGCCCGAGACGAGCTGGTGCAGGGTGACGCCGAGGGAGTAGATGTCGGAGCGGAAGTCGATCGGCTCGCCGCGGGCCTGCTCGGGCGAGAGGTAGAGCGGGGTGCCGAGGACGGCGCTGTCCTGGCTGAGGGCGAGGTCGAGGCCGGCCTCGGCCGACGGCCCGATGTCCTTGACCAGGCCGAAGTCGAGGACGCGCAGGACGCCGTGCCGGTCGATCATGAGGTTCGACGGCTTCACGTCGCGGTGGGCGAAGCCGAGCCGCTGCCCCTCGCGCAGGCCGAGCGCGGCCATGCGGCAGATCTCGAGGGCCTGCTCGGGCTCGACCTTGCCGTCGCGGTCGAGCTGGTGCTGCACCGACTCACCGTCGATGAACTCCATGGCGAAGAAGAGCTGCCCCTCCTCCTCGCCGATGTAATAGATGTGGCCCACGTTCGGGTGCTTGATGCGGGCCTGGGCGCGCGCCTCGCGGTAGAAGCGCTCGCGCAGGCCGGGCCGGCTGGCGATCTCGCCGGCCAGGACCTTGAGCGCGACCGGGCGGTCGAGCGCGAGATCGGTGGCGAGATAGACCTGGCCCATCCCGCCCTGCCCCACCTTGCTCTGGATGAGGAAGTGAGCCAGGCGGCGCCCGACCAGCGGGTCGACCTCGGCCGCCACCGGCGGCTTCGCCGGCCGCCGCATCGAGGCACCGGCGTCGGTCGCGGTGGCGGCCGGGTCGGGCGTGGCGGCGGCCAGCGTGCGGGCAAGGCCGAGCGGCTCTTGTTCGCGGTCGTCCAAGTGAGGCGACCGTAGCATGCGCTCAGGCTGCCGCCTGCCCCCAGAACCGGGTCCGGATGGCGGGCTGGCGGCGCTCGCCGAGGGCGAGCAGGCCGCGCCAGAGGAGTGCCTCGACCCGCGGCCCGGCGAGCAGCCCGTTGTCGAGAGCGTGACGCATGTTGGCCCGGCTGTGCTCGGCGAACGCGCGGCTCTCCACGTCGCGGAACCGGTGCAGCTCGGCGGCGTGGGTCGCCTCGTCGGGCGCGTAGCGGCGGGAGATCGCCCGGCAGTACTTGAGGTGGCGCTCCTCGTCCTCGGACACCTGCTGGATGACGTCGGCGGTGCGCGGGTCGCGCGAGCGGAAGGCGCGCTCCAGCATGGCGAACTGGGTGACCGCCCGCTCCTCGAGCACCTGCAGGAGGAGGTAGGCCTCCATCACGCTGCGCCGGTCGGCCTGGAAGCCGTCGAAGAAGCCGCCCAGCGCGCGGTCGACACGGTCGAGCAGCTTCATCTCGGGTGGGATGATCGGGCGCGGCGCGCCGGCTCGCTCGGCGCACTCCGCGTAGAGCGCGGCGTGGCGGGTCTCGTCGGCCTGGTGGCGCCGGATGAGCCGGTGGAGCTCCGGGTCGTCGACCCGCTCGAGCAGGAGGTCGAAGAAGCGGCCCTCGTCGTCCGACTCCGCCTCCGATGCCTGCCACAGGATCCAGGCGCGGCCGCGCGGTGTCGCCACCAGCCGGTCCAGGAAGTGACGGCCGAGGAGCTGGTTGAGTTGCTGCAGGGACGGATTCATGGGGGACCTCTCCTTCTACCAATCGTGACAGAGCTCGGTTACGTAGGGACTAGATGACCGTTTTGGTTTTTTGGTCACCGATCGTGCAAAAAAAATCAGCGCGCGCGCAGGCCGTCCACCACCAGGCGCAGCCCGATCTTCATCCGCCTGCGGATCTCCGCGCCATCGAGCTTCCGCGAGTGGGCCTGGACCACGTACACGGCGTGCATGAAGTCCTGCAGGATCATCGCGGTATCCTCGAGCTCGAGGTCGCGGCGGAACAGGCCCTGGCGCACGCCGGCGGCCAGCACCTCGACCACGTGCGCCTTGCCCAGCTCGCGCAGGTCGTCCAGCCGCTCCTCCCAGCCGGGCAGATCGCCGTAGCAGGCGCCGATGAACAGGTCGCGCACCAGCGGGTGGCTCTCGAAGTACTCGACGCTGGCGACCGCCAGCCCCTCGAGCAGCTCGTCGGCCGGGCGGCGCGGGTCGATGAGGCGGGCCAGGCTGGCCAGCCAGTCGCGCAGATCGCGCAGGACCGCCTGATAGAACAGGTCTTCCTTCGACTTGGCGGCCAGGTAGATGGTGCCCTTGGCCACGCCGGCGGCATGGGCGATGTCGCCGATCGACGTCTTGCGGAAGCCGAGACGCGAGAACGCCTGGGCGGCGGCCTGCAGGATGCTCTCGCGCTTGTTCGATTCCACCGCTGACCAATTCTAGGAACTGGTCATTCTCCGGTCAAGCCCTCGACGGCTCCTTCACGGCCCGAGGATGGCGATCCCCATGTTGGAGCCGACCACGACCACCGGATCGCCACCCTCGTCGGCCGCGGCCGCCGCGACCAGATCGATCACGTTGCCGAGGCCGGCGTCCTCGCCCATCGGCACCCACACGCCGATGTCGCGCTTGTAGCGCGCCGCTCCGTCCTGGGTCGCCGCCCACACGTCGCGCGCGGAGTCGACGGCGAGCGACCGCACCCGCTTGCTGGGCAGCCCGTCGTCCTCGTCGAACAGATCGGTCGCGAGATCGGAGGTGTTGAACCGGGCGACGCCCTTGTCATCGCCGCCGATCCACAGGCGATCGTCGTCGCCGGCCAGCGCGCGGATCTTGTTGTCGCCGGCGCCGAACGGGGTGAACGACTGCTGGTCGCTGAGGCGGATGAGGTTGTTGGCCCCGGCCCAGCCGCCTGCCACGTTCTCGCCGACGGCGAAGAGGCCTCCGGTGATGACCGGATCGGCCAGGACCAGGTTGTCGGGGGCGACGGTGACCCCCTCCTCGGTGGCGACCGACACGCCGGTGCCTTGCTCGCTGATGTCGCGCACCGTCGTCTGACCGATGGCGGTGGGGAACGCGACGCGATCGATCTGGACCGCGGCGACGTCGAGCCGCCAGACCGCGCTGTCCTGGCCGCGGCGGCCGAACCAGACCAGGTTGGCGTCGCGGTCGAAGAGAACCGCGCTGAGATCGTTCGGCACCTCCTCGTCGTCGGCGGCGAGCGCGTTGACGTCCTGGGCGCCGGCGCCGACGTCGTCGAGATCGACGAAGCGCGGGCCGAGGTTGGAGGCGATCCAGACCCGACCGGCGCCGATCGCCACGTCGCGGACGTCCAGCCCGTCGGCGACCGGCTGCCAGCCGATCGCGCGGATGCCGACCACCGTGACCGGCTCGTCGGTATCGGTGCCGTCGCCGACGGTGAGGGTGACCGAGTAGTCCCCGGGCAGGGTCGGGTAGACGGTGAAGGACTCGAGGTTGCTGGCCGGATCCGCGGTGTCGGCGAGCACCGGGTCGAGATCCCACTGGTAGGTGATCGTGCCGCTGCCGGTGCACGAGCCGGCCGCGCTCAGCACCACGCTCTCGCCGAGCAAGACGGTCACCAGCGGATCGCCGCCGCCGGACGGCGACTGGCCGCCGATCAGGAGCTGGGTCTGGATCGGTCCGTCGCACCCGGGTGGGCCACTGTCGGGCGTGTCGACCGAGCTGGCGTCCGGCTGGTCGTCGCCGGGCTGGCCGCTGGGCGCGGCGCTGTCGAAGCTGCAGCCGGGCGCGGACGCCGCGGCGAGCACGAGCACCAGCCCGCCGCGAGCCCGCGCGGGAGCGCGTCGCGCGGGGTGAATGGGCCGGGTGCGGCGGGGGGGCCGTCGCGCGGTCATCATTGGAGCCTACTACGGTCTCGCCCCGACCCGGCGCAGCGAAGCGGATCGAAGGCCCCGAGCCTCCGGTCGCCGCCATGGCGGCCATGTAGGTTCTCGAGATGTGGCGGACCGCTCGCCGCTGCGGGGTGGCCCCGTCGGTGAGCGAGATCATGGACGATCGGCGCGCGACCGGGCGCGCGTCCGGCGGCGTTTGACGTCTCTCGACCCGCGCGCATACTCCCACTCCTTGCCGCGGCCGCAACCATCCCGGCTCGCCGAGCTCCCTCACCTGGTCGAGCACGAGGTCGCCGTCGACGGGATCGATCCGCGCCATGACGGGCTGCGCATCGTGCACCTGACCGACGTGCACTGCGGTCGCATGACCGGGGCGGAGCACGTCCGCGTCGCGGTCACCCTGGCCAACCGGGCCCGCGCCGACCTCGTGGCGATGACCGGCGACTACCTCAACTTCCGCCGCGACGAGATCGGCCTGGTCCGCCGCCAGCTGGCCGGGCTCGAGGCCCCCCGGGTGGTGTGCACGCTCGGCAACCACGACTACTACGCCTCGGGTGACGAGGTGGCCGGCGCGCTGGCCTCGGCCGGCTACGACGTCCTGCGCAACCGCCACCTGACCATCGACGCGGCCGGAGCGCCGCTCCATGTCATCGGCATCGATGACCCGGTGACCCACCAGGACGACGTCGCGGCCGCCTTCGACGGCCTGCCGCCCGGCGGCACCCGGCTGGCGCTCTGCCACTGCCCGGAGAAGGCGGGAGAGCTGGCCGCGCGGGGGGCCCACCTGGTGCTCTCCGGCCACACCCACGGCGGGCAGATCAACGTCCGCGGCATCACCGAGCGGCTGTTTCGCAGCGCCGGCAAGCGCTACTTCGGCGCCGGGCTGTATCCGGTCGGCGGCGCCTGGCTGTACGTCAGCGCCGGGGTCGGCTTCTCGGGGGTGAGGGTCCGGGCAGGTCGAGGCACGCGCGCCGAGGTCGCCGTCATCACCCTGCGCGCCGTCGACTCGCTCCGCTCCGCGCCGCACGGTACGCTCCAGGCCTGAGGCCCAGCGACGTGACGATGACCGTCGAAGAGGCGCTGGAGCGAGGTCTCATCTACCTCGCTTATCAGCCGGTGGTGGATCTACAGAAGCGGGTGACGTTCGGGTTCGAGTCGCTGGTTCGCTCCGACCTCCCCGAGTTTCCGACCGCGCTCAGCATCATCGAGCAGGCGGTCGAGCACCACTTCATGGGCCAGCTCGGGCGCGCGCTCCGCCGCATGGCGGTCAACCGCTGCACCGATCACCCGCTGTTCCTCAACCTGCACCCGGCCGAGTTCGACGAGGGCTGGCTGGTCCGGCCCGACGACGCGATCACCTCCCACGACCACGACATCTACCTCGAGATCACCGAGTCGGTGCCGCTGACCCACTTCCGCTACTGCCACTCGGTCCTGCGCGAGGTCAGGTCCAAGGGGATCAAGGTCGCGGTCGACGACCTCGGCGCCGGCCACTCGAACCTCAAGTACATCGCCGACCTCGCGCCCGAGGTGGTCAAGCTCGACCGCAACCTCATCGCGCAGCTGCGATCCGGGGGCCGACTGCAGACGCTGGTCACCGCGATCGTCGAGCTGTGCAAGCAGCTCGGCGCCAAGGTGGTGGCCGAGGGGATCGAGACGCGCGAGGAGATGGTCGCGGTGCTCGAGACCGGCGCGCACTACGGGCAGGGTTACTTCCTGGGTCGGCCGGCGCGCGATCCGCTGCCGGTGGTGTGGAGCGACTTCGGCCTGGATCCGCCGGTCGGCGCCTAGCACTCGCCTGGTACCTCGCCCAGTGCCTCGCCGCTTGGCCGCGCCGCGTCATCGCGCGACAGTGGGGTCGCGTCATCCCGGGTCGACTGTCCGCCGCGGTGACTGGCCCGCAGGGCGCGCCGCGATCTGACGGGCAAGCGAGCGAAAGCGCGCTGCCCTGCCCTGGCGCGATTCTTGTACGACATTCTCCCACTGTGGATGACCTGAACCGATCGCTCGCCCGCTCCGGCGGCGGCATCGAGCGAGACGAGCACGCGTCCATGGTTCTGCGCCTGCGCCGCGCGTGCACGGTCGGCGTGGTCGCGTGGCCGGCGTTCGGCCTGGTCGACTGGTTCGTGGTCGAGTTCGTCCATCCCGGCCGGCTGTGGCTGTACCTGGTCCTCCGCGCGATGGGCATCCTGCCGCTGCTCCTGTCGGTCGTGGTCATGTACGGCCGGCGCATGCCGGGGCCCGCGCTCCTGCGCTGGACCGACGCCGGCACCTGCACGATCCTCTCCGCGCTGGTCTCGGTCTCCTGCATCGAGTTCGGCGGCATCGTCAGCCCGCTGGTGCTCGGCGTGATCCTGGTCCTCATGGGCCGGGCCGCGCTGGTGACCGACTCCTGGAAGCGGGCGATCGTGCCCATCGGCCTCATCGCGATCACCCACCCGGCCACCCTCGTCGCGATGGCGATGTTCGACGGTCCGATGGGCGCGCAGTTCCGCGACCCGACCGCGCTGGCCGGCTTCGCGCTCAACCAGATGTTCCTGTTCGCGGCCGCCGCGGTCACCCTGACCGGCGGCCACATGACCTGGACCCTGCGCCGCCAGGTGTTCGAGACCCGCTCGCTCGGGCGCTACCGCCTGCGCCAGCGGATCGGGGCCGGCGGCATGGGCGAGGTGTGGGCCGCCCATCACCACGCGCTCAAGCGCGACGTGGCGGTCAAGATCCTGCGCCCGGAGACGCGCGGCGACGCCGGCGCGATCGCCCGGTTCGAGCGCGAGGTGCGCGCCACCGCCGAGCTCACCCATCCCAACACCGTGCGCGTGTTCGACTACGGCGTCACCGAGGACGGGCTCTGGTACTACGCGATGGAGCTGCTGACCGGGCGCGACCTGCACGCGATCGTGTCGACCGAGGGGCCGCTCGAGCCGGTGCGCGCGGCGCGGCTGGTCCGCCAGGCGGCCAAGGCGCTGGCCGAGGCGCACGCGCGCGGCATCGTGCACCGCGACATCAAGCCGGAGAACCTGTTCGTCATCACGCTCGACGGCGAGGGCGAGTTCGTGAAGGTGCTCGACTTCGGGCTGGCCAAGCTGGCCCAGCGCGAGCGCTCGACCGCGCTCACCGCCGACGGCTGGGCGGTCGGCACCCCGAAGTGGGCCTCGCCCGAGGTGGCCAGCGGCAGCGACGCGCACCCGAGCTCCGACGTGTACGGGATCGGCGCGGTGCTCTACTTCCTCCTGTGCGGGACGGCGCCGTTCGACTACCCGGACGTCGGGCAGACCATCCGCGCGACCCTCAGCCAGCCGCCGGTGCCGCCGTCGCGGCGCCGCCCGGGCGTGCCGCCCGCGATCGAGGAGGTGGTGCTGCGCTGCCTCGAGAAGGATCCGGCCCGCCGCTACGCCCACGCCGGCGAGCTGGCCGCCGCGCTCAAGCGCGCGATGGCCGCGTCCGGGATGTACGACCTGTCGGGTGCGTACGCCCGGATGGACGTGGGCGCCGCGCTGGTGCGCGCGGCCGGCTCGCGCGGGTGGGACAACGTGATGTCGACCGGGCGGGCCGGCGAGGCAGAGCCGCCCCGGGCCACGACCGCGCGCGACGACGAGGGCGTGACCACCGACCTCACCTGGGTGCGCCGGCCTACGCCCTGAGGCCGGCCGACGACACGGCTGGTCGACCCTCGGATCGACGGCCGCGCGGGAGGTAGATTCCCGCCATGAGCTCCCCGACGCTCGAGACCCTCGAGTCGCGCAACCCGGCCACCGGCGAGGTGGTCGGGCAGGTCCCGGTCACGCGGGTCGGCGACATCGCCGGCATCGTCGCGCGCGCCCGCGCGGCCCAGGTCGGCTGGGCGGCGCTCGGCACCGACGGGCGGGCCGCGGCGCTCGGCAAGGCCGGCGCGGCCCTGGCCGGGCGCGCCGACCAGCTCGCTCACCTCCTCACCCGCGAGATGGGCAAGCCGCTGGCCGACGCGCTGGCCGAGGTCCGCTCGTGCGCCGACGACACCCCGACGGTGCTGGCCGAGGTGGCCGAGGCGATCGCGCCCGAGGTGCTGGAGGACGAGCGGGTGCGGTCGACCATCTACCGCGATCCGTACGGTGTGTGCGCCGCCATCACCCCGTGGAACTTTCCGATGTCGATGCCGCACTGGCTGGTCCTGCCCGCCCTGGCCACCGGCAACACGGTGGTCCTGAAGCCGTCGGAGGAGACGCCGCTCATCGGCCAGGCCTACGCCGACATCCTGGCCGAGGTGCTGCCGGCCGACGTCCTCCAGGTCGTGCACGGCGACGAGGTCCAGGGCAGCGCGCTGGTCGCCGCCGACATCGATCTCATCGCGTTCACCGGCTCGCGCGCGGCCGGCAAGCACATCCTGACCGCGGCGGCCGGGCGGCTGAAGCGCGTGATCCTCGAGCTGGGCGGCAAGGACCCGCTCATCGTGCTGGACGACGCCGACCTGGACAGGGCGGCCCGCTTCGCCGCGCGCAACAGCTTCCGCAACGCCGGCCAGGTGTGCGTGGCGACCGAGCGGATCTACGTGGCCAGCGAGGTGGCCGACGCGTTCGTCGGCAAGCTGGTCGCCGAGACCGCGAAGTTCGCCACCGGCGACGGGCTCGAGGCGACCACCCGGGTCGGGCCGATGATCAACGCGGCCCAGCGCGACCGGGTGCTCGGGCTCATCGATCGAGCGGTGGCCGACGGCGCGGTGGTGGCGGCCGGCGGCGGCGAGCATCGCGGCAACTTCGTCGAGCCGACCGTGCTGGTCGGGGTGCGGCCGGACATGGCGATCGCGCGCGAGGAGACGTTCGGCCCGGTCGCCTGCGTGTCGGTGGTGGAGGGCGAGGACGAGGCGGTCGCGCTGGCCAACGACACGCCGTTCGGGCTGGGCGCGGTGGTGTTCGGCGCCGACGCCGAGCGGACCGATCGAGTCGCCCGGCGGCTGCAGGCCGGGATGATCGGGATCAACCAGTCAGTCGGCGGGGCGCGCGGCGCGCCGTGGGTCGGCGCGAGGGAGAGCGGGTACGGCTATCACAGCTCGCGCGACGGTCACCGCCAGTTCACCCAGACGCGGGTGGTGTCGCGGGCGCGCGGCTGAGGCGCCCCGCCGCGCCCGCGCGACGCGCTCGCTACACGTCGAGCCAGGCCACGGTCACCCCGTCGCCGCCCTCGGACTGCTCGCCCGGGCGCGACTGCGAGACCGCCGGGTGGGCGCGGATGTGCTCGCGGACCGCGTTGCGCAGCGCGCCGGTGCCGTGGCCGTGGATGACGAAGATCGCGTCGCGATCGGCGCGCATGCTCTCGTCGAGGAAGCGATCGAGCGCGGAGATGGCGTCGTCCACGCGCTCGCCGCGCAGGTCCAGGGTCGCGTCCGGGCTGCGGCGCAGCGCGCGCCCCTCGGTCGGCGCCGTCACCGTGGTCACCCCGCCGCCGCCCCCGCTGCGGCCACGCCCGGCGCCGCCCCCGCGCGCCGTCCCCTCGCGGCGCAGCTGCCGGCCCGACACCAGCCGGACGTCCGCGACGCTGACCGTGGTGCGCAGCGCGCCGACCTGGACCGAGACGCGACCGCCCTCGGGCGCGGAGACCACCGCGCCGGAGGCCGACAGCGGCAGCACCCGCACCTCCACCCCCGGGCGCAGCTCCAACGGATCCGGCGGCTGGTCGCCGGACGCGGCCGCGGTCGGGGCCGGCGCGTTGGCCGCGATCCGCGCCGCCGCCGCGTCCACCTCGGCGCCGATCGAGCGGACGTCGGTGGCGCCGGTGGTGCCCTCGATCTTGCGCCGCCGCCGCACCGTCACGCGCAGCTCGTCGAGCTCGCGCCGGGTCTCGCGCAGCGCCGCCACCGCCTCGTCGTGGCTGCCCTGGCGGACCTGTCGCTCGCGCTCGCGCGCCCGCTCCTCGGCCAGCGCCGCCGCCGCCAGCGCGCGCTCCGCCTCGGCCCGCAGCGCGGCCACTTCTTCCCGCTCGCCGGCCAGCCGCTCGCGCTCGTCGGCCAGCGCGACCAGCAGCTCCTCGATGTCGGCCCGGCGCGCGCCGAGGATGACCTCGGCCCGCTCGACCAGCCCGGCGTCCAGCTCCAGCCGGCGGGCCAGGGCCAGCGCGCCGGACGTGCCCGGCACCCCGAGGTGGAGCTGGAAGGTCGGCAGCATCGCGACCAGATCGAACCCGACCGACGCGTTGGCGAAGCGCGGATCGGTCGCGCCGAGCGCCTTCAGCCGCTCGTAGTGGGTCGACACCATCACCTGGGCGCCGCGCGCCGCCAGCCCCTCCAGCACCGCCTGGGCCAGCGCCGCGCCCTGCTCCGGCTCGGTGCCGACGCAGAGCTCGTCGAGCAGCACCAGCGTGCCGGGCCCGGCCGAGCGGAGGATCCCGGCCAGGCGGACCAGGTGGCCGCTGAACGTGGACAGGTCCTTCTCCAGGCTCTGCGCGTCGCCGATGTCGCTCTCCACTCGATCGATCCACGGCAGCGAGCTGGCCGGCCCGGCCGCGACGTGCAACCCGGCCCGCGCCATCAGCACGGCCAGCCCGGTGGTCTTGAGCGCGACCGTCTTTCCGCCCGCGTTCGGACCCGACACGATGAGGCCGGCACCGGGGGCCAGCCGGATGTCGTTGGGCACGCACGGCCTGCCGCCCAGCTCCATGAGCGGGTGGCGCGCGCCGTCCAGCTGGAAGCCGCCGTCCGGATCGATCGCCGGCGCGCTGGCCGCGAGCACCTCGGCCTGGTCGGCCGCGGCGGCCAGCACGTCGAGCTCGGCGGCGATCTCGAGCGCGGCGGCGAGCGCGGCGGCGTCCTCGGCCACGAATCCGGTCAGCTGGGCCAGGATGCGCTGCTCCTCGTCGGCCACCGCGTGGAGCGCGAGGACCAGCTGGTTGCCCAGCTCGACCAGCGCCTCCGGCTCGACGAACACGGTCTGCCCGCTGTGCGAGGTGCCGTGCACGATGCCGCGCACCCGGCTGCGCGCCTCGACCCGGATCGGCAGGACGCAGCGCTCGTCGCGCTGGGTGTAGAAGCGATCCTGCAGCGCGTCGGCCCAGCGCTTGTCGTCGAGCAGATCGCGCGCGCGGCGGTCGAGCTCGGCGCGGACGTGGGCGGCGTGGCGGCGGCGGGAGGCCAGCTCGGCGCTGGCGTGGTCGTGCAGCCGCCCGGTCTCGTCGAACGCCTCCAGGATCGGGTGGAAGACGTGGCCCAGCTCGGGCACGCGCTCGCCGCGCACCGCCAGGCGCGGGGCCCGCTCGCGCTCCTGGCGCAGGTGACGGCGCAGACGATCGCAGCCGCGCGCGGTCTGGCCGACCGCGACCAGGTCGGCCGGCTCGAGCACCGCGCCCTTGACCGCGCGCCGGACCGCCTCGCGCAGGTCGACCACGCCGCCGAACGGCAGCGGCCGCCCGCCGGTGCGCAGGCCGCGGGCCTCCGCGATCTCGGCCATGCGCTCCCGCGCCGCGTCCGGATCGGGCAGGAAGTGGAGCTGGAGCGCCCGCTGCTCACCGGGGGTGGTGCGGCAGCGGCGGCCGAGGTCGGCGACGATCTGATCCCAGCCGAGCTGCGCGCGAGTCTCCGGTCCGGCGGTGATCGGATCGACGCCCGGGTCGACGCCCGGGTCGATGCCGGGATCGATGCCGGGATCGATGCCCGGATCGATGCCCGGATCGATGATCGACCCGGCGCCGCCCGTGCGGTCATCCGGCGTCACGACGGGCTCGCTCACTCGCCGTTGCTCGAGCTGGCCCGGGGCGGCACCACCGGGCAGACGCGATCGCGGCCCAGCCGCTTGGCCTCGTACATGAGCGCGTCGGCCCGCTGGATGAGGGCGTCGGTGGTGAGGTCGGGCTCGTCGATCATCGCCGTCACGCCCAGGCTGATGGTCATCGGGAACTCCTCGCCGTCGAACACGAACGGCCGCCGCGCCACGATCTGGCGCAGCGACTCGGCGAAGCGCAGCCCGCCCTCGAGCGGCGTGATGGTCAGGATCGCCGCGAACTCCTCGCCGCCGAAGCGCGCGAACAGGTCCTCGCGCCGGATGCGCGGCTTGATCCGATCGGCCACCTGGCGCAGGGCCGCGTCGCCGCACAGGTGACCGCGCTGGTCGTTCACTTCCTTGAAGTGATCGATGTCGAGCATGACCAGCGTCAGGGGATTCCGGTGGCGCTGCGCGCTGGCTCGCTCGCGCTCGAGGAAGTCGTTGAAGAACCGCCGGTTGTAGACGCCGGTCAGGGCGTCCAGCACCGACATCTGATAGATCTCCTCGTGGTATCGGTGCTCGACGTTCCCGCCGGACAGGAACTTGTAGACCACGTCGCCAAACTTGATCTGGTCGCCGTCGCGCAGCCGCACCTCGCTGACGCGGCGGTCGTTCACGAACGAGCCGTTGGTCGAGCCCAGGTCGCGCAGCATCCAGTGACCGCCCACGTCGCGCCGGAGCTCGGCGTGCTGGCGCGAGACCGACTCGCGGGCGAGGAAGATCTCGGCGGCCTCGTCGCGCCCGACCAGGTAGCGATCGAGCTCGAGCGTGGTGCGCCAGCCCATCTCGGTGCCCGGCGGGTGAAGCAGGATGATGTAGGCATCCTCCTCGGGCCCGGAGTCGTTGCCACCGGCTCCGCCCGGCGGGTCATCCAGCACCACCGTGCTGCCCCGCCGCTTCTTGGTTCGTCCGGCCTGCGCCAATCCAAGCTCTCCGTTCGCGGACTGTGGCCGAAGGCGTCGACTATAACAGAGCCGGAGCGCGCAACCAGGACAGCACTCCCTCGTACAGCGGCGACGCCCGGCCGGCGGCCCGCGCCTCGGCCAGCTCCGGCATCTCGTCGATGGGACCCATCCAGGTCACGCGCCCGCCGCGCAGCGCGCAAAGGTGAGTGGCCCACGACTCCAGCCGGTCGAGGATGTGCGTGGCGTAGACCACCGTGACCGACCGCTCCTCGCTCTCCTCGCGCAGGAAATCGAGAAGATCCTGGCGGGCCAGGAGGTCGAGGTCGGTGGTGATCTCGTCGAGGAGGAGCACCCGGCGGGGGCGCACCAGCCCGAGCAGGAGCTGGACCCGCCGCCGCTGTCCGTCGGAGACGCGGTGCATGTGCCACTCGAGGTCGACCCCGAGCAGCGCGATCAGGCGGTCGAGGCGGTCCGCGTCGGCGTTGCGCACCCCGGCGACGAGGTCGCCGACCCGGATGTCGACCTCGAACGGGAATCCTCCGCCCAGGTACTCGACCATCCCGGACAGGGCGGTGTCGTGGAAGGCGGAGCGGCCGAGCACGCGCGCGGCCTGCTCCGGGACCATGTGCTTTCCACCCATCACCCTGAGGAGGGTGGTCTTGCCCGCGCCGTTGGCGCCGATGAGCAGGCAGCGCGCGCCCGCGGCGATGTCGAGGTCGACGCCGCGGAGGACCAGCCGCTGCTCGGGCCGGTAGCGGAAGTGGAGATCGCGGACCGAGATGACGGGTTCGACGCTCACCAGTGCACCGACGGGGTCCCGAGAAGCATGCCCGCGAGATCCATGTCACCCGGTCGATCCACGAGGACCGGATGATGCCCGAGAACCGCCGCGAGCGGGAGCGCAAGGCCCGCGACATGAGCGCGGTCAGGTGCCGCCACCACCGCGATCACCGCCCTCGCCGTCGCCGCTGCCGCCCTCGCCGGTCGGGGCGGGCGGCGGATCGAGCTTCTCCCACGGCATGTGCGCGCCGAGGTACTCACCCCACTCGAACCCCTGGTCGACCAGGATCTGCCGCTGCTCGGCGCTGAGGATGCCGGCGATGCGGTTCTGGGTGGAGCCGAGGATCGCGCCCAGGCCGCCGCCCCACGACAGGAGCCCGGACACGTTGCGCTCATAAGGCGTGAGGTCACCGGTCGCGATCGCCTGGTTGGTGAGCTCGATCGTCTCGCGGGTGACGTCGTCGAACAGCGCGTCGAGCTGGGTCCGCTGGCCGTCGGTGACCTGGGCCGCCTTCTCCGCCTCGGCGCGCATCTCCTCCATCCGCGAGCGCGGGATGGCCAGCGCCGCGGTGACCATCGGCATCACCCGCGCGCGATAGTCGTCGGCGCTCTCGCCCGGCTCGCGGCCGAGCATGGCGCGCAGCTCGTCCATGCGGCGCTGGCGGCGCTCGGCCCGGCTCTCCTTCTGCGGCGGATCCAGCGCGGGCGGCGGCGCGCCGGCGCGAGAGAGACCGCGGAGGAAGCCGCCCAGCCCGCCACCGCGGCGGCGCTCACCACCCTGCACCGGTGCCGGCCCGGCCTTCTCGGTCGCCCCGGGGACGATCGCGCCGGCCCCGGCGCCCTGGCTCGCGTCTCGGCGCAGCTCGACCAGCTCGCGCTCGAGCGCGCGGTTCTCGCGCAGCAGCCAGCCGGCCGCGCCCAGGCCGATCACCGCGGGGAGAGCGTAGAGCAGGGGCCGGACCGCCATCCCCAACCGTAGGAAGCGGCGGTGCGCCTGTCAAACCTGCTCCCTGTGCCCACCTCGGCGCACGGCTCGCCCCGTCGGGGTTCGATCGCGGACCCCGCGCGGCTCAAGCTTTCACCCTGCGCGGCCGATCTCGATCGAGCTCTACAAGCGGCGTGCGCGGGTCCGCCGACGGCCGGGAAAGAAGGTTCGCATGGGAGTATTCGCTCGGAGCTGCTTCTCGACGCTGGTGAGCTCGCGCGAGGCCGGGCGGAAGGTGGCCGAGGAGGCCATAGGCGGAGCCGATGCCGCGCCGGCGGTGCTGCTCGCCTATGCCAGCGTCAACCACGACCAGGCCGGGTTCCTGCGCGGCGTGCACGAGGTGCTCCCCACCGGCACCGCGGTGCTGGGCTGCTCCGCGCAGGGCATCATGTCGCGCGGCGTCGTCGCCGAGGACGGCTACCTGGCGGGCGCGATCGCGCTGGGCGGTTCCTCGCTCGGCGTGGTGACCAGCCACGTCGAGGGGATCCACGTCGACTCCGCCGCCAAGGGGCGCGATCTGGGTCGCAGCCTGTGCGCCGACCTGTCCGGATCGCCGCGCGCGGTGATCCTGCTCTACGACCCGCTGTGCGGCGCCGACATGGACGTGTTCCTGGCCAGCCTGTTCGAGGAGGTGCGCTGCCCGATCATCGGCGGCGGGGCCAGCCAGCCGCACGGGCCGATGGTCCGGACCTTCCAGTATTACGACGACCGCGCGTTCAGCGGCGGCGCCGTCGCCGTCGCCCTCGACGGCACCTTCGGCATGGAGACCGCGGTCTGCCACGGCACCTCACCGGTCGGGATCGAGATGATCGTGACCCGCGCCGACGGGCCGATGATCCTCGAGCTCGACGGGCGACCGGCGCTCGAGGTGTGGCAGGAGATGACCAGCGCCGGCCAGCCCGACCTGGAGAACACCGCCGCGCTCGCGGTCGGCATCCCGGCCGACGACGACGGACTCTACCTGGTTCGCGCGGCGTTCGGCACCGACGCGGCGCTGGGTGGCGTGCTGCTGCAGGCCAGCCTGCCGACCGGGACGCCGGTCATGCTGCACCACCGGACCATCGAGGGCGTTCTGGGCGGCACCACCGCGATGGCGCGCGACCTGTCCGCGCGCCTGGGCGGGCGAAAGGTCCGCGCCGTGCTCGGCTTCGAGTGCGGAGCGCGCACCGCGAGCTTCCTCGGCCACGACCGGGTCATGCGCGAGAACCTGGAGCTGCAGGACGCGATCGGCGGCGATCCGGCTTGGCTCGGCCTGCTCGCGTGGGGCGAGCTGTACCCGCTCGGCGGGCGGCCCCAGTTCCACAACTACACCTACCCGATCCTCGCCATCACCGACTGAGCGGGCTCGACCTGCGCATCGCGTTCGACGCGCGCGACGCGGCCGCCTGATCGCGCGGACGGCGCCATCAGGCGAGCTCTCAGCGGGCGGACCGGGTCGGCGACTGCAGCGCGGCGCACAGCCTCTCGGCGTGGGCGATGAGATCGCGCGCGGCGGTCTGCAGCGCCTCGGCCTCGCGACCGCTCAGGCGCGCCCCCTCCTCGCTGTCGGCGCCGGTCGCCTCGAGGTAGAGCTCGTTGACGCGGGCCTCGAGCCGGGCCAGCCACATGACCGCGCGCGGCAGGTCGTCGAGCGGGGCGGCGTCACCGGTGCGCTGGAGGCGGTAGTCGCTGCCGCCCAGGACGAAGAACTCGGCCACGCGCTGGTCCTGGCCGGTGGCCAGGAAGAGCGGCTTCACCAGCGCGGCCGGGAAGCGCCGCTTGCCCAGCCAGTACTTGGACAGGGTCGGGTACGGTACGCCCATCCTGGCGGCCACCTGGCGGGCGTAGCCGCGCGGCGAATCGGCGACCAGCAGGCGGTAGAGGAACTCGGAGATCTCCTTCTTCTCGCGCAGCCACCACACGATCCGACCCTACGATGGAGTCGTGGGCGGAGCGGAGAAATCGGCCCGCGAGTTTGTCTCCCCGCCGGCCGGTCGATGGTCACGCTGAGAGGATGAGCTCGCCGCCCGGCCCGCGCGTCCTCGGTTCGCCTCCTCCGGTTCCGCCGCCCATCCCTCGCCCGCGCTCGCGCCCGGATCCGCGCGGGCTGGATCGGCCGGGCTGGCCGGCGCGCGGCGCGGTCTGCCGCGACTGCCGGACCGCCGTGGCCGAGGGCAGCACCTGCCCGGCCGGACCGGGTCACCGGGTGTGCTCGCTCGGCGACGCGAGCGGGCGCGACGCGATCCTGACCGAGGTGTGGGGCCCGCTGGAGCTGCGCCGGCGCATCGGCGAGGCGGCGCGGGCCGGCGCGACCGGCGGAGGTGGGGCCTCGCTGCTCGACGGCTGCTCCCTGTCCGACTGCGGCGGCGGCGGCGGCGACCTCGGCGACATCGTCCTCATCGCCTTGGCCGTCTTCGCCGCGGTGTTCGTGCTGTGGCTGGTAGCTTCGCTCGCGGTCGCCGCGGTGCGGGCCTGGCGCCGACGGCCGCCCCGCCCGCGCGGCGCGCGCCGCGCCCCCGCCGCGGTCGGTCCGCCGACCGGTCGCGTCGGGACGATCGCCGCCGGCGTGGATCGCGTGGCGTCCGATCCGGTCACCGGCCGCGGCGCGGTCGCCTTCGCGCTCGAGCTCACCCACGTGTCGGGCTGGCGCCGCCGCCGGAGCGCGATGCTGCGCGACGCCGCCACGGTCGGCTTCGAGGTCCTGCTCGACGGCGGCGAGCGGGTGCGGATCCCGGCCGGGCCGTGCCTGGTCGACCTCGACGGCGCGTCCACCTCGCGCGCGCCGCTCGCGCGGGTCGCCGCCTACCTGGCCGCCCTCGACCCGGCCCGGGCCACCGCCGACGACCTCGATCCGTTCCCGTTCCACCAGGCGCGCCACCTGATCCTGCGCCCCGGTCAGCGGGTCGAGGTGCGCGGCCGCCTGCTCGCGGTGCCGGACCCGCGCGCCGCCCCGGCCGGCTACCGCGAGCCGGCCCGCGCGCTCCTGGTCCCCGACGGCGTGCCCCGTCTGGCGGTCATCGATCGATCCAGGCGCGGAAGCGGGCGGCGTTCTCCTGGCTGACCACCACCTCGGCGCGCGCCGGCGGCACCAGGTCCACCACCAGGCGCCCCTTGAAGTAAGGCCGGAAGCGCCCGACCGCGCGGGCGTGGACCAGGTACTGGCGGTTCAGCCGGAAGAAGTCGCCGGGCGAGAGCTCCGCCTCCAGCTCGGCCAGGCTGCGCTCGCTGTCGTGGCGCGCGCCGTCGACCGAGACCAGCGCGACCAGCTTGTCCTCGACCTCGAAGTACGCCACCCGCGACAGCGGCACCGCGACGAACTCGCCGCCCGCGCGGACCAGGAACCGCTGCCGCTCGGGGGCGGCGCCGGTCGATGCGGGGCTGCCGCTGGCGCGCAGCGCGCCGGCCAGCGCGCGCAGGCGGGCGCCGAAGTGCTCGCCCAGGCGGCGGTACTTGTCGAGCGCGTCGGCCACGTCGCGGTCGCGGATCGGCTTCAGCAGGTAGTCGATCCCGTTGTGGCGCATCGCCTCGGTCAGGTACTCGTCGTACGCGGTGCAGAACACGACCGGGCAGCCGACCTCGACCTGATCGAACACGTCGAGCGCCAGCCCGTCGCCCAGCTGGATGTCGGCCAGGATGAGGTCCGGATCGCCGTTCGCGCGCAGCCAGCCGACCGCGGCGGCGACCGAGTCGAGCTGGGCCACGATCTCGGCGTCCCGCTCGGCCCGCCGCACCGCGCGCTCCAGGTGCTCGCGCGCCGGCCGCTCGTCCTCGATGACCGCCACCCGGATCATGCGACCTCGACCAGCGGCAGGACGACCTCGAAGCGGTCGGGCCCCGGCCGCACGCGGATCGATCCAGCTCCGAGCAGGCGGTAGCGCTCGTCCAGGTTGCGCAGCCCGATCCCGGCCGACGGTCGGACCAGCCGGCGCGGCCGGTAGCTGGTCGACACCGCGACCTCGCCCGCCCGCAGGTCGATCTCGATCTCGAGCGGGCGATCCTCGCCCAGCTCGTTGTGCTTGACCGCGTTCTCGACCAGGAGCTGGAGCGAGAGCGGCGGCAGCCGCCCGCCGGCCGCCTGGTCGCCGAGGACCCGCAGCTGGATGGCGTCGCCGAACCGGATGCGCAGCAGCCACACGTACTCGCGCACCATGGCCAGCTCGTCGCCCAGCCCGACCAGGTCGCGCTCGCGCTGGCGCAGCATGTAGCGGTAGACGTCGGCCAGCCGCTCGTTGAACTCGCGGGCGCGGCGCGGGTCGGTCTCGACCAGGTGGGAGAGCGTGTTGAGCGAGTTGAAGACGAAGTGCGGATCGAGCTGGGCGCGCAGCGCGGCCAGCTCCGCCTCGGCCCGCGCCCGCTCGAGCTGCGCCACCCGCACCATGTCGCTGCCGCGGTCCTTGATGAGGAACACGGTCTCGTAGACGTGGGTGATGAACACGACGCAGAGCACGTTGACCAGGACGACGATGCGAACCGCGACCCAGTCGACCGCGCCCAGCCCGCTCCAGCCGTACCACGCCACCAGCGCCACCGCGGTCAACGGCGCGGTGTAGAGCACGATCGCGGCCAGCAGCATCATGACCTTGCGCGCGCCGTGCTGGAACCAGTCCCAGTGGCGGCGCTGCTCGAACAGGAGCCAGCGGTTGCCGTGCCAGATCGCGGCCGACAGCGCGACGAACCACGCGGCGCCGAGCCACCAGACCAGATCGCCGGGGCCGAGGTGGCGGTAGAGGCCGGTCAGGTGCGGGATCGACAGTCCGAAGGCCGGGATGCCGATCGCGCGGACCAGGCGATCGTCCAGCTCGGGCGGCTCGGCCTCGCCGGCGGCTTCGGGCCCGCCAGGTCCCGCTTCGGCCGCCCGCGGTCCGCCCTCGGCGGGATCCACTCGGTCCGGACCGGGCGCGCGCGGTATGGCTGCCGGCATGGATCCTTCCAAGGTGAACTATCTGGCGGCGCTGGTCGCGGCGCTGTCGAGGTTCCTCATCGGCGGAGTGTGGTACAGCCCGATCCTCTTCGCCAGGGCGTGGATGCGCGAGGCCAAGCTGAGCGAGGCGGAGCTGCGCCGCGGGGTGGCCCGCGCCTTTGGCTGGGCGTTCGTCATGTCGGTGGTCGCGGCGATCAACCTGGCCTTCTTCCTCGGCCCCGACGCCAGCATCGCCTGGGGCGCGACCGCGGGCGCCCTGGCCGGCATCGGCTGGGCGGTGACCGCGCTGGCCACGGTGTTCCTGTTCGAGCGCCGCTCCCCGATGCTGATCCTGATCGACGGCGGCTACCTGGCGGTGTCGTACACCGTCATGGGCGCGATCATCGCCGCCTGGCCGTGAGGACGCGAGTCATGGAATCCGGGACAGCGCACCGGATCCGCTCGGCCAGGGCGACTACTCGCCGGCGAGGAAGCGGTGGAAGTCGGCGATCACGTCGCCCTTGTGCGACCCGCCCGCCTTGCGCGCCATGCGGCGCCAGTGCTCGTACACCGTCGCCTCCGAGCAGCGGCACAGCCTGGCGATCTCCTTGTCGCTCATCCCGTTCAGGTACTGGCGCAGGATCGTCTGCTGCTGCTTGCTCAGCACGCGGTCGACCGAGTAGGAGCTGAACACCGACTCGAGGTGCTCGCCGCGCCGGCTACCGTCGGCGGCGCCGTTCGATCCGGCGCGCCGGGCCTCGGCGTTGCGCGCGTCCAGCGACAGCCGCATGGCCAGCCCGGCCAGCGCCAGCGGACTGACCGGCTTGCTGAGCGACGGCACGCCCTGGCACAGGAGGCGGGCGGCGCCCTCCCCGCCCAGCGCTCCGGCCAGCGCGACCACCGCGGCGTGCGGGAAGCTGCGGCGCAGGAGCGGGACGAGGCCCTCGACGTCGGCGTCGGCCAGCTCGAGGTCCAGGAACACCACCTCCGGCGCGCGTATCGCGGCGCCCGCGAGGCCGTCGATGAGCTCGGCGGCGGTCCGCGTCCACGAAACCTCGATGGACAGGGCCTCGAGCGCGCGCACGAGCAACAGGCCGGTGGGCCCATCCTCGACGATCAGCAGCACGCCTTCACCGCTCGACTCTGCTGGCCGGGCCATGGCGCCCCCCTTTCGCCGCGCAGTCTAGCCGAGGAGCGAAGGGCGACGGAATACCGTTCTACGGCCGGACGGACACACGCAATTGTCGATCCGAGATCGATGTCCCATGGTGCGCGAGTGAAGGCATGCGCATCGACAGATCTCGATGAGAGAACATTGTAATAGCGATCGCCACCATTCACCTTTGGCGGCGGGCGCGATGTGCGACACAAGCGGCGCCGTCCGCGCCGCGACCACCTCGTCCCCGGCGCGGCTCGGCAAACTGCCAGTTAACCGAGTGACGGACGTCGCCCGGCCAACCGGAGAGGCAAGTCCGGTCGGCCGATCACAGGCCGAGCCAGTAGTTCAACTTGGCCAGGATCACGTGCTCGCCGGTCTCGTCGGCCAGCGCCGAGAGGTCATCGGCCAGGATGAAGCGGCCGTCCGGCGCCTCCGCCTCGCTGGTGCGGCCGTGGCTCCAGATGAGGAAGAAGGTGGAGCCCGGCCGGTACTCCCAGCGAAAGACCAGGTTGGAGCGCAGCTCGCGGAAGTTGAAGTCGGCCAGCTCGAACTCGAAGTCGGTCAGCCCGTCGCCGTCGCGGTCCACCGAGCGAATGCCGTCGGCATCCATCCCCTCGTCGGCCTGGATGACGCTGTACCGGTCCTCGTAGTCGCGCGCCTGCGGCGCGACCGCCTCCTTGTACTCGCTGTACCGGCCGGTGCTCACGAACGGCTGGGCGTAGATCTGCAGCCCCATCGTCGGGGTGAAGGTGTAGTTGGCCCGCAGGGTCAGCGCGGCGGTCACCTGGCGGATCCGGCCGAGCAGGTAGCGCGGGTCGCCCTCGCGGTCCTCGACCTCGTCCACGTACTGGTTGTCGTCGACCTGCCCGAAGAGGGTCGGACCGATCGCGAGGTCGAGGTCGCTGCGCGCCTGCACGGTCACCAGCGGCGAGACGTTGCCGCCGCGCGAGCCGGACGCCGGCGCCAGGTAGCTGAACGCGGACAGGTTGGCGCCGACCGCCCGGCGCGAGTCGCTCCACGCGTTGAGCCACAGGTTGTAGACCGGGTCACGGCGCAGCATCGGCCCGCCGCGCAGCCCACCCGGGTCCTGCACGTTGTAGTCGATGCCGAACCCTCCGCCCGCGCCCCAGTAGCTGAGCAGGTCGAGGTTGCCGTTGACGTTGCCGCCGGTGGTGAGGTGCTCGGGCGAGGTGTCCCACAGCCGCCACAGGTTGAAGTTGACCGCGTAGTTCTTGAGCCAGTCGCCCGGCTTGTCCTCGCGATACTGGGCCCAGAACCACTGGAGGTAGTAGTCGGCGCTGCGCTGGAAGCCGATGTCGTTGGCCTCGAACCCGGGCGAGCGCGTGTCGGCGCCGGTCTGGATCCGCCAGTGGCCGCCTGCCGTCTTGCCGAACGACCACAGGAGCGCCGCGCCGGTCAGGCTGGTGCGGGTGGGGTCGTAGTCGAGGTGATCGGCGTCCGGGCGCTGGTAGTAGTGCGCGCTCGAGGTCTGGGTCTCGTCGAGCGCCTCGGCCGTGCCGTGCACGTAGCTGCCGGCCACGCGCAGGTCGGCGGTCCAGTGGTCGTCCCAGAACCGATGGGCGCCCTCGACTCCCACCGTGTAGGCCTGGTCGTGCAGCCAGCCCAGCTTGGTCCCCTCGAGCGAGCGGTGCACCGAGGTCAGCGCCGCGCCGATCGTGCTGCGCCCCTCGCGCATGTCCTTGCGCACCCGCGCGACCGCGTAGTTGGTGAGCGGCTCGACGATGATGCGCTCGCCGTCGGCGGCGGTGCCGCCCTCGGGCGCGACGATCGCGTCCTCCTGACCGGTCACCGCGTCGAGCACGCCGACCGACCAGCCGCCCGCGGTCTTTCCGCTCAGCTTGGCCGCGCTGTAGATGGTGGTGACGTCGGGGCTGACCGCGAACTCGCCGTAGTCGAACGGGTCGGCGTGGGGCGTCGCGCCGATCCGCCGGGTGTAGAACAGCGTCTCGACCGCGCCGCCGCCATCGCCCTGGCCGAGCGAGAAGCGGAAGATGTCGCCTCCCTCGACGAAGAACGGGCGCTTCTCCTGGAGGAAGGTCTCCTGGGCGCTGAGGTTCACCAGGGACGGATCGGCCTCGACCTGGCCGAAGTCCGGGTTGACCGTGCCCGACAGGGTGAAGTTCGAGCCGAGCCCGTACTTCACGTCGAGCCCGACCCCGGTCAGCGCGTCGTGACCGTCGACCAGCGGATCGCCGTCCCGATCGAACAGCCGCGCGCCACCGACCGCGTAGGGCAGGAGCTCGAGACGGCGGGTCGGCTGGATGCCACGGATGCCGACCACGGTGCCGTACAGGCTGACCTCCTGGCTGGCCTCCCTGGGCCACGGCGACCACGCGCTCAGCTCCTGGGTGCGCTGCACCCGGCGAGTGACCTGGAGCCCCCAGCTCTGCTCGAGCGAGCCGGGGAAGCGGAGCTGGTTGAAGGGGATGCGGAGCTCGGCGGTCCAGCCGCGCGCGTCGGTGGTCGCGCCCGACTCCCACACCGCGTCCCAGCCCGGGTCCATCTCCACGTCGTTGAAGTGGAGGACGTCGCGCTGCACGCCGGCCGGGTTGACCGCGAAGCCGAAGGCGGTGCGGCGGTCGTGATACGAGTCGATCGTCACCGTCACCCAGTCGGACGACGACTCGACGTCGCGGCGGGTCAGGAGCGCGCGGATGAGCTCCGGCTCGGGATCGAACGCGCGCACGGCGACGTAGAGGGCACGGTCGTCGAACAGCACGCGGAACTCGGTCGCGAAGCGCGACGGGCCGCCCTCGTCCGGCTCGCGCTGCCAGAAGCCCTTCTGCGGGCTGGCCGCCGCCCAGGCGCCCTCGTCGATTCGCCCGTCGATCGCCACCACACCCTCGCGGCGGGCCGCGGCCGCGACGCGCGCCGGAAGCAAGGGGCCGCGCTCGACGACCGGCTCCCTGCCGGCGGTGTCCGCGTCCACGCCGACCCCCGGCGGCGTCGACGTCGCCGATGCCGCCGACTCGCCGGTCGCGGCCGCCTCGCCGCCCGCGGCGCGCGCGGAGCCCGGAGCCAGGGTGGCGATGCCGACGGCGAGGAGCGCTGCCCGCGCGCCGCGCGAGCCGATCGAGAGCGCCCGGGAACGGCGATCGAAGCTGGTTGAGCTCATGGGAAACCCGTGCGGCTGGCGCCGACGCCCCGACAGCGTCCGCAAGCCGGTCACGTCTGGCGAACCTGACCGCCGGGAATGATATTCCCCCGCACCGCGCCGCCCAGCGAAAAAAACTACCTCGGTAGTACTGACAGGGTGACGCAGCCGGCGTTCTTCAAGAAGAGTCGCCGCGACCCGCGTCCTGCTCGTCGCGCACTCGGGCGTGCTCGAGGAGCAGCTGCTGGGTCTGCACGCCCATGTCGTCACTGGAGACCACCTCGCACGGGCTCCACTCGAACCGCCCGCGCTTCCAGTCGAGCAACCGCATGATGCGGTCGAGCGAGCCGAGCTGCCCGCCGGTCTCCTCCAGCTTGACCACGCGACCGGCGGCGACGAACAGGCTGGCCGCCTCGTCGTCGCGGCGAAGGTGGAGGACGCCGGAGCGGCGCTCGAACTCGAACAGCGAGAGGATCGTCGCGACCGAGATCTCCGAGAGGTTGCCGCGCAGGACCGGCTCCGGCACCGGCCGGCGCGCCTCGAGGGCGGCGCGCCCGACCCGGATGCACAGCTCCTCGTCGGTGAACGGGCGCGGAACGATGTCGCGCACGCCGAGCCGGTAGGCCTGCAGGCGGGTCAGGTCGCTGGCCTCGTCCGCCATCAGCACGACCGGGACGTCCACCAGGACCGCCTTGTTCTTGAGCCGGGCCAGGAGCGCGAGACCATTCATGACCGGCATCTCGAGCGCGGCCACCACCACGTCGGGGATGAGCTCGTGGCAGGCGGCCAGCGCCTCGGCCCCGTTGCGGAACAGGAGGGTCTCGAACCCCATGCCTCCGAGCGCGTTCTCCAGCCGATCGAGCACCACCTGCTTGGGATCGGCGATCACCGCAAAGGACTGATTCGGCAGCTCCAGCCGCGGCGGCGGCATGTCCTCGGTCAGCTCCTCGAGGTAAGCGAGCAGACGCTCTCGCCCGGTGCTCTCGTGGGCCAGGAACGCGAACCCCATGCCGGGGCGGCGCCCGAGCGAGCGAGCGGCCGCCGGCGTCAAGAGATGAGCGACGCGCGAGACCACGCGGAACTCCGGGCCATCGGGCAGGCGAATGGCGAGCTCGACCACCGCACCGACGGCGAGGAGCTCCTCGGTGCGGACGAAGACACCGGACGAGCTCAGGTCCTCCGACACCGTCTGGATCCGACGTCCGAGCCGCTCGAACTCGACCTCGCAGCGGATGACGATGCGCTGCTCCCGGTGCACGTCCCGCTACTATACCCCCGCCGTCCCATCATCGAGATGCTTCGCTGGAGGGTGGGCGAGGGGTCAGGAGCCGCCTCGGGGCCAGGCCTGGATCGCCCGCTCGAGCCGGGCGAGGTCCTCGCGCTGGCGCTCGATGGCCTGGGTGAGCCGCTCCTGGGCCAGCTCCTCGCGCACCAGCGCGGACCGCTCGCGACCGACCCGGCCCAGCACCAGCGCGACCAGGATCCGAGCCGCGGCGCTGCCCGCCTCCGCCACCGCGTGGGCGACCTCCATCTCGTCCTGGGGATCGCGAAGCGAGCGCCGGGCCGTCGCCAGCAGGCGGCGGCACACCTCGCGAGCGTCGGCCAGGACCCGAAGCTCGCTGTCGCGCCACGCCAGCCGGCGGGCGATCGCATCGTGAAGCGCGAGATCCACGTCGAGGGCGCCGCCGGTCGACGAGGAGGCGGCGCGGCGCGCGGATGGGGAGGATGGGGAGGATGCGGCGGGCGGGGAGGACGGCGAACCCGCGGCGGGTGGCGATCCCACGGAAGACGGCAGACCGGCCGCGGACGGCGACCCGGTGGAAGACGGTAGAGCGGCCGAGGACGGCGACCCGGTGGAAGGCGGTACCCCCTCGGAGGGCGACCCCGCCCCGCCCGCCGACCCCGCCCCGCCCGCCGACCCCGCCCCGCCCGCCGACCCCGCGTCGCCCGCCGACCCCGCCCCGCCCGCCGATCCGGCCGCGAAGAGCGATCCGACCGCGGAGGCCGACCCCG
Organism: Kofleriaceae bacterium; assembly: GCA_035489015.1. GTDB lineage: Bacteria > Myxococcota_A > Polyangia > Haliangiales > Haliangiaceae > DATFRY01. Next base: position 32,293 of record DATHKR010000257.1, on the reverse strand, counting down.
CGGAGGGCGACCCCGCGCCGCCCACCCGCGCTGTCTCGATCGACGCGCGTCCCCGCCCGCGCTCGCGCTCCCCACCGTCCTCGCGTTCGCGCCTCGACAGGACCCGGAGCACCGCGTCGAAGACCTCGCTGCCGGGCTCCTCGCGCTCGCCACCCTCGTCGCTGGCCAGCACCTCGTCGCGGTAGGCCGCGATCCGGTCGACCAGGCTCGGCCTGTCGCCGTCACTCATGGCTTCCCGCCGTCACTCATGGCTTCCCTCGTCGAGGTCATCTCGGCGGCGATCCACTCGTGGCCTCCCGCTCTCGCTCACCGCTTCCCGCCCTTCGGCCGCGCCGGCTCCGGCTCGCGCGGCCCCACCGCTGGCGCGTCCATGACTGTCTCGGCGGTGAGGTCGGCGTCCGGATCCTCGTCGAGATCCGGCGCGGTGGCGCTGCCGGCCAGCGCGGGGCCGCCCACCGGCGCCCCGTCGGAGACGGTGGCCAGCTCGGCCTCGCCGGCGCGCAGGTCGGCGACCTCGCGCTCCAGCTTCGAGATGTGGGTCTCGTGGCGAGCCAGCTCGGCGCGCAGGCGGGCGGTGACCGTGGTCGCGCGCTGGTAGCGCTCGGTCAGCTCCACCGTCGACTCCACGACCATGAGCGCGAGCGAGCTCATCAGCCCCTCGTGGATGCCGGCCAGCCGGTGCAGCGCGGCGGCGCGGATCGACGGCGCCTCGGCCAGATCGCGCACCGCGTCGAGGTGTCGCGTGCGCGCGCGATCGAGGGATTCGAGGAGCGGGCGGAGCGCGCCCTCGCCCAGGACGCGCGTGCCGAACAGCAAGCGCACCGCCGGAGCCAGGTCGATGTCGGACGACGGATCGAGCGCCGCGCGGTGAGCCAGGTCGAGGACCTCGGTCCACTGCGGCGCGGACGGCCGGTCGATCGCCCCGGCGCCAGCCGCTTCCGCCGACCCGACCGCCGCCGCCGCACCGCGCTCCGCCTCCCCGGTCGCCGCCTCCCCGCGCGCCGCCTTCCACCCGCGCTCCAGGCAGGCTGCCACCATCGGCGACGGCGGCTCCACCTTGTAGGCGCCGCTCAGCTCGACCGTCTTCCCCTCGTCGAACGGGGTCGCGGTGGTCGCCCGGGTATCCCGACGGACCAGCAGCTGCTCCACCTTGCGCATCCGCTCGCCCAGCGCGCCGGCCACCGCCATCTCGGCCACGATGAGCGCGCGCAGGAGATCCGTCTCCAGCGCCACGGCCAGCTCCGCCTCCGCCGGCCCGCCCTCGCCCACCTCGGCGACCACCGCGATCGCCGCGGCGCGCAGCCGGTCGAGCAGGTCGCGCAGCACCTCGTAGGCCCCGCCCTGATCGAGCCAGCCGTTGGCCAGGTTCTCGGCGTAGGTCCACACGTGCAACCCGGCCGCCTGATCCAGGTCGTGGTAGATCGCCTCGCACAGGTTGCCGGCGACGATCGCGACCGCCTCGTCCGGCGAGAGCACCGCGCAGATCGGCGACTCGTGCACGCCGCGCTCGCGCGCCTCGGCCTCGAACCGCTCGCGCCGGCTCCACCACGCCACCGCCGCGCCGCGGCGCAGCTCCAGGGTCGAATCGCGCGCCGGGTCGAGGCCGAGCTCGATCACCACCGCGGTCACGTTGTCGCCGCCGCCCCCGCGCAGCGCCAGCTCGACCAGCTCGTCGGCCGCGCGGTCGGCGTCCTCGGCTCCGGCCAGGACCTGCTCCATCGCCTCGTGCGAGGCGTAGCCGCTGAGCCCGTCGGAGCAGAGCAAGAGCCGGTCGCCCGGCTCGAGCTCGAGCTCGCTCACGTCCACCTTGGCGGTGCGCCGCCCGCCCAGGTTGCGCGACAGGACCGACTTGTAGGGATGGACCGCCGCCTCGCTGGCGGCCAGTGCGCCGCGCGCGACCAGCTCGGCGACCACCGTGTGATCGCGGGTGAGCAGCCGCATGCGACCGCGGCGCAGGAGGTAGGCCCGGCTGTCACCGACGTGGGCGACCACCGCGCGCTCGCCGGAGACACAGCAGGCGACCGCGGTGGTCCCCATCCCGTGCAGGCCGCGGTCGCGCTGCGCCTCGCCGTGGACCGCGGCCGACGCGGCGCCGAGCGCGGCCTCGAGCGCCGCCGCCGGCGCCTCCTGGCCCAGCCGGGCCCGCATCTCCAGGTGGATGACGTCGCGCGCGCGCGCCGCCGCCACCTCGCCCCCGCTGTGCCCGCCCATCCCGTCGAGCACCAGGTAGAGGCCGAGCGCGGCATCGGCCAGGAAGCAGTCCTCGTTCTTGCCGCGGGTGAGGCCCGGGTGGGTGACGCCGCGCGCGCTCAGCGCCGGCGCCCGGCTCACCCCCGCCTCCCGGCCGAGCGCGTCATCGCGGCCAGCGCCTCGGCCAGCGACTCGACGATGAGCCGCGCCGCGGCGAAGTTCATGCGGGCAACCGCGCGCGCGAACTCGGCGCCGTCGGGCCCGGCCGGCATGCGGCCGCGGGTCACGTCGAGGATCACGTCGCCGAGGGCCACCACCGCGTGGATCAGGTTCTCCGGCGTCGAGCCCTCGCCCAGCCGGAACGCGACCCACCGCTCCGCGAGGGGGCGGTACTTCACCGCGTCTCCGTCACGCAGGTACCTCTGCATGCGATCGAGCACCGCGTCGAACTGCTGTCGGATCACATGCGACGGAATGCCCGACAGGGTATGGTCGATGCTGCCGCGCACATCCAGGAGCCGATCGAGCACATCGGGCCTGATCGACTCGAAGGTGCGCGCGTGGCGCTCCATGCAAGGCGATGGTAGCACTGCGAGAGCCCGCGCTGGATTCGAGCGGGGCAGGAAAGGGCCGGTAGCGTGACGGGTGGTCGGATCCTGGTCGTCGATGATGACGCGCTCCTGCGCAGCTCCGTCGCCGCCGTCCTCACCGACGAGGGCTACGAGGTCGAGCTGGCCGCCGACGGGGTCGACGCGCTGGCCAAGATCCACGCCCACCCGCCCGACGTCATCCTGCTCGACGTCCTCATGCCGCGCATGAACGGCAAGGCGCTGCTCGAGACGCTCCACTCCAGCGCCGAGACGGCCGGCATCCCGGTGCTGGTCATGACCGCGCTGCACGGCTTCGAGTCGCACCGCACCCTCGCGCTCGGCGCGACCGATCTGGTCGAGAAGCCGTTCGACGTGGACGAGCTGCTCAACAAGGTCGCGCTCGCGGTCTACCGGGCGCAGAAGGGGCGCGAGGATCGCGCGGCGCCGGGCGAGGGCGCCGAGCTGGGCGAGCCGACCAGCCGCGGCGTGGTCCTGGTGGTCGGCGACGAGCGGCAAGGTCCGCTCCGCCTCGATCGCATGGTCTCCGCGCTCGGCTACACCGCGGTGTCGCTGGTCCACGCCACTCACGAGCTGCCCCGCCTGGCCCGCCTGCTCGAGCCCCGCGCGATCGTCCTGGTCGAGGGCCCCAACCCGACCGGCGGCCTCCAGGCCCTCCGCATGCTGCGAGCCGAGCCGGACCTGCGCGACGTGCCGGTGCTCGTGCTCGGCCGCGACACCGGCGACGCGGCCAGCGCGTGGCGCGGCGAGGCCGAGGCGCTCGGCGCCGACCTCCTGTCGTCGGCCGAGGCGGCCGGCGAGCTGTCCCGCCTGCTCGGCTCGTAGGCCCGGCCCCGCCCGGCGCCGCGAGGCCGGCGTGGTATATCCGACCGCATGGGCGAGAGCACGGTCTTCGCGCGCCGGCGCGAGGCGTTCATGCAGGCGCTGGGTCCGCGGGCGGTGGCGGTGCTGCACTCGCCTCCCGAGGCCCACCGCAACGGCGACCAGCACTTCCGCTTCCGCCAGTCGTCGGACATCTACTATCTGACCGGGTTCGCCGAGCCGGACGCCACCCTGGTCCTTCGCCCGGGGGCGGCGGCCGAGCAGTTCGTGCTGTTCGTCCGCCCGCGCGACCGAGAGCGCGAGGTGTGGGACGGCCGCCGCGCCGGCATCGAGGGTGCGGTGTCCGATTTCGGGGCCGACGTCGCCTATCCGGCCGCCGAGCTGGAGCGGCGCCTCCTCGAGCTGGTCGCCGGCGCCGAGGATCTCTGCTACGGCCTCGGCTACGACCCGGCGTTCGACGCGGTCATCGCGCGGCTGATCGCCGACCTGCGCCTGCGCGAGCGGCGCGGCCAGCGCCCGCCCCGCCGGGTGGTCGACCCGCGCACGCTCCTCCACGAGATGCGGCTGCGCAAGTCGCCCGAGGAGGTGGCGCTCCTGCGCCAGGCGGCGGCGATCACGGCCGAGGCGCACACCGCGGCGATGAGCGCGGCGGCGCCCGGCGTCGGCGAGCACGAGCTCGAGGCGCTCATCGACTACACCTTCCGCCGCCGCGGCGGCTCCGGCCCCGGCTACGGCACCATCGTCGGGTCCGGCGCCAACGCCACCATCCTCCACTACGTCGACAACGACCACCCGCTCCGCGATGGCGACCTGGTCCTGGTCGACGCCGGCTGCGAGTTCCAGTTCTACACCGCGGACGTCACCCGCACGTTCCCGGTCAGCGGCCGCTTCAGCGGGCCCCAGCGGCGCTGCTACGAGCTGGTGCTCGCCGCCGAGGAGGACGCGATCCGCGCCGCCCGCCCGGGCGTCACCCTCGACGATCTCCACCGGATCTGCGTCGAGCGCCTGACCCAGGGCATGATCGGCCTTGGCCTGCTCGACGGGCCCGCCGCCGACCGCGTCGCCGACGAGGCCTACAAGGCCTACTACATGCACCGCACCTCGCACTGGCTCGGGCTCGACGTGCACGACGCCGGCGCCTACACCACCGCCGACGGCGCCGCGCGCCCGCTCGAGCCCGGCATGGTCATCACCATCGAGCCGGGCCTCTACATCGCGGCCGACGCCGAGGCCGCGCCCGAGGCGCTGCGCGGGATCGGCGTGCGCATCGAGGACGACGTGCTCATCACCGCGAACGGGTGCGAGGTCCTGACCTCCGCGGTGCCCAAGCAGGTGGACGAGGTGGAGCGAGCATGTCGCGCGCGTTCGACCCCGTGAGGGCGCCGGGATCGCGCGGTTCACGCCGATGTCACCGCATCGTCACGGACCTCGCCCTGCCCGGCCGGCATCCTGACCGCGGAGCACCGTGAGCCCGCTCATCCTCATCGTCGATGACGAGCCGGACCTGGTCGCGACCGTCGACTACAACCTGCGCCGCGAGGGCTACACCACCCGGACCGCGGCCAGCGGACGCGACGCGCTGGCCGCGGCGGCCCAGGCCCCCCTGCCCGATCTGATCGTGCTCGACCTCATGCTGCCGGACATGCCCGGCACCGAGGTCTGCCGCCGGCTGCGCAGCGCCGACGCGACCCGCGGCCTGCCGATCCTGATGCTGACCGCCAAGGGGGACGAGATCGACCGGGTGGTCGGCTTCGAGGTCGGCGCCGACGACTACGTGACCAAGCCGTTCAGCGTGCGCGAGCTCTTGCTCCGCATCGGCGCCATCCTGCGGCGCGCCCAGCAGGAGCAGGGCGACGCGTCGACGGTCCAGTTCGGCCGCCTCACCCTCGATCACGACGCCCACCGGGTCTGGGTCGACGGCGACGAGGCGGCGCTGACCGCGCTCGAGTTCCGCCTGCTCGGCACGTTCCTGTCGCGGCGCGGGCGGGTGCAGAGCCGCGAGATCCTCCTGTCCGACGTGTGGGGCATGAGCCCGGACGTGACGACCCGGACGGTCGACACGCACGTCAAGCGGCTGCGCGAGAAGCTGGGACCGGCCGGCGCGTACATCGAGACCCTGCGCGGGGTCGGCTACCGCTTCCGCGACATGCCGGAGGGAGAGGTCGCCGGCGAGATCGCCGACGCCGGCGGCGGCGACGCCGAGGACGCCGGGCGGGCCGACCGGGGCGACGGCGACCGAAGCGACGGCTGAGCCGTGGCCCGCATCCACCTCGGCCTGCGCGGCAACCTGTTCGTGGTCGCGCTCGCCCTGACCCTGGCGGTCCTGATCCCGGGCGGCCTCTACCTCCAGCACGAGCTGCGCGTCACCACCGGCGACCGCATCGAGCGCGATCTCGAGCGCGACCTCGAGGCGGCCCGCGCGCTGTTCGAGACCGCCCCGGCGCCCGATCCGGCCGCCATCGACGCGCTGGCCGATCGCCTGGGCCACGCGCTCGGCTGCCGGGTCACCGTCATCGCCACCGACGGGCGCGTGATCGGCGACAGCTCGGTCGCCTTCGCCGCCCTGCCGGAGGTCGAGAACCACGGCGACCGGCCCGAGGTGATCGAGGCGCTGGCCCACGGCCACGGCCACGCCGGCCGCCGCTCGCGCACCATCCAGGCCGACCTCCTCTACCTGGCGATGCCGTTCCGCGGCGCCGGCCTGTCCGGGGTGGTGCGCGTGGCCCAGCCGCTGCTGGAGATCCAGCATGCGCTCGCCCGCCTGCGCTGGCTCCTGCTCATCGCCGGGGTCATCAGCGTCGCGGTCGGGGTGGCCCTGTCCGCCGCCGCCGCTCACTTCATGTCGCGCACCATGCGCGATCTGGTCGACAGCGCCCACGCCCTGGCCGGCGGCGTGGCCCAGCCCGGACCGCTGGCCGGGTCGCTCAAGCGCCTGGCCCAGGAGATCGAGCGCACCGTCGCCGCGCTGGCCAGCGAGCGGGCCCGCTCCGCCGCGGTGCTCGAGGGGATGAGCGAGGGCGTGATCGCGCTCGACCAGGGCAGCCGGGTCACGCTCATGAACCGCGCCGCCCACGGCCTGCTCGGCTCCGGCGACGACGCGGTCGGGCGCCCGCTGCTCGAGCTGGTCCGGGTCCCCGCCCTCGACGAGCTGGTCCGGGCCGGCAAGCCGCGCACCGCCGAGATGGAGCTGGCCGTCACCCGCCGGCGGGTCCTGGCCCGACTCGCCCCGCAGCCGGGCACCGGCGCCATCCTGGTCCTCCACGACGTCACCGAGCTGCACCGGCTCGAGACGGTGCGGCGCGACTTCGTCGCCAACGCGTCGCACGAGCTGCGCACCCCGGTCAGCGTGATCAGCGCGAACGCCGAGACCCTGGCCGGCGGCGCGCTGACCGACGCGGCCGCCGCCCCGGTGCTGGTCGACGCCATCCACCGCAACGCGGCGCGGCTGACCAGCCTCATCACCGACCTGCTCGATCTCTCGCGCCTCGAGGCCGGCCGCTTCCGGGTCGACCTCGAGTCGGTCGCGCTCGGCCCGGCCGCGGCGCGCGCGCTCGAGGCGGTCGAGCGCCTGGCCGAGCGACGGCGCACCTCCATCTCGATCGAGGTTCCGGACGGCCTCGCGGTCGCCGCCGACGCCAGCGGGCTCCACCAGGTGATGGTCAACCTCCTGTCCAACGCCATCAGCCACACGCCGGAGGGGACCGGCGTGGTCGTCAGCGGCGCCGCCGACGCCGGCCGCGTCCGCCTCGAGGTGCGCGACGACGGGCCCGGGATCCCGCCAGCTCACCGCCAGCGCATCTTCGAGCGCTTCTACCGGATCGATCCGGGACGCTCGCGCGAGATGGGCGGCACCGGGCTCGGCCTGTCGATCGTCAAGCACCTGGTCGAGACCATGGGCGGCTCGATCGGAGTCGGCCCCAACCGGCCGCGCGGATCGATCTTCTGGGTGGAGCTGGCCGCCGCGTTGACCCCGCCGACCCGGCTGATCACGCCAGCCGCGCCGCCGACGCCACCCGCCGCCACTTGACACCGCGGCGTCGGCCGTGCCGGCCGTGTCGATCGAGCGGCCCCGCGCGCCGATCGCCGTCGATCGCGACGGCTTCACATCTCCTGCACCGATCCGTCACCCGATTGTCACAGGCCTCGTCGACCATCGCGCGCATGTCAGCTTCCGTGCGTTTCGCTGTCTGCCTGTTCACACTCGTGCTGGGCCCCGCCCTGGCGTCCGCCCAGCCTCCCGCTCCCCTGCCGGCTCCCGAGCCCGCACCCACGACCGATCCCCCGCCGGCCACCACGCCGGATCCGGCCGTCACCACCGAGCCCGCCCCCGAGCCAGCCGCCACCGCCGAGGCCGATAAGCCGCCCGGCAGCATCCACTACGATGGCGGCTTCATTGCCGAGTCGGGCGACGATCAGTTCGAGCTCAAGATCGGCATCCGCACCCAGACCCGGCTCGAGATCACCCGCCGCGAGGCGCTCGACGAGTTCCAGTCGCACTTCGTGGTGCCGCGCCTGCGCCTCCAGCTCGAGGGATACGCCTGGGGCAAGGCCAACGCCTACAAGGTCGAGTTCGACTTCGCCAACCGCGGGGATCCCGTCCTCAAGGACTTCTTCATCGACCACACCTTCGCCGCCATCGCCGGCCAGGATGTGCACGTGCGCGGCGGCCAGTGGAAGAAGCCGTTCGCCCGCCACGAGCTGGTCTCCGACTACGCCAGCGAGTTCAACGAGCGCGCCCTGGCCAACGGCCTGGTCGACATCGGCCGTGACCTCGGCGTGATGGTCCACAACGGCTACGACAAGTCGCCCGACGGCCTCGAGTGGGCGCTCGGCGTGTTCAACGGCCAGGGCGACGCCGACCGGCCGGCCGCCACCCTCGACTGCGACGATCCGGCCGACGCCAGCACCTGCACCGTCACCACCCCGACCAACACCCCGGCCGACCTCAGCCCGGTGGTGGTCGCCCGGGTCGGCTGGAACATGGGCGGCATCAAGGGCTACAGCGAGGGCGACCTCGAGGGCGGGCCGTTCCGCCTGGCGGTCGGCGCCAGCTACCAGGCCAACCTCAACGACTTCGCGAAGGACGTCGACGGCGACCTCCTGGTCGAGCACGGCGCCGAGGTGGACGCGATCGCCAAGTACGAGGGCATCGACGTCCAGGGCGCAGCCTACATGCTGAAGCGCGGGTCGGCCGACCCGGACTACGCCTTCTTCGGCCAGGCCGGCTACTTCGTCGTCCCGAAGACCTACCAGCTGGCCGCGCGCTACTCGCTCACCCCGGCCGCCGGCGACGACGACGTCCAGGAGATCCTCGGCGCGTTCACCTGGTTCTTCAAGGGCCACAACTTCAAGTGGGCGACCGACGGCGGCGTGATCGTCACGTCGGCGACCGACAGCAACGACCTGCAGATCCGCACCCAGCTGCAGGCCGCCTTCTGAATCGAAGGCCGATGGCGGCCGCCGCGCGGACGTCTCTTGCGCCCGGGGCGCCGGAGTTACACGATTGTGATCGTCCTGCGCGACGGACCGCCTGACCGATGAGCCAGAAGCGCCACACCGACCGCGAATTCGAGGCCGAGCTCGGCCGCGTGCGGGACAACCTCCTGCGCATGACCGGCCGGGTCGAGCAGATGATCGCGGAGTCTGTGCGCGCGGTGCTCGAGGGAGACGTCCTCCTCGCCCGGCGAACGATCGAGGAGGACCACAAGGTCAACCGGATCGAGCTCGACACCGATGACCTGTGTCTGATGATCCTGGCCAGGCGCCAGCCGCTCGGCGGCGACCTCCGCTTCATCACCACCGCGATGAAGATGGTCACCGACCTCGAGCGGATCGGCGATCTGGCGGTCAACATCTCCGAGCGCAGCCTGGCGCTCGACGGCATGCGGCCGACCGCGTTCGCGGCCAGCCTGTCGTCGATGGCCGACCTCGACCAGAGTCAGCTCCGCGACGCGATCGAGTCGTTCGTGTCGCGCGACCCGGACCGGGCCCAGGCGGTGTGCACCCGCGACGACGCGATCGATCGGGTGTACGGCGAGCTGGTGCTCGACGTCCAGCGGAGCATCCAGGGCGACATGGCCTTCCTGGAGCGCGGCGTGCACATCCTGGCGGTGGCAAAGTTCCTCGAGCGGATCGGCGACCACATCACCAACCTGGCCGAGCTGGTCATCTTCCTGGTGCGCGGCAAGGACATCCGCCACATCGGGAAGCTCGAGGGCTGAGCCCGGCTCGCCCGTCGGCGGCCGTCACACTCCGTTCACAGACCATTCGCGGCCCCGTCACGGAGCCATGCGTACCCTCAACCGCATGATTCCAACGACGAGGATCCTCACGGCGACCGGAGCGCTCGCGCTGGCGCTGCTCCCGACCGCCTGCAAGAGCAAGGACAAGCCCCCCGAGGGGGCGGAGAAGGCGGCCGAGGGTGACAGGGGCGGCGCGCCCCAGGCCGGCGGCGAGAAGCCAGCCAGCGGCGCGGGCGGCGCGGTCACGCTCAACGGCAGCGGATCGACCTTCCAGAAGGGCTACCAGGAGGCCTCCATCGAGGAGTTCGGCAAGGCGAGCTCGGAGGTGACCATCAACTACGGCGGCGGCGGGTCCGGAAAGGGCCGCCAGGACCTGGCCGACATGGTGGTCGACTTCGCCGGCTCCGACTCGGCGTACAAGGAGCCGGACCTGGCCAAGAACAAGGGCGGCCCGGTGCTGTACTTCCCGATCCTGCTCGGCCCGATCACCCTCTCGTACAACATCGACGGGGTCGACAAGCTGCAGCTGTCGCCGCAGACCATCGCCGGCATCTTCCAGCGCGACATCAAGAAGTGGAACGACAAGGCGATCGCCGGGGACAACCCGGGCGCCAAGCTGCCCGACGCCGCCATCGTGGTGGTCCACCGCTCGGACGGCTCCGGCACCACCGACAACTTCACCAAGTACCTCGACGCGGCCGCCAAGGGCACCTGGAAGCTGAAGAGCGGCTCCACCGTCGAGTGGCCGGCCGACACCCAGGCCGGCAACGGCAACGCCGGGGTGGCTCAGATCGTGACGTCGACCCAGGGCGCGATCGGCTACGTGGACCTGTCGGACGCCAAGGCGTCGGGCCTGAAGTACGCGAGCGTGAAGAACCAGGCCGGCAAGTACGTCGAGCCGACCGCGGAGTCGGCCCAGGCGGCCGGCGACGGCATCGAGGTCAAGGACGACCTCCTGTTCAGCGCTCTGGACCCGAAGGGGGACGGCTCGTACCCGATCACCTACCAGAGCTGGGTCATCGTCTACGCCAAGCAGACCGACAAGGCCAGGGGCGAGGCGGTGAAGAGCTACCTCAAGTACCTCCTGACCGACGGGCAGAGGCTCCTGCCGGAGCTGGACTTCGCCCCGCTCCCCAAGGGGCTGCAGGACAAGGCGGTCGCCCAGCTCGACAAGGTGCAGGTCGCGCCGTAGCGATGGCGAGCGAGCCGTTCAGCCTGACGGGCAGCGGGAACCGCGCCGACACCGGCTTCCGGTGGATGGCGATCGGCGCGGCCTCGCTCGTCCTGCTCATCCTGGGCCTGATCGCGCTCACCATGACGAACCGGTCGCTGCCGGTCCTGTCCCGGATGGGCCTCGACTTCTTCACCACCCGGCGCTGGTCGGCCCCCGACGGCCTGTTCGGCGCGCTGCCGTTCATCTGGGGAACGCTCTACACCGCGGTCATCGCGGTCGCCCTGGCCGTCCCGGTCAGCCTGGCGGTCGCGCTGTTCATCACCCAGGTGGCGCCGCCGCTGCTGAAGCGGCCGCTGGTCTACGTCATCGACCTGCTCGCGGTGGTGCCGTCGGTGGTGTTCGGCCTGTGGGGCGTCCTGGTCCTCAGCGGGCGGATCCAGCGGGTCTATGACCGGGTGCACGAAGGCGTCGCGGCGATGCCCGGCTTTCTCATCCCCGTCATCGTGCTCGCGATCGGCGCCGGGCTCCTCCTGACCAGCCGCCGCTCGCTGGTGGGCTGGGTGCTGGCGGTGGGCGGCCTGCTGCTGCTGCTCTACTTCCTCGTCTCCGGGCGCTCGATTCCGCCGCTGGTGTTCGGCCCGGCCGCGCAGGGCCGCTCGTTCGCGACCGCCGGCGTCATCCTGGCGATCATGATCGTCCCGATCATCACCTCGCTCGCCCGCGAGGTGATCGAGACGACCCCGGCCACCGACAAGGAGGCGGCCCTGGCCCTGGGCGCCACCCGCTGGGAGATGATCCAGGCGTCGGTGTTCCCGCACAGCAAGGGCGGGCTGGTCGGCGCGGTGATGCTGGGGCTGGGCCGCGCGATGGGCGAGACCATCGCCGCCGCCCTGGTGATCGGCTCCTCGCTCGGACAGGTCACCCTCGACATGTTCGCCTCGGGCAACTCGATGCCCGCGGTGATCGCCAACGAGTGGGGCGAGGCCGAGTCGCTGCACAAGTCGGCGCTCATCGCCCTGGCCGTGACCCTCTTCCTCATCACCATCGTGGTCAACCTGATCGCCAGCGCGGTGGTCCGCCGCTCGATGGCGCGCAGCGCGGGGCGCGCATGACCGGGATGGAGCCGACCCCGGCCACGGCGCTCGACCTCAGCGCCCGGCTGTCGTGGCGGGTGGCCAAGAACGCGCTCATGACCGCGCTCATGGTCCTCGCCTTCCTGGTGGTGGCGGTCCCGCTGGTCGCGATCCTGTGGTCGGTCATCGGCAAGGGCATGAGCACCGCGTTCGCCGGGTTCCCCGACTTCTTCATCAAGGAGATCCCGGTCGTCTCGCGCCGCCCCGGCCCCGGCATGGGCCCGGCCATCCTCGGCACGCTCATGGTCACCGGCGCGGCGACGTTGCTGGCGGTGCCGATCGGCATCCTCGGCGCGGTCTACCTCCACGAGTACGGCGTCACCAGCAAGTTCGCGCGGCTGGTCCGGTTCATGGCGATGGTCATGACCGGGGTCCCCTCGATCGTCATGGGCCTGTTCGTCTACATCGTGTGGACCCTGCGGACCGGCTACTCCGCGTTCGGCGGCGCGCTCGCGCTCGCCTGCCTGATGCTGCCGGTCGTGATCGGGTCGACCGAGCAGATGCTGAAGCTGGTCCCCGCCCACCTGCGCGAGGCCGCCTACGCGCTCGGGGCCAGCAAGAGCCGCACGATCATGACCGTGGTCCTGCCCGCCGCGCTGCCCGGCATCGTGTCCGGCTCGCTGCTCGCCATCGCCCGCGCTGCCGGCGAGACCGCGCCGCTCCTGTTCGCGCTGGGCGCCGCCACCGCCTACAACCCGCACCTGTTCGACGGGGCCAGCACCGCGCTGTCGGTGCAGATCTTCGCCAACGCCAACACCTCGTTCGTCGGCTCGCAGGAGCGGGCCTGGGGCGCGGCGCTGACCCTCGTCTTCCTGACCTTCTTCATCACGCTGGTCGCGCGCATCTTCACCTCGCGGCTGGCGCTCAAGCGGTGACCCCGTGACCTCGGAGGACTCCATGAACCCGGCCCCCGCGCCCGCCGCCAGCCCACCGGCTCCGGTTCGCTCGCGGCTGTCCTTCCCGACCGACCCCGCGCCGGTGCGCGCCACCGACGCCGCCCCGGTGGTGTTCGACCTGCAGGCGCTCGAGGTCTACTACGGCTCGTTCCGCGCGGTGCGGGACGTGACGATGCAGATCCGCAAGAACGAGATCACCGCGTTCATCGGGCCGTCCGGCTGCGGCAAGACCACCGTCCTGCGCTGCCTCAACCGCATGCACGACGTCATCCCGGGCGCGCGGGTGCGCGGCACCGCGATGTACCACGGCATCGATCTGTACGGCCCCGACGTCTCGGCCACCGAGGTGCGCCGCCACGTCGGCATGGTGTTCCAGAAGCCGAACCCGTTCCCAAAGAGCATCTACGACAACATCGCCTTCGGGCCGCGGGTGAACGGGGTCAAGGACAAGAAGCGGCTGGACGAGATCGTCGAGAAGTCGCTGCGCGGGGCCGCGCTGTGGGACGAGGTCAAGGACCGGCTCCAGCACTCGGCGCTCGGCATCTCGGGCGGGCAGCAGCAGCGCCTGTGCATCGCGCGGACCATCGCGGTCGAGCCGGAGGTGGTGCTGATGGACGAGCCGTGCAGCGCGCTCGACCCGATCGCGACCACCCGCATCGAGGACCTGATGCGCGAGCTGAAGAGCCGCTTCACCATCGTCATCGTCACCCACAACATGCAACAGGCGGCCCGGGTCAGCGATCGCACCGCCTTCTTCACCGTCGAGCTCGACTCGGCCAACGACCAGCGGACCGGCATCCTGGTCGAGTACGACCGGACCTCGAAGATGTTCGCCAACCCCTCTGATGAGCGGACCGAGAACTACATGACCGGCCGTTTCGGGTGACCCGGATGAACCAGATGCGCCACACCGATCGCGAGTACGAGGCCGAGCTCGGCCGCGTGCGCGACAACCTCCTGCGCATGAGCGGGCGGCTCGAGCAGATGATCGCCGACGCGGTGCGCGCGGTGCTGGACGGAGACCTCGCGCTCGCCCGCCGCACGATCGAGGAGGACCACAAGGTCAACCGGATGGAGCTCGACACCGACGACCTGTGCCTCCTGCTCCTGGCCAAGCGCCAGCCGCTCGGCAGCGACCTGCGCTTCATCACCACCGCCATGAAGATGGTCACCGACCTCGAGCGGATCGGCGACCTGTGCGTCAACATCTCGGAGCGCGCGCTCGCCCTCGGCGGCGAGCGCCCGGCGCACTTCGCGGCCAGCCTGAGCCACATGGCCGACGTCGACCAGGCCCAGCTGCGCGAGGCGACCGAGGCGCTGGTCGCGCGCGACCCGGTCCGCGCCCAGCAGGTGTTCGATCGCGACGACGCGGTCGACCGCACCTACAGCGAGGTGGTCCGCGAGGTCCAGCGCAGCATCCAGGGCGACATGGCCTACCTGGAGCGCGGGGTCCACGTCCTGGCGGTGGCCAAGTTCCTCGAGCGGATCGGCGACCACATCACCAACCTGGCCGAGCTCGTCATCTTCCTGGTGCACGGCAAGGACGTACGCCACATCGGCAAGCGCGACGACTGACCGGCCGGCGCCGGTCGCAGCAGCATGCCGATTCGACATCGATCGCCGCTCGCCGCGAGGTGAGGCGGCGCAAGCGCGTGATCACCCGATCGCCGCGTCCTGGTACGGAGCTCGCACTGCGACCGGTCACGCCACCACGAAGGTGGCGCAACCAGGACGAGGAGCAGAGAGTATGCGCAAGCTCATCATGTCGATCGCGGCGGGGCTGATGATGGCCGGTGGACTGGCTGGGACCGCGGTGGCCGACCGGTGCAAGGACGTGGACATCCACGTCTACAACGACTTCGAGCACGACGGCGCGCCGTTCCAGGTCAAGGTCATCGACTTCGACTACTGGGACGACACCGAGGGGAAGTGGCGGGAGGAGAACTGGATCGGCAACACGCTCTACGACCCGGGCGATGACTTCCACCTGGTCGACAACCGCAACCTCGAGTACGTCGGCGAAGAGGACGACGTGGTCATCCGGGTCCAGTTCAAGTACCTGACCACGTCCAACGGCTGGAGCGAGACGCTCGACTCCGAGTCGGCCCCCTTCCACTGCGACGACGGCGAGCACGTGAACGTCCACCTCAACTGATCGGCGCGGCCGCGCGGGTCACGGCTTGCGCCAGGCCGAGCGCGATCGATAGTCGTCGATCGCCTGGCGGATGACCTCGAGCGCGCGGGCCCGGCCGTACAGCTGGTCCACCTCGGAGGTCTTGGCCTCGAGCACCTTGTAGTCGCGGAAGAAGCGCTCGAGCTCGATCATGACGTGGGGCGGCAGCTGGGCCACGTCGACGTAGTGGTTGAAGGCCGGGTCGTCGACCGCGACCGCGACGATCTTGTCGTCGTCCCCCTTGTCATCGCGCATCTTGAGCCCGCCGATCGCGCGGGCCCGCACGATGGTGAGCGGGACGACCGGCTCCTGCATGAGGACCAGGATGTCGAGCGGGTCGCCGTCGTCGGCGTGCGACTGCGGGATGAAGCCGTAGTTGGCCGGGTAGTGCACCGACGAGTACAGGACCCGGTCGAGCATGAGCAGGCCGGTGTGCTTGTCGATCTCGTACTTGAGCTTCGAGCCGCGCGGGATCTCGACCACCGCCGGGACGAACTCGTCGATCGAGGGCGGGACCACGATGTCGTGAAGTGGGTGCATGACACCAATCTAGAGCTTCAGCTGGAAGTGGTGGCTGGTGATGTCGAAGCCCATCCTCAGATAGAAGCGGTGGGCGGCGAAGCGCTGGACGCCGGAGTCGAGGTGGAGCTGCTCGTACCCGGCCGCGCGCGCCTCGTCGGCCAGCGCGGTGACCAGGCGCCAGGCCGCGCCACGCCCGCGCGCGGCCTCGTCCGACACCAGGTCGTAGACGTACACGTAGCGGCCCCAGGCGAGCGCCTCGCCGCGCCGGTGGCCGGCCACCGCCAGCACTCGATCGTCCTCGATCCACGCGCTCAGGCGATACGGCTCGGCCGCCGCCATCGTCCGCCGGGTGGTCGCGACGAACGACTCCTCGGTGTGGTGGGTGCGCAGCTGGCCCATGACGGGCCACGCGCTGCGCACCTCCGCCTCGCTGGTGAGATGCCGCATCATGGGCCCGAGCATACCGCGCGGGCCGCGCGCCGCGGCTCCCTGCGGCGTGGCGCTCAGCCGGCCAGGCGGAAGCCGACCCCGCGCACCGTCACGATCAGGTCCGGGACCGGCAGCTTGCGGCGCAGGCGCATGATGATGTTGTCGACCGCGCGCTCCCCCACCTCGAGCCCCTCGTCGCCCCAGGCGCGCAGGAGGATGTCCGCCCGCGTGCGGATCTGCCCGGCGGCGTCGACCAGCGCGTTCATCACCGCCAGCTCGGTGCGGGTCAGCGCGATCCGGCGCCCGTCGACCCACAGCCGGTGCTGATCGGCGTCCACCCGGATCCGCCCGAACCGCTCGCGCCGGCCGCCGCCGGCCGCGCCCCGGCGGGTGCGGCGCTCGACCGCGCGCAGCCGGCGCGCCATCTCGAGCGGTGCGGTCCGCCCGGCCACGAAGTCGTCGAACCCGGCGGCCAGCGCGCGCTCGCTGTCCTCGGTGGTGCCGGTCGGGGCGCAGCCGACCACCGCGTGCTGCTCGCGCGAGGCGGCCAGCTCGGCCAGCTCGGCCGCCGGCACCCCGGCCGGCAGCCAGACCAGAACGACGCGCGCGTCGGTCGGCGCCCGGCCGACGGCCGACCAGGCGACCGGCACCAGCCGGATCGCCTCGCGCTCCAGGTCGCGGGCGAACCGGTCGGGCGGCGGTGCCCCGTCGTGGATCACGAATCCCACGACCATCGGCCCGAACCCCTGGTCCACCCCGTCGGAAACCACCTGCGGCGCTTCCAGCATGGCGCCCTCAGCTGGCCGGGAAGGCCGTCCACCCCGCGGTCCAGTCGTCATCACCCATCGCCCCGTAGAAGGTGGCGCCGGCGTCGAAGCCCTCGGGCGGGGTCTCGCCACCGGTCAGGACCGGCGCGTCCACCACCGGCAGGAAGCTCGGCGCGTCCAGGTCGAGCGGCGCGGTCAGGCCGGGCTCCTCGCCGCCGAACAGGTTGGTCTCGTCGGCGGTGAAGAGCGCCCCCTCGTCGAACCCGACGCAGGCGGCCACCGGATCCTCGCAGTCGTCCTCCACTCCGTCGGCCACGTCGAAGCCGACCGGGAAGCCGTCGAGATCGTCGTTGGCGTTGTCGAAGAAGTAGCTCGACTGCACCGAGAGATCGCCGTCCTCGGCCAGGCCCACGGTCGAGAAGTCGGCCACGTCGATCGCGAAGTCGGTGAAGTAGGCGACGATGGCGTTGTGGATGTCGCCGGCCGTGCCCCGGCGCAGCATCATGCCGCCCTGGCTCTTGCCGGCGGTGCCCGGCTCCTGGTTGGAGCCGACCAGGGTCACGTTCCAGATGGACGGGTTGGAGCGCGGCTCGGCGTCGTTGGCGTCGCCGTTGTTGTCGGCCTCGAAGCCGTAGTTGCCGACCAGCGCGTTCTGCTGCACGACCGCGAACTGCACCCCGCCGCTCCAGCCGTAGTCCCAGTCGAGGCCGTCGTCGTCCGGCTGGGTGACCAGGAGGTGCGAGATCGACGCGGTGCCGCCGAAGAACTCGACGCCGTCGTCGGCACCCAGGTGGCTCTGGATGTAGTCGAGGCTGGTGGCCGAGCCGCACCCGCCCACCGACAGCGCGTTGAGCTCGTTGTCGGGCGAGAGCTCGAAGCCGGCGAACTCGATGCGCACGTAGCTCAGCTGACCGCAGTCGTGGGCGTCGTCGTCGCCGCCGTACTCGATGCCGATCGTGCCGGCGTCGAAGCCCTCGATGACGTTGGTGCCGCCCGCGACGTTGATCGGGGCCAGGCCGAGCAGGACCACGCCGCCCCAGTCGCCGGCGGCGCGGCTGCCCTCGGGCTGCGCGCTGGTGAACACGATCGGGTCCGCGGCGGTCCCGGCGGCCAGGAGGCGCGCGCTGGTGGTGACGACCAGGGACGAGCCCTCGCCGCCCAGGATGAGCGTGCCGGGCTCGATGGTCAGATCGCCGCTGCGCACGAAGATGTGCGTGTTCAGGCAGTAGACGTTGTCGGCGGTCCAGGTGGTGTCGCCGTCGATGTCCGCGGTCACGTCGACCACATCGCCGTCGCACACGGTCGAGCCGCCGTCGCCGGTGTCGTCACCGGTGTCGTCGCCGCCGGTGTCGTCGCCGGTGTCGTCGCCGGTGTCGTCGCTGGCGTCGTCACTCACGTCCCCGGTGTCATCGTCGTCGTCTCCGCCGCAGGCCGGCGCGAGCGGAAGGACCAGCAGGCCCAGGATCATCCAGCTCAGTTTCTTGTTCATGGGTTCCTCTCCACGCGTTGACGGGATCACGGCGTCCACTCCAGGGCGGCCGAGACGACCACCCCGGGGTTCAACCGGTAGACCTCGAGCGGTCCCTGGCGCAGCACCACCGCCTGATCGAGCAAGTTGCTGGCGCCCAGCTTGAGGGTGAGATCGGCGCCGAGCCGCTGGCTGGCCGCCAGATCGACCTGATGGACCGGCTCGCGGTAGGTGTCCGGCAGGGTGTTGAAGCCGACCTCCTCGATGCGGCGGCCGACCACGTTGTAGAGCACGGTCGCCTCGCTGCCGCTCGCCTCGTGCGACCAGGTCGCGCCCAGGTTGAGCACCAGCGGGGCCTGACCCTGCAGCGCGCGCGACGCGCTGGTCTGCGAGCGGACGTCCTCGTCGCGCAGCTCGATGCGGGTGCGGGTCACGGTCGCGTTGCTCCACAGCCGGACCTCGCGCAGCGAGTCGTGCAGCCGGCCGAGCGACAGGCGGGCCTCCAGCTCGGCGCCGAGAGCGCGCGCGCCGGCCGCGTTGGCGAAGCTCACGTCGCCGGACGACGACACCACCACCGACTCGATCGGGTCGCGGAACTCCTTGTAGAACGCGCTGGCCGCGAACAGCTCGGTGTCGCCGGCGAACCACTCCCAGCGCAGGTCGGCGTTGTGGATGCGGGTCTCGCGCAGGTCGGGGTTGCCGCTGATGTTGAGGCCGCGGGTGTAGTCGGTGAACAGGAACGGCGCGATCTCGCGAAAGCGCGGCCGGGCCAGCGTGTAGCTGTAGGCGGCGCGCAGGTTCATCTCGTCGGTGAGCGCGACGACCGCGCTGGCTGACGGCACCCAGCTCCGGTCGCGCCGCTCGACCTCGTCGTCGGGGTCGGGCTGGCCGAGGGCGAACCGGCTGCCGGTGGTCAGCTCCTGGGCCGCCGCCTCGTAGCGGAGCCCACCGTGGAGGCGCAGACGGCCCAGCCCGGCGCCCGCCGCCGCGTAGCCGGCCGCGATCCGCTGGGTCCCGTCGTAGGCGTCGGTCTGCCCGGTCCGCTCCTCGAGCCGGAAATCTGGCCCGATGCGGTCCGGCGCGAAGATCTGGTCGGGCGGCAGGAGCAGGGTGGCCGGGTCGCTGCCGACGAAGTCGAAGCGGAACCGCCGGGCCGAGAAGCTGCGGTCGGCGTGCTGGAACGAGCCGCCCGCGCCGAGCGTGATCGGGCCGAGCGGCGCGCTGGCGTCGAGGCTGGTGCCCAGCCCGGTCTCGCCCAGCTCGGAGTAGAAGCGCTCGCCGCTGCCGCTCTCGTCCTTGAAGCGCATGCGCCCGTCGCCGAGCACGCCGTAGGCGATGTCGCGGGTGTCGGGCTCGTCGCGGCCGATCCAGGACGCGTTGCCCTGCCAGCGCAGCTCCAGGTCGCCGGCGCGGCGGAACCGGTGGCGCGAGGCGAGCTGGGCGAAGCCCATCGCGCGCTCGACGAAGCTGAGCCGGGTGGCCTCCACCTCCATGCTGTCGTTGTCGCTGACCCCGGACAGGAGCTCGCTCGAGTCCTCGCCGGCGTGGACGTACATGGCGAAGAGGTCGACCTGGTGGTCGAGGCCCGGCTTCCACCCGGCCGCGGCGAGCGCGCCGACGCTGGCCGCCTCGGTTCCGCGGCTGCTGGTCCGCTGCTCGCGGATCTCGAGCTGGTCGGCGGCGCTCTGCACCCGGGCGCGGGTCGCCTGGCGCGCCGACAGCCGGTGGCCGAACGACAGCGCCGCGATGTAGCCGATCTCGCCGGCCGCCGGGTGGAGCGTGTCACCGACGGTCGCGCCCAGGCTGAGGTTCGGGTACGCGGTCCGCTTGGTCGAGGTCCAGCGATTCTCGAACGCCTCGCCGATGTCCTCCATCGCGCCGGCGTCGAGGTCGCCGGCCACCCGGGCCGGCCGGTCGTCCGGCACCGCGCCGGGCAGCGCGCGCCCGCCGTCGTCGTAGCCGAGGAAGTCGAGGCTGCCGCCGGCGGAGGTGCGCTGATCGCGCCCGGTCGCCTCGCTGTCGGCGCTGGTCCCGACCTTGAGCTTGACGGTGAGGTGGTCGGGGTAGTCGTTCGACTCGATGAGCATCGTGCCGCCGGCGAACGAGGCCGGATGCTCGGCCGAGTAGCTCTTCTCGATGCGGAGGTTGGCCAGCAGGCTGGTCGGGAACAGATCGAGCGGCACCGCCTGGCGATCCGGCTCGGTCGACGGCAGCGGCGCACCGTTGAGCAGGGTCGTGACGTAGCGGTCGCCCAGCCCGCGGATGAGCACGTAGCGCCCCTCCTCGACGGTGACCGACACGACCCGCCTGGCCGCCTCCGAGGCGGCCGAGTCGGGCGAGCGCGACATCTCCTGCGCGCTCAGGCTGTCCGACACGGTGGTGGCGCGCTTGCGGATCTCGAGCAGGCCGGCCTCGGTGCGCCGCTCCGGCTCGGCCTCGACGACGATCTCCTCGACCGCGTCCGCGTCGGGGGCCAGCGCCACGTCGATGACGCGGGCGCGCCCGGCCACGATCACGTTGCGGATGCGGCGGATCTGGTAGATCGGATAGGAGACCCGCAGCCGGTAGCGGCCCGGCGCGAGCGCCAGGCGGTAGCGGCCCGCCTCGTCGGTGACGGCGGACTCGCGGCCGCCGCCGACCACCTCGATTCGCACACCGACCAGGGGCGCGCGGGTGTCGCGGTCGACGATCGTGCCGGTGACGCCGACGAACCCGGCGGGCGCGGCGGGCGCGGCGGGCGCCGACGGCGCCGGCGGCGGCGCCTCACCCGGAACCATCTCGGGAGAAGGCGACCCGGATCCGGCCGGCGTCGCGCCGTCCGGCCCCGCCGCGCCCGCCGCACCGCCAGAGGCGAGGACGGCGAACGCGAGCAGGTGGAGTCTCCTTCTCCGCACGTCTCGCATCCTGCTTCCCGCCGGTGGCCGCTCCCCCTCGCTCCGGCGACGATTGCGTGACGAAGCGAGATGCGCCCGCCTCTCGACGGAGATCGCCCCTCTTGCTAGCCGTCGAGCGACTCGGTCAGGACCGCGATGGTCGACAGCCCGATCCCGCGAGCGATGTCGAGCACCTCGACCGCGCGCCCGTACGGCGTGGCGCCGTCGGCGTCGAAGAACAGCGTCTGATCCGCGCGCGCCGCGAACTTGCGCCGCAGCTTGTCGGCCAGCTCGGCCTGGGCGACCGGCTCCTCGTTGAGGAGGATCCTGCCGTCGGCGGTGACCGTCAGCACCACCTGGACCTCGTCGGCCGCCGACGGTGGCGCGGCGCGCGTGTCCCTGGCCCGGGTCGGGACGTGGACCGACAGCACCCGGGTCATGAGCGGCGTCATGACCATGAAGATGATGAGGAGGACCAGGACGACATCGACCAGCGGCGTGACGTTCATGGTCGGGCGCACCGCGCGCGCCCCCTTGCCGCCGCCGGCCTGGAGCTGGATCGCCACCGCTCAGCTGCCCTTCCCCGCGCCGTCGGCCGGCTTGCCGACCTCGAGCGCGACGCCGGGGAAGCCGACCGCCTGGCAGTCGCGGAACAGGGCGCGCACCAGGTCGTAGCGCGCGGCCCGGTCCCCCTTGATCCGCAGCGGGCGGGCCGGCTGCCGCCGGTGCAGCGAGGTCAGCTGCGGCACCAGCTGGGCCCGCGCGATCGGCTGGCGGTCGAGGAACACCTCGCCGTGCACCGTGATGCTGACCGAGATCGCCTCGCTCTCCACGCTGGACCGCTCGTCCGGGTGGTGCGCGCCGGGGACGTCGATCGCCGCGCCCGCCTGCAGCTGCGGGATGACGACCATGAAGATGATGAGCAGCACCAGGACGACGTCGACCAGCGGCGTGACGTTGATCTCGGGCGGCCGCGCCTCAGGCCGCACTGGCGGTCACCTCGTCGCTGACCGCGCGGCCGCTCGCGGAGGTCACCACGTCCGACGACGACGACGACGACGACGCCGACACTGATCCGGCCGGCGCCGGGTGAGCCTCGAGGTGATCGACCAGCTGCCCGCGCGCCTGGTCGATCGCCATCATCAGGCTGTCGCAGCGGGCGGTCAGCAAGTTGAACGCCAGCACCGTCGGGATCGCCACGCCCAGGCCGACCGCGGTGACGATGAGCGCCTCGGCGATGCCGGACGACACCGCGCCGATGCCGCCCGATCCCTCGGCCGCGATCCCCTCGAACGCGTCGATGATCCCGATGACGGTGCCGAGCAGGCCGACGAACGGCGCGATCGACCCGACCGAGGCGAGCACGCCCAGCCCGCGGCGCAGGCCGGCCGAGATGTAGTCGGCCCGCCGGGCCAGCTCGCGCCGGGTCAGCTCGATCGCCGACACGTCGCCCGACGGCGGGGTCGCCAGCGCCTTGCGGTAGGTGCGCAGCCCGCCGGCCAGCAAGCTGGCCAGCGGGCCGCCCCTGGGGTCCTCGGCCGCGGTCACCAGGCTGTCGTGGTCGCCGCGCTCGAGCAGTCGCGCGGCCAGGCCGGCGAAGCGGATCGACCGGCGCCGGGTCCGCCGGTACACCCACAGCCGCTCGACCAGCACGGTCAGCCCGGCCAGGAACATGACGACGAGGACGACGAGGATGGCCAGCGCGAACACGCCCATCTGGTCGACGATCTTCACAAGGTCGAAGCTCATGATCCCTCGCTTGGCTTGATTTCTGGCCTCAGGCTCGCAGCCGGAACGGCACGCGGATGAGCCGGTGCATCGCGGCCGGGCGCCCGTCCAGCGTGCCCGGCTGGTAGCGCCACGACCGGACCACGTCGGTGGCGGCGGCGACGAACGGCTGGTCACCCTGCACCACCTGGATGTCCGCCACCCGGCCGTCCTCGTCGATGAGGACGCGCAGGATGACCAGCGCCTCGACGCCCTTCCTGCGCATCGCGTCGGGATAGGACGGCAGCGGATTGTCCGCCTGCGGGCGCGGCTGGCTCGCGCGCTCGGCCTCCTCGACCGGGCGCGCCGCCGGACCGCGCGGCGCCGCCGCCGCGACCGGCCTGGCCCGGCGACGATCCGCGCCACCGTCGCCGCCCAGCCCGTTCATCGCCTCCTCGCCCCACGCGATGCCGGCCAGGGCGCCGCCCTGAAACCCGGAGGCGTCAGCCTCGGGGAGCGCGCCGGTCGGCCGCTGAGTGGGCGCGGCGCTCGGTCCGGCCGCCTTGTGCGCGGCCCGGACGGCGGCGCGCTTCGGCCTGGGCGCGGGCGGCGGCGGGGGCGGCGGCTTCGCCTTGACCGGCGCGTGGAACGTCACCTCCACCGGAGGCGGCGCGGCCCGCTTCTCGCGCGGGCGGCTGGCCAGCGCGACCAGGCTCAGCACCAGGAGCGCCCCGATCCCGATCGACAGCCCCGAAGACGCCGCGAACCGCTTGCGGCTCTGTCGGTCACCCGGGCCCTCGAACCCCTCGAACATCGCCGAGACGATGTCAGACGGCGATGGCGGTTCGTTCGGGGTCAGGTGACGGCGCTGTGACTTCGCCCCTCGGGGCGGAGCGCGCCGGCGCGACCGAGATGGCGGACCGCCGCGCCCTCGCTGCGCCCGATCGGCGATATCACCGCGGAACCGAACCCGAGCAGCTCCATCACGGTGTGGAGCACCACCGCCGCGACGGCGATCGCGTCGCTCCGCCGCTCCTCGAGCGCCGCCGCCGGGCCGAGGCCGGGCAGATCGACCGGCTGGAACTGGGCGAGCACGTCGGCCAGGCGGGCCAGCGCCGCGCACGAGATCTCGCCGGTGCCGGGCTGTCGCAGTCCGACCTCGTCGGCCAGCGCGCCCACCGCGACCGCCACCCCGCCGGTGAAGGCGAGCCGGTCTGGCCGCCGGTCCCAGACCGCGCGGGCCGCCTCGGCCGCGCCGAACCTGACCGTCGCCGCCACCCGCTCGCGCGCGACCCGGTCGACCGCGCATTCGGGAGCGACGTACGCGCCGCGCAGCGCGAGCACCCCGAGCGGGACGCTGAGCGCGGCGTCGCACTCGCCGCCGGTGCCGGTGGCCAGCTCC
Source organism: Kofleriaceae bacterium (assembly GCA_035489015.1). GTDB lineage: Bacteria > Myxococcota_A > Polyangia > Haliangiales > Haliangiaceae > DATFRY01. Next base: position 7,887 of record DATHKR010000257.1, on the reverse strand, counting down.
AGCGACGCGCCGCTCAGGTCGGCGACCGCGAGCCGCCCGACCACGCCCAGGTACATGCTCGCGCCCAGGTAGCTGAGCCGCGCCTCGCCCTCGCCGGACACGACCTCGACCGGGATGCCATGGCGGCCGCGCAGCTCGTCGACCAGGGCCGCGCCGCCGGCCTGCACCAGTGACCAGCTGGCCATCGCCACCAGCGGACAGGCGGCGTCGACCCGGGCCAGCTCGCGCAGGAGCCGGTGAACCGCGGCCATCGCGCGCCCGATCGCCGCCGGCGAGGGCGCGGCGGCCGCGACCAGCGGCGAGGCCTCGCCCCACGAGCGGCGCGCGAGCAGGCCGCTGCGGCCCGTCTCGAACCAAGTCAACCGGAAACTCCGCAGGCCGAGATCCAGGACCGCCATCCTCATGGCTCCCCAGAGTGAGCCCGGGCGGTGTCGGTCCTGACAGGAACCGATGACGTTTCGGTGACTTCCGGGCAATCGTGTTACGGAGTTGTCACAGGCTGAGCGAGCCGAGACACCGCCTTCAGGTCACAATAGCCGAGGTGGACACACGCCCCGAGCAGACCCGACCGGCCGAATCGAACCGCCCCGAGCAGACCCGACCGGCCGACCCGCCTCGCCTGGAGCTGACCGACCGCCGCCTCTATCTCAACCGCGAGCTGTCCTGGCTCACCTTCAATGAGCGGGTCCTGGCCGAGGCCGCCGATCCCGCCCTGCCCCTGTTCGAGCGCCTGAAGTTCCTCGGGATCGTGTCGACCAACCTGGACGAGTTCTTCATGGTCCGGGTCGCCGGCCTGAAGCAACAGCTGGCCGGTGGCGTGGCCGAGACCGCCGCCGACGGCATGCTCCCGGGCGAGCAGCTGGCCGCCATCAGCGAGCGGGTCCACGTCGCCGTCGCCGAGCAGTACCGCATCTGGCGCGAGGAGATGGTCCCGCTCCTGGCCGAGCGCGGGCTGGTCATACCGCCGATCGAGAAGCTGTCGGGCGCCCAGCGCAACGCGGTCCGCTCCTACTTCACCCGGGCGGTGTTCCCGGCGCTGACCCCGCTGGCGATCGACCCGGGCCACCCGTTCCCGCAGCTCAAGAACAAGTCGCTCAACCTGGCCGTGTTCCTGCGCAAGAGCGGGAAGCGCGACCGCCGGCGCACCGAGAAGCTGCTCGCGGTGGTGCAGGTCCCGTCGGTGCTGCCGCGCCTCCTGCCGGTGCCGTCGTCCGACGGGCGGGTCATCATCCTGCTCGAGCAGCTCATCTCGACCCACGTCGGCGACCTCTTCCCCGGCTACGACGTCCTGCAGACCGCGGCGTTCCGGGTGACGCGCAACTGGGACCTCAGCATCGACGAGGAGGACTCCGAGGATCTCCTGTCGACGGTGCAGGAGGAGCTGCGCCGGCGCGACCGGGGCGCTGCGGTGCGCCTGCAGATCGACGCGCGCGCGTCGGTCGACGTCGAGCGGTTCCTGGTCGATGCGCTCAACCTCAGCTCGCCGGCCGACGTCTACCGGGTCGACGGCCCGCTCCAGCTGAGCGACCTGGCCGCGCTGACCGAGTTCGATCTCGCGCCCGAGCTGCGCAACGAGCTCAGCATCCCGGCGATGCCGACCATCCTGCGCGACGCCGACTCGGTCATGTCGGTCATCGGCAAGCGCGACATCGCGCTCCACCACCCGTACGAGTCGTTCGAGCCGGTCGCCCGCTTCCTGTCCGAGGCGGCCGACGACCCGTGCGTGCTGGCCATCAAGCAGACGCTGTACCGGACCAGCGGCGACAGCCCGTTCGTGCGCGCGCTCGGCCGCGCGGCCGAGAACGGCAAGCAGGTCACCGTCCTGGTCGAGATCAAGGCGCGCTTCGACGAGGCCAACAACATCGCCTGGGCCCGCCGCCTCGAGGAGAGCGGCGTGCACGTGGTGTACGGGCTCATCGGGTTGAAGACCCACTGCAAGCTGGCACTGGTGGTGCGGCGCGAGGGCGAGCTCATCCGCCGCTACGTCCACCTGGGCACCGGCAACTACAACCCGCAGACCGCGCGGCTCTACACCGATCTGTCGCTGTTCACCACCCGCGAGGAGGTCGCCGACGACGTGTCGGCCCTGTTCAACCTCCTGACCGGGTTCGCCGAGCCGCCCAAGTGGCGGCGTCTGGTGGTCGCGCCGTTCGGCATGCGTGACTCGGTCATCGAGCGGATCGAGCGCGAGGCGGCCTGCGCCAGGCGCGGCGAGCCGGCCCGCATCCTGGCCAAGATGAACTCGCTGGTCGATCCGGCGGTCATCCGCGCGCTCTACGCCGCCAGCCAGTCCGGGGTCGACATCGATCTCCTGGTGCGCGGGATCTGCTGCCTCAAGCCGGGCGTGCCCGGCGTCTCGGACCGGATCCGGGTGCGCAGCATCGTCGACCGCTACCTCGAGCACTCCCGGCTGTTCGCCTTTGGCGAGGGGGACCGGACCGAGCTCCTGCTATCGTCAGCCGACTGGATGCCGCGCAACTTCCAGCGCCGCATCGAGGTGATGGTCCCGGTCGAGGACAAGGCGATCCGCGCCCGCCTGCTCGACGAGGTGCTCGGCTTCGGCATGCGCGACAACGTCAAGGCCCGCATGCTCGAGACCGACGGCACTCAGACGCGGGTGCCGTCCCTCGGCGAGCCGTTCCAGAGCCAGGTCCGCCTGCTCGAGGTCGCCCGCGCGGCCGAGCTGGTGGTGACCGACCTCCGCCAGGCGGCGGCCCCGGCCGAGATCACCGCGGCGGTCGAGCCGAGGGCCGGGTCGGCGGCCTGAGCCGGAGCGGTGGCGCCCTGAGCGCTGCGTCGCCCTCCGGGCTCCGTCCAGAGGCGCACCGGATCGTTGATGTCATTTCGGCCGCGGTGCACTAGGCCGCGCGCCGGGCGGCCCGCACGGCCACCCGGGCGACCGGGGCGCGCCCGAGCTCGCGCAGCGCGACGCCCTCGCGCAGCCCGCGAGTCGCGACCAGCGCGGCCGGCGCCCCGCTCATGTCGAGCAGCGCCTCGAGGGCGAGCGCGCCGTGCAGGATGGTGTCGCGCCGCCCCTCCTCGACGCCGAGCGCGTCCAGGTCCTTGCCGCGCAGCTGCGGCAGCGCGCCGACCAGGCCGGCCAGGCTGTCGCGCGAGAGCTCGCAGGCATCGTGTCGGCGCAGGCCGAGCCCGAGCGCCACGCTGGCCAGCCGGCGCGCGGTGCCCGAGGTCATGACCACGCGCTCCGGCCGCTGCGCCCGCACCCGGGCCATCGCGTCGCGCGCGCTGCCCCGCACCTGGGCCGCGACTCGCTCCGGGGCCAGGTCGCGCAGGCGCAGCACGCCGAGCGGCAGGCACGCGGCGAAGCGGCACGCCCGACCGTCACCGACGGCGATCTCGGCCGAGCCGCCGCCCACGTCGATGACCGCGATCCGCCCGGTCCGCCGCGGCAGCGCCGAGCGCGCCCCCCAGTAGACCAGGTGGGCCTCCTCCTCGCCGGACAGGACCTCGATGTCGAGGCCGAGCCGCCGGCGCGCGGCCCGGCAGAAGTCGGCGCCGTTGTCGGCGTCGCGGATGGCACTGGTCGCCACCGCGATCAATCGATCCGGCTCGCCGGCCATCGCGCGCCGGTACAGCCGGTCGAGCGCAGCCGTGCCGCGCCGCCAGGCGGCGTCGTCGATCGCCCCGTCCCAGAGCGTGCCCGCGCCGAGCCGGCACATCACCTTGGTCCGGCCCCGACGCTCGATCCGGTCGCCCCGTTCACGCACCCGGTAGGTCGCCAGGTGGAACGAGTTCGAGCCCAGATCGAGGACGGACAGCACCATGTCGGCACCTTACCTCGCAGGAGCAACACCGTCGGGACACGGACGTGACAACGACGCGCGCCGACCGTGACGGGCCGCCACCACCAATGTGACACGGCTGTCACCGAGGGCGGGTGGGCGGCCCGACCGCACGAGGCTAAAGTCCTCCCGCGCCGAGCCGACCCGAGACCCGAGACCCGAGACGGCGACGACGACCATGATCCCATCGACCACCTGGCTGGACTCCCTCAAGGCCTACCTGGCGGCCGCGCACGAGGGTGGCGAGGAGGACGTGCATCAGCTGCGCGTCGCCACCCGGCGGCTGTCTTCCTGGCTCAAGCTGGCCCGGATGCGCATCCTCCGCTCCGACCTGCGCTGGCTGCGCGCGGCCGGCGGCGGCGTCCGCGACATCGACGTGGTGCTGGCCCAGGCTCCGCCCGAGCCGCTGGTGGTGTGGCTGCGCGGCGAGCGCGCCACCCGGCTCGCTCACCTGTTCCGGGTGGTGGCCGCCCCGCGCACCGACGCGCTGTGCGTCGCGCTCGGCCTGCTCGCGCCGGTCGACGAGGGCCGGGCCCGCCAGGTGGTGCCGCGCCTGGCCCGCCGCGTCCTCGAGGTCGGCGGTCAGCTCCAGCTCGCGCCCAACGACGTGGAGAGCTTCCACCAGCTCCGCCGCTCGGTGCGCGGCCTCCGCTACGCCCTCGAGTGGTTCGACGAGAAGACCGGCGCTTTCAAGGAGTTCCAGGATATCTCGGGGCGCGCGGCCGACCTGTCGGTCGCCCTGCTCCTGCTCGACGCGTATCCCGACGCCGCGGAGCTGGCCGACCACCGCCGCCAGCTCGAGGAAGAGTTCGCCGCCCGCCGCCTCGAGGCGGTCGACGCGTGGCCGAGGCTGCGCGAGACCGTCGATGAGCTGGCCTAGGCCCCGCGAATGGACAGGTCGATCGATTCTCGGCGAGGTATGGACTGACGATGGACCTCTTCGTCGTGCGCCACGCGACCGCGGTGCCCCAGCGGCCGGATCTGCCCGACGAGGCACGGCCGCTCACCCCCGAGGGGCGCAAGCGCTTCCAGCGCGCGGTGCGCGGGATGGATCGATTCGGGGTCCGCATCGACCGCCTGCATCACAGCCCGTGGCTGCGCGCGGTCGAGACCGCCGAGCTCCTGACCCGCCTCATCGACGACGGCGGCGAGACGGTGGTCGAGCCGGGTCTGACCCGCGTGCCCGACGAGAAGCTGCTCGCCTCGCTGGTCGGCGAGCGAGTCGCCGCCGTCGGTCATCAACCTTGGCTGGCCGAGCTGGTCTCGCTGCTGGTGTGCGGCTCGGCCCGCCACGCCGCCCGCTTCGATCTGCGCAAGGGCGGCCTGGTCTGGCTCCAGGGAGAGCTGCGTCCGCGCCGCATGACGATGCGCGCCTTTCTCCCCCCGGCCGCCCTGCGCCGCATCTGAGCGGCGCGCTCGGCGCCAGAGCAGCGCTACAGGCGGAGCTCGGCCGCCGCGTGGATCGCGAGGCCCAGGTGCGGCTCGCTGCCGAGATCGCTGTTGAACCAGGCCGGTCCCACCCGCAGCTCGGCCGCGCCGGCGATCGAGACTCGCTCGGAGATCCACGCGCGCACCCCGCCGCCCGCCTCGAGCGGGATCGCCAGGCCGCTCACGTCGTCGGCGCCGTAGCTCACCAGGCGCAGGCCGACCGCGACCCGCGCGTACGGGGTGAATCGCCCCTGGCCGGGAAAGTAGCGGCGCATGCCGAGCGCCACCTCGCCGCCGAAGCCATCGGTCACCCCGTGATCGCAGACCGTGTCGCCCTCGCGGTCCTGGAAGCACGCCGCCGCGCCGCTGCCGAACGTGAACGACAGCCCGCCGTCGAACCAGTCCCGGTCGCTCAGCTGATAGAGGTACGCGCCACCGACGTAGAGCCCACCCGGACTGACCCGGCCGCCCAGCTCGGCGCCGAGCGAGCCCGAAAGCTCCTGGTCCGAGGCGGCCACATCCGATCGTCCCGCCGACGACGCGCTCGAGTCCGGGTCCGCCTCCGCCCACGCGACGACCGGCGCGAGCAACACCGCCGCAGCGAGCACGCCGGCAAGCCGGGCTACCCCGGTCCCATGCACACCATCACCTCGTCGTCATCGCCGGCGCCGCGCTCCGGCTGCACCCGGCAGCGCCAGTCCTCGCCGAGGAAGTTGCACTCGCTGCGGTCGCCGCAGGTGAACAGACAGACGCCGCCCTCGCGGTCCACGCACGTGGCACCGTCGGGACAGTCGCCGTCGTCGTCGCAGGTCACGCTGCAGAAGCCGTCGGGATAGCGCGTGCCGGTGAGGCAGCGATCGTCGCACTGGTCGCGGTCTTCGCACAGCGCGCCCAGCTCGCGCGACACGTCCGACGAAACGCCGCACCCGCACGCGATCGCCAGGGCAGCGGCGATCGCCGCGCGCAGGGCCCGGCCACGAAAAGAGCTGCCGCGCATCGGAGAGCATCATCTAGCCGAATTCCCCCGGCAGCGCCACTTTGTGTAAAGTGCCGGCCCATGAAGCCCGGACGCCGCCCGATCGTCGCCGCCGCCCGCGTGTCCGCCGCCGCCCTCGCCCTGTGCGCAGCCTGCGGCGGGGGACGGACCACCGCCGCCACCCAGCCGACCTCGGCCCACTTCGACGCCGCCGCCTCGGATCCCAAGGCGGTCGCGCTGGCCGATCAGGTGCTCGCCAACCTGGGCGGCGCCGCGGCGTGGGACGCCGTCAAGCAGATCCAGTGGGAGCAGCGCTACAGCCGCGACGGCAAGCTGGTCGGCCTGTTCCGCCACGCGTGGGACCGCTGGAACGGCCGCCACCGGTTCGAGGAGATCAACATCGCCAGCATGGAGAAGGCTCAGCGCGAGGGGAAGCCGGACGACATCCAGGTGAGCGTCGCGATGTACGACCTCTTCGATCACGCCGGCAAGGGCGCGGCCACCTTCGACAGCAAGACGGTCGACACCGCCACCCGCGACCAGCTCGTGAAGTCGGCGTACGACAGCTTCCGGTCCGACTCCTACCGGCTGGCGGCCATCTTCAAGCTGAAGGACCCGGGGGTGAAGCTCGCGCTGAAGAGCCCGATCCAGCCGGTCAAGGAGCACTGCAAGCCGGGCTGCGACGTCATCGAGGTGACCTTCGCGCCCGAGGTCGGCAGCGACACCTGGCTCATCAGCGTCAACAGCCAGAGCCGCATGCCCGAGCTGCTCGAGAAGCAGATGCCGCAGGGCCGGCTCGGCTTCGCGCTGTCCGGGTGGGTGCAGGTCGGCGGGCTGAAGTTCGCGACCCGGTTCGACAACCTCGGCATGAGCGAGACGTTCGAGGTCCGCGACCTCAAGATCGGCGATCCCGAGGACGCCCTCTACATCCCGACCATCACCGAGTAGCGGCGGCGAGCGCGGCGACCAGCGCCTCGGCGGCGCGGTCCGAGTCGCGCGCGGCCAGCTCGAGCGGGCGCAGGCGGTGGCGCACGTCGTCGCCGGTCGCCCCGCCCCGCATCGGCCCGCCGAACGGCCAGATCGTCTCGATGGCGATCTGCGCGGCGCGCTCGCCGATCACCGCGGCGAACGCCGACGTGGCCAGCCGGGCCAGCCGGGCCAGCTCCTCGATCGTCCGCCCGCCCAGGCGAGCGCCACCGGCCAGCCACTCCGACACCGTGTCGAAGGCGTGCCGGTCGATGATGCCGGCGTCCTCGGGCGCGCGCGGCAGCTGGGCGGCCCGCGGCGCGATCGAGCCCTCCTCGGGCGGCGTGATGAGGTGAATGTCTCCGGCCGAGGTCCACACCCGCAGGTGGCGAACGAACCGGCGCGCGAACGTCGCATCGGCCACCGCCAGGTCGGCCCCGGCGAGCGCGAACTCGCTGGCGCGCCCATCGGGCGGAGTGAGCACCAGCGCGCCGCCGCCGATCTCGAGGCGGGTGCGGCTCCGCGTCCGCCCTGGAGCTCTCATGGCAGGCACTCAGTGCACCGCCCGGCGGAGCACTAGTGTCCCGCCCGCGGGGTTTTGATCGCGCGCGAGGTTGCGTCTGCGATCAGATTTTGATCTACCCGTTGCATGGTGGCTCGGCGGTTTACGGGGTTGACGCTCACGAAGAAGGACCGCGCGGCGCTGCGAAGGAT
>DATHKR010000256.1:0-140730 GCA_035489015.1 Kofleriaceae bacterium | reverse complement strand
TCGACCACGTAGCCGGCCGCGGCCGCGGCCAGCGCGCGCAGCACCAGGCTGTAGGTGGCGTTGAAGGTGTGCGACGGGTTGACCACGTAGAACGAGTCGATCCCGCCGGCCAGGACCCGGAAGCCGACCGTGTCGTCCTTCATCAGATCGACGCGACCGACCTTGCCACCGCGCAGGCGAGCGGTCGCCACCGTCTCCCAGGTGAAGCCGGTCAGGTCGCGGAACATCCGGCTCAGCTGCTCCGGGCGCGCCTTCTTCAGCCCGACCAGGTGCTCGGCGTCGGCGTCGGCGGTCGCGTGCGAGGCGCGGAACGGCTGCGACAGCACGACCGCCTTGGCCAGCTGCTTGGCCGAGTAGCCGCTGTCGACGAACCGCCGCTGCAGCTCGGCGACCAGCTCGAGCGGTACCTGGTCGAGCGGCTCCTGCGCCATGAACGAGTAGAAGCGGCGGGCGGCGCACGACGAGAAGCGCGGGTCGGCGGCGATCGCGGCGCCCAGCCCGCCCAGCCCGTCGGCGGTGATGCCGAAGAAGCCGGGCGGACGGTGCGAGGTCCGCCTCCAGCGGTTGACCTGGTCCGGCCGGAAGAAGTCGAGCAGCGGGTAGCCGCCTCGCTCGATCTCGCCCTGGTTGAGGTTCGGGTTGAAGCCCCACACGTAGCTGGCCAGCGGATCGAGCGTCTGGTGGCAGCTGGCGCACGCCGCGTTCTCGACCACGGCGTTGGCGACCACCTCGGGGTCGGAGAGGTCGATCGATCCGTCGACCACCACGTCGCGGCTGAGGAAGTCGTAGCAGAGCAGCGCCCTGGACATCGCGTTGGCCCGCCCGCGATTGAAGTTGTCGCCGGCCGACCGGTGACGGACCAGGAACGCCGTGGTCGCCAGCACGCCGGCGGCCGGTCGCCCGTCGGTGTAGTGGGTCTCCTGCCAGGTCGGCCCGGCCTGGTCGTAGGCCAGACCGTAGGCGGTCGCCACCGTCGGGTCGGCCATGGTGTAGTCGGCGGTGACGATCTCGGTGTACGGGCGGTCGCCCATGATGACGTGCTCGATGAGCCGGAGCGGCTCTTCACCCAGCGACTCCTGCATCGGGCCGGTCTGGGCGTCGGCCAGCTCGTCGGCGGCCGGCAGCGGCAGGTTGGCGTAGCGGGTGAGGAACGCCTCGGCGTGGAGGTCGCGCATGGTCTCGCCGAACTCCGGTGAGTCGAGGTAGCCGTCGACGATCGATTCGACGGCGTCCGGGTCGTCGCGCACCGCGGCGAGCTCGTCGGCGCCGGGCCGCACGCCGCGGAGCGCCATCGACGCGCGGATCAGCTGATCGGTCGCGTCGAGGTACTCGATCGAGCCGGCGCCGTCCGAGCCGCCCGGATCGGTGGTGGGAGCGGCGCCGTCACAGCCGGTCGCGAGGAGCGCGCCCGCGAGGACGAGGAGTCGGGGATGGCCACGCATGGCCCCTGGTGCAGCAAGCTCCTCGCCAGCCGCGCACCCGTGCATCTCCGGCGGCTTGCGCCGATCCGGCGGTGGTTCCTGACATCACCACGACAACCGCCCGTTGTCGCGGCGTGGCCCCGATGCGTGTTCAGCCGAGCTCGATGCCGAGCGAGCGAGCCGCGCGGACCAGGTCGCCGTCCGGATCGACGCGCTTCAGCTTGGCCACCGCCAGGTCGAGCGGCGCCGAGACGATCTCGCCGCTGCGCAGGGCCGCGACCTGCCCGAACCGTCCGCTGGCGACCAGCTCGACCGCGGTGGCGCCGAAGCGGGTCGCGAGCAGGCGATCGAACGCGCACGGGGTCCCGCCCCGCTGAATGTGGCCCAGCACCGTCACGCGCACGTCGAACTCGGTCTGCTTGCGGATCTCCTCGGCCAGGACCTGGCCTGCCCCGCCGAGCAGCTCCTGCTGGGTGACGTCGCCGCTCTTCACCACCGCGTAGGCTCCGCCCTTCGGCTTGGCCCCCTCGGCGATGACGATGATGCTGTACGTGTTGCCGCGCCCGTGGCGGCGGTTGAGGCTGCCGATCACCTTGCCGAGGTCGTAATCGATCTCCGGGATGAGGATGACGTCCGAGCCGGACGCCATGCCCGCCGCCATCGCGATCCACCCGGCGTAGCGGCCCATCACCTCGCAGATGATGATGCGGTCGTGGCTCTCTGCCGTGGTGTGCAGGCGATCGATCGCCTCGCTGGCCACCTCGACCGCGGTCTGGAAGCCGATCGTGTACTCGGTCGCCTCGAGATCGTTGTCGATGGTCTTGGGCACGCCGACCACGCGCAGCCCCTTGGCCATGAGCTTCTGCCCGATCGACATGGTCCCGTCGCCGCCGACCAGGATCAGCCCCTCCAGATCGAGCCGCTCGACGTTGGCCACGCAGCGATCCGAGACGTCGAGGATCTCCTCGCCGCCACCCGGCCGCTTGAACGGGTAGGCGAACGGGTTGGCCCGGTTGGACGAGCCGAGCACGGTTCCGCCGCGACAGATGAGCCCGGCCACCGATCGGGCGGTGAGGTCGATGTAGCGCTGCTCGTACATGCCGGTGAAGCCATCCTCGATGCCGATGACCTCCCATCCGAGCGTCCCGCGCGCGTGCAGGACCACCGCGCGGATCACCGCGTTGAGCCCCGGACAATCGCCTCCGCCGGTGAGGATGCCGATCCGCTTGGCCATCACTCCCTCCCCTCGATCGAACGACCAGTATAGCTCGCGTTTACCTTTGACTAGCCGGGCGGGGGTCGGGCAAATTGCTCCGCGATGCCGCTCATGGAGGGACTGAAGGTGGTGCGCTCGGCGATCCACGGCTACGGCGTGATCGCGACCCGCCCCTACCGCGCCGGCGAGATCCTGCTCTACGGCGACGGCGTTCTCTACCGGGAGGAGGACGACTTCGACGACCAGTACGCGCTCATCCTGCCCGGCTACGAGCCGGGCCCCGACGGCGAGGAGGGCCCGCCGCTGTTCTGGGACCTCGCGTGTCAGAGCCGCTGGATCAACCACTCGTGCGATCCCAACTCCGAGGTCGACTCGCGCTGGGTGGCCGACGACAAGTCGATCGTCGCCTGGTGGGTGGCGCTGCGCGACATCGCGCCCGGCGAGGAGCTCACCTACGACTACTCGTTCGCCGCCCAGGTGGCCGAGCCGTGCAACTGCAAGGCAGCCGCGTGCCGCGGCCTCATCATCGACCCGGACGAGATCCCGCACCTCTCGCCCGCGCTGCGCAGCCACCTCCGCCCGGCCGCGACCAGCAACGCCGCGGCCCGGTAGCGGGGGCCTGCCCTACCGCTTCGCCGCCGAGATGAGCCCCTCGGCCAGGAGGTGCTCGGCCAGGAGGATGCAGCCCTTGGCCGCGCCCATCTTGGTGTTGTGCGAGACGAGCAGGTACTTCCAGCCGTTGTCGAGGGTGGTGTCGCGGCGCAGCCGGCCGACCGCGGTGGTCATTCCACCGCCGAGGTCGCGGTCGAGCCTCACCTGGGGCCGGAACGGATCGTCGTGGACGTGGATCATCGCCGACGGGGCGGTCGGATAGCCTCGCGCGAGGAACTCGCCCCCGAAGCTGCGCCACGCGTCGATGATCGCGCCCTCGTCGGCATCTCGATCGAGCTCGACGTGGACCGCCTCGGTGTGGCCCTCGAGCACCGGCACCCGCGTGCAGGTGCAGCTGACCGGGAACTCGGCCGGGCGGATCGTCTCGCCCACCACCGTGCCGAGGATCTTGCGCGTCTCGGCCGAGGCCTTCTCCTCCTCCTTGGGGATGAACGGCACGATGTTGTCGAGGATGTCGAGGCCGATGACGCCGGGCGAGCGGCCGGCGCCCGACACCGCCTGCATCGACACCATGTGGACCCGCTTGACGCCGAACTTCCGGTGGAGCGGGGCCAGCGTGATCGCCAGCCCGACCGCGGTGCAGTTCGGGTTGGGCGCGATGAAGCCCTTGCGGCCGCGCTCGCGCTGGTGCTGGAGCAGGACGACGTGATCCATGTTGACCCCCGGGATGAGGATCGGCACGTCGCTCTCCATCCGGAACGCCGACGCGGTGGAGATGACCGGCGCCAGCCTGGCGTAGGCCGGCTCGAGCTCTCGCGCCGGCGTCGCGTCCACGCAGCTGAAGACCAGGTCGACCCCGCCGGCGTCGAACGCGTCGGCCTCCTCGACCTCGATCTCGCCGATGCGCTGGTCGAGGGGCGAGTCGGCGTACCAGCTCACCTGGCCGCTCGGCTGGCGGATCGCGTCGATGTAGCGCTTGCCGGCGGAGCGCGCCGACGCCGCCAGGTTCGTGACCTGTAGCAGAGGGTGGTTGACGAGAGCGTCCAGGAACTGCTGTCCCGTCACACCGGTGGCGCCGACCACCGCAACGCGGACCTTCGCATCTCCGTGTCTTGCCATGACGTTCGCCTTTACCTTTCTGGCACGCGAATAGATCACGCGTGGCCTGGAGCGTCAAGCAACGCTCCGGCGCGTGCTCGGCTTCCGAGAACTCTCTTGCGAGCGCGGTCCGATTGGGGGATGTTTGCCAGCCAATGGCCGGTGGCATCCACGTAGATGCAGCCGTCCCTCCCTCCCTCCCCGACGACGATGGAGTGGAGGAGCGCATGCTGGCGCTCGGCAGGCGCTGGTTCGGCATCCAGGACTTCCGGCCGGGCCAGAGCCTGACCATCCGCAACGTCCTGGCCGGCGTCGACTCGCTAGCCATCATGCCGACCGGCGGCGGCAAGTCGCTCTGCTATCAGCTGCCGGCCCTGGAGCTGGCCGGCATCACGCTGGTGGTCTCGCCGCTCATCGCGCTGATGAAGGATCAGTACGACAAGCTGGCCGAGCTCGGGCTCGAGGTGGTGCGGCTCGACTCGACCCTGTCGCCGCGCGACGAGAGCGCCGCCCTCGAGCGGCTCGGCAACGGCCGGCCCTGCGTCGCCTACGTCACGCCGGAGCGGCTGAGCGACCCGGGCTTCCGCGAGCCGCTGTCGCGCGCGCGGGTGGCGCTGTTCGTGGTCGACGAGGCGCACTGCATCTCGCAGTGGGGCCACGACTTCCGCCCCGCCTACCTGGGCCTGGGCGACGCGGTCCGCGCGATGGGCCGCCCGACCGTGCTGGCGCTGACCGCGACGGCGCCGCCGCGGGTCAAGGACGACATCCTGGCCCAGCTCGGCATCCCCGACGCGTCGGTGGTCGACGTCGGGCTGCGCCGCCCCAACCTCTGCTACCACGTGCTGACCACGCGCGGCGAGCGGAGCAAGCAGGCCACCCTGCTCCGCCTGCTCGCCCGCCAGGCCGGGTGCGGGATCATCTACGCCGCGACGGTGAAGACGGTCGACGCCCTGGCCGATTTCCTGGCCGAGCACGGGGTCGAATGCGGCCGCTACCACGGGCGCATGCGCGCGCGAGAGCGCGACGAGGTCCAGACCGCGTTCATGGAGCGCGGCGAGCCGCGCATCATGGTGGCGACCAACGCGTTCGGGCTGGGGGTGGACAAGCAGGACCTCCGCTTCGTCATCCACTACAACTTCCCCGGCTCGCTCGAGTCCTACTACCAGGAGGCCGGCCGCGGCGGGCGCGACGGCCGGCTGGCCAGCTGCGTGCTCCTCTACCAGCCGGAGGACAAGCGCATCCAGAGCTTCTTCCTGGGCGGGCGCTACCCGACCCCGGAGCAGACCAAGGCGGTGGCCGACGCGCTGGTCGCGCTCCATCAGCGACACGGCGAGCCACAGTCGCTGCGCGCGATCGCCGAGGCGGCCGACGCACCCGGCAAGAAGACCCGCGTGGTCCTGTCGTTCCTCAAGGAGACCGGCTTCGCCCAGGAGATCGGCGGGGCCGCCTTCGCGCCGCTCGGCACCGCGCCGCCCCGGTTCGACGAGCTGGCCCGCGCCGCCCACCGCTACGAGCAGAAGCGCGCCCAGGATCGCGCCCGCCTGCAGGCGATGCTGCGCTACGCCCAGTCGCACCTGTGCCGGACCCGCCTCCTCCTCACCTACTTCGGTTACGACGAGGACGCCGCCGAGGTGTGCGGCCGCTGCGACAACTGCCTGCGGGCCGAGCGCGAGCGAGTGGAGCGGCTTCCGCTGGCCCTGCCGGCCACCGTCGCCGAGGAGGTCCGCCTGGGTGGCAGCTCGCGCGCGGTGTCGCCGCTGGTCAAGGAGCTGGCCCGGCAGCGCGCGCGGCGCAGCTCCACCCAGTCGCTCAAGGTCGAGCGCCGGCGGCGGCGCACCACCGGGAGCCCGTTCGACAAGGGCGACGTGGTCCGCCACCAGACCTGGGGCGAGGGCGAGGTCGTGCTGATCCAGGGAGACACGGTGGGCGCGTTCTTCCCCGGGATCGGCGAGAAGCTGCTGAAGGCCAGCTTCCTCGAGAAGATCCAGCGCTGAGCTTCGCGCGCCGCCCGGCCGGGCGCCCGCCGAAAACCCGACGAGGGAGCCCCTCGCGGAGCTCCCTCGCCTCGATAGCCCGGTCCTGTCGATTGCTGCCTGGTCCTGCTCGCTGGCCGGTCGCGATCAGCGGCGCAGGTCGAGGTTGGCCTCGCGGCGCTTCTGGACCCCGTGGGCCCGCTCGCGCCGGTTCTGCTGGGACGCGAACTCACCCTCGCGCCGCTTCTGCTGGGTCTCGAACCGCTCGCGCGCCTCGCGCCGCTGCGACGAGGTCAGGTTGTCGCGCTTGAGCTTGTACTCGAACGCGCGCTCGCGCTCCAGCTGCGTGCGGTCGAACTCGCGCTCGCGCACGTCCTGCCGGCGGCGCCACTCGCGGTCCGACGGCACCGCGACCGGAGCCGCGCTCACGGGCGCGCGGTGCTCGGCCCGAGCTCGGTGGTCGGCGCGCACCCGGAACTCGGCGCGAGCCGGCGGCGGCGCCCAGTAGCCGGTGCGCCACGCCACCCGGCCGTTCACGCCGGTCACCCAGCGCCCTTCGACCCACTGCTGGCCGTGACGGCGGGGCACCCAGGTCCCCTCTCGATACACGTAGTGGCCGTCGCGGTAGTCCCAGTAGCCCTGGACGTAGATCCGATCGGGGCGCTGACTCACCCAGTAGCCGCGCCGCCAGGCCCAGTGACCGTCATCGCGGACCCAGCGGCCGGTGACCCAGACTTCACCGTCGCGGTGATAGACCACCGTCTCGCGCGGCGCGGGCGGCGACTCCTCCACCACGACCTCGTCGCTGGCGACCGGGGCGGAGACTCCACCGCTGACGGTGCCGGCGCAGCCGCTGCTCGTGGCGAGCAGAGCGGCCGGTGCAGATGTGACGACAACCAACGCTAGAACGCGATGCACCTTCATGTGGTTTCCTCCGCGAGCAGAAGATTGCAGCGCTCATGCCAGCAGGGGAAAAGCGGCCTCCCAGCTGCAGACGTCAGAGTGTCGGTGCTTCAACCGGGCAGAAACTGCCATCATGGGCCGGAAGACTTCGTGGCGAAGTGCCACAGCGTGACGGCGTTGGGAGTGACCGACACGCAGGAGGCGATTCATGTTCCGCTGGGCCATCGCATGTTTCATCGTCGCCGTGGTGGCCGGGATCTTCAGCTTCACCGGCGTGGCGGTCGGATCTTCGAGCGTGGCCAAGATCGTCTTCGGCGCCGCGCTGTTGCTGGCCCTGATCGGAACGATCGTCGCGGTCGCGCGGCGAAACCCGCACCACCGCGACCCGCCCTGACTCAGTCCTCGGGCGTGCGAGCGCCGCGCTGGCGCGCGACCTCGTAGAGCGCGATGCCGGCCGCGACCGAGACATTGAGCGAGCCGACCGCGGATCCCCGCATCGGGATCTCGAGCTGAAAATCGCACGAGCGCGCGACCAGCGGGCGGATGCCGCGCCCTTCGGCGCCCACCACGAGGCAGAGCGGCACGCTGGCGTCGAGCTCGGCCAGCGGTCGCGACCTCGGCCCCGCGTCGAGCGCCGCCGTCCACAGCCCCGCCTCCTTGAGCTGGCCGAGCGCGCGGGCCAGGTTGGTCACCTGCGCCATCGCGAGATGCTCGGTCGCGCCGGCCGACGCCTTGGTGACCGCCGGGCTGACCGCGGCGGCCCGGTCGCGCGGCATGATCAGGCCCTGCGCGCCGAGCACGTGGGCCGAGCGCGCGATCGCGCCCAGGTTGTGCGGGTCGGTGACACCGTCGAGCGCGACCAGGAGGCCGTTCGACCCGGCCGCCGCGGAGAGATCGATCAGGTCCTCGATCTCGGCGTAGCGGTAGGTGCCGGCGATCGCCACCACGCCCTGGTGGTGGGCGCCCGGCCCGGCGATCGCGTCCAGCTCGGCCGGATCGTGGCGGGAGGTCTCGATGCCGCGACGCTCGGCCAGATCGACCAGCTCGGCCAGCGGATCGCGCCCGTCCGCCCGCCGGTCGCCCTGCTCGGCCCGGCTGCGGCTCAGCCACACCCCGCTGACGTCGGTCCGCGACGAGCGCAGGAGCTCGCGCACCGGCCCCACGCCGAAGACGATCCGCCGCCCTCCTCCGTTCGTCATGGCAAGGCTCCGGCTCTGGCTCACGCGCTCGCGCCGCGATCGCCCGCGGCCAGCTCGGCGGCGATCGCCCGGGCCGCGGCGGCCGGATCGGCCGCGTCGCGGATCGGTCGGCCCACGACCACGAGATCGGCGCCGGCCGCGCGCGCCTCGCCGGCGGTGGCCACCCGCTTCTGATCGCCGGTCGCCGCGCCGGCGCCGCGCACGCCGGGCGTGACGATGAGGAAGCCGCGCGGCGCGATCGCGCGGACCGCGGCCGCCTCCTGCGGCGAGGCCACCACCCCGTCGGCGCCGGCGTCGATCGCGAGCCGCGCGCGCCGCACCACCAGCTGGGCGAGCGGCACGTCCTCGCCGACCTCGGCCACGTCGCTCTGGTCGAGCGAGGTCAGGACCGTGACCGCCAGGACCCGCAGGCGCGCGCGATCGTCGCCGGCCCGGCGCGCCGCGCTGGCCGCCGCCTCGATCATCGCCCGGCCGCCGCCGGCGTGGATGGTGAGCAGCGCCGCGCCCAGATCGCACGCGCGCGCGGTGGCCCGCTCCACCGTGGCCGGGATGTCGTGCAGCTTGAGGTCGAGCATCACCCGCCGCCCGCTGGCCGCGTAGTCGCGGACCAGCTCGGGCCCGGCGGCGACGAACAGCTCGAGCCCGACCTTGAGCCAGTCGGCCGCCCCCTTGATCCGGTCGACCAGCTGGTCGGCCTGCGCGCGCCCGGTCACGTCCAGGGCGGCGATGAGGCGGTTGCCGGGGTCGAAGCCGCTCACGGCCGCCGCCCCGTCACGATCGATAGAAGGTCGAATCTGCCCGCGGCGCGCATCGCCGCGGACTATACACGCCGCGCGGGCCTGGCCGACGCCGATGACCACGCGCTTCGGGCCTCATCGCTTGGCGTGTAGCTCGAACTGATCCGGCCGCACCTCGACCACCTCGTAGAGGAGGCCGTCGTCGCGCCGGCGGTGCGAGGAGTCGAACGCGACCTTGCCGGTCAACCCGTCGACCGACTGGGTGGCCAGCGCGCTGGCCACGTCGCGCCGGTTCTGCGCGCCGTGCTCGACCGCGGCGCGCACCGCCCACGCCCCGTCGAACGCGTAGGCGTCGAGCGCGGTCGGCATCCGGCCGAACGCCCGCTCGTACTCGGCCACGAACTCGCCGATGCGCGGATCGGTGCGATCGGCATAGAACCCGGGTGCCAGCACGGCGCCGGCCGCGTACCGCCCGGCGCTGCGCAGGAAGCGCGGCTCCAGCACGTCGGCGGTCGACAGCAGCCAGAACGAGCGGCCCCGCTTGCTCTTCTGCCCGGGCGGGCGCGCGATCAGGTTGGCCGCCGCCAGCGCCGGCGCGATCAGCTCGAGGGTGCGGGCCCGGTCCGGCACGAACAGGGCCTGGAACGGCTTCTTCAGCTTGCCGACCTGGCCCTGGAACGAGGTCGCGCCGGCCGGATAGCGCTCCTCCATCACCACCTGGCCGCCGTTGCGCTCGATGATCTGGCGGAACGCGTCGCCGACCTTGCGGCCGTAGCCGTTGTCCGGCGCGAAGATGGCGAAGTCGCGCACCCCCGCGCCCAGCGCGGCGCGGGCCAGCGCGCGCGCGCGCTGCTCGGCCGAGTGGACCGCGTGGAACACGAACGGCGAGTCCACCCCCTCGAGCAGCTCCGCGGCCGGGTGCAGGCTGATGAGCGGCACGCCCAGCTCGCCGGCCCGCCGCGCGGCCCGCTCGACCGAGCGACCGTCGTCCGGCCCCACCACCGCGATGACCCCGTCGGCGGCCAGCGAGTCGATCCCGGCCGCCGCGCTCTGCGCCTGCGACGCGTCGTCACGCACGATGAGCTGGAACGGGCGCGGGAAGCCGAGCCGGGCCGCGCTCGGGTCGCGCTCCTCGAACGCGCTGGCGGCCAGCGTCAGCCCGCGCATGGCGAAGTCGCCCAGCCGGTTGCGCTTCCCCGACAGCGACAGCACCGCGCCGACCCGGCCGGCGTCGCCGCCGCTGCCGTCGCCGACCCGCCCGCCGTCGCCCATCCCGACCCGCTCGCGCGCGTCCTTGATGTCGGAGCGGACCGACTCGGCCTGATCGCGATCGCCGCGCGCCTCGAGCTGCGCGGCCAGGCGGGTGCCGACCACCGCAGCGGCCGGCCCCTCCTTGCTCTCGAGCTGCCCGTACACCCGGCGCACCGCGCCCTCGTCGAGCTGCTCGACCAGCGAGCGGATCCGGGCCACCGCGTAGGCCCGCTCGGACGCTCGCCCGACCGGGTACCACGCGTCGTAGGCTGCGATCGCCTCGCCGATCCGCCCGGTCGACGCGCTCGATTCGGCCAGCGCGGCCTGGTACGCGGCGACCTCGTCCTTGTTGTCGCCGTCGAGCGCCTCGCGCCCCTCGGCCAGCGCGGCCAGCGCCTGCTTGTCGCGCCCCTGGTACGACAGCACGACGCCGTAGAACAGCCGCCCGCGCAGGCGCACCGCCGGGGCCGCGCCGTCGTCGCGCACCACCTCCTGGAGATTCTCGGCCGCACGATCGTACTGGCCGGCCCCGAGCGCCGACATGCCGGCGAACAGGAGCGCGTGCGGCGCGATCGGGTCGTCCGGGAAGTCGCGCGCGATCGCCTCGAACTTGCCGGTCGTGGCCGCGGCCTGCTCCGGCCCCGCGTCGCGGAGGAAGCGCGCCCGCGTCTCCTCGAAGCGGCGCAGCGCCTTTTGATCGCCGTCGGTCGGCACCGGCATGTTCATCCCGACGTTGCGCTTGGTGCGGCCGGGACATGCCGAGAGCAGCGCCGCCGCGATCGCGAGCCAGATCGCGAGGAGGGGCGCTGGTCGGGTGAAACCACCTTGCTTCAGCACCGGCCAACTGTAGCGGCGCGGGTCCGGCCAGGCAAACGGGGGATCCGACAGTCCTGTGGGCGAAGCGGATCGAGCGGAACCCGAGCGGGGTATAGTCGTCCGATGTCGCACCAGCGCGACCCGATCGAACGTGGTTGGGAGCTCCTCGAGGCCGGCGACCTGGCCGGCGCCGAGGCCGTCCTTCGCAAGGCCGAGAAGCGCGAGCCCGACTCGGCCGAGGTCCTGTGCCTGGGCGGCGCGGTCGCCTCTGCGCGCGGCGACATCGACGCCGCGCTCGCCCTGCTCGCTCGCGCGGCCGAGGCCGATCCCGACGATCCTCATCCTCTGCTGCAAGCCGGAGAGCTGCAGCTCTATTCCCGCGACGATCCGGAAGCCGCCCTGGCGCTGGCCGAGCGGGCGCTGGCGCTGACCGACGACGACGAGGATCGCGCCGACGTGCTCCTGCTCCGCGCCGAGGCCGAGCTGAGCCGCGAGGACCAGGACGCCGGCGCCGAGCGGGCGCTCGCCGCGATGGCGCTGGTCGAGGACCTGGCGGTGCGCGATCCCGTGCTGCTGACCCGCGCCGGCCAGATCTACCTCGAGCTCGATGACGGCGAGCAGGCCGAGCGCGTCTTCCTGGCCGCGGTCGACGAAGATCCGTCCCAGTCCGACGCCCACCACGGCCTCGGCCTGGTCTACGAGCAGCGCGGCGACCGCGAGGCGATGATCAAGGCGTGGACCGACACCCGCCGGCTCGACGAGCTGGCCCCGCCGCCGCCGTGGCACATCTCGAACGACGAGTTCGAGCGCGTGGCCGAGGAGGCGATGGCCGAGCTGCCGTCCGAGGTGCTGGACCGCCTCGAGAACGTGCCGGTCATGATCGAGGACCTGCCCGGCGAGCACCTGGTGCGCGAGGGCTACGACCCGCGCCTGCTCGGCCTGTTCTCCGGGGTGGCCCTGCCCGACAAGAGCCACGTCTCCAACCAGGTGCCGGTCATCGACGCCGTCCACCTGTTCCAGCGCAACCTCGAGCGACAGAGCACCCACCGCGATCACCTGCTCGACGAGATCCGGATCACCGTCCTCCACGAGACCGCGCACTTCTTCGGCCTCGACGACGACGATCTGGAGAAGATCGGGCTGGGCTAGACGAGGGCGGCCCGAAGGGCCGCGCCTTCACCCCGCCGCCTGGCCGCCCGACTGCCCGTCGGAGGCGGTCGCCGGCCGGCGCGGCATCAGCGCCAGCTCGTCGCGGATCCACTGCGCGATCGCCTTGTCGGTCACCGCCAGGCCGTGGCGGTCGACGATCTCGGCCAGCGCCAGCTCCATCTCCTCGCAGCTGGCCTGGCGGTCCTCGCGCGCGAACTGCATTGCGCGCAGGACGACCGCGTCGAGCTCCGGGGGCAGCTCCGGCCGCACCGCGCTGGGCGGCTGCAGATGGGGCCAGCCCTCGCGCCCCAGGTGGGCCAGCATCGCCAGGTCCAGGTTGATGACCCGGCCGGTCAGGAGCTCGTAGCAGATCGCGCCGACCGCGTAGAGGTCGGCCCGGCGATCGACGTCCTGGCCGATCCGGTGCTCCGGCGCCATGTAGGCCGGCGTCCCCTTGACCTCGCCGATCTCGGTCTTCGCCAGCCGCATGTCGCCGGCGATCCGCGCGATGCCGAAGTCGCCGACCTTGACCTCGCCGCCCTTCGAGATGAAGACGTTGGCGCTCTTCACGTCGCGGTGCACCAGGTGGAGCGGCTCGCCGCGCGCGTCCACCGCGGTGTGCGCGTAGTGCAGCCCGTCGCAGATGCGGCGCGCGATGCCGAGCGCGATCCGCACCGGGATCAGCGCCTGGCGCGCGGCGATCGAGTGGATCAGCCGCTCCAGGTCGGATCCGTCCACGAACTCCATGGCGATGACGTACTTGTCGTCGGCCTTGCCCAGGTCGGTGATCGCCACGACGTTGGGGTGGTTGAGCTGCGACGCCAGCCGCGCCTCGTCGAGGAAGTGGCTCACGAACTTCGGGCTGGCCGCCATCTCGTCCTGGATCACCTTGAGCGCGACCAGCCGCTCGAAGCCGGCCTCTCCCTCGGCGCGGGCCAGGTAGACGTCGGCCATCCCGCCGCTGCCCAGGCGGCGCACCACGGTGTAGCGGCCGATCCGCAGGCTGCCGGGCAGCTCGGGGCGCGAGCCGGCCCCGAACTGGGCCACCGTCGGCAGCGTGGTCGGGATCTCGCGCGAGACCGCGCCCGGCCCGCGCCGCCGCCACAGGATCACCCCGGCGACCAGCCCGATCAGCGCCGCGGCGATCGCGCCGGCCAGCGGCCCCGCGTTCCAGCCGGCCGGTCGCGTCCCGGGCGCGACCACGCGCGCGCCCTGCCCGGTCTCTCCGCCCAGCGGGATCGCGATCGTGTCTCCCTCGGGCAGCGGCCGGCCGATCCCGACCGCGCCGCTGGCGGTCTCGAGCCGCACCCCGCCGCCCAGCGGGACCAGGAGCGGCATCACCGGCCCCATGTCCGGCAGCTGCGAGACCGCCATCGCCCCGTACAGCTCGTCGGCGCGCTCGCTCGGCTCGATCCGGACCACCGCGACCACCCGCAGGGTCGGGCCGCTCACCACCAGGTGCACGCCCGGCGTCGCCAGCGGGGCCTCGACCCGCGAATCGGCCGGGATGCGCAGCAGCGACACCGGCGCGCCGCCGCGGCGCGGCACCTGCGCGATCTCGATCGTCTCGTTGGTCTTTGGCCGGAACGCCAGCTCCACATCGGTCAGGTCGCGCACCGTGGTCGCGTCGCTCGCCACCGCGTACGGCATGCGGGGCAGCTCGGCCAGGGTCTGGGCCCGCGAGCGCGCCGAGGCCGCGGCCTCGCGCAGGCTCGCGTCGACCTCGGCCACGACCTGATCGATCTGCGCGCGGGTCGGCCCGCCCGGCGGGACCCGCGCGGTCGCGGCCAGCACACCGGCGACCGCCGCGCCCAGCGCGATGACCGCGGCGCTAGTGGCCCGCCCCACGCGGCGCTCCGAACTTGTCCGTCCCCGGCCCCGGCTTCACGCTGCCGTCGGCGTCCACGTCGACCTGGTTGGCGCCGGCGGCGATCTCGATCCGCTTGCTGACCGGCTCGGCGCTGCGCTCGGTCCAGGCCCGCAGCGTGTACGGGCCCGGCCTGAGGCTGCGGAAGCGGAACTTCCCGTCGCCGTCGGTGACCGCGTAGTGAGGCGCCGAGACCACGATGATCGACGCCGACATGTTCGCGTGCAGGTTGCAGCCGACCCGCACGATCCCCTCGCGATCGAACTCGACCTCGCGCGACTGCCCGTTCTTGAAGATGCCGAGGTCGAACGGGCGCGCATCCGAGCGCGAGAACACGTTGTGGTAGATACCGTCGAAGTTGGGGAACGCCACCGTCGAGCCGACCGGCACCGCCATGAGCCGCGGCGCGAACTCGCGGCCGCGCTGCTCGATGACCCGGTGCTTGGCGGTGCGCCGCTTCCCCTTGCCGCCGACCGGCGTCAGCATCACCACCCCGAACGCCCCGCCAGCCGCGCCACCGCCGAGCTGGAGCGTGCCGGACAGGGTCGCCTTCTCCGGCCTGGGCTTCTCGTCGTCGTCGGAGTCGCCGACCGCCCCCTTCGGCTGGGGCGGCGTGTCGGCGGCCATCACCACCGGCGTGGCGGTGATCCGCGGCGGGCCGCCCTGGCGGAACAGCGGCGCGACGTCGGTCATGCGCTGGGGGCCGAGCCAGTTCTCCACCATGCTGAACAGCTGCTCGGCGTAGGAGCGCTGCCCGTGCTCGAGCGCGGTGAACGCCGCGCCCATCATCTCGGCGCGCTTGCCGTAGCGGCCCAGATCGCCGCGCGCGGCCCGGATGCGGACCAGCTCCTCGCCGGCCGGCCGCTCGGTCGGCGGCGCGACGATGTCCTGCTTGGTCGAGCCGATCGCGCCGAGCACCTCGTGCTTCTCGGCCATCCCGACCTTGAACTCGTCGAGCGCGCCGACCAGCGCCTCCACCGTCGCGTCCCACTCCTCCTCGGTGACCTGCATCGAGGCGTGGAGGACGTCCATCTCGCGTCCCTTGTACTTGCAGGGGCCGCCGGCCGCCGCGCACACGAAGTCGACCAGGTCGGCGGTCAGCGCCGGCACGTCGCTGTTGGCGAAGCGGAACTTCACCCGTGGGTCGGCCGCCAGACGGGCCACGAACTCGCCGACCACCGCCTTGACCGCGGGCTGGCCGCCGAGTCGGTCGTACAGGCTCGCGCCCGGGCGGGGCGTCGCCGCGCGCGCCGCCGGCTCGCTCTCAACCGCCGCCGGTCCGCTCGAGCCCGATCCGCCACAGGCCGCGGCCATGGCGATCCCGAGGACCGCAAAGCGCTTGATCATCATCCGTCTTTTCCCCCTGGAGGCGAGCGCGATTGTCGCCCGCGCCGATCGAGCGGGCAAGCGATCGCCTGCTACGCCGGGGAACCCGGTTCCGTTTTCGGTACCTGCCCGGCGCGAACCGGGCCGCGATCCGCCCGGGCCCGGTCTGCCGTCACGACAGGCTGGTGACCCGCGTCCCGAACAGTCGCTCCAGGCGGAGCAGCAGATCGTCGGTCGGGGCGACGTTGTAGGAGTCACCCAGCGGGATGACCGTCTCCGAGCGGCGCGGGATGCGCAGGCGCAGGACGGTCCGGCACGATCCGCGCGAGCCCTCCAGGATCCCGCGCAGGTCGCGGATCTGCCCCGGCGTCACCGCGTCGGCGTCGATGTGGATGTCGACCCGGCTGGTCCGCGCCTTCCTCAGCTCGGCCAGCGGCACGGCGTCCTCGAGCAGCATGCGCCACGCGTGCTGCTCTCCCTCTCCCTCGTCCACCACCTTGCCGGTGCAGAGCAGCGGCTCGTCGCTGATGAGGACCGAGCGGACCTTCTCGAAGGTCTTGGGGAAGACCATCACCTCGAGCTGGCCGGACTGGTCCTCGAGCTGGAAGAAGGCGAGCTTTCCGTCCCCGCGCTTGGTCGGGCGCTCTCGATAGGCCGCCACCACCCCGCCCACCGCCGCCTCGCCGGCCGGCCGCCGCCCCTCCGCGAAGTCGACGGTGACCGCGTTGGCGTAGCGCGACAGGTCGGCCCGGTAGCGGTCGAGCGGGTGCCCGCTGATGTAGAAGCCGAGCGCCTCCTTCTCGAACGCGAGCAGCTGCTTGGGCGTCCACCCCTCGACCTCGGGCAGGATCTCCGACGGATCCGCCCCGCCGCTCTGCCCGGCCGTGGGCGCCACCGGCTCGAGCAGCCCGAACAGCGAGGTCTGCCCGCTGCGCCGATCGCGCTGGACCTGCGCGCCGCGCTCGATCGCCGCGTCGAGGGCCGCGAACACGCGCGCGCGGATCTGCCCGCGGCCGCTGGTGCCGCGCGCCGCGTCGCCGTCGACCGCGCCGGCCATCTCGTCGAAGCCTCCGCTCTTGACCAGCGCCTCCAGCACCCGCCGGTTGACCCGCTGAGAGTCGACCCGGCGGCAGAAGTCGTACACGGTCCGGAACGGCCCCTCCTCGCCGGTGCGCGCCTCCAGGATCGCCTCGACCGCGCCCTGCCCGATCCCCTTCACCGCGCCCAGCCCGAAGCGGATGACCTTGCCCTGGTCCTGGGGGACCACGGTGAAGTCGGCCGCCGACTGGTTCACGTCGGGCCGCTCCACCTGGAGGCCCATCGCGCGCGCCTCGGAGATGAACTTGACGATGTTGTCGGTGTTGTCGGTGTCGCACGACATGAGCCCGGCCATGAACTCGTGCGGGTGGTGGTGCTTGAGCCACGCGGTCTGGTACGAGATCCACCCGTACGCGGCCGAGTGCGACCGGTTGAAGCCGTACCCGGCGAAGAAGGCCATGAGGTCGAACACGTCGCTGGCCACCTTGCGGTCGACCCCGCGCGCGGTCGCGCCCGACACGAACCCCTCCTTCTCCTGGTCCATGACCGACTTGTCCTTCTTGCCCATCGCGCGGCGAAGGAGGTCGGCGCGGCCCAGGCTGTAGCCGGCCAGCACCTGGGCGATCTGCATCACCTGTTCCTGATAGACGATGACGCCGTAGGTGTCCTGCAGGATGGTGGCGAGGTCGGCGTGGATGTACTGGACCGCCTTGCGCCCGTGCTTGCGGTCGATGAAGTCGTCGACCATCCCGCCCTCGAGCGGGCCCGGCCGGTAGAGCGCCACCGCCGCGACGATGTCCTCCAGCTTGTCCGGCTTCAGCTTCTTCAGGATCTCGCGGAAGCCGGACGACTCCGCCTGGAACACTCCCGTGGTGTCGCCGCGCGAGATCATCTCGTAGACCCCGGGATCCTCGACCGGGATGCGCGCGATGTCGAACGGCCCCTCGCCGACCGCGGCGCGCTGCTGGTTGATGAGGCCGACCGCGGTGTGGATGACGGTCAGCGTCTTCAGGCCGAGGAAGTCGAACTTGATGAGGCCGGCCTTCTCGACCTCCTTCATCGCGAACTGGGTGACGATCTCGCCGTTCTGGCCGCGGAAGCAGGGCACCTGATCCCACAGCGGCTCGTCGGAGATGACGATGCCGGCCGCGTGCATGCCGGCGTGGCGGTTCAGCCCCTCGAGCGCCGCGGCGATGTCGAGCAGCTCGCGGATCTTGCTGTCGCTCTGGTAGAGGCGCTTCAGCTCCGGCTCCTGCTCGATCGCCTCGCGCACCGGCGGCGACTTGCCCTGCACCGGCTCGGGCACCAGCTTGGCCAGCTTGTCGGCCTCGGCGTACGGGAT
The DNA here is from genome assembly GCA_035489015.1 of Kofleriaceae bacterium. Classification (GTDB taxonomy): domain Bacteria; phylum Myxococcota_A; class Polyangia; order Haliangiales; family Haliangiaceae; genus DATFRY01. The sequence continues at coordinate 122,782 of DATHKR010000256.1, read as the reverse complement.
CTCCATGACCCGCGCGATGTCGCGGATGACCCCGCGCGCCTTGAGCTGGTGGAAGGTCGCGATCTGCCCGACCCGCTCGACGCCGTACTTGGTCTGGACGTACTTGATGACCTCGTCGCGCCGGTTCATGCAGAAGTCGACGTCGATGTCCGGCATGCTGACGCGCTCGGGGTTGAGGAAGCGCTCGAACAGCAGCTTGAACGGGATCGGGTCGATGTCGGTGATGCCGAGCGCGAACGCGACCAGCGAGCCGGCCCCCGATCCGCGGCCCGGCCCGACCGGGATGCCGGCCTGCTTGGCCCAGCGGATGAAGTCCCAGACGATGAGGAAGTAGCCCGAGTACTGCATCGCCTCGATGACCGCGAGCTCGGACTGGATCCGCTCGCGGTAGAAGTCCGGGTCGAACACCTGGCCGCGCGCGGCCAGCTCGCTGAACCGCTGGTGCAGCCCCTCGGCCACCGCGTGCTCGAGGTAGCTGTCCAGCGAGTGGCCCTCGGGCACCGCGAAGCGCGGCAGCTTGGGGTTGTCGAGCGAGAGCGACACGTTGCAGCGCTTCGCGATCGAGACCGCGTTCTCCATCACCTCGGGCAGGTCGCGGAACGAGGCCTCCATCTCCGCCGCGCTCTTGATGAAGTACGCGTCGGTGGCGTGCTTCAGGCGCTTCTCGTCGGCGATGGTCTTGCCCGACTGGATCGCCATCAGCACCTCGTGCGCCTTGGCGTCGGTGCGGTGCACGTAGTGACAGTCGTTGGTGGCAACCAGCGGGATGCCGAGCCTGGGCCCCATCCGGCGGTACTCGTCGTTGATCTGGTCCTGCTCGGGCAGGCCGTTGGGCATGAGCTCGAGGTAGTAATCGCCCGGCGCGAACAGGCTCTTGTACTCGAGCGCGACCTTCTCCGCCTCGCCGACGCCCTGCTTCAGCATCGTCTGCGCCACCTCACCGCCGAGGCAGGCCGACAGCCCGATGAGCCCCTCGGAGCGGTCGCGCAGGATCTGCTTGTCGATGCGCGGGTGGTAGTAGAAGCCCTCCAGGTACCCCATCGAGTTGAGGTAGGACAGGTTCTTGTAGCCGACCTCGTTCTTGGCCAGCAGGATGAGGTGGAAGTTGCGCCGGCTCTGCCGGTCGGTGCGGTCGCCGGCGACGTAGGTCTCGCATCCGAAGATGAGCTTGACCCCGTGCTTCTTGGCCGCGGTGTAGAGGTCGACCGCGCCGAACATGTTGCCGTGGTCGGTGACCGCGACCGTGTCCATGCCGAGCTCGAGGACGCGCGGGAAGAGATCCTTCACCCGGATGGCGCCGTCGAGCAGGCTGTACTGGGTGTGCAGATGCAGGTGCGTGAATTCGGACATGGCCCCCGGTTCGCTGGTGCGCGATCGCCCTCGCGACCGTCGGACGAAGGTGTACCGGATCGGGCTGATCCGCGGTACCGTCCGGGCCGATCCCGCTGCGTTTTCCGCCGGGATTTTCGCGCGTGCGCGGCCGTGCGGCGGCGCCGCCGCGCCGATCAGAACTTGTAGGTCAGGCCGACGCGGGCGTAGGAGCGCGCGTCCTCGTCGAACATCGCGCCGTGGAAGAGATCGGTGTAGGCGGCTCGCTCGTCCTGGCGCGGCGCGCCCTCGATGAGGACCCAGCCGCTCCACTCCTGGCTGAGCGCCAGCTCGACCGCGAGCGAGATGATCCCGCGCACGCCGCTGTCGCGGTCGAAGATGTTGCCGCGGCCGACCAGCTGGTCGACCCGGGCCTTCTCCTCGACCGAGAGCGTGTCCTCGCGGTAGTCCTGGCACAGCTCGGTCGGCTCCCCCTCGCCCGCCTCGCCAGGACAGTGGCGATCGCTCCAGGCGCTGAGGTAAGCGCGACCGGTGATGGTGACCGCGCCCAGCCCGGACAGCGACGCGGCCACGCCGCCGCTGGCGAAGAAGTAGTTGCGCTTCGAGTCGTCGAAGTAGGTCGAACCGCCACCCACGTCGCCGAACACCCCCAGCGAGAACGGATCCTGGTCGACCAGCGTGGCGCGCGCCGCCGCGCCCAGCTCCCAGCGAGCGCCGTAGGTCCGGAACAGCACGCCAGCGTCGAGCGAGAACGGCGCCCCGCGAGGCATCGCGCCGACCAGCACCCGGGAGTCGATGAGGTACGGATAGCCGGCGCCGATCGCCACGGTCGATCGACCGCGCGAGAGCGCCCGCGCCCCGAAGGTGGTGAGGCCGCGCCGCTCGAGCAGAAGCTCCTCCGCGCTGGCCGGGCCGCCCTCGACGACGGGGCCCGGCTCCCCGCGAGCAGCCGGAGGGGCCGTGACCACATGACCGGCCGCCGCCGCGCCCGAAGCCTCGCCCGGCGTCCCGGAGCCGGCGTCACCGTCGGAGTCGTCATCGCGCGAGTCGCCCTTGCCGCCGCTCGCATCCTTCCCCGATCGATCGCCGGCGGCGCCGCCGCCCTCGAGATCGAGCGCCACCACCGCCGTCGCCCCTGCCTCGACCGTCACCCGATCCTCGCGCCGACCCCGACCATCGGCGCGAACCGCCACGACATGCTCGCCCGGCCGCACCTGCCGGATCTCGAGCGGCGCCACCCCGACATCGGTCCCATCGAGAGAGACGATCGCGCGGTCGGCGTCGCTCAGCACCCGGATGGTCCCGGCCTTGTCGTCGGCAGCGGGGGCGCCCTGCGCCGCGGCGTCGGCCGCAGCCGCCACCTGCAGGATCAGAAACGCGACGATCGATGAAGCGAGGCGCATGCGACTCTCCTGCTGCTCCAGCCTATGCGGGTGAACAGGGGCCGTCAAATCACCACCCATGCGCGCAGCCCGATGTGACCAGGCCCCCGCGGGGTGGCAAACGGCGTCGACGCGGCTGGCCGCTTCCGTGGGCTCCGCGCGCGAGGCCAGATTTCTGGCTCAGCGCAGGGCGCAGCGGCGACCAGCCTCACGGATAGGTGTGGCCGTTGATGCGCAGCTCGAGGAAGGTGAGCGAGCCCTGGCGCGCCTGCGGATCGCCCGCGAGCGGCTCCATCTCGACGCGCAGCATGGTGAGCCGGCGCTGTCGCTCGGCGATCACGTACTCGCCGAGGAAGACGCGGTGGCGGGTCGCCCCGCGCTCGACCACGCGCGGCATCGGAGGCGGCGTCGGCCCCGCCCCCGACGGTGCGACCAGGTAACACGCCAGATCGCCCGAGCGAGTCTCGACCATCGATCGGGACAGGTCCGGGCTGGCCGCCGCGGCCGACTTCAGCTCCGCCAGCGTCGAGCACGACCGGACCGTCGCGAGGAGCGAAGCATCGACCGCCCAGCCCTCGCCGTCCACCTCGAGCCCCGCGACCTTCACGATCTGCTCGTGGAAGGAGTGATGATCGGTGCAGGTGGATCTCAGCTCCGCGCTGAGGAGATCGGCGCGAAGCACACCGGGAAAATCGATCCCGTGGATCGTGCAGGAGGCCCGGGTCAGGTAGCCGCCCGCGTCGGGCTCGCCGCTGACCCAGCTCGACGCGTGGGCGTAGCGGAGGGTGAAACAGAGACCGCGACGGCATCGACATGGGCCTCCGGATCGTCGAAGGCATGGTGAGCCGCGAGGCCCGCGCGTTTCACGATCAGAGCGCGCGGGTCAGAGCGCGCCGGTCATGAGCGCGACCAGGAGCGCGACCCCGAGCGCGAGGCGATAGATGCAGAACGGGGCCAGCGTGCGGCGGGCCAGGTAGCGGAGCAGCCACGCCACGCTCAGATAGCCGGCGATCGCGGCGGCCAGGGTGCCGACCGCCAGCACGACCCAGCCGTCCTGTCCGGCCGCGTGGGCCGCGTCCTTGAGCTCGAAGAAGCCGGCGCCGGCGATGGCCGGGATTCCGAGCAGGAAGGAGAACCGGGCCGCGTCGGGGCGGGCGAAGCCGAGCAGCAGCGCACACGTGATCGTCGCGCCGGAGCGCGACACACCCGGGACCAGCGCCGCCGCCTGAGCGAAGCCGATCGCCAGCGCGTGCACCCAGGTCAGCTCGCTCATCGCGCGGTGGCCGCCGCCGCGGCGATCGGCCCACCACATGAGCAGCGCGACGCCGGCCAGGGCGGCAGCGACGACGTAGAGCGAGCGGAGCGGGCCGGTGATGTAGTCCTTGCCCAGGACGCCGGCCACGACGACCGGCACGGTGCCGAGCGCGATGTGGAAGGGCAGCCGCGCCGCCGGGCTGCCGCGGTCGCTGATCAGCGCGCGCGGCATGACGATGAAGAGGTCGCGCGCGAAGTAGGTCACGACGGCCAGCAGCGTGCCGAGCTGGATGACCGCGCTGTACGCGGCGCCCGGATCGTGCTGGCCGAACAGCGCGGGCGTGATGCGCAGGTGGGCGGTGGACGAGATCGGCAGGAACTCGGTGAGGCCCTGGACCAGGCCCATGACCGCGGCGAACCAGAGCGGCACGGTTGCTCAGCCCCGCCCGGCCACGCCGGTGACGCGCCCGGATGCCGGCGCTGACGAGGACGACTCGGCCCGATCCCGATCGCGATCGCTCGGCATGACCGGCGCACGATACGGGCTCCGGGCCGGCGGTGCAATCCGCGCTATGCTGGCGGTGTGCACGCGCGGCCCGGCCCCTGGTTCCCGCTCCTCGCGCTCACCGCGGCGATGATGTGCGGCGTCGTGGCCGCGTGCTCGGGCGGCTCGACCAGCCGCGCCGCGAGCGGGGGCTCGAGCGGCCCTGGAGGCGCGTCCGCGCCGGCGGCCGGCGGCGCGAGCGGACCGCTCAGCGAGGCCGAGTGCATGCAGCTCCTCGATCACTACCTCGACCTGGCCATGGCGGACAAGCGCGCGACCCTGCCGCCCGAGCAGGTGCCGACCGACGAGCAGGTGGAGCGCATCCGCGCGTCGATGAAGGCCGAGGCGAAGGACGAGTGCGTGGGCCGCGGCGAGCGCGGCCGCTACGAGTGCGCGATGAAGGCGACCACCACGCGCGCGCTCGGCGTCTGTCTGACCGAGGCGCGCGAGAGCAGCTGAGACGCGGCGGGACGCAAGGACGGGACGCCGCGCGGCTGGAAGCCGCCCGGCTGGAAGCCGCCCGGCTGGAAGCGCGCCGCCGGACCCTGCCCGCCCGGCGCGTCGGGCCGCGCGCCGCGCCGCGTCGCGAGAGCTCGCCCGCGACCGTCCGCCGACCGCGATCATCACCCGCCATCCCGCCGCCGGGTCGGACCCGGGTGGGACAGCTGTACGACTCCTTCACACCACTGACGCGCCCACGAACATCGCCCTCGATCGGCGCCACCCCATCGGCGTGATCACCCCGCGAGCAGCCACGTCATCGCGCGCGACCACGGCGCCTCCCATCGCCGCGATCCGCCGCGCGATCGCTCGCCGCCTGCCGCGCCATCGCGCGCGATCAGCCCGCCTCCATCGCCGCGATCCGCCGCGCGATCGCCGCCGCCACCCGGCGCGTGCGCGCGGCATCACTGGCCCGCGGTGTGCAGTCGACAATGGATCATGAACATCCTGTCGCGCGTGCTGCTTCGGTTCGGCTACGTCCGGCTCAGGGAATTCGGCTACACCCTGACCCGCGAGGGCCGCATCATCGAGCTGCCGCGGGTGACGGATGATCGTTTCGCGCCGCCACCCTGGGAGCCGATCGCGTGGCAGAACGCGAGCGCGTTCCTGCCGCCGCATCAGCCGCCGGTGCCGCGCCCGCTGCCGCCGCCGCCGTACGCCGAGGTGGAGACGAGCGAACCGCGGAGAGACCTGGCCCCGGAGACTCTGCCCCCAGTGAGCGAGGTCAGCCGAGCCCTGGGACTCGATCACGACACGAAGGTCAGAAGCGAGCCGGAGGACGAGGAGTGGGAGTGGCGCATGGCGCTGGCGCGTGCGCGTGAGCGCGCCTCGGACGGACGCAGCGCCGCCGCGGTGGCCGCATCCGGCCCGGCGACGCCGCCCGCCCGCATCGCCCACCCGGCCGATCCGGACGCGTCGGGCCGCTCGGCCACCCAGCTCGGCGCCGGACCCGGCCGCGCCCCGGCCAGCACGCCTCCGCCGTCGCCGCGCCCCGGCGCTCGTTCGGCCCCGGTCTCGTCGCCGCCGGGCCGCCCGATGGGTGCCATGCTCGCTCGCCCGACCGGCGGCGAGGCCGGCGGCCGGGTCGCCCGCGGCACCCAGGGCGTCGACGTCCCGGCGTCGCTCGAGGAGATCCTCGCCAGCGAGATCGAGGAGGAGCTGGAGCTCGAGCCGGACGGGATGGACTTCGCGGACGGCTCGGGTCGCCACGGGATCGTCCGGGCCGAGGCGGGCGACGCGACCGCGCTGGACGTCCAGGCGATCCGCCCCGACGCCCTACCCACGCGCGAGGACGACGACGTGACCTCGGTCGACGTCGGCGCCGGCCGCCTCGCACGAGCGCGAGCCGCCACGCCCGCCGCCGAAGCCGCGCTCCCCGAGGCCATGACGCGCCACGTCTTCCCGGCCCCGGCGTCCTCGACGGCCGAGCCAGCGCCGCTGCCGCGGCTGTCGGCCCGCCTTCGCCGGCAGACCCCGCCCCACTGACCCCGGCGCCGGCTCGGCCCGCGGGTCGGTGCCCGCCGGTCAGTCGCCGGTGAAGCGCGGCGGCCGCTTCTCGGCGAACGCGCGCAGCCCCTCGTTGCGGTCCTCGCTGGCCAGCGTCACCTCGTAGCAGCGCCGCTCCAGCGCCAGCGCCTGGTCGAGCGGCAGTCCGACGCCCTGGTCGATCGCCTGCTTGGCCATCGACACCGACAGCGGCGCGCACGCCGACAGCTCGCCGGCCAGCTCCTCGGCCGCGGCGCGCAGCTCGGCGGCCGGCACCACCCGCGATACCAGGCCGATCTCGAGCGCCCGGCGCGCGTCGATCCGCCGGCCGGTCATGACCAGCTCCTTGGCCCGCGACACGCCGAGCAAGCGGGTCAGCCGCTGGGTCCCGCCCGCCCCCGGCATGATGCCGAGCCGCACCTCCGACAGCCCCATCACCGCGTCCTCGGCGGCGATCCGGAAGTCGCAGGCGAGGGCCAGCTCGAGCCCGCCACCCAGCGCCGGTCCGCTCATCGCCGCGATGGTCGGCCGCGGCATCTCGGCCCACGCGGTGATCGCGCCGGCGATCGCATCGACGTACGGCCCGGTGTCGGCCGCCGCCACGCCGCGCCGCTCCTTCAGGTCGGCCCCGGCCGAGAACGCCCCGTTCGCGCCGGTCAGCACCACGGCGCGGACCGCGCGACTCTGGCCCAGCTCCACCGCCAGGCGGCGGAGCTCGAGGTTCACCGCGCGCGACAGCGCGTTCTTGGCCTCGGGGCGATCGAGGGTGACCCAGACCGCGCCGTCGGCGCCGTGCTCGACCCGGATCGCGCCGGACCCCGGCCCACTCGCTTCGGACATCAGGCGTCCTCCTGCGCGCCCTGCGCGTCGGCGCGCTCCTTCTGCCGGCGCGCGCGCGCCTGCTTGCCCATGTGCGCCCGTAGGTACTTGGACGGCAGCTCGTGGCCGACCAGCGAAGCGGCCAGCCGCGAGCAATCGACCAGCTTGTCGAGATCGACCCCGGTCTCGACGCCCATGCCGTGCAACATCGACACCACGTCCTCGGTGGCCAGATTTCCAGCCGCGCCGGGGGCGTAGGGACAGCCACCCAGCCCCCCGATGGACGCGTCGATGGTCGTGATCCCGAGGGTCAACGCCACGGTGCAGTTCGCCAGCGCCGTGCCCTGGGTGTCGTGAAAGTGCACCGCGGCCTGCTCGAGCGACAGATCGGCCAGGATGAGCTCCAGCACCTTCTCGACCTGGGACGGGTTGGCCACGCCGATGGTGTCGCTGATCGAGATCTGGAAGACGCCCATGTCGCGCAGCGTCAGGGTCAGCCGGCGCACCGCTTCCGGATCGACGTCTCCCTCGTAAGGGCAGCCGAACGCGGTCGACAGGTAGGCGCGCACCTTCACTCCGGCCTCGGTGGCCGGCGCGATCACGTCCTCGAAGGCGGTCAGGGTCTCGGCGATCGTCTTGTTGACGTTGCGCTTGTTGTGGGTCTCGGACGCGGACATGAACACCGCGATCTCGCGCATCCCGGCCGATAGGGCCGACTCCAGGCCGCGCCGGTTGGGAACCAGCGCCGAGAAGCGCACACCCGGGCGCCGCACCGCGTCGCGCGCCACCGCGACCGCGTCGGCCAGCTGCGGGATCCACTTGGGACTGACGAAGCTGGTGATCTCGATGGCCGGCAGGCCGCAGTCGGACAGCGAGTCGATGAGCGCGAGCTTGTCGTGGGTCGCGACCTGTCGCGACTCGTTCTGCAGCCCGTCGCGCGGGCCCACCTCGTAGATCGTGACGCGCTGGGGCAGCTTGTTGAAGTTCACCGGGGAACCTACCTCCCTGGACCATAGTAGTTTCCAGGGCACTTGGCGAGCGGACCGGGTCTCGCCGGAGCTCCCGCGCCCGGCTCGGGAACGCCTACAGGGAGCGCAGGAAGTCGTTGGTGAGCAGCTCGAGAGTCTCGAGCAGGTGATGGGCGGCCGACTGGTCGTGGCGCGCGAAGTTGCCGGCCTCGACCGCCACCACGATGGCGCCGGCGGCCAGCCCGGCCGCGATGCCCGAGCGGGAGTCCTCGACCACCAGGCAGTCGCCGGGCGGGATCCCGAGCGCCGCGGCCGCGGCCAGGTAGCCGTCGGGGGCCGGCTTCGAGCGCGACACGTCCTCGCTGGCGACGATCACGTCGAAGGCCGCGCCGAGGCCGAGCGCCTCGAGCGCCTGCGCCGCCTCCGCCCGCGACGAGCCGGTCACCAGGGCTAGCGGCAGGCCGAGCTCGCGCAGGCGCGCGACCACGGCGAGCGCGCCGGGCAGGACGGTCACGCCAACCTCGGCGAACACCTGCTCGCGCTCGACCGCGGTGGCGGCGATCAGCTCGGCGCGCGTCCACCCGAGCGGGCCGTGCACCGCGGACAGGTGATCGTAGATGTCGACCCACGAGCGCCCGATGATGAAGTCTCGCTCGGCCTGGCCGATCTCGATGTTCAGGCCGCCCTTCAGCGCGCGGGCCATGGCCTCGGCGCTCTCCCGCTCGCTGTCCAGGAGCGTGCCGTCCAGGTCGAAGAGGATGGCGCGGAGACGCACGGGGCCGGCGATTGTAACCAGCGGCGGCGCGGGCCGCACCATGGGGAGGCGATCCGTGAAATCGCGCCGCCGCGCCAGCTGCCACGACATGACGGGGCCGGGGCGAGCGATCATCGACCGGCCGACCCGACCCGACGCGACCCGACCCGACCCCGACCCGACCCGACCCGACCGAGAACGCGAAAGGAACCCCGCGCCCATGAGCCGTCAGTCCACCCTCCCCGTCCTCGTGGCGGCCGCGCTCGCCAGCGCCTGCGCCGGCGGCTCGGCCGACGGCCGCCGCGCCGAGGCGATGCTCGATCGAGGCGACTTCGCCGGCGCCCGCCGCACCGCCGAGCACGGCCTCGAGCGCGCGCCGCGCGATCCGCTGCTCTGGCAGGTGCGGATGCGCGCGCTGCTCGGCGGCGGCGATGCGCGCGGCGCGGTCGCCCTCTACGCGTCCTGGCGAGATCTGCGGCGCGACGACGATCCCGCCGCCCTGCGCGCCCTCGCTCGCGCCACCCTGTGGCAGGCGCTGCGCGCCCACGCCCCGTCGCTCCAGGCCGCCGCGGTCCAGGCGATCGAGCGACTCGAGCTCGACGACCTGGCTCCCCAGGTGGCCGAGCTGGTCGGCTCCGAGGACGATCTGGTCGCCGCCGCGGCCGCCTCCGCGCTGCTCACCGCCCATGAGGATGCGCCGCGGGTCCTGGTCGATCTCCTCCGCAGCGGCGACCCGGCGGCGCGCGCCCTCGCGGTCGACGGCATCGGCCGCAAGGCCGGCGCCCACGCGCGCGCCGATCTGGTCCCGATGCTGGGCGACCCTGATGCGAATGTCCGCCGCGCCGCCGCCGCCGCGGTCGCGCGCTTCGCCGAGGGAGACGACCTGGCTCGCCTGATCGAGCTCGCCCGCCGCGACCCGAGCGGACCGGTCCGCGCCCAGGTCGTCCGCGGCCTGGCCGGCCGCGAGATCGCCGGGCGGGTCGACCTGGCCCGCCAGGCCGCCGCCGATCCGTTCCTGGGCGCGCGCCAGGCCGCGGTCGACCTGCTCGCGCGCACCGACGAGCCGGCCGCCGCGGCGCTCCTGGCCGAGCTGGCCGCGTCGTCGGATCTGCCGGTCGCGCTCGCCGCCGAGGCCGCCCGCCTCCGCGCCGGCGCCCCACCCGACCAGCGCACCGCCGTGTTCGAGCGCGCCCTCGCCGACCGGGCCTGGACCGCGCGCGCCGCGGCGCTCAACGCCGCCTACGCCGCGCCGCGCCCGCTCGCCCTCGCCCTGGCCGGGCGCGCGCTGGTCGACCGCCGCGCCGAGGTCCGCCTCGCCGCCGCGCGCCTGCTCCTCCACATGGGCCAGACCGAGCGCGCCAGCCAGGAGCTGGTCGCCGGGCTGGCCAGCCCGGACGCGATGATCCGCCTCGACGCCGCGGTCGACCTCTACCGGCTCGGCGACCAGCGCGGCCTCGCCGTGCTCGAGCGGCTCGCGCGCAGTCGCTCGATCGAGGTGCGCACCGCCGCGGTCCAGGCCCACGCGTCCCTGCCGCGCGTCACACCCGGCCTGGTCGCCGCGCTGGCTGACGCGACCCCGGAGCTCCGGCTCGCCGCCGCCGAGCGCCTGCTCGAGGTGCTCGACTAAAAGTTCAGCTGACCCTGCACGATGAAGACGTGCTCGATGTCGCCGGCCAGCTCCGGGCCCGACTTGTTGTTGTAGTTGAACAGCGAGTAGGAGCCGCCCAGGGTCAGGTTGCCGTGGAAGTAGCGCAGCTGGCCGGTCGCCTCGAGCAGGCGATCGCCGGGCGGCGGCGCGTCGTTGACCACCCGGCCGCCGACCCCGAGCAGCGCCACCCGCGAGTGCCCGACCCGGGCCGCGATCTGGAGGAGCTCGGGGATGATCGGGAAGCTGGCGTGGACGTACCCGCCCAGGTAGTTGCGGTGTCCCTCGGAGTCGGCGTCGATGAGCGTGGCCAGCGCCTGGTTGTCGGCGTGCTGGACGATCGTGCCCCACCGCTCGTGCCGCCAGATCCCCTCGGCGATCAGCTCGAGCCCGTGCCAGCGCAGCGCCGCATCGACGCTCGCGCTCCACACCCGGACGTTGTCGGTCTCGCCGTTGGCGTCCACGTCGCGGTTGTTGACCGGCGTGCCGGCCACCGCCGGCGGCAGCGCAACCAGATCGTGCACGGCCCCCGCCCCGATCATGAGGCGCGGGTCCGGGTCGCGGGTCAGGTTGGCGACGAACGCATCGAACCGCGCGCCGAGCAGCGCGGCCTCGACCCGGACCAGCGTCGCGGTGTCGATGTTGTCGTTGCGCTTGTTGGGGCCGGCGCCGTTCGAGACGCCGGCGTGATAGTAGACCCGATCGCCGAACAGCTCGCCGTGCGCCCACACGCCGATGTCGCGGTCGTAGCGCAGCCCTTCGACCGAGGCCGGCCGCTCGAGCACGTCGATGGTCGAGTCGCTCGCCCACCACGCCCGCGTGAAGTAGAGCTTGTCCTGTCCGGCGCGCACCGCGAGCTCGGGCAGGAGCTCGTAGTCGACGTAGTAGTCGAGCGCGGAGGCGTCGGCGACCGTGGTCTCGAGCTGCACCTTGTAGGTGAGCTCGTCGCGCCCGGCGTGGCCGCCCAGGATCAGCCGCCCGCGCCGCAGCCGGAAGGTCGACCGGTTGACGCTGTTGGCCTCCTCGGCCAGCGACGCCTCGTAGCGCGGCTGGACGAAGCCGCCGATCTTGAGCGAGTAGGCGCCGTCGCCGGTGGTCCACTCGAAGCCACGCTTGTACTCGACGCTGCCGACGCCGCCCCCGGCCGCCGGCTGCTCGATGCCGGCCACCTGGGTGCGCAGCCCCTCGACGTCGCGCTCGAGCGCGTTGGCCTGGGCCGACAGCCGATCCACCGAGGCGGTGAGCTCCGGTCCGGCGGCGCGCTGGCGGCCCAGCCGGTCGATCCGCTGCTCCAGCGCGGTCACCCGCCCCGACAGCTGCTGGACCGATCCGGCCACGGTCTGCGCCTGGGCCGCGGTCGACCGCAGCTCGTCGAGCTGCTTTCGAATCGCGGCCACCTGCGCCTTCAGGTCCTGCGCGCCGGCCCTGGCAGGAGCGGCCGGCTCGTCCGCTTGCCCCTGCGCCGAGCGACGGGCTCGCTCCGGCGCCGCCTCCTGCGCGTGGGCCAGGTGCGGCAGGATCCCTGCCGCCAGAACCGCGGTGGCCACGACTGCGCTGCGCGACATCCGAGAAGACTCCTCCTGCGCAAAAAATCGAACACCCCCGCGGGTGCAGGGGGCGCACAAGGTATCACGCAGCGCCGATGAACATCGGTCGCGGCCGCCGATCTCGCGCGAGAGCACGGCGGCCGGATCCGGCGATCGCTACCGCTGCGCGTGCCCTCCGCGGAGCGAGATGAGCCACTCGGCCAGCTCCCGCCGCTCCAGCCCGCCATACTTGTTGTAGAAGGTCGGCATCTCGTTTGCCTTGCCGAACCATCGCGGGTGGTCGGGGCGCGCGATGAACTCGGTCAGCACCTCGGCGCTGCCGCGTCCGCCCAGGTTGGGCCCCTGCTCCTCCTCGGTCTTGCCGTCGATCGAGTGACAGTTGGAGCAGTTCCCGTCGCCGTCGAACAGCGCCTTGCCGCGCTCGACCAGCGCCGGGTTCGCGTCGGCGGCCCCGGTCTGCGAGTAGACCAGCTCGACCAGCGCGTCGAGGTCGGCCCCCTCCTGCTTCACCGGCTTCATCTCGTTGATGCCGGTGACGCCGAAGAAGCGCTTGTCGCTCGGGTTCTTCAGGAAGTCGCGCACCCACGCGCGCGAGTTGTAGCCCGGCCCGATCTCCGGCCCCTTGCGCTCTCGCCCCTCGTGGCACCCGGCGCAGTCCTCGCGCCAGATCGCGCGGGCCCGGAAGAAGCGCGCCGTGGTGTACACCGTCGGACCGCCGGCGGTCGGCACGCCATGCTCGAGCGCGAGGGTGCGCGCCTCGCGCGCGCGCTCCTCCGACTCGGCCACCGCCTTCTGGTAGCGCTCGTCGCTCTTGTCCTCCAGGAACGAGATCACCATCAGCCCGCCCAGCACCACGCCGAGCAGGCCGAGCGCGGCGAGCTCCTTCCAGCGCCGGACCGGCGAGTTCGACGGGCCGCGATCGACGAACGGCAGCGCCAGCAGCACGCCGCCGATCACGACCGGGGCGCCGAGCGCGACGATCTGCTCCATCGATCCGGTGAAGTACTTGAGCGCCTGGAACAGCGGACGGAAGTACCACTCCGGCCGCGCGTCGAAGCTGGACGATGGATCCGCCGGCGCGTCGAGCTGCACGCCGCCGGTGTAGAGGTTCACCACCACCAGCACCGCGAACACCGCCGCCATCGCGACCATGTCGCGGAACATCTGGTCCGGCCAGAACGGCTGGCTGCGCCGGCGCAGCTCGTCCTCCTTCAACCACCAGTGAGGGGTGTGGCCGTGCTTGCGGAACAGGAGCACGTGCACCACGACCAGGCCGATCAGCGCGCCGGGCAACACCAGCACGTGGAGCCCGAAGAACCGGGTCAGGGTGAGGTTGCCGTACTCGTTGCCGCCCTGCACCGCCTCCTGCAGCTGCGTGCCGATGACCGGGCTCGACCCGGCGATCCCGGTCGCGACCTTGGTCGCCCAGAAGCCGGTCTGGTCCCACGGCAGGAGGTATCCGGTCAGCGCGAACGCGAGCAGGAGGCCGAGCATGAGGACGCCGACGATCCAGTTGAGCTCGCGCGGCTTCCGGTACGCGCCGTAGACCGCGGTCTGCAGCAGGTGGACCCCGGCGATGATCACCATCGCGGAGGCGCCGTGCGAATGCAGGCCGCGCACGAACCAGCCCAGGGTGACCTGGTCCTGGATGTAGGCGACCGAGGACCACGCGTCGGTCGCCGACGCGCTGTAGCCCATGGCCAGGAAGATCCCGGTGGTGATCTGCAGCAGCAGCAGGAAGACCAGGATCGATCCGAACGTGTAAGCGAACGACGCGCCGCCGGCGAGCGGCTCGTCGAGCGCGAGGTGGAGCACGCGGCGGTGACCCGCGCGCAGGTCGAACCAGTCGCCCAGACGAGGCACGCGGCGCTCCTAGGCCGGGGTCCGCTCGGAGACGTCCGGGCGAAAGCGGAGGAAGGTCACCTTGACGCGGCCGGACTCGACCTTGACCGGAAGCGGGTCCATCCCGCGCTTGGCCGGGCCGGCCTGCTTGATCCCGTTCCGGCCGAACGCGCTCTTGTGGCACGGGCAGCGGAACGAGCTGGACGCGTCGTCGTAGCCGATCGCGCAGCCGAGGTGCGGGCACACGGCGGAGAACGCGGTCACCCGCCCGGCCTCGTCCTTGCTGAGCCAGGCGCTGCCGACAGCGACCTTCTCGCGGCTGACCCAGGCGTCCCGCTGCTGGGCGGCGACCAGGGCCACCTGCACCGGCGGCCCGCCGGCGACCAGGGCCGACTCGGCCATCACGTCGACCGGCTCGCTCGAGCTGGACACGACCTTGCGGCCCACCGGGAACAGGAAGTAGCGGACCAGGGGAACTGCGAGGACCACTCCAACCGCTCCGCCGAGAGCCATGGTCGCAGCCTTGAGGAAGCTGCGGCGGCTCTCGCTCGCGCCTTGCTCGGCCATGCGCCGTCCTTTCTGTGCGCTCGAGGGCGAGCGCTCGGCGCCTAACTTACCGCAGGTGCGCGCGTCAGGTCCGGCCCGGCACGTCTTTACAGCAGCCGGTCCGCCAGCAGCCGGTCCGCCAGCAGGCGGTCCCGGTCAGCCGTAGGCCTTTTCGTCCCGCTCCTGATCCTCCTTGCAGCGGATGCAGAGCTGGGTTTCTGGCCGCGCCTCCAGGCGCTTCTTGGCGATCGGCTCCCCGCACTCGGTACAGATGCCGAACGTGCCGTCGTCGATCTTCTTGAGCGCGAGCTCGAGCTTGTTGAGGTGGCTCTTCTCGCGCCCGCGCAGGCGGAACTCGAAGGACTGAAGATATTCGCTCGAGGCCAGGTCCATCTCGTCCGGCAGGTCGCTCGGATCCAGGACCATGTTGTCCGTCAGGGTCTTCTTTGCGTTGTCGACCACCGAACGGCGCTTGGCCTCCAGAAGTTCGCGGAACTTCTTGAGCTCCTTCTTCGTGAGTGGGTTCGCCACAGCTACCCGTACCTTTCTAGGTCCCCTGCCTTGGCCAAACGGGGCGGGAGAGCATATGGGCCCATCGCAGAGATTTCAAGCCCTGCACGGCGCGCGTCCTCGAGGTTTCCAAATCCAGGCGGCCCGAGCCTTGACGGTTGTGCGCTAACTCAAGAAAATGTGGGTCCCATGGCGGGCTCCGATAAGCGGAAACAAAGTCTCTACTTCCCCGAAGACATGCTCAAGGAGATCCAGGACGAAGCGGCCAGGCAGGACCGCTCGCTGAGCTGGATCGTCCAGAAGGCATGGAAAATCGCCAGGAAAGAGATAACCAAGTATCCATCGGTGAACGAGTTCCCCGGCGAGGAGGACACCAAGGAGGTCGGGACCCCCTGACCCTCCTCCCGCTGGCGCCCGGGTCACCCACGGGGCAACACCAAGACGTCACCCGTGCACAAGCGCGCCTCCTACGCCATCTCCCCCACCGACGAGACCCCGATCTTCTACGAGGTCTCCGAACCGCCGGCACCGAGCTCCGGCGGATCGGATGATCTTGCCCGCTCGGACGCGATCCCGCACCCCAGCCCGGTCGTCCTGACCGACGGGATCGGCTGCGACGGGTACGTCTGGAAGTACCTTCGCCGCGAGATGGAGGGCGAGCGGCCGGTCATTCACTGGCACTACCGCGGCCACGGGCGCAGCCCCCTGCCCCGCGATCCGCGGCGCGTCGCCATCGCCGACCTGGCCGATGATCTGGCCGCGGTGCTCGAGGACAGCCGCATCGGCTCGGCGGTCGTGTTCGGCCACTCGATGGGCGTGCAGGTCGCGCTCGAGACCTATCGCCGCCACCCGTCGCGCGTGCGCGGCCTGGTGCTGCTGTGCGGCTCGCCGGAGAACCCGCTGCGCACCTTCCGCGGCCAGCGCGGCCTCGAGGTGGTGCTGCCGCGGGTCCGCAGCGCGGTCGAGCGCGCGCCGCGCCTCATCAACCAGGCGGCGCGGCTGCTGCTGCCCACGCGCCTGGCGTTTCGCCTGGCCGCCCGCGTCGAGGTCAACGCCGATCTCCTCGACGCAACCGACTTCATGCCGTACCTGCGCGGGCTGTCGCGCATCGAGATGCCGTTCTTCCTGTCCATGCTGGCGGCGGCGGGTGAGCACTCGGCGGTCGACATGCTGGCCGGGATCGCCGCGCCGGTGCTGGTGGTGGCCGGGTCGCGCGATGGCTTCACCCCGCCCGAGCTCAGCCGCGCGATGGCGGCCGCGATCCCGGGCGCCGATCTGTGCGAGGTCGAGCACGGCTCGCACACGGCGCCGCTCGAGCGACCGGATCTGGTCGGCCATGCGGTGCGCGAATTTCTGGCTCATCGGATCGACCGCGCGGACGATCCCGGCCCCGGCGAACCGGCTGCACCCGCCGGGCTCGATCGCGCCCCGGCCGGGTGAGGGAGCCAATGAAGGGCGAGCCGCGTGCCTCTCGCACCCGCTCACCGGTTCGCCGCGATTCGCGACAGATCCACAGGCGCAGGCGTCAGCTGGCGCGGCACGGGCTGCTGCCCCGGGGCCGGACGCGAACGAGAAGGGCGTTCACATCGGAGGGCAAGATCGCCCTGATTCTCGCGTGAACGGCGACTAAACGAAAACTCCGCCATTCAAAAAAACCATTTTATCCTCTCGCCAAGCAAGATCGTTTGGGGCAAGGTTCGTCCCGCGAGAGGCGCCCTAAGGACATGGCAAGCAACCAGGTTTTCGGGCGCCGTGCTTGCCACACTCTTTGCGAAGAGGATTGCAAACCGCGATGACTCGTCCCGCCCTACGTCGTATCAACGACGAAGACAGTGATGGTCTGGTCGCTCTGCCACCAGTGGCCGTTGTCAGGCAGAGATTGCGCACGACGGTGAAGGAATTCGCGCACGCCGCGCCCGGCCGGCGCGCTGCCGCGCTCGCCGCGGTCTGGATCGCCGCGACCGGTTGCGAGGCCGACCTTTCGGTCTACGACGGTGAGGACGCGCTCCGCACCTACCGCCTCGCCGAATCCGAGCTGCGCGCCGAGCTCCGCCTCACCATGGCCCGCGCCATCAACAATGAACCTCACCCCGACACCCGAGAGTCGATGGTCCACATGCTCGAGCGCCTCGAGGAGCTCGAGCAGGCTGCGGTGGCGCCCAAGCCCCAGCGCCGGCGTCGCCGCCGGTAGTCGGCTCTCACTCACGTAGCTGCGGCACGGCCGCTCGCGGGCACCGCGAGTGGCCGTCTTGGTTTTCGGATCCTGGCCCTGACGAGCTCACCACCGACGGTCGGAGCACCCGATCAGATCGCGGCGCAGAGCGCCCACCCGCAGTCGGGGCAGACCGCGCACATCCCGTCGCCGCGGACGAGCGTGCCGCACTCGGGGCAGCGGCGGCCGGCCGGGTCGGCCGCGTCCTGGGCCAGCTCGCCGAACGACAGCACCTGGGCCGAGCGGCTGCCGTCGCGGTAGACCGTCACGCCCTTGCAGCCGAGCTCGTGGGCCAGGCGATAGATCCGCTCGACGTCGTCGGCCGTGGCCGAGCCGGGCAGGTTCACCGTCTTGGACACCGCCGAGTGCGAGTGGCGCTGAAACGCCGCCTGCATCCGGACGTGCGTCTCCGGGGGAACGTCGTGCGCGGTGGCGAACAGCGCCTGCACATCGGCCGGGATCGGCCGACCCGGCGCCGGCACCACCAGCCCGCGCGCTGCCCCGTGCGCGGCCAGCGCGGCCGCCAGCTCGTCCGACCAGAAGCCGCGCTGGTCGGCGATCTGCCGGAAGCGCGGGTGCACCTCGACCAGGCGCTCGCCCTCGAGCACCCGGCGGACCAGCGACAGCGCGTAGAGCGGCTCGATGCCGGACGAGCAGCCGGCCAGGATGCTGATGGTGCCGGTCGGCGCGACCGTCGTGGTGGTCGCGTTGCGCAGCGGCGGGTGACCGGCCGCCGCCCACCGGCTGGTGGCGAACCGGGCGAACGGACCGCGCCGCACGGCCAGCTCGGCCGACGCCTCCAGCGACTCACGCTCGACGAACCCGGCCAGCTCGGCGGCGACCGCGAGCGCCTCGCCGCTGTCGTAGGCCACACCGATCTCGACCAGCAGATCGGCGAAGCCCATCACCCCGAGCCCGATCTTGCGGTGCGCGCGGGTGACCGCCTCGATCTGGGGGAGCGGGTAGCTGTTGGCGTCGATGACGTTGTCGAGGAAGTGCACGCCGTCGCGCACCGCCAGGCCCAGCGCCGGCCAGTCGATCCGCCCGGCGCTGGCAAAGCGAGCCAGGTTGACGCTGCCGAGCACGCACGACTCGAACGGAAGCAGCGGCTGCTCCCCGCACGGGTTGGTCGCCTCGATCGCGCCGGCGTCCGGGATCGGGTTGCCGTCGTTGATGCGGTCGATGAAGAGGACGCCGGGATCGCCGGTGCGCCACGCCACCGCCGCGATGGTGCCGAGCAGGCGGCGCGCGTCGAGTCGGCGCTCGGCCCGGCCGGTGCGCGGGTTGACCAGCTCGAACGAGCCGCCGCGCGCCGCCGCCTCCATGAAGGCGTCGGTCACCGCGACCGAGATGTTGAAGTTGGTGAGCCGCGCCGGATCCAGCTTGGCGCTGACGAACTCGAGGATGTCGGGGTGGTCGACCCGCAGGACCCCCATGTTGGCCCCGCGCCGCGCCCCGCCCTGCTTGACCGCGTCGGTGGCGGCGTTGAAGACGTCGAGGAAGGCGAGCGGGCCGGACGCGGTGCCGCCGGTCGAGGCCACCCGGTCGCCGGACGGGCGCAGGCGCGAGAACGAGAAGCCGGTGCCACCGCCGGTCATCTGGATCTCGGCCGCCCACTTGATGGCGTCGAAGATGTCGGGCATGGCGTCGCCGACCGGGACCACGAAGCAGGCGGCCAGCTGCCCGCGCGGCCGGCCCGCGTTCATGAGAGTCGGCGAGTTGGGCAGGAACTCGAGCGAGGCCATCCGGCGGTAGAAGCGCTCCTCGCTGTCGACCACGCCGGCGGCCGAGGCGCCGTGGGCGGCGTCGGGCGCGGCGACCACGCGGGCCACCCGCCGGAACAGCTGGTCCGGCGTCTCCACCACCTCGCCGTCCTCGTCCTTGCGGAGGTAGCGCCGGCGCAGCACCGCCCACGCGCTCTCGGACAGC
This sequence comes from Kofleriaceae bacterium, assembly GCA_035489015.1. Lineage (GTDB taxonomy): Bacteria > Myxococcota_A > Polyangia > Haliangiales > Haliangiaceae > DATFRY01. Next base: position 103,515 of record DATHKR010000256.1, on the reverse strand, counting down.
CCCGCAGGGGCGTCGGCGGGGCGGAAGTCCGCTTGCCGGCTCATGGATGGAGCTTAGCCGAACAAGTGTTCAGGTCAAGTCGTCGGTCGGGCAGCGGGCTATACTGGCCGCGTCCGTGGGGGGAGTGAAGAGACGCGAGCACCCCCGCTTCGCGATCGAGGCGCGGGTCGACGTGAGAACCGACGCCGCCGGGCTTTCCGGCCGCACTCGCAACCTCTCGCGCGGCGGCCTCTGCATCGAGCTCGACGCGCCGCTCGGGGCCGGCGCCGACGTCGAGGTCGGCATCGCGCTGGTGTTCGATGACGACCACTGCTCGGAGCCGCTCGCGCTGCCGGCGTGCGTCGCCTGGTGCACGCCGATCGACGCCCGCTACCAGGTCGGCTGTCAGTTCCGCCGCCTGTCGCCCCACCAGGCCGCGAATCTGGATCTGTTCCTGCGCTACCTCGAGGCGGCCCCGCGGGCGGCGGCCTCGCCGTGAGCTCCGGCATGACTCCCCCCGGACGCCCCGGCGGCGACGCACCCGATCCGTGGGCCGACCTGCGCGGCGCGATCGACGGCATCGACGAGGCGCTGCTCGATCTGCTCAACCAGCGCGCCGCGCTCGCCGGCGAGGTCGCGCGGCGCAAGCAGGAGCGCGGCGCCGAGCTGTACGTGCCGGCGCGCGAGCGCGCGATCATCGACCGGCTGCAGGCGCGCAACCCGGGCCCGTTCCCGACCGGCGCGATCCGGCCGGTGTTCCAGGAGGTGATCAGCGCCTGCCTGCGCCTGGAGGGCGGCGTGCGGGTCTCGTACCTCGGGCCCGAGGCGACGTTCACGCACCAGGCGGTGAAGCGGCACTTCGGCACCTCGGCGCTGACCCTGCCGTGCGGCTCGATCCCGGGCGTGTTCGCCGAGGTCGAGCGCGGCGAGGCCGAGTTCGGCGTGGTGCCGGTCGAGAACTCGTCCGAGGGCGCGGTCACTCACACGCTGGACTCGTTCCTCGACAGCCCGCTCGCCATCGCGGCCGAGATCCACGTGCCCATCGAGCACTGCCTCCTGGCCCGGCCCGGGATCGGCGAGGCCGAGCTCGAGCGGGTCTACTCGCATCCTCAGGCCCTGGCCCAGTGCCGCGACTGGCTGGCCGCCAACCTGCCGCGCGCGGCCCGGGTCGAGGCCGCCTCCACCGCCGAGGCGGCGCGCGCCGCGCTCCAGGACGGCGGCGGCGCGGCGATCGCGTCCGAGCTGGCCGCGCGGCTCTACGGGCTCACCGTCCTGCGCAGCAAGCTCCAGGACACCGCCGACAACAGCACGCGCTTCCTGGTCCTGGCCCGGCCCGAGGGCGGCCACGGCGACGCCCCGCCGGCCGACGGCGCCGGCTACAAGACCACGGTGCTGCTCGCCTTCCCGGACCGGGCCGGCGCGCTCTTCGACATCCTGCGCCCGCTCAGCGACGCGCGCGTCAACCTGACCCGGATCGAGAGCCGGCCGTCGCGGCGGCGCGCCTGGGACTACGTCTTCTTCCTCGAGCTCGACGGCCACCGGCGCGACGCGGCGATCGCGCCGGTGCTCGACCGGCTGGCCACCGACTGTCAGCTCTTCAAGGTGCTCGGGTCGTACCGCAAGGCCGACGTCACCTAGCGCTGGCCGATGCCCTAGCGCCCCGACGCCTGGCGCCCGCGGCGCAGGATCGCGTCGATGGTGACGGCGGCGAGGAGGACGCCCGCCGTGACCATCATCTTGATCGAGTTCTGCAGGGAGAGCATGTCCATGCCGTTCGAGATCGACTGGATGACCAGGATGCCGAACAGCGCCGACCACACGCTGCCCCGACCCCCGAAGAGGCTGGTGCCGCCGATGACCGCGGCCGCGATCGCGTTGAGGAGGACCTGCCCCTGCCCGGCCGACTGGTTGACCGCGCGCAGGCGAGACGCCCCCAGCATGCCGCCCCACGCCGCCAGCGTGGACGCCAGGACGAACACCAGGACCCGGATGCGCTGGACCGGCAGGCCAGCGCGCCGCGCCGCCTCGGCGTTGCCGCCGATGGCGTAGATCATCCGGCCCAGCCGGGTGCGGCGCAGGACGAAGTCCATGAGGACGATGAGGGCGAGCAGGAAGACCAGGCCGAGCGCGACGCCGCGATCTCGCTCGAGCGCGAACACCGCGCCCAGCACCGCCGCGCTCACCACGGCGCCGCGGGCCACGACGAACGACATCGGCGCGACCAGCCCGGCCCGGCCACGGCGCAGCTGGGCCAGGATCGGGCCGCCGGCCACGTAGAGCAAAAAAGCGAGCGCCACGGCGTAGGCGGTGGCTCCCTTGAGGTAGGTGTTGGCGAGGCCGAGGATGAGCGGGTCCTGCAGGTTGATCGTGCCGTTCCTGCCGAGCACGTGGAGAAGGACCCCCTGCCATCCGATCAGGCCCGACAGGGTCACCACGAACGACGGGATGCCGAACAGCGTGATCCATGCGCCCTGGAACAGCCCCACCGCGGTTCCGGTCAGGATGCCGAGGCCCAGGCCGATCGCGGGCGACACGTCGAGGATCACGGTCAGGACCGCCATCACGGCGGCGCACATGCCGCTCACGATCCCGACCGAGAGGTCGATCTCGCCGAGGAGCAGGATGAGGACGACGCCGACCGACATCGTCCCCACCGCCGCCATCTGGCTGGTCAGGTTGACCATGTTGAACGGGGTCAGGAACAGGCCGTGCGAGGCGCGCTGGAAGATGATGGCGATGACGACGAGGCCGAGGAGGACCGGCAGCTGACCGACGTCTCCCTCGCGCAGGCGGCGGCCCAGGGAGGCCACGAAGCCGCGCAGGCCCTGCTGCTCCGCGACGACCCGCGGATCGTGCTCGAGCGTGCTGCTCATGGCGCCGTGCCCCCGGCAGGCGGAAGCGGAGCGGCGGTGGACGCGGCCAGGTCGGAGGCGGTCGGGTCCGCGTGCTCGGGGATGCCGGGCACCGCGCCGGTCATGAGGGCGACGAGCTGCTCGCGGCCGACCGTCTTCGCGTCGTAGGTGCCGACGAACCGGCCGAGGCGGAGCACGGTGATGCGGTCGGCCACCTCGAACACGTCGGCCAAGTTGTGGCTGATGAGCACCACCCCGAGGCCGTCGTCGCGGAGGCGCTTGATGAGCTCGAGCACCTCCTTGGTCTGGGCCACGCCGAGCGCCGCGGTCGGCTCGTCGAGGAGGACGACCTTGTTGTCCCACAGGACCGAGCGGGCCACCGCCACCGACTGGCGCTGCCCGCCCGACAGCGACGCGATCGGGATGCGCACGCTGGGGATCTTGACCGACAGGCGGCGGAGGACCTGGACCGCGCGCGACTCCATCGCGATCTCGTCCAGCACACCGAGCGGCCCGCGCGGCCGCGCCGTCTCGCGGCCGAGGAACAGGTTGGCGACCACGTCGAGGTTGTCGCACAGCGCGAGGTCCTGGTAGACCGTCGCGATCCCGAGCGACCGCGAGTCGTTGGGCGAGCGGATCGACACCTCGCGTCCGTCCCAGCGGATCTTGCCGCTGTCGCACGCGTAGATGCCGGCGATGACCTTGATGAGGGTCGACTTGCCGGCGCCGTTGTCACCGACCAGCGCAACCACCTCGGGCGGCCTCACGTCGAAGCTGACGTCGTTCAGCGCCTGGACCGCGCCGAACCGCTTGCCGACCCCTTCGAGCTGGAGCAGCGCCTTGCGCTCGATACCCGCGCTCACCATCGATCACCTCCTCGGGCCACCACCCGACCGGCGCCGAAACCGCGCGAGGGGCGCACCGGGCGCCCCTCGCTGACAGTCAGGTTCGCTCGACGCTACTGGATCTTGGCGTCGGTGCAGGCCTTCTCGTAGCCCTTGCAGACCTGGGCCACGGTGTCCTCGCCGTAGAACTTGTCCTTCACCACGGTGTCGGCGACCGACTCGGTGTCGCCCGCGCCGTCGCGCGTGACCGCGATCGGGGTCAAGAGCACCGACGGGACGTCGGTCGTGCCATTGTTGACCTTGGCGTCGGCCGCGGGCTTCTCGCCCTTGTAGAGGCCACAGGCCAGCTCGGCGGCCTTCTCGGCCTGGGGCTGGATCGCCTTGTAGATGGTCGCGTACTGCTCGCCGGCCAGGATGCGCTGGATGGCGGCGACCTCGGCGTCCTGGCCGACCGTCGGCTTGGTCTTGGGATCGATGCCGGCCGACTTCATCGCGGCAATCGCGCCGCCCGCCGTGCCGTCGTTGGCCTGGTAGGCGCCGTCGAAGCCCTTGGGTCCGATGGCCGCGATGAACTGCTCCATCAGCTGCTGCGCCTCTTCCGGCTTCCAGTTGGCCGCCGCGTCCTCCTTCACCACCTTGACCTTGCCGTCGAGGACGCTGTGCGCGCCCTTCTTGAACAGGGTGGCGTTGTTGTCGGTCGGCGAGCCGTTGATCATCGTGATGCGCGGGTTCTTCACCTTGTCGGCGGTGAGCTTGGCCAGGAGCGCCTCGCCCTGCAGCTTGCCGACCCGCTCGTTGTCGAACGAGATGTAGTAGTCGGGGGACGAGCCGCCCTTGATGAGCCGGTCGTAGCTGATGACCGGGATGTTCTTGGCCTTGGCGTCGTTCACGATCGCGCCGGCGGCGTCGCCGTCGACCGGATCGAGGACCATCACCTTCACGCCCTGCGCGATGGCGGCCTCGGCCTGCTGCTGCTGATCCGAGGCGACCTGGTTGGCGTTGGAGTAGATGATCTTGGCGTCGGGGCAGAGCTCCTTGAACTTCTTCTCGAAGAACGGCCGGTCGGCCGCCTCGTAGCGCGCGGTCTGCGACTCGGGGAGCAGGAGCGCGATACCCCCGGCGCCGCCTTCGGGTGGCTTGGCGGCCTCACCCTGCCCGGCGGCGGGCTCGGTCACGGGAGGCTTCTCGGTGGCTGGACTCTCCTTCTTCCCCTTCTTGCAGGCGGGGCCGACCACTACGGCGACAGCGATCAGGATCGCGGCATGCACGATCGAACTGGCTCGTCTCACGGTTCTCGCCTCCTTCGCGCTCGATGGCCGCAAGTGGCCAGAAAACGGGCGCGGCTCGCGTGGCCGGCACGTTAGGTCGGGTGCGGTCGAGGGTCAAGCGCCATCGTATAGTAGGTACGTCATGGCACATCCCTGGTGGCGCGGCGCGATCATCTACCAGATCTATCCGCGCAGTTTTCGCGACTCGAACGGCGACGGCATCGGCGATCTGCCCGGCATCCGCTCGAAGCTCGACTACATCGCGGAGCTCGGCGTCGACGCGGTGTGGATCTCGCCGTTCTTCCGCTCGCCGATGAAGGACTTCGGCTACGACGTGGCCGACTACCGCGCGGTCGATCCGATCTTCGGGACGAACGACGACTTCGACCAGCTGGTCGCCGAGGCCCACGCGCGCGGGCTGCGCGTCCTCATCGACCTGGTCCTGCCCCACTCGTCCGACCAGCACGCCTGGTTCCAGGAGAGCCGGGCCAGCCGCGACAACCCGAGGGCCGACTGGTACGTGTGGGCCGACGCGAAGCCCGATGGCTCGCCGCCCAACAACTGGCTGTCGGTCTTCGGCGGGCCGGCCTGGCAGTGGGAGGCGCGCCGCCAGCAGTACTACTTGCACTACTTCCTCCGCCAGCAGCCCAACCTCGACTGGAACAACCCGGCGGTGGTCGACGCGATGCTGGGCGAGGCCCAGTTCTGGCTGGATCGCGGCGTCGACGGCTTCCGCCTCGACGCGATCACCACGCTGGTCCACGACCCGCTCCTGCGCGACAACCCGCCCCGCCCGACCGGCGCGAAGACGCTGGACCTGCCCGGGCCGATGTTCAGCCCGTACCTGTACCAGGCCCACCTCCACGACCGCGACCAGCCGCAGATCATCGGCCTGCTCGAGCGGGTGCGCGCCCTGGTCGAGCCGCAGGGCGGCTTCACGATGGGCGAGATCGCCGACGTCGACAGCGTCGCGACCACCGCGCGGTACACCGGCGGGGCCCGGCTGCACACCGGGTACAGCTTCCTGCTCACCCAGGCCGAGTTCGGCAGCGACCGGCTGCGCCGGGTGGTCCACGCGTTCGAGACCCAGGTGCTGGAGGGCTGGACCACGTACGCCTTCACCAACCACGATGTTCCGCGCGCGGTGACCCGCTGGGGGGCGCTGCCGGAGCTGGCCGGGGATCGCGAGGCGCTGGCCGAGCTGCTCCTGGCCTGCCTGTTCTCGCTGCGCGGCAGCGCCTGCCTGTATCAGGGCGAGGAGCTGGGCCTGACCGAGGCGGAGATCCCGCGCGACCGCCTGGTCGATCCGTGGGGGATCGAGTTCTGGCCGCTGTTCAAGGGGCGCGACGGCAGCCGCACTCCGTTCCCCTGGCAGGCCGGCGCGCCGTCGGCCGGCTTCACCTCCGGCGCCCCGTGGCTGCCGATCCCGGAGGAGCACCACGCCATGGCGGTGGACGCGCAGGAGGCAGATCCGAGGTCGGTGCTGGCCACCTGCCGCCGCCTGCTCCGCTTCCGCAAGGGCCACCCCGCGCTCCGCACCGGCGACATGGCGCTCCGCGACGCGCCGGATCCGATCTGGGCGTTCGAGCGCACCGACGGAACCGAGCGCATCCTGTGCGCCTTCAATCTGTCCAACCAGCCCGCCTCGTGGATCATCGACGACGGCTGGACCGCGCTCGACGGGCACGGCTTCGCCGCCCGGGTCGACGGGCACACCCTGCACCTGCCCGCCTTCGGCGTGTTCTTCGCCGGGCGGGCCAGGCTGGCCTGATCAGACTTCGGGTGCGGGGTCGAGCCGCGGCAGCGCGATGCCCTTGGCGTCGAACACGTGGCACTCGCTGGTCGGCACCTCGAAGCTGACCTTCTTGTCCTCGCCGACCGGCACCTTCTCGACCTTGGCCAGCACCCGGCCCTCCACCGCCTCGCGGTCGAGGTGCACGATCGAGTGATCGCCCAGGTCCTCGGTCAGGAGGACCGTGGCGACCAGCGGCCCGCCCTCACCTGCCTTGAGCACCAGGTGCTCCGGCCGGATACCGACCGTCACCGCGTCGCCGATCTTGGCTCCGTCGGACTTCACCCGCGCGCGGACCGTGCCGCCGTCCTTCAGCTTGACCACCACGCCGTCGGGGGCGACCTCCGCGATCTCGCCGCGCAGAAAGTTCATCTTGGGCGAGCCGAGGAAGCCGGCCGCGAAGACGGTGCGCGGCCGGTGATAGACCTCGAGCGGCGGGCCGACCTGCTCGACGTGCCCGCCGTTCAGGATGACGAGCCGGTCGGCCATGGTCATGGCCTCGACCTGATCGTGGGTCACGTAGACCATGGTGGTCTTCAGCTGCTTGTGAAGGCGGCTGAGCTCGCTGCGCATCGACACGCGCAGCGCGGCGTCCAGGTTGGACAGCGGCTCGTCGAACAGGAAGATCTTCGGCTGCCGCGTGATGGCGCGCCCGATCGCGACCCGCTGGCGCTGGCCACCCGACAGCTGCTTGGGCAGGCGATCGAGCAGCTGCTCGATCTGCAGCATGCGAGCGGCCTCGCGGATCCGGCGGTCGGCCTCGGACTGCTCCGTCTTGCCCAGCTTGAGGCCGAACGCGAGGTTCTTGTAGACCGACATGTGCGGGTAGAGCGCGTACGACTGGAACACCATCGCGATGCCGCGCTTGGACGGCTCGACGTCGTTCATGCGCTTGCCGGCGATCGACAGCTCGCCGACGCTGACGCTCTCCAGCCCCGCGATGATGCGGAGCAGGGTCGACTTCCCGCAGCCGGACGGACCGACGAACACGCAGAACTCGCCCGGCTTGATCTCGAGGTCGATGCTCTCGAGCACGCGGGTCTTGCCGAAGAACTTCCCTACCCCGCGCAGCGAGATCGAGCTGTCGCTGGCGGTCGCCGTCGTGGCTGGCTGTGTCGCGGCCATCGCGTCACCCCTTTACTGCGCCAGCCGTCAAACCCGAGACGATCCGGCGCTGGAAGATGAGGACCAGGATGACCAGCGGCAGGGTCACCAGGACCGAGGCGGCCATGATGTTGCCCCACGGCAGCTCGTGCGAGCTCGCGCCGCTCATCAGCGCGATCCCGACCGGCACCGTGCGCATGTCGTTGGTCAAGGTGAAGGTCAGCGCGAACAGGAACTCGTTCCACGCCGCGATGAAGGCGAGCAGCCCCGTCGTGACCAGGGCCGGCCACATGAGCGGCATGAACACCCGGGTCAGGATCACCCACGACGACGCACCGTCGAGGATGGCGGCCTCCTCCAGCTCCTTGGGGAGGTCGCGCATGAACGTGGTCAGCACCCAGACCGTGAACGGCAGGGTGAAGATCATGTACGAGAGGATCAGCGCCGCCAGGTGGTTGTACAGCCCGAACGCGCGGACCATCTGGAACATGCCGGACAGCACCGCGACCTGCGGGAACATCGACACGCCCAGGATGCAGAGCAAGAGCAGCCCGCGCCCGCGAAAGTGGACGCGGGCCAGGGCGTAGGCCGCCGTCACGCCCAGGAACAGCGACAGCGCCACCGTCGAGAACGAGACCAGGACCGAGTTCCAGATGTTGGTCGCGAACGGGTTGTCGCGGAACACGCCGACGTAGTTGTCGAAGTTCCACTTGACCGGGAAGTAGTTGACGCTGAAGAGCTCGGTCCCCGTCTTCAGAGACGACAGGATCGCGTAGTAGAACGGGAACACCGCGTAGAACACGATCGCGGCGACCAGGAGGTAGAAGAGCGACTTCTTGACCACGGCTGTCCCGGTCATGTCAGTCCCCTCCCAGCTTCACGCGGCCCAGGACCACGTAGAGCACGGTCAAGAGCGCCACGATGAAGAACAAGAGGGTCGACGCGGCGGAGCCGTAGCCGACCTCCTGGAACTCGATCAGCTGCTGGCGCGCGTAGATCGACATGGTCATGGTCGGCTCGCGCGTCCCGGTCAGCACGTAGATGAGGTCGAAGATGCGGATGGCATCGAGGGCGCGGAAGATGACCGCGACCATGAGCGCCGGCCGGATGAGCGGCAGGGTGACCCGGAAGAACACCTTCACCGGGTGGACGCCGTCCACCTCGGCCGCCTCGTAGCACTCCTTGGGCAGCATCTGCATCGCCGCCAGGATGAGGAGCGCCATGAACGGCGTCGTCTTCCACACGTCGACCATGACGACCGACGACATGAGCAGGTCCGGATCCGCCGTCCACGCCTTGGGGCTGCTGATGATGCCGAGCCCGAGCAGGATGTGGTTGATGATGCCGAACTGGTCGTTCAGCATCCAGCTCCACATCTTGGCCGACACGACGGTCGGGATCGCCCAGGGGACCAGCACCGCGGCGCGAACCAGGCCGCGGCCCGGAAACGTGCGGTTGAGGACCAGCGCGACCACCAGACCGAGGACGGTCTCGATCGAGACGGTCAGGAACGTGAACCAGAGCGTGTTCTTGACCGCCAGCCACCAGACCTTGTCTTGCAGCAGGCCGTACTTGCCGGTGAAGTTCTCGAGCCCGATCCACTTGGCCTCGCTCATCTTGAGGAGGTTGGCGTTGGTGAAACCGAGCCAGATCGTCCTCAGCAGTGGCCATGCTGCGACCACCGCGAGGACGACCAGCATCGGCGCCAGGAACACCCAGGCCGAGCGGACGCGGCTGCGTGTCAGCCTGTCGGCCATCTCAACCTCCCGCCTGAGTTACCCCCGAGCGGTCGATCGCGGTCGAGATCACCACTTTCCGCCTCGGCTCATCTGCTCCAGCTTGCCCTTCAGCTCGGCGAAGCTTTCCTTGGCCTTCTTCTGCTTGCTGAGCACCGCGTGCACCGCGCTCCAGAACTCCGTGGAGGCCTGGTTGTACTTGCCCTTGGTCGCCGTCGCCGGGCGCGGCACCGCGTTCTTGAAGGTGTCGAGCAGGTCGGCGAACGACGGGTTCTTCTCGAGCACTTCCTTGTCCTGGTACAGGCTGGCGATGGTCGGGTGGAAACCACCGTCCATGGCGCGGCGCTTCTGCTCCTCGGGACCCGTCAGGTAGAGGGCGAGATCGGCCGCCTCCTTGGGGTGCTTGGAGAACTTGGACACCGCGAGGTTCCAGCCGCCCAGCGTCGCCGCGCCGCGCGCGTTGGCTCCCGCTCCCTTGGGCAGGGCCACGACGCCGACCTTGTCCTTGACCGGGCTGTCTGCCGCCTGCGACAGCTCGAACGCGTACGGCCAGTTGCGCATGAACACGGCCTTGCCCGACTGGAAGACGCCGCGCGACTCCTCCTCCTCGTAGTTGAGGACGCCCGGGGGCGAGATGGTGCCGACCCACGACGCGACCAGGTCGATGGCAGCGGCCGCGTCCGGGTTGTCGATGGTGACCTTGCCCTCGGCGTCGATCACGGTGCCGCCGCCGTAGCTGGCGATCCACTCGAGCGCGTTGCAGCTGAGGCCCTCGTAGGCCTTGCCCTGGAAGACGTAGCCCCACATGTCCTTCTGGCCGGCCTTGCGCTCCGCGTCCTGGATCTTCTTGGCGGTCGCGCCCATCTCCTCCCACGTGGTCGGGACCTTCTCCTTGTACTTCTCGAGCAGGTCCTTCCGGTAGTAGAGGATGCCGGCGTCGGTGAACCACGGCATCGCCACCAGCTTGCCGTCGACGGTGTTGTTGGCGACGATCGCCTCGAAGTGCTCCTTCTCCGCCCCGTTGGAGTACTCCTTCAGGTCGAGGAAGAAGGTGCCGAGGATGCCGGGCCACACGACGTCGACGTTGAACACGTCGATGTCGGTGGCGCCGGCCGCGAGGAGCTGCTGCGCGAGGGCGAGCTGCTCGGTGGAAGAGGTCGGCCCGGTGACCAGCTTGACCTTGTTGCCGGTCTTCTTCTCCCAGGCCTCCACGCCCGCCTTGCACGTCTCGTAGTCCTTGCCGACCGAGCCGCACGAGATGGCGACCTCGACCGGGCCCGAGGAAGGCGTCGCGCCACCCTCGGGCTTCGGGGTCGCCTGATCGCCGGTCTCACCCGGCTTCTTCTCGGCGTCCTTCTTCGCGTCCTTCTTGCAGCCACCGGCGAAGACCATGGTGAACGAGAGCAGCGCAGCAGCGTATGCCTTCATCGAAGTGCCCCTTCCTGATTTTGCGTGCGACCCTACCCGTCGCGGGAACAACGCTGGAGTACTACCACCAGCTCTCGGCTTGCAAGCCCGCGCCGATGCCCGCCTTGTCGCCGGCATAGGCCGGCCCGCCGGCGATGCCCTCGTACTCGTCGCCCCAGAACGCGTAGGTGAAGTAGGCTCGGATGGCCGGGCGGCCCCAGAACGTCCGGCCCGCCTGCACCTGCGGCGCGATGGTCAGCTTGGTCAGGTAGTCGCTCGGGCCGAAGTCGCTGTCGACGTAGTCGACGCCGGCCTCGAACGCGAGGGTCATGTAGTCGGTGAAGTGGAGGATCGGACGGCCACCGACCGAGTACCAGTTCTCCTTGGAGTTGTCGGCGCCGTAGTCGGTCATCTGCACCAGGGCGGTGCCCATGAACGAGATCATCGGGGTCGGCTGCACCACCAGCGCCTCGATCGCGCGGAAGCGCCAGGCGTCCTCGAGGTTGACGCTGGCCGGCGACGAGCCGGCCGGGACTTCGTCCGCCGGCGTGCGGAAGAAGACGTCGTAGTCGGTCAGCGGACCGGTGCCGAACTGGAGGACGAACTTGTTGAAGCCGCCCATGAAGTCCGGGATGGTGTGGAGCGCGCCGACCGCGAACCCGTTGGTGCTGGGGAGCTCGCCGCCACCGGCGAGATCGCCGCCCTGGAAGTGCGAGCCAGCCACCCAGAAGGTGGCCAGGCCGGCCAGCGCGACATCCTCGAGGCGAAGGTCGAGCACGTGCTTCACCGGCCGGCCATTGTCGGTCAGGAGCGCGGCGTCGTTGGTCGAGGCGCCGAAGTAGCCGCCGGCCAGCTTGCCGGCCGCGTCGCTGCCGAGCTTCATGTCCTCGAAGCCGCCGCCGTAGCCGCTCATGCTGAGGTAGAAGAAGTCGTCGATGTGCGTGTCATGCCGGTGGTAGTAGCGCTGGCCGGCCCAGAACTTCAGGTCCGGCATGGACGCCACGACGCCGCCGGCCTGGGCGAACGCCTCGCGGATGGTGAAGACGTCGTTCGCGTCGAAGTTCTGGTTGTTCGCCGTGACGAAGGTCAGGAGGATCTCCGTCTTGAAGAACAGCTTCTCCGACTCGGTCTCCGGCTTGAGCCAGTTGTTGACGAAGATCATCTCGCCGTAGGTCTCCGTCTCGTTGCCGAGGCGGAACTTCTGCGGCGCGCCGGGGGCCTGGAACGCGTCCTGGTCCCCGCCCTTGCCGTTCACGCCGAACCCGGAGCGCATGTAGCCGTGGTACTCGAACGGCTTGGGCGCCTTGCCCATCTCCTCGCGGATCATCTTGCGCACGCCCTCCTCGGGCAGCGCGGCCTCGGGGCCCTGCGCCGGCGCGTCGGCCGGCGGCTCCTCGGCCTGGGCGGTCTTCTTGCCCTTCGCGGGAGTGGCCTTGCCATCGGACTCGTCCGATGCGGCGGCGGACTCGTCCGACGCAGCGGCGGACTCGTCCGACGCAGCGGCGGACTTTTCGTCGTCAGCCGTCTGCTTGGCGGTCTTCGCCTTCTGCTGCTTGGTCTTCTGGGGGGCCGGGCTCTGCTCGGTCCCCGACGATGAGCTTTCCGGTGCTGCTTTCGGCGCCTCCTGCTCGGGTGCCGCGTCGGCGCGGCCCGGCGATGAGAGGGTCCAGACGATTCCCAGGCTTCCGAGAATCGCAGGACGGATACTACGGAGAATGGTGAGAGGTGTTTTCATCATTCTGTATCTCCCGTGTCCGCATCCAGGCAAAGGTTCCGGCCATTGGCCAATAAACGAGCCATTCGTGTGTTCCCTGCCCTCCCCGAAGGCCCACCGTCGCCCCTGCAGTCGGCTCGACGCGGAACACTCTCCTTTCGCGGAAGCCATAATCCAGATTCCGATCTCCGCAGTAAAGACGCTGGCGCAGGTTTGTAGCCCTGCACAGGTCCGGCCCCCTCATTGGAGGATCGCGGGGACGATGGCGGGATCGGACGAAGGTCGACGCGCGCATCGATCAATGCAGGCGCAAAGCAGGCGCAAGGCAGGCGCGCCGATCGAGGCGCGTCGATCGGATGACGCGCCGACCCATGATCCATGAACGGCCCGCGGTCGCGAGCGAAGAGCGGTGCGCAGAACGCTTCGCAGGCGATCGCGCCTTACGCACCACCGCTGCAGAACCGCGTGCGCGTTGACGACTTCGCACCGAGCCAATCCGCATGCTTGCGCATGGCATGGGCGGTGCTATCAACCAGCCCGGAGTCGCGGGGTTTCACCCGCAGAGCAAATCGTGCAAACCGTGACGACAGAAAAGAATCAGGCTGACCGCGGTCAGTCCGAGCCCCTCATCCAGAAGAACCGCCCGGTGCGGATCCTGGCCAAGTCGATCTTTCGCGAGCTCAAGTCGCAAGGCTACGACGATCGACAGATCGTCGCGCTCGCGACCGAGCTCCTCTCCGAGGTGACCGACGACATGAGTCGTGAATCGACTCGCCCGCGCCCGCTGGCGCGCCGCGCGTAGCCGTCCCCGTTCCCCATCACCCCGGCGCGCCATCCCCGAGATGGCGCGCGGGCGCAGGCCTCTCTGGATCGGTGCCGCGCCCTCCACGCTGACCGCGCAGCTCGGCCCGCCGCGGTCGACAGCCCTCGTGGCTTGGTCTAACCTCCCGGGAACGCGAAGCACTGAGCTTCCGAAGCGGAGATAGACATGGCCAAAGTGCGCGTTGGTATCAATGGATTCGGTCGTATCGGGCGCTCGTTCGTGCGCTCGCACGCGGCAAACCCGGCCCTCGACCTGGTCCTCATCAACGACATCACCGATGTGAAGACCCTCGCCCACCTGCTCCGACACGATTCGGTGCACGGACGCTTCCCGGGCAAGGTGGAGGCGAAGGAGCAAAGCCTGGTGGTCGATGGCGACGAGATCCGCATCTCGGCCGAGCGCGACCCGGCGAAGATCCCCTGGAAGGACGTCGGCGCCGACATCGTCATCGAGTCGACCGGCCTGTTCGTGTCGCGGGCCGACGCGGGCAAGCACCTGACCGGCGGCGCGAAGAAGGTGCTGATCAGCGCGCCGGCCAAGGACCCGGACGTCACGCTGGCGTGCGGGATCAACCTCGAGTCGTACCAGCCGGCCAGCCACCACATCCTGTCCAACGCGTCGTGCACCACCAACTGCCTGGCGCCGGTGGCCAAGGTGCTGCACGAGTCGTTCGGGATCGTGAGCGGGCTGATGACGACGATCCACAGCTACACCAACGACCAGAACATCCTCGACCTGCCGCACAAGGACCTGCGGCGGGCGCGCGCGGCGGCGCTGTCGATGATCCCGACGTCGACCGGCGCGGCCAAGGCGCTGAAGGAGGTCCTGCCCGCCATGGCCGGCAAGCTGGACGGCACCGCCATCCGCGTGCCGACCCCGAACGTGTCGCTGGTCGACCTGACCGTGCGGCTCGAGAAGCCGGCCAAGCGCGACGAGATCAACGACGCCTTCCGCAAGGCCGCGGCCGGCCCGCTGGCCGGCATCCTGACCGTGTCCGACGAGCCGCTGGTGTCGTGCGACTTCAACGGCGACCTCCACTCGGCGGTGGTCGACGCCGAGCAGACCAACACGGTGGGCGATCTGGCCAAGGTGATGGCCTGGTACGACAACGAGTCGGCCTACGCGCAGCGCCTGTACGACCTGGCCGTGTTCGTCGCCGGCAAGCTGTAGACCGACCATGACCACCAGAGAACCGGCCAGGCCGAAGACCGCGTCCATCCGCCAGGTCAAGGACATGCCCGTCGAGGGCAAGCGGGTGTTCCTGCGCGTCGACCTGAACGTGCCGTTCGAGGGCGAGGGGGAATCGAGGAAGGTCGGCGACGACTCGCGCATCCGCGCGTCGCTGCCGACCATCCAGCACCTGCGCGAGCGCGGGGCGCGGCTCATCCTCGCCTCGCACCTGGGTCGCCCCAAGGGCAAGCCGTCGCCGGAGTTCTCTCTCGAGCCGGTCGCCGCCCACCTGGCCGAGCTGCTCGACTGCGACATCGCACTGACCGACGAGCCGGTCGGCGACGGCGCCCGCAAGGTGGTGGCCGACCTGCGCGACGGCCAGGTCGGGATGCTGGAGAACCTGCGCTTCAACCCGGGCGAGGAGGCCAACGAGGACGGGTTCGCCCGCGCGCTCGCCTCCTACGCCGACGCGTACGTGAACGATGCGTTCGGCACCGCCCACCGCGCCCACGCGTCCACCGTCGGGATGATCCCGTACGTGCCCGACGCCGCGGCCGGCTTCCTCATGTACCAGGAGGTCGAGGGCCTGAGCAGGTTGCTCGGCGAGGTCGACCGGCCGTACCTGGCCATCCTGGGCGGGGCCAAGGTATCGGACAAGATCGAGGTGCTCGAGGCGCTGCTCGATCGAGTCGACGTGATCGCGATCGGCGGGGCGATGGCCAACACGTTTCTGCGCGCGCGCGGACACGACCTGGGCAGGAGCCTGGTCGAGGAGGACCGGCTGCCGGTCGCCCGCAACTTCCTGCGCAAGGCGCTCGACCAGAAGGTGCTGGTGCGGCTGCCGACCGATCTCCTGGTCGGCGAGGGGCCGCGCGCCTCGGCCGGCCAGGCGGTCGCGCTCGACGCGGTGCCGGGCGACCAGATGGCGCTCGACATCGGGCCGCGCTCGGCGCGCGCCTTTGCCGAGGAGGTGGAGCGGGCGCGGACGATCTTCTGGAACGGGCCGATGGGCGTGTTCGAGAACCCGGCGTTCGCGGCCGGGACCCTCGCGCTGGCCCGGGCGGTGGCGCAGAACCGCATGGCCTACAGCGTGGTCGGCGGCGGCGACAGCGTGGCGGCGGTGAACCAGGCGGGCGTGGCCGACAAGGTCTCGCACGTGTCGACCGGCGGCGGTGCGTCGCTCGAGTTCGTGCAGGGGATGACCCTGCCCGGCATCGAGGCGCTGGCCGCGCGCGGCGAAAAGTGAAGGGGTCGAGCATGGCCGGGCGAACGCCGATCGTCGTGGGGAACTGGAAGCTTCAGAAGACCATCGCCGAGTCGATCGCGCTGGTCACCGAGCTCAAGAACCAGCTCGGGGCGGTGCGCGACGTCGAGATCGGCGTGGCGCCCGTCTTCACCGCGATCCAGGCGGTGGCCCGGCGGCTCGAGGACTCGAACCTCGGGGTCTGGGGGCAGAGCTGCTACTGGCAGGAGCGCGGCGCGTTCACCGGCGAGGTGTCGGCGTCGCTCCTGGGCGACGCGGGCGCGACCGGCGTCATCGTCGGTCACAGCGAGCGGCGGACCCTGTTCGGCGAGGAGGATGACGCGGTCGGCCGCAAGGCGCGGGCCGTGCTGGACGCCGGGCTGCGGGTCATCGTGTGCGTGGGCGAGACCGAGGCGGAGCGCGACGGCGGCCGGACCGAGAGCCGGGTCGGGGCGCAGATGGCCGCCGCAATGGCCCCGCTGGCCGCGGCTGACCTGGACCGGGTCATCGTGGCGTACGAGCCGGTGTGGGCGATCGGGACCGGGCGAACCGCGACCCCGGCCCAGGCCCAGGAGGTGCACGCGTACGTGCGCGGGCTCCTGCGCGACCGGTTCGCGGCCGCGGGCGCCGGGGTCCGCATCCAGTACGGCGGCTCGGTCAAGCCGGACAACGCGGCGGAGCTCATGAGGCAGCCGGACGTGGACGGCGCCCTGGTCGGCGGTGCCTCGCTGAAGGCCGAGGATTTCGCGGCCATCGTGAAGGCGGCACGGCCGCGCGCTGGATAGACTTTCGCGCGTAGGGCTGCTAGAACCCTCGGGTCTATGGAAACCCTGGTGACCATTCTTCACGTGCTGGTCTGCATCTTTTTGATGCTGACCGTCCTGCTCCAGGCGGGAAAGGGCGGCGGCATGGGCGCTGCCTTCGGCGGCGGGTCCAGCATGGGCACGGTGTTCGGTGGGTCGGGCGCCGGCAACTTCCTGCGGCGGCTCACCGTGTCGGCGGCGATCATCTTCATGATCACGTCGATGACGCTGGCCTGGCTGTCCACTCCGTCGACGGACCCGCTGAAGAAGATCTGGGCGCGCTCCGAGCAGCAGCACGCGGCCAAGGAGCGGGCTCACGAGGAGGCCGCGGGCCCGACGGTGCCGGCGGCGGCGCCCTCGCCGGCGGGCGCGGCGACGACCGGGTCGGACGACGAGAGCGCGACCGAGATGGAGACGCCGGCCGACGAGGGTGCGACGGCCCCCGAGGGCGCCGCGACTCCGAGCGCCGCGACTCCGACCGACAAGCCTGCAGCTGACAAGGCGGGCGCCGCGACTCCGGCCGACAAGCCCGCGGCCGACAAGCCTGCAGCCGACAAGGCGGGCGCCGCGACTCCGACCGACAAGCCCGCGGCCGACAAGCCCGCGACCGACAAGCCGGCGACTCCGGCCGACAAGCCCGGCACCACGCCGTAGACGCTCGCGAGCGCCGGGCTCGGGAGCAGCATCCATGCGATTCGGCAAGTACCACGGTCTGGGCAACGACTTCCTCATCACCGACCTGCGCGCGGGCGAGCCTGCCGGCGAGCCGTCGGTCCAGGACCCGGCGCTGGTCCGGCGCCTGTGCGACCGCCATTTCGGGGTCGGCGCCGACGGCGTGATCGCCGTCCTGCCGGCGCGCAGCGCCGGAGCCGCGGCCACCATGCGGGTGCTCAACTCCGACGGCAGCGAGGCCGAGATGTGCGGCAACGGCCTCCGCTGCGTGGTGAAGTTCGTGGTCGAGCGCGACCCCGGCCTGGCCCGCGACGCGCTCACCATCGACACCGGGGCCGGCCCGCTCACCTGCCGGGTCGAGATCGACTCGGGCGTGGTCCAGAGCGTGGCGGTCGACATGGGCACCCCGCGCGTCACCCGCGGCGAGGTCCCGATGATCGGCCCGCCCGGCGAGACCTGCGTGCAGGCCCCGCTGGTGGTCGATGGCCGCGAGCTCCGCGTCACCGGCGTTTCGATGGGCAACCCGCACGCGGTCTTCTTCGTGCCGGAGACGGGCCCGGCGCTGCTCGAGCTGGCCCGGCGGATCGGGCCCGGGCTCGAGACCCACGCCTGGTTCCCCCGCAAGACCAACGTCGACCTCGCCCACGTCCACGGCCCCGACCGGATCGAGCTGGTGGTGTGGGAGCGCGGCTGCGGCATCACGCTCGCGTGCGGCACCGGGGCCAGCGCCACCGCGGTGGCCGCGTGCCTGACCGGACGGGCGACGGCGGGGACCGACATCGCCGTGGCGCTGCTCGGCGGCGACCTCTCGATCCGGGTCGCGCCGGACCTGGGTGGCGTAGTGATGCGCGGCCCGGCCGAGCTGGTCTTCGAGGTCGACGTCGATCTGGGCCAGCTAGCCCGATCCCCGCGGCGGGCCGCCTGAGCCGGCCAGCGTGCGGCGAGCCGCTCCAGGTGTCGAGTCCTGGCCGGAAGCGCTGACGTGATCCTCTCGGCCTTCCTGGTCATCTCCTTCCTCATCGCGGTGACCGCGCTCTACGTGGCCGCCGAGCTGAGCGTGGTCGCGGTCCGGCGCAGCAAGATCCGCCAGCTGGCCGAGGAGAAGAACTGGCTGGCCCGCCGGCTGCTGCCGATCGTCGAGCACCCGGCCGACCTCGACCGCGCCATCGCCGCCTGTCAGATCGGCATCACGGTGTCGAGCCTGGTGCTGGGCGCCTACAGCCAGGCCGTGATCGCCCCGCTGGTCCAGCCGCTGGTGGCGAACCTGGGCAGCTGGAGCGCGGCGACAGCCCACTCGGCGGCGGCGGTGATCGTGCTCGTCACCATGACGGTGCTGCACATGATCCTGGGTGAGCTCCTGCCCAAGTCGCTCGCGCTCCAGTTCCCGACCCAGACCTCCCTGCTGAGCGCCCTGCCGCTCAGCTGGTCGCTGCGCCTGTTCTCGCCGCTCGTGTTCCTGTTCAACGGCAGTGGCCTCTTGCTGCTCAAGCTGTTCCGGGTCCGCTCGACCCGCCATCACCACGTCCACTCGCCGGGCGAGATCGACCTCATCCTCACCGACAGCGCGTCGGACGGCGAGCTCGACGTGGAGGACCGCCGCCGCCTGCGGCGCGCGCTCCGGCTCGGCGTGCGGCGCGCCCGCGACCTCATGGTGCCGCGGACGCAGATCGTGTCGATCGACGTGGCCACCCCGGCCGCGCAGGTGGTCCAGCTGGTGGCCGAGTCCCCGTTCACGCGCTTTCCGGTGCACCGCGGCGGCCTCGACCGGGTGATCGGGGTGCTCCACACCAAGGACGTCCTGCTCCGCCAGATGGAGGCCAAGACGGTGCGCACGGTGGTCGACCTGGTCCGACCGGTGGTCACCGTTCAGGCCCACGCCACGGCCGATCAGGTCCTGGTCCAGCTGCGCGAGCGCCGGACCCAGCTCGCCCTCGTGGTCGGCGAGGGCAACGCGGTGGTCGGGCTCATCACCCTGGAGGACGTGCTGAGCGAGGTGTTCGGCGCCTTCACCGACGAGCTCAAGGGCGACATTCGCCGGCGGCGGGGGCGCTGACCGCCATGGATCCGGTCGCCATCCTGGTCATCGCCCTGCTCATCGGCCTGAACGCGCTGTTCGTGGCCGCCGAGTTCGCGGTGATCGGAGCGCCGCCCCTGGCCGCGCGCGAGCAGGCCCGGACCGGCAACCGCTGGGCGGTGGCGGTGGCCCGCATCGCGCGCGATCCGCGCCGCCAGGACCGCTACATCGCGACCGCGCAGCTCGGCATCACCGGGGCCAGCCTGGCCCTGGGCATGTACGGCGAGAGCCAGCTGGCCACCTGGCTGCACGGTCTCCTCGCCGGCACCGGCGGGCCGACCTGGCTGCTCTCGCACGGCGCGGCCGGCGCGCTCGCCGTGCTGCTGCTCAGCTTCCTCCACATCGTCCTGGGCGAGATGATGCCCAAGGCGGTGGCGCTGGCCGATCCGCTGCGCGCCGCGCTGCGCCTGGCCGCGCTGATGCGCGCGTTCGAGCTGGCGTTCTACCCGGTGGTGGTCGTGCTCAACCTGATCGGCAACGCGCTCCTGCGCCTGTTCGGCATCGAGCGCCGGTTCGGCGCCCAGCAGTACACCGCCGAGGAGCTGCAGGACATCGTGTGGGAGAGCGAGGAGGAGGGACTGCTCGGCCCGCAGTCGGCCCAGGTCCTGGCCGAGCTGGTCGACTTCGGCCAGACGACCGCGCGCGAGGCGATGATCCCGCGCGTGCAGATCCTCGGCATCGAGACCGGCGCCGCCAGCGAGGAGGTGAACCGGGTGGTGCGGGCCGCCCCGCACACGCGCTACCCGGTCTACGCCCACGACCTCGACCACATCGTGGGCACCGTCCACATCAAGGACCTCATCCGCCGGCTGGCCGAGGGACGGACCATCCGGCAGAGCGACGTGCGGCCGATCCCGTTCGTACCCGGCAGCGCCACCCTCGACACCGTGCTGGAGACGCTGCGGCGGGCGCGCTCGCAGATGGCGGTGGTGATGGACGAGCACGGCGGCACCGACGGGCTCATCACCACCGAGGACCTGTTCGAGGAGGTGGTCGGCAACATCGAGGACGAGGTCACCGCCGGGCCGCCCGACCGCTGGGAGGAGCCGGGCGGCGCGCTGGTCGCGGCCGGCACCGTCCGGGTCGAGGAGGTCGGCGAGCACTTCGACATCCCGCTCGAGCACGAGGAGGTCGACACGGTCAGCGGGCTGGTCCTGGCCGAGCTCGATCGCCCGCCCGAGGTCGGCGACCGGGTCAGCTGGGGCGGCCTGGACCTCGAGGTGATCGAGGTCGAGGGCCACGGGGTCAGCCGCTGCCGCATCACGCGCCCGCCGCCGATCGCCCCGTCCGGCGACGGCAAGCCCGAGGACGACGACGACGAGGACGAAGGATCCGCGCCGACCGGCTGAGCCGCACCGCCGGGCCGGGCGCCGCGCGATCCAGGCCCTGATTCTAGAAGAGCCGGCCCTGCGCGCCGGTGGGCGCCCGGTCGGGACACGGGATCTTGAGGTGGTCGTAGGCCGCGCGGGTGGCGACCCGGCCGCGCGAGGTGCGCGCGATGAAGCCGGCCTGGAGCAGGAACGGCTCGACCACATCCTCCAGCGTGCCGCGCTCCTCGCTGAGCGACGCGGCGATCGCCTCGATCCCGACCGGACCGCCGTCGAACCGGTCGATGATGACCGACAGGTACGAGCGGTCGAGCGCGTCCAGCCCCTGCTGGTCGACCCGCAGCCGCTCGAGCGCGAACGCGGCGATCGAGCGGCCGACCGCCCCGCTCCCCTCCACCTCGGCGAAGTCGCGAACCCGGCGCAGCAGCCGGTTGGCGATGCGCGGGGTGCCGCGCGAGCGGCGCGCGATCTCGGCCGCCCCGTCCGGCTCGACCGCGAGGCCGAGCAGCCCGGCCGAGCGGGTGATGATCGACGTCAGCTCGTCGCTGGTGTAGTAGCCGAGCTGCCAGTGGAAACCGAACCGGTCGAGCAGCGGCGAGCTGAGCAGGCCCATGCGGGTGGTCGCGCCCAGCAGGGTGAAGCGCGGCAGCTGCATCGACACCGAGCGGGCGTGGGGACCGTCGCCGATGAAGAGGTCGAAGCGAAAGTCCTCCATCGCCGGATAGAGGTTCTCCTCCACCACCGGGGTCAGCCGGTGGATCTCGTCGATGAAGAGGACGTCCCCCTCGCCCAGCCCGGTCAACAGGCTGGCCAGCATGCCCTTGTGATCGATGGCCGGCCCGCTGGTCACGTGCAGGCGCACGTCGAGCTCCGTCGCGATGACGTGGGCCAGCGTGGTCTTGCCCAGCCCGGGCGGCCCGGCGAACAGGAAGTGGTCGAGCGTCCACCCGCCCTGCCGCGCCGCCGCGACCGCCACCTTCAGGTTGTCGACCACCTCGCGCTGGCCGATGTACTCGGTGAAGTTGCGCGGGCGCAGCGCGACCATGAGCGCGCGCTCGCTGCCGCGCTCGACGGCGGCGAGCTCGCCCTCGGCGTGGGCTGCTTCCTCGTGGACCTGGCGTGCCATGGATCGGTTCTCCTACCTCGGCATGTGGCGCAGCGCCTCGCGCAGCAGGCCCTCGAGGGTCGCGTCCGGGGTCGGGGCCAGCCCGGCCACCGCCTTGTCCACCTCGACCGAGCGCCAGCCGAGCTGACCGAGCGCGCTGGCCACGTCCTCCAGCAGCGGCGGGCGCGCGCTGACCGGCGCCCGCACCACCGCGGCCGGCTCTGCGCCGGTGTCCGGGGCGGCCCCGTCGTGGCCCCAGATCTGGAGCAGCTCCTGGCAGCGATCGCGCAGCTCGACCACCAGCATCTCGGCGGTCTTCTTGCCGACCCCGCGCAGCTTCTGCAGCGCCGAGGTCTTGCCGGCCGCGATCAGGCTGGCGATGTCGGTCGGGGTCGCGCCGCCGGTCACCATCTTGATCGCCGAGGCCGGCCCCACGTTCTTGACCGTGATGAGGAGATCGAACAGATCGCGCTCCTCGGCCGAGGTGAAGCCGTAGAGCGCGATGTGGTTCTCGTGCATGTGGGTGAACACGCGGACCGCCAGCGCGCTGCCCGGCAGGCCGACCTGACCGAGGCTGTGATCCGACATGGTCACCTCGTAGCCGACGCCGTTCACGTCGATGAGCACGGCGGCGCCGCGCCGCTCGAGCAGAGTGCCGCGCAGGTGGCCGATCATGGGCTCCCGTCCAGTCCGTGGGCGTGTGCGTGGGCGATCGCGACCGCGAGCGCGTCGGCGGCGTCGGCCCTCGGCGTGCTGCGCAGGCCGATCAGCACGCACACCATGCTGGCGACCTGGTCCTTGCTGGCCCGGCCGCGGCCGGTCACTGCTTTCTTGACCCGCGCCGGCGCGTACGAGAACACCGGCAGGCCAGCCATCCCGGCCACCGCCAGGATCGATCCGCGCGCCTGGGCCAGGGCCAGGGCCGAGCGCGGGTTGAGGTGGGTGAACACGTCCTCGACCGCGAGCGCGTCCGGCGCCACCTCGCGGATGAGCTCGATGAGCGAGCGCGCGATCTCACCCAGCCGCGCCTCGGCCGGCGCCCGCGGCGGCGCGGTCAGCACGCCGCACTCGACATAGCGATAGCGCCGCGGCGCGTCCACCGCGATGACTCCGTAGCCGCAGACGCGGCTGCCCGGGTCCACCCCGAGAACGCGCATGGCACCGACGCTACGCCCGCCCTCTGACGGCGGCAAGTAACCGGCGCGATCCCGCCCGGCGCCGCGCGCGGGCCGACCTCAGGCGTCCGCCGCCTCCTCGGGCCCATCGTAGTTGGCGTACACGTTCTGCACGTCGTCGAGGTCCTCGAGGTAGCCGATCAGCCTCGCCATGGTGTCGGCGCGGTCGGCGTCGAGGGTGATCCGGGTCTCCGGGATGTTGTCGATCTCGGCGTTCTCGACGGAGATCTCGGCCTTGCCCAGCGCGTCCTGTACCGCCAGGTAGTGCTGCGGGTCGCAGTCGACCACCCAGACCTCGACCTCGTCGCGCACGTCCTCGGCGCCTGCGTCGATCGCGACCTCCATGATCCGATCCTCGCTGGCCGCCTCCTTGAGCACGTGGATGATGCCGCGCCGCTTGAACATCCACGACACCGAGCCGGTCGCGCCCATGTTGCCGCCGAACTTCTCGAACCCGTGGCGAACCTCGCCGACGGTGCGGGTGCGGTTGTCGGTCATGCACTCGACCACCAGCGCGACGCCGGCCGGGCCGTAGCCCTCGTAGACCACGTCCTCGTAGTTCGCGCCGCCCCCGGCGCCGGTGCCCTTCTCGATGGCGCGCTTGATCGCGTCCTTGGTCATGTTCGCGCCGCGCGCCTTGTCGAGGGCCATGCGGAGGCGCGGGTTGCCGTTCACGTCACCGCCGCCCATGCGCGCGGCGACCTGGATCTCCTTGATGACCTTGGTCCAGACCTTGGAACGCTTCGCGTCGACCAGGGCCTTCTTGCGCTTGATGGTCGACCACTTGCTATGACCGGACATGGGGGAGCGATTCTACGAAAAACCGCATCAGCCGTCACCGGCGGGACGGGCCCCGAATATCGCCGTTCCGACGCGGACCAGGGTGGCGCCCTCCTCCACCGCGACCTCGAGATCGGCGGTCGTGCCCATCGAGAGGACCGGCAGCGGGCGGGCGGCGCTGGCCAGACGATCGCGCAGATCGCGGAGGGCGCGGAAGTACGGGCGGCTGTCCTCGGGCCGGTCCGGCCAGGGCGGCATGGTCATGAACCCGCGGCAGTCGAGGCCGGGCAGCTCGCCGACCGCCGCGAGCAGCTCGGGCAAGGCCTCCGGGTCGGCGCCGGTCTTCTGCGCCTCGCCGGCGGCACTGACCGCGAGCAGGATCGCCTGGGGCGTGGCGGCGCGGCGCGCGATCTCGCGGGCCAGGTCGATGGAATCGACCGCGTGGATGACCGCCGCTCGCCCCACCACCAGCTTCGCCTTGTTGCGCTGGAGCCGGCCGATGAAGTGCCAGGATAGCCCGGCGCAGGCCGGGTCGGCGGCGAGCGCGTCGATCTTGCCGACCATCTCCTGGGCGTAGTTTTCGCCCACGTGGACCACCCCGGCCCGAGCGGCGGCGGCGACCGCGGCGGCCGGGTGGAGCTTGGACACCGCGACCAGCTCGATCGAGGCCGGGTCGCGGCCGGCCGCGCCCGCCGCGCGGGCCATCCGCTCGCGCACCGACGCCACCCGCCCGGCCAGGTCGCGATCGGCCGGCTCCTCCGTCGTCACGCCGGCACCCCGCGCTCGAAGTCGGGCGCGGCCGCGCCGGCCCGGACCAGCTCGTCGAGCACCTCGACCAGCGGCAGCCCGACCACGTTGGTGAACGAGCCGCGCACCTCGGTCACGAACGCGGCGGCCATGCCCTGGGCGGCGTAGGCGCCGGCCTTGTCGCGCCACTCGCCGGCGCGCACGTACGCGGCGATCTGGTCGGCCGGCGCCGCGCGGAAGACGACCTCGGTGGCGACGTCGCGCGCGATCTCCTCGCCGGCCGGGCCGCGCAGCGCGAACGCGGTGATGACGCGGTGGGTGCGGCCCACCAGGCGATCCAGCATCTCGCGCGCCTGGCCCGGGCCGGACGGCTTGCCGAGGATGACGCCGTCGATCTCGACCACGGTGTCGGCGGCCAGGACCCAGCGGCCAGGCGCGACGCCGACCACCGCGGCGGCCTTGGCGCCGGCCACGCGGCGGACATAGGACATCGGCGGCTCGCCCGGCACGGGAGTCTCGTCGACGTCGGCCGGCATCACCTCGATGGCGACGCCGATCCGCTCGAGCAGCTCGCGGCGGCGCGGCGAGGCCGAGGCCAGGACGATCGGCGAGCGGGTCGTTGGTTGCGACACGCGCCGAGTGTAGACGGAGCGACCGCGCTCGCGCCGCGTGGGAGCCCCGAACCGTGACGCGCGCGCGGCGCCGGGCGCCCATGAAAAAACGCCGCCGGTCTCCCGGCGGCGTCGTGCTTCTTCCGTCTTCCTCGCTGACGAGCCGGGCTACCGGCCGCCCTGGCCCGGGGGAGGCCAGCCCCCGCCCTGCGGCGGATAGCCTCCGCCCTGCGGCGGATAACCCCCGCCCTGTGGCGGATAGCCTCCGCCCTGCGGCGGGTAGCCTCCGCCCTGCGGCGGATAGCCGCCGCCGTGGCCGCCCGGCCCGGCGCTGGTCCCACCGCCCGCGAACAGCCGCTTGGCCTCGTCGTACGCGTCCGGTGCGGTCATCATGAGGATGCCGAAGAAGGAGAACGTGTAGATCGCCGAGCGCACCACCCCGAGGAGGACCGCCGAGCCGCCGCCGTGCGAGAGCCCGTCGATGAGCGCGAGGACGAGGATGAGCGGGATCCAGAGGAGCAGGATGGCCGTCACCAGCGGCGCGAACGCGTCCACCGAGCGCAGCGCCGGCACCTGCTGCGGCGTCGGCACGAACACCACG
Organism: Kofleriaceae bacterium; assembly: GCA_035489015.1. Taxonomy (GTDB): domain Bacteria; phylum Myxococcota_A; class Polyangia; order Haliangiales; family Haliangiaceae; genus DATFRY01. The sequence continues at coordinate 77,686 of DATHKR010000256.1, read as the reverse complement.
CACGCCACCGCGATCAGCATCACCAGGAACGTGATGAGGTTGGTGACGATCGCCATCGCCGGCAGGCCGAACTCGAACACCCAGTCGAGAGAGCTGATGAGCGCGGGCGCGACCATGAGCGCGCCTGCCCCGATGATCCACCGCGCGATCATGTCGTCGGGGTTGCTGAGCCTGGCCAGCAGGCCGAACACCAGCACCGGATAGCCCCACTGGAACACGGTGAACGCTCCGCCGAGCGCCGCGCCGCCGCCCAGGACTCCCCAGCCGACGATGCCGAGCGAGATGAACGACATCCCGAACGGCAGCCACTGGAGCACCAGCGGCGGGATGCTCCGGCGCAGGTTGGGCGGCGCCGCCGCGACCAGGAGGTACGAGGCGGCCACCAGGATCGGCCAGACGAGCCCGCGGAACTTCGGGTAGTACTTCGAGAAGACGAAGGTGGTCGGGCTCAGGCTGAGCGGCAGCGCGATCGTCGCGAGCAGCGCGATGCCGGCCACGAGCAGCGCCTTGCGCTGGACGCCGGGATCGCGCAGCGTCGCCAGCGGAATGCCGAACAGCGTGCCCGGCTTCGATTGCGGCAGGCGCGACGCGAGCCCCGCCAGCGGATCGTGCCCCGGCGCGCCGCCATAGCCGGCCTGCTGCGGATAGCCCTGCTGCTGTGGATAGCCCTGCGCCTGCGGATAGCCCTGCTGCTGCGGGTAGCCGCCGTGCGCGGGTTGCTGAGCGTAGCCCTGCTGCGGGGACGCCTGCTGCTGGCCATAGCCGGCCTGCGCCGCGGGCTGACCGTAGCCCTGCTGCGCCTGCTGCTGACCGTAGCCCGCCTGCGGCGACGCCTGCTGGCCGTAGCCCTGCTGCGGCGACCCCTGCTGCTGGGCGTAACCCGGCTGCTGCGGCGCCCCCTGCTGCTGGCCGTAGCCGGCCTGCTGGGGCGCCCCTTGCTGCTGGCCGTAGCCGGCCTGCTGCGGCGCCCCTTGCTGCTGGCCGTAGCCCGGCTGCTGCGGCGACGCCTGCTGCTGACCGTAGCCCGGCTGCGGCGACGCCTGCTGCCCGTAGCCCGGCTGCGGCGACGCTTGCTGCCCGTAGCCCGGCTGCGGCGACGCCTGTTGCCCGTAGCCCGGCTGCGGCGATGCCGGCTGACCGTAGCCCGGTTGCGGCGCCGCCGGCTGCCCGTAGCCCTGCGATGGCGACTGGCCATAGCCCTGCTGCGGCGCGGCCGGCTGGCCGTAGTCCTGCCCCGGCTGCTGACCGTAGCCCTGCTGGCCGTAGCCCGCCTGCCCCGGCTGCTGACTGTAGCCCTGCTGAGCCGGCTGGCCGTGACCGGGCGGCTGCTGGGTGGAGGGATGTCGCTGTGGTCCAGGCAATCCCGCCGGACTGGCGCCGTGGGTCGGCGCCCCCGTCGCTGGCGTGGGAGATCGCGGCGCTCCGCCTCCTGCCTGCTGGCCGGGCGTGCGAGGTGCCTGGTATCCAAAGATCGTCTTGGCCGGCTGCCCCTGTCCGGCGGCTTGCGGGGCGGTCGGGACCGGTCGGCCGCAGTTCCCGCAGTGCGGCGAAGTGGTGAGGACCGCCGCTCCGCAGTAGGGACACGGCCTCGTCGGAGTCGCCATGCTTTCGACTTCCTCCAATGTTTTTCGGGAGTGCGACAGTATCCGACCCGCCCAGGACTTTCAATCGCGTGGAACCGGTCTATCGAGCTTTCGCGCGCACGATGGCCCTGCTATGTCTGCGCTGTTCTGAAGCGCGACACGAGCGCGAGAGATGGCAGGGAACCGCCTCCCTGAGTTCGACCGCGGCAAGGCGGTCAGCCTCCGCTGCGAGGGGGAGCCGGTGCGCGCGTTCGCCGGCGAGAACATCGCGGTGGCGCTCTACGCGCGCGGCGCCGGCGTGCTCTCGCGATCGCTCAAGTACCACCGACCGCGCAGCTTCTTCTGCCTGGAGGGGCACTGCGGAGCGTGCCTCATGCGCATCGGCGGGGTGCCCAACCTGCGCGCGTGCATGGAGCCGTGCGCCGAGGGGCTGTCGGTCGAGGGTCAGAACGCCTACCCATCACCCGACATGGATGTGCTGGGCGCGGTCGACTGGCTGTTCCCCGACGGGATGAACCACCATACGCTCATGACCGGCTCGCGCCTGCTCAACCAGGTGGTGAGCAAGGTGGTGCGCCAGCTGTCGGGCCTGGGAACCCTGCCCGGCTCGCCGGAGCCGGCGACCGCCTGCGAATCGCCCGCGTGGGACGAGCTCGAGGTCGACGTGCTGGTGGTCGGCGGCGGACCGGCCGGGCTGGCCGCGGCCGAGGCATCCGCCGCGGCCGGCGCCCGCACCGTCGTGTGCGACGAGCACGATCGGCCGGGCGGCAGCCTGCTGGCCGATCCGCGCCACGGCCCGCGCGACGCGGCCGGGCGGGCCGACGCCGCCCGGCGAGCCGGCGCGCGCGCGCTCCTTCGCACCACGTTCATCGGCCACTATCCGGAGGACGGCGGCGTGCTGCTCCTGGCCGGGCCGGATCGCCTGACCCGGGTGCGCGCGCGCCAGGTGGTCTACGCCACCGGCGGCTACGCGCAGACCCTCCTGTTCGCCAACAACGATCGCCCCGGCGTGATGGCGGCGCGCGCGGTCGGGCGGCTGCTGGTGCGCTACGGCGTCGCGCCGGCCGGCCGGGTGTGCCTGGTGATCGGGCGCGACGCCGATCGCGATCAGACCGACGCGCTGGCCGCGGCGCTGGTCGCCGCCGGCTCCGAGGTGGTCACCGTCGACGAGCGACGCGAGCAGATCCTCGCCGCGCGCGGCCGGGTCTGGGTCAGCGCGCTCGAGGTCGCCGGCGCCGACGGCCAGGTCCGGCGGGTCCCGTGCAACATGGTCGCCGTCGCCGCCCCGCCCTCGCCCGCGTCGGAGGGGCCGCGACAGCACGGCTGCGAGGTCGACCTCCGCCCGTCGGAGGGCGGGTTCGCGGTGGTCGCCGACCGCGACGGGCGCACCAGCGTGGCCGGAATCCTGGCCTGCGGGGACGTGTGCGGCGCGACCACGGCAGAGCGGGCGGCGGCGGCCGGGACCCGGGCCGGGCGCGCCGCGGCGGCCGGCGCGGGGGCGCGGTGAGCGCGGGCGAGCGGCGTCGCGGCAAGGTGATCGTCTGCCGCTGCGAGGACGTCACCCTGAAGGACGTGCGCCACTCGATCGCGCTCGGCTACGCCGACATCGAGGAGGTGAAGCGCTACACCGGTTTCGGCACCGGCCCGTGTCAGGGCAAGGAGTGCCACGGCCTCATCGCGTCGATCCTGGCCAGCGAGGGCGGCCGCGACCCGGCCTCGATCGAGCCGTTCACCGCGCGCTCGCCGATCTCGCCGACCCCGCTGCGCCTGCTGGCCGGCTCGCCCGACGCGGCCAGCGACGTGGCCGACGACGAGGACGGCTAGTGCACCAGGCGGTGCCCTGATGGGCCTGGCCGGACCGCGACCGACGGGGGCGCGCGGCCGCGTGGCCGCGATCGACGCGACCAGTCCGCTGCCGGCCCGCGCCGAGGTGGCGATCATCGGCGCCGGCGTGATGGGCCTTTCCATCGCGTACAACCTGGCCGCGCGCGGGCTGACCGACGTGGTCGTGTTCGAGCGCGGCTACCTGGCCGAGGGCGCTTCCGGTCGCAACGGCGGCGGCGTGCGCCAGCAGTGGTCGACCGCGCACAACGTTCGCCTCATGCAGGAGTCGGTCGAGCTGTGCCGCTCGTTCGCCGTCGAGCTGGGCGTGAACGTGTGGTTCCGCCAGGGCGGTTACCTGTTCCTGGCCCGCTCGGCGCCGGAGGTGGCGCGGCTCGAGCGCAACGCGGCGCTGCAGGCGCGGCTCGGCCTGCCGACCCGCATGCTCGACCAGGACGGCGCGAGACAGATCGTGCCGGAGCTGGACCCGACCGGGATCCTGGCCGCGTCGTTCAACCCGTCCGACGGGATCCTGTTCCCGTGGCCGTTCCTGTGGGGCTACGCCCAGCGCGCCGCCGACATGGGGGTGAAGATCTACACCTTCACCGGCGTGCGCTCGATCGAGCGCGAGGCGGACGGCGGCTTCGCGGTCGCCAGCACCGCCGGGACGGTGCGCGCGCGGCGAGTGGTGGCCGCGGCCGGCGCGTGGTCGCCCGAGGTCGCGCGCATGGTCGGCGTCGAGCTCCCGACCTACCCGATCCGCCACGAGATCTGCTCGTCGGAGCCCCTGAAGCCGTTCCTCGGCCCGATGGTGTCGGAGCTGAACAGCGGGCTCTACTTCAGCCAGTCGATGCGCGGCGAGATCGTCGGGGGCGTGTCGCTGCCGCCCGAGGTCACCTACTCCACGCGATCGACCCTTCGCTTCCTCACCACCTACGCGCGCCGGCTGTGCGCGGTGGTCCCGCGGCTGGGCGACGTGAAGGTGCTGCGCCAGTGGGCCGGCGCCTACGACATGAGCCCGGACGGCAACCCGATCCTCGGCTGCGCGCCCGAGGCAGCCGAGTTCTACCTCTGCTGCGGCTTCGTCGGCCACGGCTTCATGATGGCGCCGGCGGTCGGCAAGCACTACGCCGAGTGGCTGACCGGCGGCGCCCGCCACGAGATCTTCGATCGGTTCCGGATCGATCGACTGCGCGGGGGCGGCGGGGCGCCGGTCGGGGAGCGCGAGGACTTCAACATCGGGTAGTCTGGGCCGGATGAATCTCGGCAGGACGATCGGCTTTCTCGGCGCGGGCAACATGGCCGAGGCGCTCATCCGCGGCCTGGTGCAGGGCGGCCACGTCCCGGCCGATCGCGTGTGGGCGTCCGGGCCGCGCCCGGACCGGATGGCCGAGCTGGCCCGCGCCTACGCCGTGCGCGTCACCGGCGACAACCGCGAGCTGGCCCGCCAGTCGCAGATCCTGGTCCTGTCGGTGAAGCCGCAGATCATGGAGCGCGTGCTGGGCGAGGTGGCCGACGTGATCCAGGCCGGCGGGCTGGTCATCTCGCTGGCCGCCGGCGTGCCGACCGCGGCGATCGAGCGGCGGCTGCCGGGCGGCGCGCGCGTCATCCGCGCGATGCCGAACACGCCGGCGGTGGTCGGCGCCGGCGCGACCGCGATCGCGCGCGGCTCGCACGCCGAGGACGGCGACCTGGCCCTGGCCCGCTTCGTGTTCGACGCGGTGGGCATCACGGAGATCCTCGACGAGTCGCAGCTCGACGCGGTGACCGGGCTGTCGGGCAGCGGCCCGGCCTACATCTTCCTCATCCTCGAGGCGCTGGCCGACGCCGGGGTCAAGGTCGGGCTGTCGCGCCGCACCGCCCAGAAGCTGGCCGCGCAGACGGTGATGGGATCGGCCAAGCTCCTGCTCGACACCGACGGACACCCGGGCCAGCTGAAGGACATGGTCACCTCGCCAGGTGGGACCGCGATCGCCGGGCTCCACACCCTCGAGCAGGGCGGGCTGCGCACCACGCTCATCAATGCGGTCGAGGCGGCCACCCTGCGCTCGCGCGAGCTCGGGCGCTCGGGCGGAGGCAACGGCAATCCGTAGGTTCATCGCCGATGAACCTTCGCAGCGACGGGGGCGACCTGCTCATCGATGTCCTGGTCCAGCCGCGCGCGTCGCGGCCGCGGATCGGGCCGGTGCGCGAGGACCGGCTGGTGGTCGCGGTCAGCGCGCCGCCGGTCGACGGCGCGGCCAACCGGGCGGTGGTCGAGGCGGTGGCGCGCGCGCTCGATCTCGGCCGCACCCAGGTGGAGGTGGTGCGCGGCGACACCTCGCGGCGCAAGACCCTGCGCCTGCGCGGCGCGACCCGCGCGGCGGTGGAGGCGCTGGTCCGATGACCCGAGCGGCGACAGCCGGGGCGGCGATCGCGCTGGCCGCGGCGCTCGGCGGGTGCGGCGGCGAGGTCGGCACCCTCCGGGTCTCGCTGGTGACCGCCCCCGACAGCGATCTGCTCGAGCGCATCCAGCGGGTCCGGGTGGTGGTGAGCGACCCGCCCACCGTGGTCGAGGCCGAACGCGGCGCCGACGGCCAGCTCGCCATCGATCTCGAGATCGACGCCCAGGACTCGGCCGCGCGCGTGAGCCTGGAGGGGTTCGACGGCGCCGGCGAGCGGATCGCCGTGGCGCGGAGCGCGCCGCTGCCGGTCTCGGCGGTGGACGCGTCGATCGCGCTCTACCTGGCGCCGCCGCAGAGCATGGCCGAGGCGCCGGTCGCGCTCGATCCGCCTCGCTCGGAGATGGGCGGCGCGCTGCTCGCCTACGGCGCCGTGCTGGCCGGCGGGCGCGGCGCGGACGGCGCGCCCCGCGCCGACCTGGTCATCTACAACGTCTACGACCACCAGCTCCAGGTCGGCCTCGGCCTGCCCGAGGCGCGCGCGTCGGCCACGGTGATCCGCGGGGTCACCGATCTGGTCTACGTGTTCGGCGGGCTCGACGGAGACGGCGACGAGAGCGCCGACGGCTGGGCCTTCAACACCAGCGTGGCCCCGGCCGGCGCCTACACCTCGCTCATCAGCGACGGCAACCTGGCCCGGGCCGGCGCGGCCAGCGTGCTCGTCACCAGCGAGACGTTCCTGGTGACCGGAACGCCGGCGGCGCAGATCGACGGGTTGAGGGCGCAGGTCGGCGAGTGGCCCGACGCTCCGCCGACCGCCGACGGCGCCGCGGCGCGGGTCGGCAGCGACGCGACCGCCGCGATCCTGGTCGCCGGCGCCGGCGTGGGCGAGACCGGCGCGGTCACCTACGACGGCTCCGCCTGGGCCGATCTCGACGCCCCCGACGAGGCGCGGCGCACCGGCCACGCGGTGATCACGCTGCCCGACGGGCGCGGCCTGGTGGTCGGCGGCGCGATCGACGGTGTCCCGACCCGCTCGGCCGCGCTGTTCGACCCGGACGACCGCGCCCTCGATCCACGGGCCGATTTTCTGGCCACCGGGCGCACCGAGGCCGCCATCGCCGCCACCGCCGAGGTGGTCCTGGTGGCCGGCGGGGTGGACGAAGCCGGCGCCGTGGTCGACGACGCCGAGCTGTTCGATGCGGCCAGCCTCGAGCCGATCGCGTCCCTGCCGCTGGTGGTCCCGCGCCGCGGCGCCATCGCCCTGCCCCTGCCCAACGGGCAGATCCTGGTCGCCGGCGGCACCGACGCCGACGGCGCCCCGGTCGGCGCGCTCGAGCTGTTCACCCCGGCCACGCCGTAGGGCCCGCGATCGCGCTTCAGTCCTGCTCGCGGCCCTGCGCCATCAGCTTCCGGTAGACCATGTGGCCGAGGCTGTCGACCATGAGGCGCTCGACCAGGCGCTCGACCTGGCGGCGCTCCTCGTCGCTGGCATAGACGAAGCGGATGCCCATGCCGGCCGGCGGATCGTCGGGTGTGCCGTCGCGGCCCGGCTCGACCACCCACTTCACTCGACCGCGGATCTCGAGCGGCCCCTCCAGCGTCGGGACGAACAGCTGGAACAGGAACTCGGTTCCTACCGGCAGCGGCTTGCGCGTGTGGATGAAGGTGCCGCCGCGCGAGATGTTCTTCGTGTAATCTGCGAAGAATGCGTTCAGGCGCTCGTACTCGACCTTCAGCTCGATCGCCTCGCGAGGATCGAACCTCCGATCCTCGCCGTCGTCAGCCGACATCGACCGGATCATGGACCGAGGGCGAGCGTCCGGTCAAACCGGGCCCGTACTAGCGTCCCCGCGCGATGGAGCCCACGCCCGCTCGCCCGGACGAGGCCAGCCCGCTGGCCCGCCTGACCCAGCTCCTCGATCCCCGGGTCAGCGCCGCGCTCGCCGCCCAGCTGCGCTCGCCCCGCTCGTGGGTGTTCGGCGGCCTGCTGGTGGTGGTCGCCGTGGTCCTGGCCACGATGCCGCTGCTCGGCGTGCTCGGCTTCGAGTTCTCGTTCGTCATGGCGCTGGCCGCCAGCGTCGCCGCCGCCGATCTGGGTGGGTCGCTCGCCCGCCGCGTGCGGAGCGCGCCGGCACGGCCGGGCGCCCGCCCGGTTCACCTGATCGTCTCGCTGGTGGCAGCGGCCGGGCTGCTCGCGATCGCCTCCACGGTGCTGCCGCTCGTCGTCATCGCGCTCAACGGCCTCCGCGTGCGCACCTGCGACTGGCCGTTCGGCTTCATCTGCTACGGCGCGCTGACCGTGCTGTCGGCGCTGTGGAGCGCGGGGATCGGCGTCCTCTGCGGGCTTGCGGCCGGCCGCCGCCGGGTCCTCTCAAACGCCCTCCCCTACCTGGTCCTGGTCGCGCTGATCCTCCACTCGCTGTGGCGCTTCTACGCCGCGCCGCCGGTGTTCAGCTACAACCCGCTGGTCGGCTACTTCCCGGGCAACCTCTACGACGAGGAGATCGGCCTGGGCGCGCCGCTGGCCTGGTCGCGCCTGCATCAGATCGCGCTCCTGGTCGGCCTCCTCGGGCTCGCCGCGGCGCTCATCGACGCGCCGACCGCGTCACTCCGCCTGCACCGGCGCCGGCCGGTCGGGGTGCGCTGGGCCGCGGCGGTGAGCGCGGTGCTCGCGCTCGGGCTCGCCCTGGTCCTCCGCGTCAACGCCGGCGCGCTCGGCTTCTCGGTCGGCAAGGCCGACCTGGCCGAGGAGCTCAACGGCCGCGTCGAGACGGCCCACTTCGTCATCCTCTACCCGCGCGGCGGCGCCATCGAGCGCGACATCGCGATGATCGCCGAGGACCACGAGTTCCGCCTGGCCCAGGTGGTCCGCGCGCTCGGGGTGGCCCCGCCGCCCTGGCGGATCACCTCGTACTACTTCGCCAGCTCCGAGCAGAAGGCCCGCTTCATCGGCGCGCGCAACGTGCAGATGGCCAAGCCGTGGCGGCGCGAGATCTACATCCAGGACGCGCCCTTCCCGCACCAGATCCTTCGCCACGAGATCGCCCACGCGGTGGCCGGTCTGTTCGGCGACCCGCTGTTCCACGTCAGCGCCGGTCGCGTGCTCGGGCTCCCGGTCTTCTTCAACGCCGGCCTCATCGAGGGGATCGCGGTCGCCGCCGACTGGCCGGATCACTTCACCCGCACGCTCACGCCTCACCAGGCGGTCAAGGCGATGACCGACATGGGCATGGTGCCGCCGCTCGCGCGCCTGCTTTCGCCCGGATTCTTCGCGTTCTCGTCGGCGCGCAGCTACACGGTGACCGGCTCGTTCGTGCGCTTCCTGCTCGACCGACACGGGGCCCCCGCGCTCCAGGCGCTCTACCGCTCGGGCGGCGACTTCGAGCTGGCCTACGGCCGCTCGCGCGACCAGCTGGCCGCCGACTGGCAGGCGATGGTCGCCCGCCTCGACGTGACGGCGCCCGCGCGCGAGAAGGTGCGCGAGAGGTTCCGCCGCGGCGGCATCTTCGAGCGACCCTGCCCGCACGCGGTGGCCGACAAGCTGGGCCGGCTCGGCCGGCTGACCGGGCGCGGCGAGCTCGACGAGGCGATCGAGGTCGCCCGCTCGCTGTGCGCCGACGTGCCGGACGAGCCCCGCCACCTGATGGAGCTGGCCGAGCTCCTGTTCCGGGCCCACCGCCCGGACGACGCCGCGGCGATCTACCGCAAGCTCGCCGACGACCAGGAGGGCATGTCGAGCACGGTGCGGGCCGACGCGCTGCTCGCGCTGGCCCAGCTGGCCGCCGCGCGCAAGGACGACAAGGCGCTGGCCGAGGCGCTCGAGCGCGCCGCGCTGCTCCCGATGGAGGACGATCAGGCCCGCCAGGTCGCGGTCCAGCGCTTCGCGGCTTCTCACGCCGGTCCGGCCGGGCCGGCCCTGCGCGCGTACCTGTGGCCGCCCGACCCGAACGCGCCGATCGATCCGGTCGTGCAGCTCGGCCGCGCCGCGGCGGCCGCCATGGCCGAGCCGGACCTCGCCGTCACCCACTACCTCATCGGCCGGGTGCAGAGCGGCCGCGGCGCGCCGGTCGAGACCGCCCGCGAGCTGCGCCGGGCCATCGACCTGGGCCTCGGCCACCCGCTCATCATCCGCGAGTGCGCCGAGCTGCTCGCCGCCGAGGCCTACGAGGCCGGGGACTACGGTTCGGTCGAGCGCGCCGCGGTCATCCTCACCGCCGCCGATCAGCCCGAGGTGACGCGCCTGTTCGGCTACGACTGGCTCGAGCGCCTGTACTGGAGGCGATCGGGCGGGCGATTGCCGCCGGCGCCGGGCGGCCCACCCGCCACGCCGCCGGCCACCGCCTCGCGCTGAGCGCGACCCCGCGGCGGGCGCGCCGCGCTACATCCCGCTCAGGAACAGCCAGTGCCGGCCGTCCCACTCGAGGATGAACTGGTTCTGGTCGCGCATGTCGGCGCGCGAGTCCTCGCCGCGCGCGTCCTCGACGGTGAAGCTGGCGTCGACCAGGACGTCGACGTAGGCGCGATCGCCGGAGCGCGTCACGTTCATGTAGCGCATCGAGTAGCGGATCGCCTTCACCCGCTGGAAGCGCCCGGTCAGGATCTCCTGCAGTCCCTGGTAGCCGTAGTCGTCGGTGCCGGTCGGGGTGCCGGCGTCCTCCCAGTAGCGCTTCGACGCCATCAGGACCAGCGCGGCGGCGTCCTTGCGCTCCACCGCCATGCGGTAGTCCTCGATCCGATCGATGAGCTGCTGGTTCTCCTGGTTGCGGGGCACCTTGGTGCCGGGGATGTACGTGACGCTGCCGCCGCAGGCGCCGAGCGCGAGGGCGGCGAGCAGCAGCGCGGCAGCGATCGTCCGGGAACCTGTCTTGGCCATGAGACCTCTGCCCTCAGAGCAAGCGGGATGCCTGCACGGCAGACGGTGCAAGGCAGCGGGATTGCAGTCGGCGCGGTCTGCACCAGCGTCACCTGGCGTGACTCTTTGACAGGCGCGGTTGCCGGGCCGTGACAAACAGTCACTCATCATCGCGATCCGCCCCGCAGCCAGCCGGCCAGCCCCTCGTCGCCGAGCGCGCGCCAGGCCTCCAGGCGGGCCAGGAAGCGGCGGAAGTCCTTGCCCTCCAGCTCGGCGCCGCGCAGGTGGACGTCCGTGATGCGGGTGACGGTGAAGCGGACCGCCGCCGCGCGCGCCTCGACATACAGAAGCGCCTGTTCATCGGCCTCGAGCTCTCGCGCGCCGCGGTAGCCGTCGACCATCGCGCGCACCAGCACGGGCGAGAGCTCGCTCGCGTAGCACCACGCGTTCAGGCACACCGCCAGGTCGTAGACCCACGCGCCGGTCGACGCCTGCTCGAAGTCGAGCAGCGCGGCCAGCTCGGCGCCGTCGAACAGCACGTTGTCGCGGAAGAGGTCGCCGTGGATGATCCCGCCCGGCGCCGCGGCGCGCTGATCGGCGCGCGCGGCCAGCCACTCGAGCTCGCGCCCGATCGCGTCCAGGGCGACGGCCAGCGCCGGATCGGCGGCGGCGACCGGGTCCGCGCGCAGCCGGGCGTAGCGGGCCGCGACGTGGCCGGTGGTGTAGATCCCGGTCCGCGCCATCCGGGCTGCCAGCGGGGCGCCGGCGCGGTGGAGCGCGGCCAGCGCCGCGCCGACCTCGGCCGCGTCGCGCTCCGACACCTCGCCCGGGCCGCGGTGCACCCCGTCCACCCATGGGAACACGCTCACCCAGCGATCGCGGTGCCGCACCAATGGTGCGCCGTCGGCGGCGGGGATGGTCGGCGGAGTCGGCACCCCGGCCGCGGCCAGCGAGTCGACGAGCCCCGCCTCCCAGCGCACGTCGGCCTCGCTCTTGTCCTCGTTGATGCGGAGGAACCAGCGCCGGCCGCCGGCCACCACCCAGTGGTTGCTGTTGATCGTCCCGGCCGGGATCTCACCCCACCCGGTGACCGCGCCCAGCCCAAAGGCGCGCGCGAGGCCGGCCACCTCGCCGTCGGTGAGTCGAGTCAGCCCGGCCATGCGCGCGCGCTCCGGTCCGGGCCGAGCAGCATCAGGACGCCGCGGCCGCGCCGCTCACGTCGGCCAGAGTGCCGCGCTCCTGGTAGGTGCCGAACAGTCGACCCCACCGGGTCTCGCTGCGCCAGGCGTCGAAGATGCGCCGGTCGCGCAGCGGCCAGCGGTAGTAGTCGTGATAGACCTCGGACCCGAAGACGAACAGCTTCACCAGCGGCGTGTGGAAGAACAGCTTCTGGAACCGCTTGAGCGGGCCGAACCAGAGCGCGTCGCCGACCATCGAGGCGCCGTTGTCGCCGACCGAGAAGCCCCACCGCTCGTCGGCCAGGTGGACGTCGCCGACCACCTCGATCTCGTCGCGCCGGCCCTTGCCCAGCCCCTGCTCGTGGGCCATGCGGATGTAGTCGATCGACATCGGGTCGAAGCCCATCATCGCCGCGGCGACCGCGTCGATCGCGACCTGATCGGCCGACGCCAGCATGACGTCCTTGATGACCGGCCGCATCGTGCGCGGGCCCGGCCCGTCGCCGGCGGTGGTGCCGTCCATGACCGCGAACAGGCCGGCGTGGATCTCGCGCTGGATGGCGAGCAGATCGACCAGGGTGGCGTGGATCCAGCTGTGGGTGTAGTGCCGCTTGGTGTTGAGCAGGCCGCCAAACGCGTTCTTCATCGCGCCGGTGGTGGTGGTGTAGATGTGGCACTTCACCGTCGGCAGGTGGACGATGTTGCTGCCGTGGAAGTCGTCCGGGATGAGGATGCCCTCCGGGTAGATCTGGTCGAGGACGTTCATCCGCGCGGTCGGGCGGTACACCGACCAGGACATCTCCTCCGGCTTGAAGTTGTAGCGGACCGGGATGCCGTACTTCTGGAAGACCGGCACGTAGCCGTTCAGGTCCTCCCCCTTGAACGCGTCGGTGACGACGGTCTTGTTCTGCACGCAGATCTGGTCGTCGAAGCCGCGCGCGGCGAGCGCCCGGATCGTGCCCTCCAGCTGCCACGGGGTGGTGTTGGCCCCCGGGAACGGGAAGTGCCACGAGATGTTGTCCTTGAGGATGGTCGTGGTCGACGGCTTCAGGGCCTCGCGGACCCCGCCGAGCTCGCACAGGCGGTCGACATCTTCGAGGATGGTGGCGGGCGAGACCCGCAGCACCGCGACCTTGGAGGCGCTCATGGGCGGGCATGATAGCCCGCGGCCCCGGCCGCGGCCACCGCACCTCCGGACGCTGCTTCGCGCCGGACGCCGGGGAGCTGGTAAGGGCTAGTTGGTGTGGCGGGCGCGCTGCGCTTCCTGCCAGCGGCGGATCGCCTCTTCCTTGGCCGGGGCGATCATCTCGGCGACGGCGGCGATCTCGTCGGCGTCGGCGCCGGGTGCAAAGGCGGCCAGCGGACAGAGCACGAACGCCAGCACATCGAGCGCATCGTGGGGATCCGGCTGAAACTCGGAGGAGAAGAGCGCGCTCATGGTCGGACCCTACGCGGGCCGGATCCGCGGTGGCAAGTTTTTGACCGGCCGTCGCGCGGCGGGGGCGAGAGGCTACGTCAGCTGGCCCATGCCCTGGGCGTAGGCGAACGCCATGCTCTCGACGGTGACGTCGACCTTCACCTGCTTGATCTCCTGGCTGGTCGAGTCGCTCTTGTCGGGGCCGAGCGAGGAGATGTCGATCCCGAACAGGGAGATCGTGCAGAGCGGGGCGCCATCGCTGTCGGTGGCGGTGATGGCGCCGTCGAGGCGCGTGGATGGCGGCGGCGCGCCGCGCTGGACTCGTTTGGTGAAGTGGTCGTTCAGCGGCTTGGCGTCGGCTTCCGGGACGTAGAAGGTGAGGTTGGGGAAGACCACCCGCCCGGGCACGCGGACCGCGTCGAGCTGGTTGCCGGACCGGTACTCGAGGATCTGCTGCTTGATGCTGAACGCATCGATCTTGGTGGTGCGCCGCGTGGCCTGCTCGAACCCGCTGATGACGAACTCGAAGTGGTTCGGGGTCCACAGCTTCTGCTGGGTCGAGGTGACGGTCGGCGACAGATCGCGCTGGGTCCCGGCGGCGAACTGGACCCGCTCCGGCACCAGGGTCACGCCGAGGTAGCAGGGCGAGCGATCACCCGCGTCGAACTTGGGGATCGCCACCTCGCTGATGAGGATGTCGAACATCTCGCGGCGGGCGCGCTCCTTGTAGTGGAAGTCGCCGGCCAGGATCGCTCCGTTCTTGCGCACGACCTTGCCGGCGAAGAACGACTCGATCCAGTCGTAGAAGGTCTGGGACATCGACATCCCGACCTGGATCTTCACGTCGTCGTACTTGGGCTTGCCGAGCTGCCGCCACTGATCGGCATTCGAGCCCATGTTGTAGGTGAGGACCTCGGCCTTGATGCCCCCTCCCTCGACGGAGCGGAAGAAGCCCGCGATCTCGGTCTGGTCGAGCTCGAGGACGAAGTGGGCGGCGGAATAGGCGCGCGATGAGTTCGTGCCGATGGTCATCGTCGTGGGGTCCCCGAGGCAGGGGCCCGGGTGACGGACATGATACGTTAGGCGCTGTGGGATGCTTCCTGCCGGGGGGGACGGCGAGGCGATCCGTCGCCCTCAACTCGCCGATCTGATTGCCAATGAGCAAGAAATCCCGGCGCAAACGAAGGCCCAGCGCCCCGCCGCCCCGACCCAGGCAGGCCGCGGCCGAAGCGCGCCCGGACGAAGAGAAGCGCCGCGACGGCCAGCCGGTGATCCCGGTGCAGGCCGCAGCGGATGCCGAGCCCGCCCCGCTCGCCCCGGTCGGCGAAGCACCGGTCGGCGAAGCACCGGTCGGCGATGCGACGGTGATCGAGTCCGTGGCGGACGCCGTGACCGTCCGCCTCGACCGCAGCCGTCGGCGCCGCAATCGGAGCACCGGCGACGCCGTCGCCGAGGCGGCACCCGCTAACGAGGCCGCCTGGCGGGCTCGCGCCGAGGCGGTCACGAAGCCCGCCTCGGTTGCCGGGGTCGCGGCGCTCGACGAGGCTCCGCCGCTCGACGACGCTCCGCCGCTCGACGAGCCTCCGCTGTTCGACGAGGCCACGCCGGTCGACGAGGCTCCCCGGTTCGCCACCCCTGCTCCGATCGAGGCGGCGCCGATCGCCGAGGCGGCGTTGAGCGCCGAGGCGGCGCCGATTGCCAGGCGGCCATCCATCGCCGAGCCGACCGCGGTCGCCAGTGCCGGACGGGCGGCCGAGACCGCGCCGACCGGGGAGACGGCGCCCCGCGCCGACGCCGCGCACCCCGCCGACCCCGACGCCGCGCTCCCCGTCGACCCCGACGCCGGGCACCCCGCCGACCCCGACGCCGCGCCCCACGCCGACGCCGACCCCGACGCCGGGCACCCCGCCGACCCCGACGCCGGGCACCCCGTCGTCGCCGACGCCCTCGCCGCAGCACTCGCTGAAGCAATCGCCGACGCCGCGCTCCCCGCCGACGCCGCGGCCCCCGTCGTCGCCGACGCCCTCGCCGCGGCCCTCGCCGAAGCACTCGCCGAAGCGCACGCCGACGATGTCGACGACCCCGCCGACGCCGCACCGCCCGTCGCCGCCGATGCCCTGACCAGCGACCTCGCGGCCGCCCTCGCCGATGCCCACGCCGCCCACGTCGCCGAGGACGCCGCCGCCGATCCCGCCGATCCGGCCGATGACCCGGCACCGCTCGCCGAGCTGGTCGCCGCGGCTCATGCCTCGGCCGGGCGCGATGCGCCGGTTGGCGCGGTCGAGGCGGCCGTGGCTCCGGGCGAGGAGGCGGCCGATGTGCGGGGGACACGGCCGATCACTCTTTCTGGATTCGACGAGCCGCTGGCGCCGCCGCATGCGTTCCTGAAGGGTGCCGTGTTCGGATTGATCGCGCTGGTGCCGCTGACGGCGCTGGCGGTGTACCTGCTCGGGGTGGTCGGGATCGGGGATCCGCAGGCCTCGTATTACACGGTCATCGCGTTCGTGGCGGTGTTCGCCGGGCTTCCCGCCATCATCACGGCCGGCGGGATCGGGCGCGCCGCGGCGGGTGCGCTGGTGCGGCCGGGCCGGCGCGGAGGGCCTGGTGGCGCGATCCGGGTCGCCGCGCTCCAGACCGCGGTCGCCGCGATCGGGCTGGTCCTGCTCGGCGTGGTCCCGCTCGGCGAGGTGCCGACCGAGCTGGGCACCTGGCTGTGGATCGTCGCCGTCGGTGCGCTGGCCGGCGCGCTCGGCGGGTCGCTGCTCGGCCTCTGGGTGCGCTACGGTTCCGGTCGACCATGACCCGGGCCCTCGGCAGCGCGTCCCTCACGATGGTGAACGGCGGCGACGTCCGCCTCGACGGCGGCGCCATGCACGGCGTCGTGCCCAAGACCCTGTGGAACCGCCTCATCTCGTGCGATGAGCACAACCGCTGCACCTACACGACCAACTGCCTGCTGGTCGAGATCGGCGGTCGCCGCGTCTTGGTCGAGAGCGGCAACGGCGACAAGTTCCCCGACCGGCTGAAGGAGATCTACGGCATCGACCACGATCGCTCGGTGGCGGTCGCGCTGGCCGAGATCGGGGTCGAGCCGGACTCGATCGACTTCGTCGTGCTGACCCACCTCCACTTCGATCACGTGGGCGGTTGCACGCGGCGGACCGGGTCGGGCGTCGAGCCGGTGTTCCGCCGCGCGCGCCACATCGTGCAGCGCGCCGAGCTCGACGCCGCGCTCCACCCGCACGAGCGCAGCCGGGCCAGCTACCTGGACGAGAACATCGGCCCGCTGGTCGCCGCCGGCCTCATCGACGTGGTCGACGGCGAGGCCGAGGTGACCCCTGGCGTGCGGGTGCTGCCGACGCCCGGTCACAGCCGCGGTCACCAGTCGGTGCTCATCGACGGCGGCGGCGAGCGCGCGCTCTTCCTCGGCGATGTGGTCCCGACCTCGATCCACGTGCGGCTGCCGTGGATCATGGCCTACGACCTAGACGTCGAGACCACCCTGGCCAGCAAGAAGAGCGTCTACGCCCGCGCGCTGGCCGAGAGCTGGCTGCTGCTGTTCGGCCACGATCGCCACCACGGCACTCACCTGGCGCTCGATCCGCGCGGCGAGGTCATCCCCGGCCCGCTGATCGATCTCTGACGCGGCCTCCGCGCGCGCGGTCCGGCCGCGCCGGTCAGGTCGGGCTACACTGGAACGGCGTGGCCGAACGCGTCCAGCGGCAGGAGCGGGCCCTGGTGCTCGCTCTGCTCGCCTCGCTGCTCCTCTGGAACCTGCCGTTCGGCGGGCTCGTGCTGTACCCGTTCAAGCTGCTGGCCACCTGGCTGCACGAGATGTCGCACGGCGTGGTGATGGTGCTGTCCGGGGCCGGCTTCTCCCACCTCGAGATCTTCCGCGACACCAGCGGCATCGCGTTCGCCCAGCGCGGCGTGGGCGGCGTCGGCCGCGCCGCGATCGCCAGCGCCGGCTACATGGGCGCGGCGGCGCTCGGCGCCGGGCTCCTGGTCGTGGCCCAGACCGGTCGGCGCGCGCGCGGGATCCTGCTCGGCTTCGCCATCGCGCTGGCCCTGACGCTGCTCCTCTGGGTGCGCAACGACTTCGGAATGGGCGCGGTCGCGATCGGCGCGCTCGCCTGCGTCGTGGTCGGCCGCTTCGCCGGCGAGCACGTCTCGATGCTGGTGGTCAACTTCGTCGCGGCGCAGGCGTGCGTCAACGCGGTGCTCGACATCCGGGTCCTGTTCCGCCCCCAGCTGGTCATCAACGGCGAGGTGGTCGGCGTGTCCGATGCCCACAACATGGCGGCGGCCAGCTTCGGCAGCGCGTGGATGTGGGCCGGCATCTGGCTGGGCTGGTCGTTCATCTGCTTCTACGTCGCGCTGCGCGTCTCGTACCTGCGCCAGCGCGCCGCGACCGGCGCCCAGGCCCCGGTCGCCCCGGTCGCCGGGCCGGTCGCCGGCGCGGTCGCCGGCGCGGACGCCGACCCACCGCTCACCCCGGATCGTCCCGCGGATCCTCCCGCTCGGGCCACGGAAGCGCCTCCACGTGAAAGTGATTGTAGTGATCCGGATCGTAATCCGGCGTGAGCAGGACGCGGAACAGCCCCGACTGGATCAGCTCGCACTCGATCGCGCGGAGCAGCGCGCCGAGCTCGGTCAGCGGCTCACCGACGCAATCGGACGCGTCGCCCAGGCCCTGCTCGTAGTCCGCTCTGACCGCGGCCAGCGTCTCGCCCCCGGCCAGCGCGAAGGTGTGGAGGTCGATGGCCAGGCCGAACGAGTGGCGCGATGGCCGGCTGGTGCCGCGGATGTTGCGCCGCTGGTACGCCGAGCTGTAGCTCACCCGCTCGATCCCGCGCGCGCGCAGCCCCCGCCCGGCCCGGGCCAGCGAGTAGACCAGCGAGCAGTCGAGCACCAGCGGGTCGCGGTTGTAGGATCGATACTCGACGCCGCCGAGCTCGCCGCGCACCTCGACCGCGATGTCGATGCCGCGCCGCGAGACCCGCCGGTACGACACGCCCTCGCGGTCGAGCGCGCGCAGGCACGACGCCGCGTCCGCGTCGCCCGCTGCCGCCTCGCGTCCAGCCCCGGCGAGCGCGGCCAGGCCGAGGGCGATGACGGCGATCGAGCGGCGCAGCACCGCGCGATCCTAGAGCGCGGCGGCGCCGGGCCGAAGAAACTGGCGCGCCGCGGCGAGAGCGCGATTCGCGCCGCGCCGCCCTGCCCTCGCCTGCCCTGCGCCCTGCGCTACCGGTGCCGCGCCGGCTCGGACGGCACCGGCCCCTCGGCGCGCGCCGAGCTCAGCACCGCGGCCATGGTCGGCGCCAGGTCGGCGCCCAGCGAGCTCGGGAAGCGGATGAGCCCCAGCCACACCTCGGCTCCCGCGCCGCGCCCGATGATCGCGATGCGAAGCTCCTGCGAGCCGCCCATCCCGTCGTCCTCCTCGACGACGAGCTCCCTGGACCGCCACGGCGCCGGCAGCGCGAGCCGCACGTCCGACGCCTGCCGCGCGTCGTGCAGGCCCTGCTCGCGCGCGCCCTCGGTCCGCATCCACTCGCGCCGCTTCTCGATCACCTCGTCGATCAGCCCGGGCGAGGCCGGCTCGGCGAACCGCTCGAGGTAGAGCATCAGCCCCAGCCCGGAGTCCTCGACCTGGTGATCGGTCACCCGCGCCCACGGCGCCGGCAGGGACACCCGCAGGCCGCCGGCCAGCCGACTCACCCGCGGGTAGCGCGCCAGCGTCGCGCCGAAGTCCGCGGTCGCGACGCCGACCGCGCCGTAGACCAGCGCGCCGCCGGCCCCCACCGCGAGCAGCGCGACCAGCCCGCGCATCCACCGCCGCGACGAGATCGCCAGCTTGCGCGACAGCAGCGCGCCCGACGCGGCGCCGGCGGCCAGCCCACCCAGGTGGGCCGCCTGATCGATCATCGGATACATGAGCCCGATCGCGACCTGGGCGACCCCGAGGAAGACCAGGATGCCGATGAGCGACCCGCTCCAGCGGCGCGGGTAGACCTTGCGGTGCACGACCAGCTCGGCCACCGCCGCGCCGAGCAACCCGAACACCGCGCCCGACGCGCCGGCCGAGGTGGCCGGGCCGCCGAACAGCAGGCTGGCGGCGGACCCGCTCACCGCCGCGGCCATGTAGACCACCAGCATGCGCGAGCGGCCGACGAACTGCTCGACCAGCCGACCCAGCACCCACAGGCCGTACATGTTGACGGCCAGGTGGAGCAGCCCGACGTGGAGGAAGCTGGAGCTGACCAGCCGCCACCACTCGCCCGCCAGGGTCGCGCTCTTCACGTTGGCGCCGAACCGGACCAGCGCGCCCAGGTCGGTGGTGTCGCCGGTCACCGCCGCCATCGCCACCGCGACGAGCACGTTGGCCGCCACGATCGCGCTGGTCACTGGCACCTCGCGCCAGCCCACCCCGTTCAGCCGGGGCGCCGGGCTGACCCGCCGCCGCGACGGCGCCTCGACCTCGCCGGTGTCGGCCTCGCCGCGCGCCCGGGCCTCGGCCAGCCGGCTCAGTCGATCCGCCAGCACGTTGACGTCGTCCGGCAGCGCGTGGGGTCCCGCCACACCCGGATCGTCGAGCCGGCCGAGGGTCGCCTCGGCCTGCTCGCGCGAGCGGTCGTCGCGCCCCGACAGCGCGGCCGAGCGCTGGAGCGAGTGTCGCGCGCCGCTGCGATCGCCGGCGCGCAGGCGCGCCATCCCGGTCCAGTAGCAACGCGCCGACTCCGGCATCGCGGCCAGCGGCCCGCCCGGCGCGACGATCGCGTCGACCGCGGTGGTGCGGCCGGCAAAGGCGAGGAACACCAGGCGAGCCCGGTGGATGAGCAGGCTCCAGATCGGCTCGTGGGCCGACGGGGTGCCCTCCAGCCGCTCCACCAGCGCCGCCGCCTTGAGCAGCTCGCCGCGCTCGCAGTACGCGCGCACCATCTCGACCGCCAGCTGCGGTGACAGCGGCATGAGCGGCCCCTGGATGTTCTGCTCGAACCAGGTCACCGCCTCGTCCCACCGGCGGGCATAGAGGTAGGTCATGACGATGCGCTCGTCGAGCGGCCGCCGCGCCGCCGGCTCGGCCAGCTGGTCGCGCCGCTCGCGCAGCCGACCGACCGCGACCTCGACCTGGCCGCTGCGCACCTCCAGGATGGTCGAGATGAGCTCGCTCTCCTGGCGCGCGCCCATGCCGGGCTGGAGCATCTCGCGGGCGTCGACCAGCCCGCGGGCCAGGCGCAGCCGGTCGGCCAGGAGCGCGCGGCGGGCCAGGCTGCGCAGGATCGGCGGCACCATGACCAGGCACACGCCCCCGCCGATCGCGATGGTCCCGAGCAGATCGGCCGGCGCGCTGTCACCGTCGGTGCGGCGCGACGCGACCGCGGCGATCGCCACCGCCAGGTCGCCCAGCAGCATCCAGCCGTACATCCGCTGACCGGGGCCCAGCCTCCTCAGCACCATCGGGCCGAGGTACGCGGTCAGGACGATGACCGACAGGAGGAGGAGGTCGAACAGCAGCATCCGGTCCTGAGGTTATAGATCGCCCGCGGCCCGGTGCACGTACCCCGCGGTGGCGTGCGCTGGCGGCGCCTCGGCGCCGGCTACTCCTTGGCCGGCGCCGCCTCGGTGTGCGCGCCCATGGCGCGGAACTTCTGGTAGCGCTGCTCGACCAGCTCCTTGGCGCCGAGCTGGAGCAGCTCCTTCAGGCAGCGCTTCAGCACCGAGCGCAGGTGCGACGCGCTGACCGCGGGATCGCGATGCGCGCCGCCGTCGGCCTCCGGCACGATCTCGTCGATGACGCCCAGGCGCTTCAGGTCCGGCGCGGTGAGCTTCAGCTGCTCGGCCGCCTCGCCCACCTTGCTCGGGTCGCGCCACAGGATCGACGCGCAGCCCTCCGGCGAGATGACCGAGTAGATCGAGTACTCGAGCATGAGCACGCGGTCGGCCACCCCGATGGCGAGCGCGCCGCCGGAGCCGCCCTCGCCGACGACCACCGCGACGATCGGCGTCCTGACGCTGGCCATCACCTGGAGCGACTTGGCGATCGCCTCGGCCTGGCCGCGCTCCTCGGCGCCGATGCCGGGATACGCCCCCGGGGTGTCGATGAAGCAGATGATCGGTCGGCCGAAGCGCGAGGCCAGGCGCATGAGCCGGGTGCACTTGCGATAGCCCTCGGGCCGCGGCATCCCGAAGTTGCGGTGCAGGTTCTCCTTGGTGTTGCGGCCCTTCTGGTGGCCGAGCACCAGCACCTCGAGGTCGTCGAAGCGGGCCATCCCGCCGACGATGGCCGGGTCGTCGCGGAACGAGCGGTCGCCGTGCAGCTCGATGAAGTCGTCCATGAGCAGGCGGACGTAGTCGAGCGTGTAGGGCCGGGCCGGATGGCGCGACAGCTGGACCTTCTGCTGCGGGGTGAGCTCGGCGAAGACCTCGCGCTGCAGCTTGCGCGCCTTTTGCTCGAGCTTGTGGATCTCGGCCGAGAAGTCGAGGGTGCCGGTCGATAGCCCGCGCAGCTCGTCGATCTTGCGCTCGAGGTCGATGATGGGCCGCTCGAAATCGAGGATCTCGCGCTCGCTGAGTGTGTGCGTGGCCATCTCGATTCCTCAGGAAGACCGGGGGTCCACTAGGTAGCGCTCCAGGTCCGCGATTGCAACCGCCGACGGGTGCTCGTGCCACTCGACCGCGGTATCGCGGCGATACCAGCTGAGCTGCCGGCGAGCATAACGTCTTGAATTCCGCTTGGCCAGGGTGAGGGCGTCGTCCAGCGCGAGCACCCCGTCGAGGTGTCGGTGGAGCTCGGCGTACCCGATCGCGGCCTGGGAGCGGAGATCCGGCCCGTGGCCGGCCGCGCGCAGGGCGCGGACTTCCTCGAGCAGGCCCGCCTCCATCATGTGATCCAGGCGCGCGTCGATGCGGCGGTAGAGCTCGGCGCGATCGGCCGGGCACAGGCCGATCAGGCGGGCCGGGTAGCGCGGCTCGACCTGGCGGTGATCGTGGTGGCGCTGGTGCTCGCTCATCGGGCGCCCGGTCAGCTCGAGCACCTCGAGGGCGCGGACGATGCGGCGGAGGTCGTTCCGCTCGATGCGCGCGGCGGCCGCTGGATCGGCCGCCGCCAGGCGCTGCCACAGGCCGGGCGCGCCGCCGGAGGCCGCGGCCTCGGCGGTCAGCTGGGCGCGCAGCGCCGGATCGCCGGCCGGCCCGGAGAACAGCCCGAGCAGGAGTGCACGCACGTAAAGGCCGGTGCCGCCGGCGACCACGATCGGCGCCGCGCGCGCCGTCGCCGCCGCGATCGCCTGGTCGGCCAGCCCGGCGAAGCGCGCCGCGGTCATCGGGTCGTCGGGGTCGACCACGTCGATCAGGTGATGGGGCACCGCGGCGCGCTCGGCGGCGCTCGCCTTGCCGGTGCCGATGTCCATGCCGCGATAGACCTGCTGCGAGTCGGCGGAGACGACCTCGCCGCAGACCGCGCGGGCCAGCTCGAGCGCCAGCTGCGACTTGCCGGAGGCGGTCGGTCCGACCACGACGACCAGTCTAGGCCGCACGGCGGCGCCGGCCTCCCGTCGAGCTGGATCGGCCGGAGCGGAGGAGCGGGCGCTCAGGTGCGGCCGAAGCGGCGGGCGATCTCGTCGACACGGATGCGCAAGAGTACGGGACGCCCGTGCGGGCAGTGGGCGCGAAATTCGACCGCGTCGAGCGAGGCGAACAGCGCCTCGACCTCGGGCGCCGACAGCTCGTCGCCGGCTCGCACGACCGAGTGACACGCGATGGTGGCCAGCACCGAGTCGACCCGCTGGTCGACCGCGCGCGAGCCGCCGCGCTCGGTCAGCTCGTCGATGAGCTCGCGGAGGAGCGCGATCGGGTCCTCGCCCGGGCGCAGCTCGGCCGGCACCGACTTGACCGCGAACGCCGAGCCGCCGCCCGGGTCGTCGCCGAACGGCTCGATCTCGAAGCCGACCGCGTCGAGCGCCGCCTGCGCCTCGATCGCCACCGCCGCCTGGCCCCGATCGAGCCCGAGCGTCTGGGGGAACAGGAGCTGCTGGCGGGGCAGCGCGCGGCTCTGGTAGCGCTCGCGCAGGCGCTGGAACGCGACCCGCTCGTGGGCCGCGTGCTGGTCGACCAGGACCAGCTCCCCGTCGCGCTCGCAGACCAGGTAGGTGCGGTCGAGCTGGCCCAGGAAGCGAAGGCTGGAGAAGAGCCCCGGCTCGAGCCGGTCCGACCGCGCCGCGCCGTCGGGCTCGCGGGGACCGGCGTCAGCGCCGGGGGTCGCGGCGTCCGCGCCGCGCCCATCGATCGCCGCGCCGTCCGCGCCGGTCGTCGCGCCGCCCGCGCCCGCCTCTTGCCCCCAGCGCGCCTCGCTCCGCGCCGGCCCGGCCACCGGCAGCCCGCCGGTCGGCGTGCCGTCCGCACGCCGCCACGAGAACAGCGATCGCGACAGGCTCGCCGCGTACTCCCTGGCCACCTCCGACACCCGCCCGCCGCGCGCCGCTTCCTCGCGCGGCCGCCCCATCCCGGTCGTCGCCGCGATCCACCCGGAGGTGGTCGCCTCGCCCAGCCACGGCGCCTGCGCCACCGCGTCGCGCACCGCGTGGCGGACCGCTCCGTACACCGCCTGCGCGTCGGCGAACCGGACCTCGAGCTTCTGCGGGTGCACGTTGACGTCGACCTCGGCCCCCTCCAGCTCGACGAAGATCACCGCCGCCGGATAGCGCCCGCGCGGCACCAGCTCGCCGTAGCCCTGCAGGACCGCGTGGACCAGGCCGCGGTCGCGCACCCAGCGGCGGCCGACGTAGATGTGCATCCCCCGGGTGGTCGTCTGGGCCAGCTCCGGCGCGCCGAGGAACGCCTCGACCGCGACCCGACCCTCCTGCCGGCCAGACCGGTGCAGCCGGCGCGCCTCGCCGCCCTGCCCGGCCATCCGCGGCCCGAGCACCGCGCACGCGCGCTCGTAGCCGTCCCGGTGCGGCGGCGCGTCCAGCACGGTTCGCCCGCGCGACCGGAGGCGAAAATGCACCGACGGGTAGGCCATCGCCAGCCGCGCCACCGTCTCGCCGACGTGCGCGGTCTCGGTCGCCTCCCCCTTCATGAACTTGAGGCGAGCGGGCAGGTTGAACAGGAGGTCGCGCACCTCGACCTGGGTCCCGGGCGGGCTGCCCGCCTCCTCCTCCGCGGTCACCTTGCCCGCCTCGATGACGATCCGGGTCCCCGCCTGGCCGGCCTCCGCGCGGGCCCGGGTGGTCAACACCATGCGCGACACCGACGCGATCGACGGCAGCGCCTCGCCGCGGAACCCCATCGTGCGGAGCGTGGCCAGGTCGTCCAGCCCGCGCAGCTTCGAGGTGGCGTGGCGGACCAGCGCCAGCCGGGCCTGCTCGCGCGTCATCCCCAGCCCGTCGTCCACCACGCGGACCAGCTCGCGCCCGCCCCGATCGATCTCGACCGTGACCTGCCTCGCTCCCGCGTCGAGCGCGTTCTCGACCAGCTCCTTGACCACCGAGGCCGGTCGCTCGATGACCTCGCCGGCGGCGATCTGATCGATCACGTGATCCGCCAGGACCTGGATCGCGCGCGGATCGACGGCCGCCTCCATTCGAGCCGGCATAGCACCGGCATGTGACAGCACGCCACCGTCGAGAACCGGCTTCACAGGTGCGCATCAGGTTGCGCAGCCATCGAGGGGTCGCTAGGCTAGCCGCGCCTATGACGCGGGCTGACGCAGACAGCGGCGCACGCCCGCAGACCTCGCCGGAGCGCGAGCGCGTGGTCGCCATCACCGGCGCGTGCACGTACCTCGGCACCGAGCTCATCAAGCTGCTCGAGGTCGACCAGCGCTACCAGCGCGTGCTCGCGCTCGACATCCGCCGCCCCGACCTGCCGGCCGACCTCATCAAGACCGAGCATCACACGGTCGACCTCACCGTGCCGACGGTCGGCAGTCAGCTCGCCGCGCTGCTCCGCGGCGTCGACACCGTCATCCACGGCGCGTTCCTGTCGTTCCCGACCCACGCCGCGTCGTGGGCCCACGAGCTCGAGGACGTCGGCACCATGCACGTGCTCGACGCCTGCGCGCAGGCCGCGCCGGCGCGGCTCATGCTCCTGTCCACCACGATGGTGTACGGCGCGTCGGCCGGAAACCCCAACTGGCTGAGCGAGACGGCCCCGCTGCGCGGCCTGCCCGGCTCGCGCTACGTGACCGACAAGGTCCGCGCCGAGGTCCAGGTCGCCCGCCACGCCGAAGAGCACCCGGAGACGGCCGTCGCCGTGCTCCGCTTCGCGCCGCTGCTCGGCCCGACGGTGACCAACTACGTCACTCGGTTCTTCTCGCGCCCGCTGGTCCCGGTGCTCATGGGACACGACCCGCTGCTCCAGTTCGTGCACGAGAGCGACGCGGTCCAGGCGCTGAAGCGCGCGGTCGACCGCGACGTCTCCGGCGCCTTCAACATCGTCGGCAACGGGGTCCTGCCCTACTCGACGGTGCTCGCGCTCATGGGTAGGGTGCCGGTCCCGATGCCGCACTTCGTCGCCCGCCGGCTCTATCGCGCGCTGTGGGCCACCCAGATCGCCGCCACCCCGCCCACCTTCCTCGATTTCCTCCGCTACCTGTGCGTGGCCGACGGGTCGCGCGCCGAGCGTCTGCTGGGCTTCCGTCCGCGCTACGATGTGCAGCGCGCCATCCAGGACTTTGCCGGCCTCACCCCCGAGGACGAGCCCGACATCGCGAGGGCGCAGGGCTGACATGAGCGGCGGAAACGGAAAGAGCGACGGCGGCGCGCCGCCCGACCACGGCGACTGGCGCGACGGCGACCGACCACGAGATCCTCTCGACGCGGTCCCCGACGCGCTCGACCCGCCGGCCTGGGCCGGCGAGAGCCCGCACGACGCCATCTTCACCAGCCCCGAGCTGTGGGGCGGCGAGGCCGAGGTCCGCGACAACGCGTACGGCCCGCCGATCCCGTCCCGCTTCCCCGACATCGAGTCGGTCGCCGGCGAGGTGCGCGAGCTCGAGCGCCGGGTGCGCGCGCGGCTGACCCCGGTCTTCCCGCTCGAGGTGCGCCGCAACCCGCCGCTGCGGTCGATCCTCCGCCGCTACCGCCAGTTCGCGATGCGCGACCGCTCGGCGGTGGTCGACGAGATGGGGCGCGACCCGGTCTACGCGTCGCGCTTCGAGCCGGCGCTCGACTTCCTCTATCGCCGCTACTTCCGCACCCGCTGCCAGGGGGTGGAGCACGTCCCGATGGCCGGGCGGGCCATCCTGGTCGCCAACCACTCGGGCGCGCTGCCGTACGACGCCCTCATGTTGATGCGCGCGGTCGAAAGGGAGCATCCGGCCCACCGCCAGGTCCGGCCCCTCCTCGAGGACGAGGTCTTTCATTTCCCGTACCTGGGCACGTTCCTGAACCGGCTCGGCGGGGTCCGGGCCTGCCCGGAGAACGCCGAGAAGCTGCTCGAGGAGGAGCAGCTGGTCGCCGTCTTCCCGGAGGGCATCCAGGGGATCGGCAAGCTCTACCGGGAGCGCTACCGGCTCCAGCGATTCGGCCGGGGCGGCTTCGTCAAGCTGGCCCTGCGGACCGGGTCGCCGATCATCCCGGTGGCGGTGGTCGGAGCCGAGGAGGCGACCCCGATGCTGGCCAAGATCACATGGTTGGCCCGACTCCTGGGCCTGCCTCACCTGCCGGTCACGCCGCTGTTCCCCCTGCTCGGGCCGGCCGGCCTTCTGCCGCTCCCGAGCAAGTGGCTGGTCCGCTTCGGCGAGCCGATCGACCTCGGCGCCCAGGCGGGGGCAGGCGACGCCGAGGACCGCCTCCTGGTCGCCCGCCTGGCCGACTCCGTCCGGACCAAAGTCCAGGACATGATTGGCGATTTACTGTCTCAGCGAGGCTCTTCGGCGTTTACCTGAACGCCCTGTCGCGCAGTGGCGACCGGCCCTCTTTCGGGCTAGCATGCCTTTCAGAACGCCCGCTCGTGGACGTTCTCGTGCGCTCGAGGGTCCTGCGGCGATGGAAACCTACGAGAACGAGTTCGAGGACGTCCTTGAGATGGCTCGCGCGCTCCTCGGAGGGAACGAGGACGCCGCCGATCTGTGGGAGGCCAACGACCTGGTCAACCGCGCGATTCGAATTCGCCCGTCCGACCCCGAGGCCTGGATCTTGAAGTGCCAGATCCTCTCCGCCCTCGACGACGACACCGCCGCGCTCGCCGCCATCGAGATGGCGGTGCGCCGGGCCCCCAAGATGGCCGAGGCTCATTACTGGCGCGCGGCGGTGCTGGCCGACCTCGAGCGCTACGGCGACGCGCTGAAGGCGGTGGAGCGCTCGTTCCGCCACCTCAACCACGAGGACGACTGGCTGCTCGAGGATCTCTACTGCGAAAAGGCGATGATCCTCGACGCGATCGGGCGCCAGGACGAGGCGGTCGCCACCTTCGAGGCCGGCCTCAAGCGCTGCCCGGAGTCGACCATCCTCAAGGCGGGGCTCGAGCCGCTGCGGCGCGAGCGCATCCGGTCGACCTTCAAGGTCATCCCCGGCGGCCTGCGCTGAGCCGACCAGCCGCGCTCAGCCGGCCACGCGATTTCGGCCCTGCTCCTTGGCCTCGTACATGTGGCCGTCGGCGAGCTTGATGAACTCTTCCGGCCCGGTCACCTCGGGCTGGAGCGACGACACGCCGATCGAGATCGTGACCGGGATGTCGGCGTCCTCGAACCGGAAGGTCGCCATCTCGACCAGGCCGCGGATCTTCTCGGCCATCTGCAGCGCGTTGTAGCGGTCGATCTCGGGGAGGATGATGGCGAACTCCTCGCCGCCGTAGCGCGAGAGCACGTCCTCGCGCCGGATGCGCAGGCGGATGACCGAGGCCAGCTGGCGCAGCACGTGATCGCCGGCCAGGTGGCCGAACGAGTCGTTGATCGTCTTGAAGTGATCGATGTCGAACAGGATCAGCGACAGGTCACGCCGGTAGCGCTGGGCCCGCCCCATCTCGCGCTCGAGCGTCTCCATGAAGTACCGCTTGTTGTAGACCTGGGTCAGCCCGTCGATCGTGGTGAGCCGGTAGATCTCCTCGTGATAGGCGTTCTCGATGTTGTCGCCGGACAGGAACTTGAAGATGCAGCGCCCGACCTTGATGAGGTCGCCGTCGCGCAGCACGTACTCGTCGACCAGCTCGTCGTTGACGTAGGTCCCGTTGGTCGAGCCCAGGTCGCGCAGCATGATGCTCTTGCCGGTGTTGAGCAGCTTGCAGTGGGTGCGCGAGACCGACTCCTGGTCGATCTGGATGTCGACCCGGGACGAGCGACCGATGACGATCGACGGCTGGTCGACGTTGTACTTCTTGCCCAGGTCGAGCCCGTAGATGACGACCAGGCACGCCTCTTTCCCCGCCGGGCGGTCCGAGATGCGGCTGATGGCCGTTACGACCGTGTTGTTGCGAGCCGTATCGCTCACCAGGAGCCGATTTCCACGCCTACGGACAGCGTACCTTCGCCGGCCCGAGGCTGTAAATCACCTATCCGTCGCACACTGCAGCCGGTCGTCACCCTCTTGCCGACACAGCATCGTGTCGACGATGCGATAGCCGCCGTGGCGATAGCGATATTCCTGGAGCAGGACGCGCGAGTCCGACGACATCTGCCACCATCCGCGCAGGTCGTGAAATCCGTCGTCGCCGCGCCGGGCCAGGCGATCGATGACCGACGCCGCCACGGTGCCGAGGTAGCGCTGGCAGCCGGCCGACGCATCCTGGGCGTACACGTTCCAGTAGCAGTTGCCCTGCGCGGTGCAAAGGGTGCGGTCGGTGACCACCAGCTCGGGGCGGCGATCACCGTCGAGGTCGCGGTCGGCGCGCGACAGGCGCGGCCGCGCGCTCACCACGCCGTTGCGCGACGGATCGGCGCACTGGCCGACCTGCCCCGCCGGGGCCGGCGCCGGCGCGACCACCCGGGTGCGGGCGCAGGCGCTGGCGGTGGTCACCAGCGCGGCGACGACCAGCCAGGTCGAGGTGCGGGGCGAGGACGGGCGGGCGCGGTTCATCTCTAGAAGCGATAGCGCGGATCCGGCTCGCGCGCCGTGGCCAGAACCGGGGCCAGGTGAGAGAAGCCGGTCCGACCGAACGCGGCGTAGGCCAGCTGCTTGGCCTCCTCCACCCCCGGCTGGTCGAACGGGTCGACCCGGTAGAGGGGCCCCGCGAAGCCGGTGGCGGCCATGAACAGCATGAGCAGCTCGCCGAGCGCCGGCGCGCTCATCCGGTCGAGGGTGAGGGTGGCGTTGGGTCGACCGCGGCGGGTGAGCGACGCGATGGTGCCGCGCAGCTCGGCGTCGAGCAGCTCGCCCATGTCGCGCCCGGCCAGGTAGCCGTAGTCGTCCGGCTCGGCGACGGCCGGCTCGCTGCGCGGGATCGGCAGGTGGGTCGGGCGCTGGGCCGGGGTGACGAACAGGAACACCTTGTCGTCGGGCCCCTCGGCGTAGAGCTGGAGCTGGCTGTGCTGGTCGGTGGCGCCGCGCGAGGCGATCGGGGTCGGGCCGATGTGGGCCGGCTTGCCGTCGACGTCGAGCGCCTTGCCCAGGCTCTCGGCCCACAGCTGACGGAACCAGTCGGCGGTGTCGTAGAGCGCGTCGGCGTACGGCATCATGACCACCATCGGGCGCTTGCGGTCGAGGTGATGGCAGGCGAGCGCGGCGGCCAGGAACAGGGCCGGGTTGGCGCGCAGGTCGGTCGCGAGCACCCGGTCGCGCATGGCCCGCGCGCCGTCGAGCAGGCCGACCACGTCGAGCCCGGCGCAGGCCGCGGGCAGGAGCCCGACCGGGGACAGCACCGAGAACCGGCCGCCCACCGACGGCGCGATCGGAAACGAGGCCAGGCCGAGGCGCTGGGCCAGCCGGCGCAGCGCGCCGCGCCCCGGATCGGTGGTGACCACCAGCCGGCTGCGGGCCCGCTCGGCGCCGAGGGCCACCTCGAGGTGCTCGTAGACGACCAGCAGCTGGGCGGCGGTCTCGGCGGTGGCGCCCGACTTGGTGACCACGTTCCAGATGGTGCGCTCGGGCGGGCACACCTCGAGCACCGCGGCGAAGGTGGCCGGGTCGGCGTTGTCCGGGAACAGCAGGCGCCGCGGCATCCCGGGCGCGCGCGGGCGCAGCGGGTCGAGCGGGCGGGCCAGCGCCGAGTAGAGCGCGTGCGGGCCGAGGCTGGAGCCGCCGATGCCGAGCACGACCACCGTGTCGATGGCCGGGTCCAGCGCGGCGGCGAAGTCGAGCGCGGCGCGGGCCTGGTGACGGTCGTCGGGCAGGTCGAGGAAGCCGATGTCGCCCCGCTTGCGCCGCTCGAGGGTGGTGTTGACCGCGGCGGCCGCCGGCCCGGCCCAGCGATCGATGTCGCTCTCGGACAGGCCGCACTCGGCAACGCCGGCGGCCATGAGGTTGGTGCAATCGATGCTGAGTCGATTCTTGCGATCGGCCACGGCGAGCGACCCTACCCCGGATCGACGCAGGCCGCCAATCCGCCCCGGAGTGCGGCACGCCGACGACCACACACCCGTCGGGCACCGCTCGCTGGCCGCCACAGTGTTAAATATTTGCCGCCCGCGCCGCGTGGTTCAGAATGGAGGGCCGCCCGCAGAGGACCATGAACCGACGCACATCGCCGCGCTCTGGCTCGCCGCAGCACCCGCATCCGTCCCCTCGCCGTCGCGTCCAGCTCGAAGGGCGCCCGCCGTCCCACCAGACCATCCGTCACCGCCGCATCGGCTTCGCGGTCCTGTCCGGCCTGGTGGTGGCCGCCGCGGCCGGCATCGCGGCGGGCGACGACGATCGTCCCAGGCCCGCGCTCGAGATCGACGGGACCTCGGTCACGCCGGCGGCGAGCGACAGCGCCGGGAGCGATCCCGCGGCGGGCGAGCGCGGCAGCGACCGGCGATCCGGGGGGCTCGATCAGCGCGTGCCGCTCGAGGAGCTGCCCGACATCCTGATCGGCGACGCCGCGCTGCGCGGGCGCATCGCGCTCTCGACCATGACGGAGGTCGGCGATCACTACGAGGTGCGCCTCGACGGCGGACGGCGCGCCCGCCTCACCCTCGACCCGACCCTGCAGAAGCAGGCCCAGCGGATCCTCACCCTGTCGCGCGCGCCGATGGCGGCGATCGTCGCGATGGCGCCGGACGGGCGCATCCTGGCCCTGGCCGGGCGCAAGCACGGCCCACCGACCGACGACGGCGCCTACGACCTGGCGACCAAGGTCTGGGCCCCGGCCGCGTCGGTGTTCAAGCTGGTGACCGCGGCGGCGCTGCTCCAGGCCGGGGTGGGCGCGAGCTCGCCGGTTTGCTTCCACGGCGGGCTGCGCGAGGTGGCCGCGTCGAACCTGGAGGACGACCCGCGCCGCGATCGCCAGTGCCAGGATCTCACCTTCGCCGTGGCCGAGTCGCAGAACGCGATCGTGGCCAAGCTGGCCCACAAGTTCCTCGACCGCGGCAAGCTGTCGGCCGCGGCCAGCGCGTTCGGGCTCGGCCGGGCGGCGTCGTTCTCGCTCGACTGCGAGGCGAGCCGGGTCAGCGTGCCCGACGACGCGCTCGAGCAGGCCCGGTTCGCGGCCGGGTTCTGGTCGAGCGAGCTGTCCGCGATGGACGGCGCGATTCTGGCCAGCGTGGTTGCCAACCGCGGCATGCGCCTCACCCCCCGCATCGTGGCCGAGGTGGTGGAAAAGGACGGCAAGCGTCGGCGCGTGGTCGCGGTGCCGGGCGAGCGCGCGATCCCGGCCCGGGTGGCCAGCACCATCGCCGAGATGATGGTGCAGACCACCGAGCGCGGGACTGCCTACCGCGCGTTCCACCAGCGGCGCGGGGGCGCGGTGCTGCGCGGGATCAAGGTCGCCGGCAAGACGGGCTCGCTCGACCGCGACGCGCCCAGCTACATGGGATTCTCCTGGTTCGTGGGCTTCGCCCCGTCGGACAGGCCCGAGGTGATCGTCTCGGTCGTGCTCGGCAACCAGGAGAAGTGGTGGCTGAAGGGCCACACCGCCGCGCGAATGCTGCTCGAGGTCGCGATGGCGCACCGGCCGGCGCGCGCGGACTGAGCCGCGTCGAGGCGGGCGGCGCGTCCGGGGCCGGGTGGCCCGGGCCTCCGGCATGCGGCAAGATGCGCTCCGGGACCGTCCCCACGGAGACTCATGTCAGCCTGGACTCGCTCAGTCACGCTGGTCGCGCTCGCGACCGCCCTCCTGGCCGCGGCGCCGGCCTCGGCCCAGACTCCGGCCGAGCAGGCCGAGACGCTCAACCAGGAGGGCAAGCGCCTGTTCGCCGGCAAGGACTACGACCGCGCGTACGGCAAGTTTCGCGAGGCGGCCACGCTCAGCCCCGAGGGCCGCTTCTTCTTCAACATGTGCTACGCGCTCAACTTCCTCGAGCGCTACCAGGACGCGATCCAGGCCTGCGAGCAGGTCGAGGCGGCCGGCGCCGACGCCGAGCTGATCGGCAAGACCCGCAAGGCGCTCGCGTCCCTGCGCGACAAGGCGGCCGCCCAGGACGGCGCGCGCGGCGGCGACGGCGCCGTCGAGCCCGCGGCCGGCGAGCCCACCGGCGAGCCCACCAGCGAGACCGCCGGCCCGTCCACTGGCCAGGAGACGGCCCGGGTCGACCCGGTCGCCGGCACCCGGCGCGAGTCCGGGCGGGGCGGCCCACCGGCGCCGGGCCCCGGCGGTCCCGATCCGTTCATCGCCGCGCGGGCGGCGGCGCCCACCGGCGGATACAAGTGGTCGGTCGGCGGATCGATCGGCGTGCTCGGCAACGTGAACACCGGCCGGGCCAGCGACGGCGAGGGCGGCGACAGCGACATCTACGGCTCCGGCGGCGCGGACTTTCGCCTGTTCGCCAGCTTCATCGTGAGCGAGCGGGCCCGCCTCGGCCTGCAGGGTTCGCTCGGGTTCGGCGCGCTGGCGCCCAAGGACCAGGACGTCGACGACAACCTGGTGATCGCCGACATCGGCGCGGCCATCTTCCTCCACCTGCCGCTCGGCCGGCACCTGGTGGTGACGCCGCTGGTCGGCCCGCTGGTGTCGGTGCAGCAGCCGCAGGAGCTGTCACAGGGCTTCATCGCCGGGGGCGGGCGCGCCGAGCTCGGCATCTCGTACGTGTTCGGACGTGCCGGCGAGCACGTGATCAGCGTGGTGCCGGCGTACAACGTGTACGGTCCGGCCTCGGGCGAGGAGGACGGTCTCGAGCCGATCGACTTCGGCCTCGACGAGGCGCACGCCACCTTCGGCGTCTCGCTCGGCTACGCGTATCGATTCTCGTCGCCGTTCGGCTCGGCCCCGCTCATCACCCTCGAGTGACCGGCTCGAGTGAGCCGCCGGCCCGACCCGCGGCTCACTCGGGCGGAAGCGGCGGCGACGCGGCCGCTCGCTCGAGCTGGTGCAGCCGCTGGCGCGCGCGCCCGGCCATCGCGTGGTCGGGTGTGCCGGCGACGAAGGCGCTGTACGCGGCCTTGGCCTCGGCCGGGCGGTCCAGCCGGTCGAGCGACGCGCCGAGCAGGTAGCGCAGCTCGGCGGCCGCCGCGCCCTCGCCGGCCTGGGCCAGCCCCGCCTCGGCCGCCTCGCGCGCCCGCTCCCAGTCGCGCCGGTCGAACGCCTGGCGCGCGCGCACCGCGGCCTCGGCGGCGAGCTCGGCGCGCGCGCCGTCGATCGCGTCCGACAGGAACTGACGCTGAGCCGGGGCGACCTCGGTCAGCGCGCGGTGCGCGGCGATCGCCTCGAGGTAGCGCCGGCGCCGGAGCAGCTCGAGCACCTCGCCCACCGCGCGGTCGGCCGCGTCGCGCGCGGCCAGCTGCCTGGCGAGCCCGTCGGCGCGGACGCGGACCGCGTCGCGCTCGGCCACCGCGCGATCGCGCTCGGCCGCGACGTCGTCGGCCCGGCCGCGGAACAGAAAGAAGAACGCCGCGCACAGGAGCACGGTGAAGAGGAGGTAGGCGACGAACGAGTTGAGGCTGAGCACGCGGTCCTGGCGCCTCATGCCGCGGGACAGGTCGCGCACCGCCGCCACCAGCTCGCCCGAGGCGTCCCCGGATCGCGGCCCGTCCTCGACCTGGCCGAGCCGCTCGGCCAGCCCCTCCAGCCTGTCTTCCAGCGCCCGGAGCTCGCCGTCGTTCACGTTCTCGAGATAGCCCGACGGCGGGCGGCTGATCAAGAGTCTCCACCTTTCACGAGGGTGCCTTGAGTGAGACAAAGCCTCGAAGAATCGCCGAGTTGTATCCTTGCTGGTGATATCTGTGCCTGCTACAGTCGGGCGCCCGGAAGAATGTCCTTTCCCGACGGAATCGGAATCGGAAGTCCAGAGCAACACTCGGGCAGGGACTGGAGCGCACCACCGATATGACACTTCTTTACGAATGGCTCAATCGCGCCGCAGACCAGCGCGGCAACAACAAGGCCCTGGTGTACCGCGACAACTATCTGTCGTGGCGCGGACTTCTCCACCGCGTGGATCGCCGGGCGCAAGAGTTCCGCGCGATGGGGCTGCGCAAGGGGGCGTGGGTCGGGCTCATGCTCGGCAACGTCCCCGACTTCGTCATCCTCTCTCTCGCCCTGTCCAAGCTCGACATCACCCCGGTGCCGATCGATCCCACCACCGGCGCGCGCGAGCTCGAGCTCATCATGGCCGCCGCGCCGCTGCGCGCGCTGGTCACCCGCCCGCGCGGCAGCGAGGCCACCGGCGGATCGGGCACGCCCGGCATCGAGGAGATCCGCCCCAAGGTCACCGGCCTGGTCGGCACCGAGGAGGCGCCGGAGATCCGCCGCCGGCTGCAGGGCACGCTGCTCACGTCGAGCGTGTTCAAGAAGGACAACCCGGATTTCGGCGTGCGCGCGATGGTCGTCCTGTTCACCGCCGACTCGCTGGGCGACCCCAAGGGCGTCCTTCGCACCTCCGAGAACCTCGAGGCCACCGCGGAGAGCGTGGTCGCCAACCTCGAGTTCGACACCGAGTCACGCGTGCTGGTCGCGGTGCCGCTCTATCACGCGTACGGCTGGGACCTGGGCCTGCTCCCCACCCTGCGCACCGGCGCGACCATGTTCCTCGAGGAGGAGATCTCCGCCCGCCGGGTGGCCAAGCTCATCCGCGACCACAACATCGACGTCCTGCCCGGGACGCCCAGCATGTACCGCGAGCTGGCCAAGCTCCCCACCGCCAAGGCGCTCAAGGCCAAGAACCCGCGCTTCCTGTCGGGCGGGTCGAAGCTGGAGGCCGACGTGGCCCAGTCGATGCTCGACGAGTACGGCGTGCGGCTCATCGCCTGCTACCACACCACCGAGACCGGGGTGGTCGCGCTCGACGTGCAGGGCAAGAACACCGACTCGGTCGGCAAGACCGTGGACGGCGTCGAGCTGCGCTTCACCGCGCCCAAGTCGCGGAGGCCGTCGACCACCACCGCCACCGCGGCCGGCGCCAAGCAGGGCGTCATCTGGGTGCGCAGCCCGGCGCTGTCGCCGCTGTCGATCGGGCCGTTCAAGGAGGAGAACGGGCGGGTCCGCAAGGAGGTCGGGATCGGCGAGAGCGACGGCGACGGCTGGTTCCGCACCGGCGACCTCGGCAAGGTCGACCGCTCGGCCCGCCTCTACCTGACCGGACGCGAGGACGACGTGGTCAAGATCGAGGGCAAGCGGGTCGCGCTCGGTGAGGTGGAGGGCTGCCTGGAGGCGTTCCCCAAGGTGAAGGCGGCGCAGGCGCGGCTGGAGTCGGATCCGTTCGCCGGCTCCATGGTGGTCGCGCGAGTGGTGGCGACCTCGCACTGCGAGGCGGAGGAGATCATCGACCACTGCGCGCGCAACCTGGCCCCCTACAAGGTCCCGCGGCGGATCGAGTTCTGCGACCGGATCTAGCCCCGATCGAGCCCCATCCCGTCGGCACGGGACTTGAACTCCATCCCTCGAACGGAGGGTCCCCATGGCAGACAAGTTCAAGCCCGACAACCAGGGTGAAGGCAATCGCGACGCGGCTCGCCGCTACAACCAGGAAGTCGAGAAGCACGCTCATTCGGGCCTCTCGGATCAGGCGGCCGAGAAGGCGCGCGAGGACGTGGATGGGCCCGGGGGCGAGGCGCTGCGCCAGGCCGAGCGCGACGGCAAGAAGCACATCGCCGAGGAAGACCCAGAGGTCGAGGGGAGCGCGCGCAACGACGAGCGCACCCCCGATCCGACGCGGCCCGGCCGCCGCGCGCCGTAGCCGGTTTCGGACCGGCCGAGGTGCGTCACCGCCCGGGGCGGCACTTCACCGCGCGGCGCTCACCGTGCGGATCTGCCTCGATCGCCGCGCCGGCGCGTCATCTCGCCTCAGCCGGTCCATTTCATTTCCCGCCGAACACCGGGTCGCGCTTCTGTAGAAACGCGCTGACGCCCTCGACGAAGTCGGCGCTGCCGAGCAGCTGGAGCTGACCCTCGGCCTCGCGGTCGAGGGCGGCGTCGAGGTCGCCGTCGAGCGAGGCGTAGACCGCGCGCTTGATCCGGCGCATCACCAGGGGCGGCCCCTTGGCCAGCTTGACGGCGAAGTCGTGGACCGCGGCCTCGAACCCTTCGGCCGGCAGCAGGCGGTTGGCCAGGCCGATGCGAGCTGCCTCCGCGCCGTCGATGACGTCGCCGGTGAACATGAGCTCGAGCGCTCGGGCCAGGCCGACCAGGCGCGGCAGGTGAAACGTGCCGCCGCCGTCGGGCATGAGGCCGC
The DNA here is from genome assembly GCA_035489015.1 of Kofleriaceae bacterium. Classification (GTDB taxonomy): domain Bacteria; phylum Myxococcota_A; class Polyangia; order Haliangiales; family Haliangiaceae; genus DATFRY01. The sequence continues at coordinate 40,774 of DATHKR010000256.1, read as the reverse complement.
GCCGCACGAACACCTCGCCGAACCGGGCGCGCTCGCTGACCAGGCGCAGGTCGCAGGCCAGGGCCAGGTCGCAGCCGAAGCCGACCGCGGGGCCGTCGACCGCCGCCACCACCGGCGCGTCGCACGCGCGCACCGCGCGGATGAGGCCGTGGAAGTAGGCGCGCAGGTCGCGCTCGAGCTCGGCGGGTGGGCGCGGCCCGGTGCGCATCGCGTCCTTGAGGTCGAGGCCGGAGCAGAAGTGGCCGTCGGCTCCGGCCAGCACGACCGCGCGGGCGCCGGCGGCCGGCGCGCCCTCGACGGCGGCGATGAGGGCGCGGTTGGTGTCGACGGTGAGGCCGTTGCGCGACCCGGGCCGGCGGAGCTCGATCCAGCGCACCTCGTCGCGGTCGGTGACGTTCACGGGGTCGGTCATGAGGACTCCTTGGTCGGGCCGGGCTCGTCGTCGCCCTCGGGCTCGTGCCCTGCTGGTTCGGGTGCCGGATCGGGCACGGCTCTCGGCGCGCGGTCCGCCGCGGCCGCGCCGCTGCGATCGAGCTCGATGACGCCGGCCTTGCCGCGGGCCTGCTCGGTCGACGGCCGGCCGGCGCCGATCCGATCCGGCCCGGGGTCGACGTGGAGGTGCGGGGTCGGGTCCGGCACGGTGTCCGGATCGCGCGCGCGCCGCCGGAGCGGTCGGGTCGGTCCGCGTCGATCGAGGCGAGGCAGCTCGAGCGGCAGATCGACCGGGACCAGCTCGGTGCCGTCGGTGAAGAAGGTGCTGTCCTGGTAGAAGCCGAGCGCGCGGCGGATGAGGACCGCGATGCTGGCCGCGATCGGCACCGCCAGGAGCACGCCGGTGAACCCGAGCAGCTGGCCGCCGACCAGGACCGCGAGCAGCGCGCCGACCTCGCCCAGACCGACCCGCTTGCCGACCAGGCGCGGGGTCAACACCGCCGCCTCGGCCAGGTGGAGGACCACGAACACCGCGGCGATCGCCACCAGCTGCCCCGGGCCCTGCCAGTCGAGCAGCACCATGAGCAGCGCCAGCGCGGCGCCGACGAAGGTGCCGAGGAACGGGATCACGGTCAGGAGACCGACGGTGATGCCGATCGTGATGCCGAGGTGGAGGCCGATGATCGCGAACGCGGTCGCGTACAGCGCGGCCAGGACCGCCATGACGGTGAGCTGGCCGCGCACCCAGGTCGACACCACCCCGTCGATCTCGCGGGCCAGGCCACCCACCCATTCCCGGTGGCGCGGCGGAGCGAGCGCGTGCATGCGCGCCACGATCGGGTCCCAGTCGACCAGGATGTAGAAGGCGAACACGGGGACCAGCAGCAGCTCGGCCAGCCAGCCGAGCAGGCCGAGCACGCCGCCCAGCGCGGTGGCCGCGATCGACGAGGCCGGCCCGACCGCGCCCTCGAGCAGCTCGCGCAGCTCCGGGCCCTGCAGGTACGAGCGCCAGTTTCGCGGCAGATCGACGCCGAAACCGTCGGACAGCGAGGCCGCGGCGCGGTCGATGAGCGCGGGTAGCGCGCCGGCGAAGCGAGCGATCTCGCGCGACACCAGCGGCACCACCACCACCACCACGGCCACCACCAGCGCGGCGAATCCGAGGAGCAGACCCAGCGCCGCCAGGCTCCGGTTGACCCCGCGCGCCGCCAGCCGGTCGAGCAGCCCGTCGAGCAGGTAGGCGATCGCCGCGGCGGCCAGGACCGGGGTCATGAGCGGGCCGACCAGCCGCAGGACCAGGAAGCCGAGCACCGCGAACACGACGTAGAGCAGCCACCTCACCATGGTGAGGACCTGCCGCTCCTCGCGGCTGCGCTGCTTGCCGGGGTCGGGCATCGATCAGGGAGCGGCGGCCGAGCGAGAGCAGACGCAGATCTGGCTGACATTGGCCCCGTCGCAGCCGGTCTCCTTCTGGCGGTCGCAGGCCAGGGTCGGGTCGGTGTTGTCGGCGTTGAAGGCGGTGATGCAGGCGCCGCCGCCGATCGCCGCGCAGTGCGCGGAGCACGGCGTGGCCGGGTCGACCAGGAGGAAGAACTCGCACGAGTCGGCCTGCTCGCTGCAGAGGTCGTAGGCGGGCGCGCCGCCGTACTGCTCGTCGCACGAGAGCAGAGGGGCCGCGTCGGGCGGGGCCGCGTCGGGCAGCGCCGCGCCGTCGGCTGGCGGGGCGCCGTCGGCGACGATCGGCCCGTCGCTGGCGTCCGCGGCCGGGTCGCCTGCGTCGGCCCCACCCTGCCCGTCCGGCACGCAGCGCTCCTCCACGCACTCGAAGCCGCGCGGGCAGTCGCCATCGCTGCACACCAGACGCGAGTCGCTCAGGCTGACGTCGACGAAGCAGCCGGCCAGCACCAGCCCGGCGGCGAGAGCGACCAGGCGGAGGGTCCGGACCAGAGGTTCGCCTGCGTTCATGAGGACCTGGGCCGCCGAGCCGCGCGGCCGGGATCGTTTATAAACCGCCCGGCCGCCCCCTCATAGGCCCAGGGCGACCCCGAGCGCGAAGACCGAGGCCAGCGCGTCCAGGACCAGGAGCAGGTCGAGGACCGCGCCGTAGCTCTGCAGGCGCGCGCCAATCGGCGCCCGGCGGTCGTGGACCTCGAGCGGCAGCCCGGCCCGGCGCAGCGCGCCCGGCACCCGATCGAACAGGTCCCAGTCGCGGCTGGACACGTACCAGGTCGACCCGCGCTGCTGCTCGATCGCGACCGCATCGCGGTAGACCCGGATGGCGGTGATGTGGTCGCGAGTGACCCGGAAGCCGAGGTCGTCCCAGCCCCAGCGCACCCCGTCGGCGTCGACCCGCAGGCGCGCGCGCCGCACCGCGTAGCCGACCGCGGCCACGCTCGCGCACATGAGCGAGACCGCGAGCAGGAGCTCGGTCGTCTGGGCCGGCGCGCGCCGCACCGCCAGCACCGCCGCGGTCCCGCTGGTGGCCAGGACCATGAAGAACACGCGCCCGGCCAGGCGGCGCGGCCGGCGCCGGCACCCGAACTCACCCGAGGCCCGGCCCGCGAACGCGATGCCGGGCGGGGTATCGACCGCGCTCACGACTTCTCTCGCGCGGGGCGCTCGGCCAGCGCGCCCTGCAGCGCGCGCTCCACCTCGCGGACCCGATCGGTGCCGGCCAGCTTGCCGCCCCCCGCCCGCCGGTCGGTCACGTAGAAGGCGTCGGCCACCTTCTCGCCCTCGGTCGACACCTTGGCCAGGTGGATGTCGAGGCCGAGCTCGGCCAGGGTGCGGGTGATCGAGTGCAGGACGCCGACCCGGTCGCGAGTGGCCACCTCGATGACGGTGAAGTCCAGCGACGCGTCTTGCACCACCTGCACCGAGGTCGCCACCGCCGGGGTCACCCGCGGGCGCAGCGACGAGCGCTTGCGCCGCCGGTCGAGCAGCTCGGCCACCGCCGCGCCCGGCTCGGCGCCGGGCTGCACCACGCGGGCGAGGTCGGCCCGGATCGCGTCCCAGCGCGAGTCGTCGGCCGCGATGGCCTTGCCGTACGGATCGCGCACCGAGAACAGGTCGAGGACCAGCGCCGGCCCTCCTCCCGGCGGCGCGACCGTGGTCACCACCGCCGAGTCGACGCTGACCCGGTGGGCCGACAGGACGCCGGTGATGTGGGCCAGGAGGCCGCCGCTGTCGTCGGCGACCACCGCCACCTCGGTGTGCCCCTTCAATGGATAGGCGGTCACCTCGATGTCGACCGCGATCCGGTTCTGGGCGCGTCGATGGACCAGGGCCAGGTGGCGGGCGATCTGCCGCGGCGACAGCGCCGCCACGGTGCGGTCGTCGAGCGCGTCGACCAGCCCGGCCAGGGCCGGCGCGTCGGCCGGCAAGAGCTCACGCACGCGCGCGCGGGCCGCCTCCACCGCCCGCTGCCGGTCGGCTCCGTCGGTGCGCTCGCCGCCGCTGGCCGCGCCGCGGCAGCGATCGCGCGCGCGGGTGTACAGCTCGCCGAGCAGCTGGTCCTTCCAGGCCGACAGGTTGCCCGGCGCGGTCATCGCGGTGTCGCATCGGGTGAGGAGGTAGAGCTGGGCGATGGCGATCTCGTCGCCGATCCGCGCGGCGAACCGCCGCACCACCTCCGGATCGGTGAGATCGCGCCGCTGGGACAGGTGCGCCATGGTCAGGTGCTGGAGGACCAGCATCTCGGTGCGCGCCGCGTCCGCCTCGCTCAGGCCCAGCCGACCGGCCACCGCCGCCGCCAGCCGCGCGCCCTTCTCCGCGTGACCGCGGCCGAGCGGCTTGCCGACGTCGTGGAGCAAGGTGCCGAGCAGGAGCGGCGCGGGCGGCGCCCCGGCCGCGGCCAGCTCACGCGCGACCTCGGTGGCGAGCGGCGCCTCCGCGGCCAGCTCGCCGCGCATGGTCCGCTTCAGCATCGCCACCGCGTACAGCTGGTGCTGGTCGACGGTGTAAACGTGGTAGAGGTCGTGCTGGACCCGGCAGGTGCACGGGGCGAACTCCGGCATGAGCGCGGCCAGCATGCCGACCTGGTGCATCTCCTCCAGCAGCGACGGCTGGCGCCCATCGCGCAGGTCGCACAGCGCGGCCAGGAAGTGACGCGCGGCCTCGGCGTCGCCGGCCAGCGCGTCCGGATCCACCGCGAGCCGCTCGGCCACGACCTCCTTGGTGTGCCCGTAGATCGCGACATCCTGATCGAGCGCGACCCGGAACAGGCGCACCATCTCGCTCGGCCGGTCGCGGAAAACCGCCGGGTCGGACGCGGCCAGCTGCCCGTTCCACAGGAGGAAGCTGGCGTCGACCCGACCGATGCGCGGCTTGCGCCGCTCCGGCACCCGCGCCGCCTCGAGCAGGCGATCGGCCACCCGCACCACCGCGCGCGCGTGGAGGTAGTAGTCGCGCATGAGCGCCTCCACCGCCGGCGCCACCGCGGGCTCGACCGACACGCGCGCGGCCGGCACCGTCGGGGCGGGCGGCGGCGACTCCGGCGCGTGGGCGTCCGGGTAGAGGCGCGGCGCGATCGCCTCCTGGATCTCGAAGGTGAGCTGGTCGGTCGCGCGCCCGGCCTGCAGCTGGACCAGCGAGCGCAGGCGGAGCAGGAAGTCGCGCGCCTCGGCTAGCAGGCCCGCCTGGCGGGCGGACAGCTCGCCCTGGGCGACCAGCTCGTCGAGATCGCCGACCGCCCAGCGCGCCCGCGCCGCCCACATGGCGGTGCAGAGATCGCGCAGCGCGCCGATCCCCTGCTTGAGGTTCGGCTCGAGCAGGTAAAGCGAGTCACCGAAGCGGTCGTGGCGGCGCGCCCGCTCCTCGGCCAGGCGGTTCACGAACTGATTCGGGTTGCCGCCCGGCGCGACCGCGCGGCGGGTGCCGCGGGCGAGCTCGTCGAACAGGCCCCGGTGGCCGACCAGATAGCGGGCGTCGACCAGCGCGGTCGCGGTGGCGAGGTCGCCGCGCGCCAGCTGGACGCAGGCCGACGGGTCGCGCACGGCGTGGCCCACGCGCACGCCCGCGTCCCACAGCGGGTAGAGCAGCCGCTCGGCCGCGTCGCGCGCGACGTCAGCCAGCCCCGGCGGCGCCAGCAGGAGGAGGTCGATATCCGAATGGGGACACACCTCACGTCGGCCCCAGCCGCCGGTGGCGACCAGGCACATGGCATGGCCGTCGGGCAGGCCGCCCTCGACGCCGGCCCACAGCTCCGCGACGGCCTGGTCGAACGTGTCCGAAAGACCGGCGCACGCGGCGATGCCTGCGCCGCCCGAAAGGCCCGCCCTGGGGGCAGCCGACAGGGCGTCGGCGAGACGGTCCGACGGCGCGGCCAGCACCTGGATCATCCACTCCCGCCGCGCGTCGATGGCGTGCCGGAATCGCGAAGCGCGCTCGCCCTGCTCGCCGGTCGATGCTGGCTGCATGGACTGTTCCACTGTAGCGCATCCGGGGCCGGCGCGGAGGGCGGCGCATCCCGACGGCGGACGCCTTTGACAACCCCTCCCCCTTTGATTAGATCGCACCTCGCATCGCCCTTCCCCCTCGGCTCGCTCCTCGATTCAGGCAAAACCAATGGCCACCCTCGAGCTCGGCACCCTCTCCGAACATCTCGAAAATGATCAGATCAAGGCGGTCCAGCGCGCGCTGGCCGAGGTCGGGTCGCCGACCCTGGCGTCCGACGACCACGCCGAGACGATCATCCTCGACCGCGACCTCGACGACGACGTCCTGGTCGACTTCTTCGACCGGCTCGACGCCAACGACGCCTCGGCCGACGTCTACCTCCCGCTCGACTTCGAGGAGGTGATCGAGGTGGACGGGATGCGGGTCGGCTCGGCCCACGCCCTCGTCATGGTGCTGGAGAGCCTGAAGGAGGACTTCTTCGTCGAGGCGGAAGAAGAGGAAGAGGAGGAAGAGGAAGAGGAGGAGGAGTCCTTCGACGAGGACGAAGAGGAAGAGGGCGGCGAGCTGTTCGAGGAAGACGAGGAGGAGGTCGAGGTCAAGGACGACCGCCTCCGCCGCATCTGGCACGTCATGCACAAGGGCGCCAAGACCAGCGTGCGCAAGGGCCTGTGCCTGTTCGTGCGCACCTGAGCGGCGCGCGCACCTGATCGCCGCGCGCACCTGATCGCCGCGCCGACCAGATCGCCGCGCCGACCTGATCGCCGCTACTCCTCGAGGGCGACCGTGTCCGACAGCGCCGCGGCCGCCTCGCTGGGCCGGGCCTGGCCGTCGATGACCCGAGCGATCGCCTCGAGCACCGGCGCGCGCTGGTGGAGGCGGCGCGCGAGCCTGACCGCGGCGCCGACCGCGCGCACCGAGTCCGGGATGCGCTCCCCGCTGGCGCCGCCGCGCGCGAGCGCCCGCCCGAACTGGTAGCCGGGGGCGTGATCACCCGTCCCGGGCGCGGTCCGGACCAGGAGATTGCCGAGCCCGGCCAGCCCGGTGAACGTACGCGACTCGCCGCCCATCGCCGTGACCACGCGCTGGGCCTCGGCCACGACGCGGGTGACCAGCACCGCGCGCGGACCCGGCCCCATCTCGAGGCTGTCGGCCATGCCGAACGCGACCGAGTACGCGCCCGACAGGGTCGCCGACATCTCGACGCCGGGCAGATCCCGGCTGGTGTACAGCCGCAGCGTCGGCGGCAGGTTGAGCAGGCGGCGCGCCTCGCGGGTCACCTCGTCGAACGGCGACGCACACACCATCGCGGCGAACCGCCCGGCCGCCAGATCGGCCGGCAGGGCCGGCCCGGCCAGCGCGCCGATCCGCCGCGCCGGGGTCTCCTCGTCGAGCACCTGGCTGAGGCGCGCGTCGTCGGGCCCGGCCAGCGCGCCGATCGCGTGGACCAGCATGTGGCGCCCATCGACCACCTGGCCGAGCGTGCGGGCTCGCTCGCGCGCCTCGGTGGACGACACCGCCAGCACGATGAAGCGGGCGCGCGCGGCCAGCTCGGCCGGATCCACCGTGGCCCGCACCCGCTCGGCCAGGCGAACATCGGGCAGGCGGGCGTGGCTGGTCCGCTCGCGGTTGATCTCGTCGACCACGTCGGCCGCGGCCGACCACAACACCACGTCGTGACCGGCGGCGCCGACCAGCGCGGCCAGCGCGGTCCCGAACGCGCCGGCCCCGACGATCCCGAGCGCGGGCTGCTCGCCCATCAGGTCGCCCATCAGGCGGCTCCCTCGTCCGCGCCGATGTGCGCGGTGCGGTTGCGGTAGTAGTAGCAGAGCTTCATGGCTCCGACCTTGATGCGGTCGCCCGAGGTCTCGAGCACGGGATAGGTGTGGTACGTGGTGAGCGCGCGCAGGGCGTCGTCGAGCAGGTCGGCCGCCGACATGCCGGACGCGCGGTCCTCCACCCGGCCGAGCTCGGGGGCCGCGGCCACCCGCTGGCGCAGGTGGTCGACCCGGCGGCAGACATCCTCGCGGTCGACCACCACCGCCGACGCGGGCAGGCGGAGCAGCCGGTAGATGTCGCTGACCCGGGTGCGATCGACCACCGCGTCGAACACCGCGCGCGCGACCAGGTGAGTCGACATGAGCACGGTCTCGCGCCGGAACGCCGCCGACAGCTCCTCGCCCAGCCGGCGGGTGTAGACCCCTTCGCGCTGCTCGTCGGCGTCGACCTGGCCGCCGGCCGCGACCAGGTAGCTCGACGGGTCGATCCGGCGGCCGTACCGGTCGATCGACTCGCCGGCGTCGTCGATCGCGTTGCCGAACGGATCGATGGGGCGGCCGAACCGGATCACCACCGCGCCCTCGTGGACCAGCATCTTGCGCACGAACTCGAAGATGCGGCCGACCCGCGAGAACTCGTCGTCCTCGATGATGTAGCGGGACTTGCCGGTCTCGGCCAGGTAGTCCTCGACCAGGGTCTCGGCCTCCAGGACCAGGCGGTAGTTGATCGTGGTCGGCACCACGTAGATGCGCCGGTGGGCGGCGCCGGCCATGACGCCGTTGCGGAACGCGGCCAGCCCGGTGCCGAGCAGGCCGAGCTTCAACCGGCGCTCGATGACGTTCGAGCGGCAGCGGGTCCCGCCCGGGAAGAACAGCGAGTGATAGCCGTGCTCGAGCAGGACCGTCGAGTACTCCTTGAGCACGTCCTTGTAGAGGCCGAACTTGAGCCGGCGGTCCACGCGGTACGCGCCCAGGTTGTGCATGAAGTAGCTGATGAGCGGGTTGGAGAACAGGTTCTTGCCGGCGCCGTACGTGACCGGCGGCAGGCGCGCCAGCTTGAGCGCGAGGCCGATCACGATCGAGTCCATGTTGGACGAGTGGGTCGGCGTCACCACCAGGGTGCCGAGGTCGCACGCCGTCCGCACCGCCTCGAGCTCGCCCTCGACCTGGATCCGCCGGGACATCGAGTCGAGCGCGGCCAGGCCCTGGCGGAAGCTCGACACCGGCGTGAACAGCATGGACAGAGCCGGGGGGAGCACGTCGTTCGCGAAGCGATAGACCCGCGGGTTGAAGTTGCCGACGATGTCGCGGGCGTAGTGCTCGACCAGGCGCTCCAGCTCGGCCCGCTTCTCCACCTCGTTCAGCCGGCCGAGCCGGCCGGCCAGGTCGCGCCAGCGGCTCAGCTGCCGCTTGCCCGATGCGCTGGAGGCGCGCTCGTGGCGCTGCGTCTCGGCATAGGCGACGTCGTTGAGCACGTACTCGAGCGACGCGTCCGGGCTGTTCTCGGCGCCGATCACGTAGCGATCGGTGACGCGACGAGTGACCAGGGACAGGATCGCATCGCGATCGCTGTTGAAGCGGACCAGTCGGTTCTCCGCCTCGGCGACCGGACGAGATTGGCTCATGGCTTCGGCGTTTTATCCGATCGCAACGCGCGCCTCAACTGCCTGCTCCATGTCAAGCCCCTGGAACCTGGGGGGAAACATCGTCGACGGCGAAGCGCGAACACAAAGTTCGAAAAGACGTCTAGGCATCGCTGTGGTAAGGTGTTACAGACTCCCGCCGAGTAGCGGTCTGCCGCGAAGCCGACCCACCGCGGTCGCCCGAGGGAGCGAGATCGGCTACCCGTGCACGTTGCCCGTTCCGCGGCCCCAGGCGTGCCGCCAGCGCAGGAAGCTGTGCAAGCTGTGCAACTCAAGACCGACCGACCGTCGTCGTGACCAGCAAACCACCCGGAAAGCGCCCCGCTGCTGATGGCGGCGCGGAGGCCGAGTCGAAGTCCAGGGGCGCGAATGCGCGCCGCACCAGCGCGAAGGGCGAGAAGTCGCCGACCCGCGCCTCGCCGAAGCCGGCGGATGGTGTGAAGAAGCGCGGCCGATCACAGGTGGCCGCGCCCGCTCCTGCAAAGGCTTCGGCGTCGCCGCACAAGACGGCCGGAAAGAGCGCCACCGCGGCCAAGGCCGCGAGCAAGGCGCCGAGCAAGCCTGTCACCCGGACGGCAGCGCGTGCCGAGGCGAAGCCGGAGACGCGGGCGAGGCCGGAGACGAAGCCGGAGACGCGGGCGAGGCCGGAGACGAAGCCGGAGACAAAGATAGAAAAGACAGAGGCGAAGATCGAAGCCAAGAAGCCGACCGCCCGCGCGACCGCGTCCCCCCCGACGAGCGCCGCGGCGGTGACCAGGCCGCGGGCGCAAAGGTCCGCGGCGAAGGCGCCGGAGTCGGCCAGGGCCGCGGCAGCTCCGGCGGCCACCGCGCGCGCGGTGACGGCTCCCGCGGTGATCGCGCCGCCGGCGGCGCCTGCCGACGACGCGACCCGGCCGGCCGCGGCCGCGCCGGCCACCCCGCCCCGGATCCGTCCCGGCGAGGAGGGCTACTCGACCAGGCTGCGCGAGCTGGTCGATACCGGTCGCCAGCGGATGGGGATCAAGAGCCTGCGGCCCGGGCAGGCCGACGCGCTCCAGCACATCCTGGAAGGCCACGACGTGCTCGCGGTCATGCCGACCGGGAGCGGCAAGTCGCTGCTCTACCAGCTGCCGTCCCTGGTCCTGCCCGGCCTGACCATCGTGGTCTCGCCGCTCATCGCGCTCATCAAGGACCAGATCGACAAGATGAAGGCGCTCGGGGTCGCGGTCGCGCGGATCGACTCGACCCTGACGGTGCGCCAGAAGCGAGAGATGCTGGCGCTGGCCGCGGCGCCGGGCGGCAAGCTCCTCTTGACCACGCCGGAGCGGATGGCGGATCCGGATTTCCGCCAGCTCATGCGCGAGAGCGCGAGCGGGGTCGGCGTCTCCTTGTTCGTGGTCGACGAGGCGCACTGCGTCTCGCAGTGGGGCCACGACTTCCGCCCGTCGTACCTGGTCCTGCGCAAGGCGCTCGAGGATCTCGGGCGCCCGCCGGTGCTGGCCACCACGGCGACCGCGCCGCCGCACGTGCGCGAGGACATCCTCCACCAGATGGGGATGCCGCGCGAGGGCGGCGACGTGAAGGTGGTCACCACCACCTTCGACCGGGCCAACCTCCACTACGAGGTGATCGCGCTCCCCGGCGAGGACGACAAGAACCGCACCCTGGTCACGCTGCTGAAGAAGCTGCCCCGGCCGGGCATCGTCTACGCCGCGACCGTCAAGAAGGTCGAGGAGCTGAGCGAGTCGCTGTCGCGCCACGGCATCCCGGTGGCGAAGTACCACGGTCGGCTCAACAAGAACGAGCGCGACGCCGAGCAGCAGCGATTCATGACGCCGAAGTCGGAGCTGGTCATGATCGCGACCAATGCCTTTGGCCTCGGCGTGGACAAGCGCGACATCCGCTACGTGATGCACTACCACGTGCCCGGCTCGCTCGAGCAGTACGCGCAGGAGGCGGGCCGCGGCGGCCGCGACGACAAGCCGGCCCGCTGCGTGCTCCTGTTCTCGCCGGACGACGTGGCGATCCAGGAGTACTTCCTGAAGGGCACCTACCCGACTCGCCGGCAGGTGCGCGCGGTGTTCAAGGCGCTCGAGGCGTGGGACGACCACGTCGGCGATCCGTCCACCCTGCCCAACCTGGCGCTGGGCGCGCGGGTCGGGGTGCAGCGGACCCGGACGGTGCTGTCGCTGCTCAAGGACGAGGGCTTCATCACCGAGGCGGACGGCGGCGTGTTCGCGCTGGTCCAGCCGCCGCCCGACGAGCGGCTCATCAACGACAAGGCCAAGCAGTACGAGGCGCGCCGCATCGCCGACCGCCAGCGGCTCGACGCGCTGCTCGACTACGTGCGCACGCCGGGATGCCGCAGCCAGGTCATCCTGTCGTACCTCGGCGAGATCGATCCGCCGGTGTGCGGGCGGTGCGACAACTGCCTGCGCTCCAAGGAGGCGGCGCTGGCCGCGGCGCGCGAGGCGACGATGCTCGAGGACGGCGTCATCCGGCGGCTCCGCGAGGAGGACCAGGAGGACGAGGACTCGATGTCCAAGGCGCGCCGCCAGGTGCGCACGCGCACGATCCGGATCGACGCGCCGGCCGCGAGCGGGGGACCCGCGACGAGCGGTGTCTTTGCGCGCAAGCCGGCCGGCAGGGCGGTCGCGCCCTCGCCGGCGCCGATCCCGGCCAACGCGGAGCTGGAGCGGCTCATCGCCGAACAGAAGGCAGACGAGGCCGAGGCCGAGAGCGGCCGCCGCCGGCGGGTCGAGGAGGCGCGGCCGGCGCGCGATGAGGACGCGCGCGCCGCGGCCGAGCCGGTCGCGGCCAGCGCCGGTGCGGCGGGCGCGGCCGGTGCGGCCCCCGAGCGGCTCGACGCCCTGTCCGACGAGGAGTGGGAGGAAGAGGGCGAGGGGGACGACGAGGACGACGACGAGGACGACGACGACCTCGAGGACGGGGAAGACGGCGAATACGACGAGGACGACGACGAGGACGACGACGAGGACGACGAGGAAGACGACGCGTGGGTGGAGGCCATCAACAAGACGGCGGCCGCCATCGCCGAGGAAGGCGTCGACCTCTCCGAGTCCGAGATCATGGTCCTGGCCCGCAAGCGGGTGCCGAAGCCGCCCCGCAAGAAGAAGCTCGAGCGCGACGCGACCGAGGTCGGCGAGGGCAAGCGCAAGCGGCGCCGGCGGCGGCGCAAGCGCCGGGTAGCGCTGCCGCCCAAGTCAGCCTTCACCACGCCGGTGCTGGTGAGACCGGTCGGCGCGCCGACCGCGAGCGGCGGCCCGCCGCCGTCGAGCCGCTCCGGCAGCGGCCCGCTGGTCGAGTACGTGCGCGGTCCCATGCGGATCAACATGACGCCGGTCGCCTCGGCCACGCCCAACGACGTGGCGCCCAGCGCGCGCAAGCAGAAGCGGCGGCGGGGACGACTTCCGGACGGGCCGGTGTTGATGAGGCGGTCCGGGATCGGCCACGGGATGGGCGCTGGCAGCGGGATGACCCCGGCGCCGCGGCCCGCGCCGTCGCCGATCGGCCCGGGCGCCTCGCTCGGTGGTGGCGCGGCGAGCGCCGACGACGCGGGCAAGAAGCGGCGGCGAAGGCGAAGGCGGCGCAAGCGCGGCGCCGAGGGCGCCGCCCCGACAGGTCAGGTCGACACCGGTGCACCGGTGAACTTCTTCTCGGTCGAGGGCCAGGCCGGCGGCAACGGCCAGCCCGGCGGCAACGGCCAGCGCCGCAAGCGAAGGCGAAGGCGCCGCCGCGGACGAGGCGGACGCGCCGACACACCCGGCGGCGGCCCGACCGCGCCGAACGGCAGCGGGCCGACCGCATCCGACGGCCCCGCGCCGAACGGAGCCTCGGCCGCGCCCGCGCCCGCGCCCGGTCCGGCTGCGCCCCGCGCCGACGGCACCCACGAGCCCGACTGAGCGAGACGACCTCCGCGGCGCGCGGCGGTGACGCGGCGTGGCTTCCGCGGTCGTGATCAGCGGCCGGCTGGTCGGCTCGGGCGATGGCCTCCGTCGCCCTGCGGGGAAGGGCTAGTCCAGCTTCTCTTCGCGGGCCACTTCTTGCGCGGCCTCGGCTTCGTACTCGAGGCGGAGCTCGGCCACGTCGGCGATGGCCTCGGCCATCCTGAGGAGCGCGGCGCAGCGGCGGGCCTCGTCGAGGTAGATCGCCTCGCCGACGCGGCGGTCGAGGTAGGCGACGTAGCGGCCGGCGGCGGGCAAGCCGCGCATGCCCTCGACCCGCGGGCGCGCGATGATGACGACGGCGCGCAGGTGGAAGAGCGGCACGACCTGGCGGTTGCCCATGCCAAAGGCGCTCTGGTCGACTCGCAGGACGCCGGCCTCGCGGTCCACGGTCAGCTCGCGGCGGAGCGTCATCAACACCGCGCCGAACAGCGCGACCAGCGCCGGCAGCGTCGCCAGCCAGACCGAGACCGGCCAGGCTCGCAGCGCGACCAGGGCGCCGGCAGCCAGCAGCAGGAGCCCGGCCAGCTGCGTGGTGCGGGACAGGGCGAGGACCACTCGCACGGTCGAGCGCTCGCGAATCCGCAGTGAACCGATCCAGTCGAACATGGGCACGTCTCCGTCTAGCATAGACGACCGGCCCGCCGGGAGCACGGGGCGGGATCCGAGCCTTGCCCTCCGCACAGCCCCCATCGGCCCGCAGCACCCCCCGGCGGGGGTCGCAACGCAGGATGTGCGCTGCCAGCTACAGATCGTACAGGTAGAACACCGAGGGCTGGTTCCCGTTGCGGAGCGGCTTCACGATTCGCGGTCGTCCACCGAACGCGTCCGGGAAGTCGCGGTTGGCGACCAGGAAGGCCGCTCGCCAGCCGACGAACTGCCGGCACCAGTGACCCAGATCGCGATACAGCGGGACCGGGTCGCCCTGCCGGAGCCTGGCGCCGTACGGCGGGTTGCCGAGGATGAGCCCGCCCTGCCCCGCTCGCCCGGCGCTCGCCGCGATCTTGTCCACGCGCGCGCGCGACAGATCGCGGAAGTCGCCGTGCAGCGTCTGCACCCAGGCCCCCGCGCCGGCCGCCTGGGCGTTGCCTCGCGCCGCCGCCACCGTCGGTGTGTCGATCTCGTTGGCGATGACCAGCGGCTCGGTGTCGCCGAACAGCGGCTGCTCGCGCGGGGCCAGCCCGGTGAACGCGGGCAGGTCGAGCGCCGCCGGCGCGCGCCCGCCCGACCACAGCGGCTCGGCCCGACCCATGAGCGCGGCCTCGATCGCGATGGTTCCGGATCCGGCCACCGGATCGAGGAGGAGCTCGCGGCGGGCGTCGTGGCGGGCGAGCATGACCAGCACCGCGGCCAGGTTCTCGCGCAGCGGCGCCTCGCCCGACTCGGCGCGGTAGCCACGCTGGTGGAGCGAGCGGCCGCCGAGGTCGACCGAGACGGTCAGCGCCTGGTCGTGCCGGCGCACCGCCAGGAGCACGTCGGGCCGGTCCAGGTCGATGCGCACCTCCAGACCGCGCGACCGCGCCCCCTCGATGATCGCGTTCTTGACCGCGCCGACCAGCTGGAGCGCCGCGGCCGGGAAATCGCCCAGGTTGCGCGGGCGGATGCTGAACGACGCGCCGTCCCACAGCCAGCCGCGCGCGTCGGCGGCGACGTCGGCCACGAGCTCGTCGTGGAGCGGCTCGAGTCGCTCGGCCCAGCTCTCGTAGAGATCCCAGAGCACCCGCGACGCGGTCCGGCAGTAGCTGGCCGCGACCAGGGCGAGGTCGCGGTCGAACGGATAGACCAGCGCGCCGGTGCCGGCCTTGCGCGGCTCGCTCAGGCGAAACCCACCCAGCGCGCGCCGGACCAGGCGGGACAGCTCGCCGGTCATGACCCGGTTGGAGCCGGGCGGGCCGACCAGGCGCAGGCCGTCGATCGCGCTCAACGCGGGCCTCCGTTCAGGGTGAACAGGAAGCCGGAGCGGGCGAAGAAGCGCTTCTGCAAGTACCAGCCGCGCGTGTGATCGCCGGCGCCGCCCTTGGGCCGCGTGTGCAGCGCGTGCCGGGCCAGCTCGGCCACCGCCGCATCCCATTCCTGGTAGTACCAGGACAGGACCGGCGAGTCGCCGGCGTCGGCCACCCGCGCGATCCACAGCACGCGGCCGAGCTTGCGCTCGGGCGGCACGCCGTCCATCGACACCGCCGGGTCCTCCTTCACTCGCCACAGCCCGGCGCGGTCGCGCACCACCGGCACCGTCTTCACCTCGACGTCACCGCGCCAGTCCGGCTCGGCGTGGCCGAGCTCGCGCACGCCGAGCATGCGCGCGACTCGCGCGCCGAGCTCGCCCTTGTCGCGGCAGGCGCGGCCCAGCCTCACCCCGACGAGACGCGTGGCGCGCTCGAGGAGATCCTCGAGCGTGTCCGGCTCGTCCTCGGCGGTCGGCGCGGCCCGGGGTGGCGGCACCGGGCGCGGCAGCCGCGGCGCGGGAGGCGCGGCGCCGCGCTGCGGCCCGAGGTGGACCAGGCGGCCGCCGATCGCGTGGGGGACCGGCTGCCACGGGCGGCCGATCTGGTCCGGGCCGCCCGCCTCGATCTCGGCGCCGCGCCGCCACAGCCGCACCCGCAGCTCACCGACCGTGCCGTCGGCGCCGACGTCGGCCGCGACCGCCATGCGCTCGAGCTCCTCGCGGCGCGCGGCGTTGAGCAGCGCGACCAGATCGAGCTCGTAGGCGCGGCGCACGGCGCGGTCGACGTCGAGCCCGCGCGGCGGCGCGGCGCGGCGGTGAATCGCGGCGAGCCGGGCGGCGCGGGCGAGGCGTGCCAGCGACGAGCGCGGCAGCGCCGACGCGAAGTGGAGCGCGGCGTTCATGCGGGCGCGAGCAAGCCGGTCTGAGAGTAGAATACCAGGCCATGATGACGCGACCGCTCGGGCCAGTCCTCGCCGCGATGCTGGTCGCGGCCAGCGCGGTCTCCTGCAAGGCCGACCGGTCCAAGCCGCGGCTGGAGGCGGCCGACGCCGCCGTGTCGGCCGCCGGCAAGAGCCCGATCGCCGCCGGCGGAGCCGGGGCAGCCAGCTCGCCGGGCGATGCCGGGGCAGCGGCCGCGCCCGGCGAGGGCAAGGCCAGCCCGAGCACGCCCGAGGGCGGATCCGATCCCGCCGAGGACGCCGGAGCCAGGACCAAGCCTCCCGCCGAGCCAGAAAACCAGCCTCCCGCCGAGCCGAAAACCCAGCCGCCGGCTCAGCCCGACAAGAAGCCGCGCGACGACGGCGACTCCAGACCGGCCAACCTGAAGGTCCTGCCGAAGACCTGGTCCATGGCCCAGGTGAACGACTTCATGAAGAAGCAGGTCAGCCGCGGGCTGGGCGTGAAGTGCAACCACTGCCACGACAAGGGCGACTTCGCCGCCGACGGCAGCCGGCACAAGGAGCAGGCCCGCGCGATGATCCAGATGACCGGCGAGATGAACCGCCGGTTCTTCAACGGCAAGCACGAGCTTCTCTGCTTCACCTGCCACAAGGGCAGCGCGGAGCCGGCCTCGAAGTAGCAAGTCGACAGACGAGCGCGGGCCGGCGAGAGAGAGCCGCCGGCCCGCGGCCAATTTATTTCTTCGGCTTGTTCTGACCGGCGTGACAGGTGTTGCAGGTCACCTGGTCCTTGAAGCCGTCCTTCTTGAGCTGCCCGTTGATGGTGGCCACCATCCGCATCATCTGGCGCGCCTTCTCCTTCAGCGGGGTGTCCTTGTCCATCGCCTCCAGGTCGTGACAGGAGTCGCACTGGTGGCCGGTGGCCTTGGCCAGGAGCTTCATGTCCTTCTTGAGCTGCGCGACGTCGGTGTCCTTGGGATAGACCTTGAGGTTCTTGCCAGGCGCGGCGTGGGCCGGTGCCGGCTGGCCAGTCAGGGTCAAGGCCAGCGCCAGGCCGAGCGCGCCGGTCAACGAGAGTGCCAGTAAGATAGAGCGCATCGCCGAATCACTCCTTTGGAATCGGGTCCCCGGAAGTCGAACCGTCGTCTGACGCTGACGGGCGTCGGCGCATTCTACTACCAGTGCGCCAATCGCACCCCGCTGGCCCGGGACGGATCGGCCAGAGGGACTAGCCTGCAGACGGTGACCGGCGCGGGATGAATCCCCACCAGTCGAGATCGAGCACCACCCGCGGGTCGTGCTTGCCGTCGGTCAGGAGGCGGTTCAGCGGCTCGACCGCCGGGTCCGCGTTCTTGACCGCCACCAGGCGCAGGCGGAGCGCGCCCAGGCGCCCGTGGCCGGGGAGCTCGGCCCGGTCGAGGACCTCGCTCCAGGCGTAGATCGTGTCGCCGGCAACGGTCGGGTTGGCGTGGACGGCGCCGTTCCACGCCGCCATCCTCACCACGTTCTCCAGCCCCTCGTGGGCGAGCGCGCGGGCGACGCTGATGACGTGCCCGCCGTAGACCAGGCGGCGGCCGAACCGCGACGCGGCCATGCCGCGGCCGTCGAAGTGAACGCGCGCGCTGTTCTGCACCATCCGGGTCAGCATCGAGTGATCGCTCTCGTCGATGGTCGTGGCGCCCGGGTGCGCGATGCGCTGGCCGATCTCGTAGTCCTCCCACAGCGCCGCGCCGCCGGTGGCCCACATGACGTCGTCGAACCGATCGAGGTTGAGCTCCCACGGCGGGCTCAGCTCCGCGGCGGGCACCTCGCCCGGCAGCTCCGGCACCACGGCGGCAGGCGCCGGGCGAGCCGGATCGCGCTTGTCGATGAGGAGCCAGCGGGTGAAGCGCAGCACCTCCTCGTCGCGCTGGTTGAAGCCGCGCGTGGTGACCCACACGATCCCGGCGGTGCCGTCCGACGTCTCGCGCGCGCCGATCACCTCGCTGGTCGCGTGCAGCGTGTCGCCCGGGTAGACCGCGCCCGCGAAGCGCACGTCGGCATAGCCGAGGTTGGCGGTCGCCCGCGCCGAGACCTGCGCCACCGACTTGCCGAACACCACGTGGAAGACGAGCAGGTCCTGGACCACCTCGCGCGCGAAGCCGAGCGAGCGGGCCAGATCGGTGGACGATCCGAGTGGGCCGCGATCGCCGGTCAGCGCGATGTAGAGGGCGAGGTCGCCGCCGTGAAGCGTGCGCGGGATCGGGTGGCGGATCACCTCGCCCGGCTCGAAGTCCTCGAAGAAGCGCCCACCGGCGCGATCGACCGGCGCCGTCACGCTCCGCCCGCCAGCACGAACGGATAGGTGAACGAGATCGGATCGCCCTCGAAGGCGGGGAACCGCGCCTGCGTCACCGCTCGGGCGACGCACGAGCCGGTCTTGCTGCGCGCGTGGGCCCCGGTCGGCACCGCCGAGCTGACCTGGCCGCCCGGCGCGACCACGAACTTGACGCTGACCGTGCCTCGCACGTTCTCGACCGAGCGGCAGCGCTGGACGGCGTCGCCGATGTCGGCCAGCGCCTTGCTCACGTCGCGCCGATCGAGGCCCTTCTTCTGCTCTTCTTTCTTCTTCTTCTCGGCCTCGGCTTCGGGCGACGGGCTCGGTCGCTTGCCGGTCGCCTCGTCGAGCATGTCGTCGAGGGACACGGTGCCGCCGCCCGGCTTGGCCGCCCCGCCCTCGACGCCGCCTTCGACGCCGCCCTCGGTGCCACCCTCGACGCCGCCCACGAGCCCGCCGGCCGGCGGCTTCTCCGCGCTGGACGCACCGCCCGGAGCGCCCTCACCGCCGGGCGAGGCCGTCGGCGGGCCACCGGCTCCGGCCGCGCCGTGGCCGCCGACCTTGCCCTTGGCCTCGCTGCTCGGCTCGCGCAATCGCGAGCGGCGACCGTCCGCGCCGCCCGCCCGGCCCGTGTCTCGCGCGGACTTCGCGGCCCGCTGGTCCGGCTCGGTCGCGCGAGTCGCCTCCGGCTCGGGCGGTGGCGGCGGAGGCGGCGTCGCGAAGCCGCGCCCGTCCGCGCCCGTCGCCGCGGCCAGGTCCCCGGGCGCCGCGCCGGCCGCACCGCCCGGCGCGTCCCCGGCCGGCCGCCCCTCGGTGGGCTCCGCCCGGGCGACGACCTCGCCCCGCTCCTCGCCGGCCGGACCGGCGCGGTCGCGCCCGATGCCGAACACGAACACCGCCACCGCCGCGGCCGCGGCCAGGCTGGCCACCGAGCCGAGGATCCAGAACGGCGCGCTCGACCGGGCATCGACGCGGCGGGTCTCGGCCCGACGCGACTCGCCGACCGCGTCGGTGCGCACGCCGTTGGGCCCGCCCCGTCCGGGCGCGGCGCGCGCGCCGGCGTCGGGCAGGGCCACCGCACGCAACCCACCGTGGGCGGCGGTCAGCAGCACCGCCGAGTCGTCGCCGTCGGCCTCGGAGCCGTCGCGCTCCGAGAAGCGCCGCCGCGCGCTCGACGCCAGCGCGCGGATGTCGTGCAGACCC
Organism: Kofleriaceae bacterium; assembly: GCA_035489015.1. GTDB lineage: Bacteria > Myxococcota_A > Polyangia > Haliangiales > Haliangiaceae > DATFRY01. The sequence continues at coordinate 21,219 of DATHKR010000256.1, read as the reverse complement.
GAGTCCTCCGCGCCGGGCTCGGCCTCGCTCTCGGCCGGCGCCTGGTCGAGGCGGACGAGCACGCGCGCGGCGAAGTCGTCGAGATTCACCTCGGCCACGGCCTGGTCGAGCGCGGCGAACGCGTCCGCGATGTCGCGGTCGATCGGGTTCACGGGTCGGTCGTCGGGCGGCTTCACAGCGACTCCTCGCCCTCCCGGGCGGGCTCGTGCAGGCGATCGCGCAGCTGCTTGCGCGCCTCGTTGACGCGCCACGCCACGGTGCCCTCGGGCACGTCCATGATCTCCGCGATCCGCTTGTAGGGTAGCTGCTCCACCGTCGCGAGGACCAGCGTGACCCGCAACACCGGGGACAGCCCGGCGATCTCCTCGAGGACCCGGCGAAGACGCTCGCTCACCTCGAGCCACTCGTGCGGGGTTCGCACGCGGTCGCTGCCGGCTCGCTCGGGCCGGGCTCCCGCGCCGGCGGCCTCTCCGGCCCGGGCCAGGCGATCGGCGCGCTTGTCGCCGCGCAGGTGGTTGAGCGCGCTGTTCACGGTGATGCGGTAGAGCCAGGTGAAGAGCTCGGCGCGCCCGTCGAAGTCGGCGAGGTGGCGGTACGCCTTGACGAAGCTGTCCTGGGCGACGTCGTCGGCGTCACTGCGATTGCCCGTGATGTGAAGCGCGATCCCGAACACGCGTCGCTGGTACTTGCGGACCAGGTCGGCGAACGCCTGTCTGTCCCCGCGCACCGCGGAGGCAATCAGCTGGGCGTCATCCGACATGGACCGGACTATAAAGGATGGGTCGCGCACTTGGACAAACCGGGACCTCGCCGACTTTGGCCGACCTCGAGGTAAAGGCGCGCCTCGACGAGGTGAGGCGGCGTTTTCGGGTGTGGTTGGTGCTCCCCTGTTGGGGCTCGCCCGCGCACCTCGCCCGCGCCGGGTCTATTTCGGGGCCGGGCCGCGCCGGCGCTCGATCTCGAACAGGCGCGGCAGGAGCAGCGCCGCCGCCTCGTCGAGGCGGGCCAGGTCGCGGCACGCCGCGGCCCGCTCGGCCAGCCTGGTCGCGAGCCGGCCGGGGCCCTCGGCCACCGCGCCGCGCGCGCGCAGGGCCGGCGACGCCTCCAGCACCGCCAGCGGATCCGGCCCGACGGTGACCTCGCGGCCGAGCTCGTTCATTCGCCGCCGGGCCTGGGCCAGCGCATCGAGCAGGTCGTCGGCGTAGGCGGCGAGCAGCTCGGCGTGGCCCGCGCCGCTCGCGCCGGCCAGGAGCGACTCGAGCTCGACCAGGCTGAGCTGGCGCAGGCGCCCGAGCAGCCGGTCGTCGTCGCCGAGCTCCGCCGCGTCGCGATCGCGCGCCATCATGCTCCGGTCCACGGGGCCTCGCCCGGTCGCCCGCCCGACCGGCTCAGGACTCGCCCTTCAGCAGCTTCTGCTTCGCCGCCCGATCGGCCGCCATCTTGGCCTTGAGCTGGGTCAGCGCGTCGTCGCCGCCGGCGTCGGCGGGATCGGCGCCAGCAGCGAGCAGCGCCGCGTCGAACGCCGCCTCGGAGGTGCCGGTCGACGGCTGGCCGACCCGGTCGGTCTCCATCCCCGACTCCACCTCGGCGGCGATCGCGTCGCTCTCGATCTTCTCCTCGGCTCGATCGAGCCGCTCGAACGGCTTGTCGGAGAAGCCGAACGCGCTGCCGGTGCCGGAGCGGGCCGCGGCGATCTGCGTGGCCATGGTGCCCTTCTTGAGCCGGAGCAGCTGCAGGCGGGTCTCGAGCTGCTTGCGCGAGCGGTTGAGCTCGGCCGCGTAGCCGACCGCCTCGGCCCGGTCGCGGCGCAGCCGCTCCAGCTCGCTGGTGGCGGTCTTCTGCTCGCGCAGGCACTGACGGGCCAGATCGTCATCGCCCTTGCGCACCGCGGTCATCGCGCGCTGCTCCCACAGGCGCTGCTTCTCCTCCATCCGCGCGATGTCGCCGTCGAGCGCCTTGGCCGTGGTCTTGTAGGACAGCAGCTCCTTCAGCGCGGCCTTCTGCTGCGCCTCGAGCTCGAGGAGGGCCATCTCGATCTCCCTCGCGGGATCGATCGCCTTGTCGATGGCCGCGTTGGCCTTCGACTTCACCGCACGCTTCATGCGCCCGAAGATTCCCATGGCGGTCTCCCCGGCCTCCGCTCACTCCTTGAGGAGGCCGTACTTCTTCTTGCGCTGGCGGAACTGATCATAGGTGAGGCCGAGGATCTCGGCCGCCTCGCGCTGGTTGTAGCGCGCCTTCTCGAGCGCTTCCATGCAGATCGCGCGCTCGAAGGCCTCGACCCGGGCCGACAGCGGCATCGACGAGTCGTCCCACGAGGCGAGCTGCTCGAGCGGCCGGCGCGAGCGCGGCGCCGGCGGCAGCGCGGCGTCGATGTCGGCCGCCTGGAGGACCTCGCCGCGCGCCGAGTAGGCGGCGCGCTCGACCACGTTCTTGAGCTCGCGCACGTTGCCGGGGAAGTCGTAGGCCATGAGCCGATCGAGCGCCGCCGGCGACAGCGCGCGCACCACCAGCCCCGACACCTCGTCGCGGAAGCGCTCGAGGAAGTGATCGGCCAGGACCCGCACGTCCTCGATCCGCTCGCGCAGCGGCGGCAGGTCGATCACCTCGAAGGCCAGCCGGTCGTACAGGTCGCGGCGGAAGCGGCCCTCGTCCATCGCCACGCGCACGTCGGAGTTGGTCGCCGCGATGACGCGGACGTCGACCTGGATCGACTCGGAGCCGGCCACCCGCTCGAAGCGCTGGTACTCGAGGATGCGGAGGATCTTGGCCTGGAACTCGAGCGACATGTTGCCGATCTCGTCGAGGAACAGGGTCCCGCCGTCGGCCAGCTCGAACTTGCCCTCCTTCTGGCGGGTGGCACCGGTGAAGGCGCCCTCCTCGTGGCCGAACAGCTCCGACTCGAGCAGCGTCTCCGGCACCGCCGCGCAGTTGATCGTCACGTACGGCTCGGTCGCGCGGCGCGACAGCTGGTGGATGGCGCGGGCGACCAGCTCCTTGCCGGTGCCGCGCTCGCCGAGGATGAGGACCGGGCGGGGCACCGGCGCGACCCGCTCGACCACCTCCATCGCCTTGCTGAGCGCGCGCGAGCCGCCCACGATCTGCCAGCGCCGGCCGGCCAGCTCCGACAGGCGCGCGTTGGCCGAGCGCAGGGCCTTGTTCTCCCCCTCGAGCCGGCGGATCGCGCGCACCTGGGCCATGAGCCGCTCGACCTTGTCGACCGACAGCTCGAGCTTGTCCTCGAGGTAGGGATCCTTGGTGACGAAGTCGGTGGCGCCGGCCCGCATCGCGTCGACCGCCTTGTCGATGGTGGCGTCGCCGGTCAGGATGATGACCGGCAGGTCCGGGTGGGCCTGGCGGAGGTCGCGGCAGATGTCGATCCCGCCGCGCCGCCCGGTGCCGAGGTCGAGGTCGAGGATGACCAGCTCCACCTCCGGATCGTGCTCGGCCAGGAAGCGGATCGCGTCGTCGCCGTCGTCGAACCCGACGAAGCGGCGGCCGCGCGCCTCGACCACGTCGCTGAGCAGGCGGCGGACCTCGGCCTGGTCGTCGACCGCGACGATCGTCGCGCCCTTCATTCGCCGCCGCCTCCGCCGCCGAGCGAGGACAGCCCGACGAACGCGGCCAGGTCGGTCGGCAGGAGCACGGTCACCCGGGTGCCGCGGCCGACCTCGCTGTCGATGAGGATGCGGCCGTGATGGGCCTCGACCGCGCGCTCGGCCACCGCCAGACCGATCCCGGAGCCGGACTTCTTGGTGGTGAAGCCGGGCGAGAACAGGCGCGGCAGGTCGGCCGGTGGGATGCCCGGCCCGCTGTCGACCACCTCGATCTCGATCACCGGCGCGCCTCCCGACGCGACCGGGCGGGCGCGGACCGAGACGCGCCCTCCCCCGTCGGCGCAGGCCTCGACCGCGTTGGCGACCAGGTTGTGCAGCGCCTCGCGCAGGAGCAGGCGATCGCCGCGCAGATCGGGCAGGCCGGTGGCGAGCTTGAGCTCGACCGGGACCGAGCCGGCGCTCGACGCCGCCGAGGCCAGGCCGACCACCTCGGCCAGGAGCGGCGCGACCGGCAGGATCTCGAGCCGCGGACCGGCCGCCTGCATCGAGCGCAGGTACGCGGCCCACTCGTCGTAGAGGCCGGTGAGGTCGCGCTCGAGCTCGGTCAACCGGTCGCCGAGGTCGGCCGCGCCGCCGGAGGCGACCAGCTTGCGCGCGCTGCGCGCCCGCGCCGCGGCGATGCCGAGCAGGTTCTTCAGCCGGTGGCCGCGGGTGTGGATGCCGGCCAGCACGTCGCCGCGGGTCACCTCGGCCATGGCGGTGACCAGGCGCCGCGCGACCGGGCCGGCCGCGCTGCCGGCGCCGGGCCAGGCCGCGTCGAGGATGCGGCCGACCAGCCCGGGCAGCGCGGCGCCCGGGCTCGACGCCTCCAGCACGCGCGCGGCGCTGCGCCACGACAGGCCGTGCGCCGCGTCGATGCGGAGGGCGAGCTCGATGTCCTCGAGCGCGGAGCCGAGGTCGCCGCGGGCCAGGGCGATGAGGGCGAGCTGGTTGGCGGCGCCGGCGTGGCCGGGCCGGCGGCGCAGCCCCTCGCGGTACGCCTTCTCCGAGTGGGCCAGCCGGGCCGGGTCGTCGGCGTAGGCCGAGCCGATGAGGAAGAAGGCGCGGGCCAGGTCGACCGACTCGGCCGGGCCGGCCGGCTCGGCGTTCATCTCGGCGGCCAGCGCCTCGAGGTCGACCAGCGCGCGCAGGCGAGCGGCGTCGTCGCGGCGGCGGCGCAAGCGCCGCTCGCCCAGCCGCAGGCGGATCGCGCGCGAGCCGGGCCGCTCGGCCAGCGCGAGCTCGAGCTCTCGCTCGACCGCGGCGTCGTCGGGCGGCAGCTCGCCCTGACCCTGGCGGTGGATGCGGACCAGCGCGCGCAGGAGGTGGCAGGGAGCCGCCGAGCCGACCGCGGCGCGCTCGTCGATGCGCCGCTCGAGCTCGTCGCCGCAGCCGGCCGCCACCGCGACGATGACCGCCTCCTCGAGGAGAGGCAGGTCGGCCTCGACCTCCCCGGCGCGGCGGCCCGGCGCCTCGGCGTGGCCGATGAGGACGTCGGCGGCGGCCAGGCAGGTGGCGACCGCGCCGGCCTGGTCGCCCTCGGCCAGCGCGACCTGGGTGCGGCCGAGCAGCGCGCGCGCGCGCTGGAGCGGCGCCGCGCCGGGTGAGTCGAGCACCTGGGCGAACGAGAAGCGCGCCGCGGCCAGCTCGCCGGCGGCCAGCTGGGCGCGCCCGAGCAGGAGACGGGCGGCGGGCCCACCGCGGCGGGCCGCGGCGGCCTGGGCGAACCCGCGCGCTCCCTCGACGTCGCCGCCGGCCAGGGCCAGCTCGGCCAGGCGGCGGGCCGGCACCGGATCGTCCGACTCGGCGGCGGCCAGCGCGCGCTCGAACGCGGCCCGCGCCGCGGTGCCCAGGCCGAGCGCGGCGTAGCGGTCGCCCAGCTCGACCAGCGCCGCCGTGGAGCTCATCCCCAAGGATGTATCACATCGCGCCGCGCGCGGACCGCGGGTCAGGCCAGCGCCTTGCGGCGGCTCTCGACGTGGGCGCGAAGCTGGTCCAGCTCGCCGCCCAGCGCGCCCTCACCCACCCCGGCCGCCGCGCACGCGTCCACGAAGCGCGCCATCGCGTCGGTGTCGCCCTGCATGCGCTCGCGCAGGGAGACGTGCATGTCGCGGAACTTGTCGTAGAAGTCGCGCAGCATGTCGCCCTTGCGCAGCTGGTAGACCTGGCCGAGCCGCCCGGCCGCCATCTCGTCGAAGTAGCGCGACACCTTGTAGAGCGGACCAGCCACCTTGTGGGTCATCACCATGAGGTAGAGGAAGAGCACCCCCATGAGGCCCACGCCGACCCCGGCCATGGTGAAGATCAACTGGTCGTCGCCGGAGGTGGTGCGGTTGAGGATCTCCTCGCGCAGCTCGGCGTCGTCGATTGCGAGCGAGTCGAACGCCTCCATCACGTGGGCCGAGGCGTCGGCCTCCTGGCGCCAGATGAGGTAGCCGAGCGCGCCGGCGATGACCGCGGAGAGCGCGCTGACCAGCACCACGTAGCGGAGCTGGACCGACTTGTCGAGCATGTAGTTGCTCAGCTTCCGCTTGTAGGGCCGCTGGCTAGACAAGGGACTTCTCCTTCCCGTCGAGGACGGCGCGCAGCTCCTCGGCCGCCGCGGCCACCGCCGGCGATCGAGCGGCGAGCCCGCCCTGGTCGGCGGCGGCGAGGACCTGGCGCAGACGCGCGACGTCCTCCTCCTGCATCGTGCGCATGCCGGCGTGGGCCGACTTGAAGTGCTCGTAGAACCCGACCAGCTGGTCGCCCTTGCGCAGGTTGTAGACCACGTCGTAGACGCCGCCGCGAAGCTTGGCCATGTAGAGCGTGACCTTGTAGAGCGGGCCGGCCACCCGGTGGGTCATCTTGATGCCGTAGGCGAGCAGCCCGAGGGTGATGAGCACGCCGGCGCCGACCAGGACCCAGAAGATGAGCCGCTCGCGCGCCTCGAGCCCCTTCACCTTGCCGGGCAGCGCGGCCACGCAGCGCTCGTAGCTGCCGGCCTCGGCCTCGGGCGGCGCGGCCGGCGTCGCCACCGGAGCCGGCGCGGTCGAGTCCGGCGCCGGCGGCACGTCCTTCATGCCGCTGTCGTCGATGGTGACCACCGGCCGGGGGCGCGGTCGTCCCTCGCCGGCCGCCCCCTCACCTGCCGTCCCCTCGCCTCCGGCCGGCTCGCCTGGCGCCGGTGCGGGCGGCGCGGCCGGCTCCGGCTCGACCGCCGTCGCCGGGGTCGACCCGGGCAGGTCCTGGCACGCGCTGAGGGTGTTGTTGACCGCGAGCGTGGTCGCGCGCGCGGCCACCGTCATCACCCACCAGCCGAGCAGCCCCATCAGGATCGCGCTCAGCCCGACCATGAAGAGGGTGAAGCGCAGCTGGTAGCGCTTGTTGATGAGCAGGTTCTTCCAGGTCCGCTTGTAGGTTCTATTTGCCGGTCTCGTGGCCATGACGCCCTCGCTCACCGCGCTCGCGCTTCGATGGTGGGGATGATCTTGCGCGCGATCAGGTCCTCGATCACCGCGACCACGCAGTCCTGGGCGGCGAGATCAGACTCGCCGCCCGAGCCGCCCTCGACCTTCGCCCCGCCCTTCAGGAACCCGAACATGCTCTTGGCCGGGTAGGTGGCCAGCAGCATGCTCACCTTGCACTCCACGGTCCCGCCCGACACGTTGATCGCGTTGACGGTGCCGTCGACGAAGAACGCGTTCAGCTGGCGGTCCCTGATGTTCTTCGCGCTCGGCGCGCCTCCCCCGGGCCAGTCGACCACCATCGACGGGGCCCGGCTGCGCATCGTCTTCTGCGCGGTCTGGCGCATGAGCGCGACCAGCTCGGCGCGATTGCCGGCCTGGGCCGCCATCCCGCCGATGTTCACGTAGGTCGCCCCGCTGGCGACCTGCCCGCCCGCCCCCGACCCGCGCTTCAGCGAGTCGTACGCCTTCTGCGCCTGCTTGCGCACGAACGCGTTGGCGTCGCCGGAAGCGGTCTGGCGCAGCGCGGCCAGGACCCGCCCGCGCAGATCGGTCGGGGTCGACGAGTTGACCAGCTTGCCCAGACCGGCCGCGGCCACCCCGCGCACCGTGTTGTCCGAGTCGCCCAGCGCCTTGATGAAGACCGGGATCGCGCGCCGGTCACCCAGCTTGGCCAGGTTGAGCGCGGCCGACAGGCGCACCTTGTAGTCGCCCGACGACTCGAGCTGGTCGACCAGCCGATCGACCTGATCGGCCCGCGCCACCGCGGGCCACGCGACGACGACGATCAGCGCGAGCACGAGCGACCACGGAAACCAGCGATGAGGGGCTCGTCGGGCCGTGGGATTCAGGGCCACCATGCAACTCCACCGAGTCTTGACGCCATCTGCGGGCGCCGTTCCTGGGACGACATGCGCGCTCGTTCACGAGGCGTGCCACTGCCTGGTACGGCCGGCCCCGGGCCTATCTCCACCCTATCCGGTCGATTCCGCGCCTTCAAGGTACTGGCGGGCCAGCTCCACGTAGTGGCGAGCGCTGGTCTGGATCCAGCCGCGCTCCTCCTCGGTCAGCGCTCGCTTGGCGCGAGCCGGCGTCCCCAGCACCAGCTGGCCCTCCTCGATGAGGGTGTCCGGGGTGACCAGCGCGCCGGCCCCGACCACGCAGAACCGGCCGATGTGGGCGCGGTCCATGATGATGGCGCCCATGCCGATGATGCAGTCGTCCTCGATGGTGCAGCCGTGCAGCACCGCCGAGTGGCCGACGGTCACCCGGTCGCCGACCGAGGTGGCGTGGCGCCCGGAGGTCACGTGCACCACGGTGTTGTCCTGGATCGACGTGTCGTCGCCGATCCGGATGTGGTAGACGTCGCCGCGCAGGATCGCGCCGTACCAGAGCGACGAGCGGCTGCCGACGCGCACGTCTCCGATCAGCGCCGCGGTCTCGGCCACGAAGGTGTCGGGCCCGATGACCGGCTGCTTACCGCGGAAGCTGCGGATGAGTGCCATGGCGTCGTGAATGATAGCGCGAAGCGACCGCGAGACCGGCCCACGCGCCGATCGCATCGGCCACGCCGTCAGCCAAACTGGTGGTGCGCCCCGGGCTGAAGCCCTGGGACCACTCGTCGAGGGCGCCGAAGCCGACCAGGCCGATCGCCGCGGCCACCAGGGCCCAGCGCGCGGGTGACCCGGGGCGGGCGCGCAGGGCCAGGGCGCGCCCGGTCAGCGCGCCGAGCGCGGCGTAGAGCGAGCCGTGGACCAGCTTGTCGAGCTGCCACACCGCGCCGCCCGGGAAGCGACTGGACGGCTGGGCCGAGAGCAGGAGCAGCCCGCCGGCCCACGCGAGCGGCGGAAGCCACGCCACCGCGGCCGACCAGCGGCCGCGCGCGGGGCGCTCGCGCTGGGCTACATCTTCCACTTGCCGAACGCCTCGGGTCCGAGGTGCTCGAGCAGGAGCCCTTCCCCGGTCACCGGCGCGATCGGCGCCTGCGCCTCGTCCTCGACCAGGGAGTCGAGCAGCGCCTCGGCCAGCTCGTCGGACATGGCGTCCTCTGGAGTCGCGTCGCGCATCGTCTCCGGCATCGCGTCGGAGGCGCGCGCGCCCGGCGAGGTGGAGGCCCGGCGGCGGCGGCGCACCGGTGCGCGCCCGACGTTCATCGACCACGGCGACGCGTCGCGGGCCAGCTTCTCGACCACCGAGACCTCGACCCAGATCGGCGCGCCGCTGCGCAGGGCCAGGGCCAGGGCGTCGGACGGGCGCGCCTCGCGCTCGACCCGGCCGCCGCCGGCGAGCTCGAGCGCGATCGCCGCGGTGAAGACCGCGCTCGACTCGCTTCCGGACTGCTCGCGCAGCTCGACCCGCACCACCCGCGCGCCGGCGGCGCGCAGGAGCTCACTCATGAGCTGGTGGGTCATCGGCCGCTCGAGATCGATGTCGTCGAGCTCGGCGGCGATCGCCGACGCCTCGCCCAGCCCGATGCCGACCGGCACGGTCGTGCCGGAGAGATCGTCGGTGAGGATGGCCAGCGGCACGCCGGTCAGCGGGTCCACCGTCAAGGCAGACACTTTCATCGCGATGAAGGCCGGCGGGGATGTCACGGCGAGGACCGAAGTAGGACCGCGTCGGGTGCGGCGTTGAAGCGGTGAATCGGTCAGAGCATAGACGCGCACCCCTGACCGGTCAAGCAACCCACCGCACCTCGCGCGCCGCGCGCCCGCGCGATCGATCGACGACCGTGCTAGCGCTCGGACGGCGACGCGACCGGTTCGGGGACGCGCCGGCGCGGGCCCCGGTGGCGAGGCCGCAGCACCAGATCGTCGACCACGGTGCGCAGGCTGTCGAGGTCGTGCGCCACCGCCACGCGATCGCAGTACGGCGCGTACTCGCGCATCGCGCTGTCGCCGAAGCCCCAGGCCGGCGGTGGCTCCGGGTTGAGCCACAGCACCTGGCGCGCGCGCCGCGCGATCGCGGCCAGCGCGTCGGCGCGCGACGGGTGGTAGTTGTTGCGCCCGTCGCCGATGACGAGGACGGTGGTGCGGCGCGAGACCAGGCCGAGGTGGCGCGAGGCGAACGCGCCGAGCACGCGGCCGTAGTTCGAGTTGGCGAACACGTTCACCACCGCGCCGGTGTAGGCCAGCGAGATGGCGCGGTCGACCTTGTTCTCGCGGAACAGGCGGGTCAGCTCGCCCAGCTCGGCGACGAACGCGAAGGTGCTGACTCGATCGAACTGGACCTGCAGCGCGTAGACCAGCTCGAGCAGGAAGCGCGACACGTTCCGCACCGAGTCGGAGATGTCGCAGAGGACGACCAGGCGCGGCCGACGCGGCCGACGCTCGCGACGGCGGATGTCGAACGGGACCCCGAAGGTGGCCATCGATCGGCGCAGGGTGCGACGCAGATCGAGGCGGCCGCGCCGGGGCGAGCGCGGCACCAGGTGGATGCGCGCGCGCAGGAGCCGGGCCAGGCGAGAGACCTCGCCGCGCAGCTCCTGCACCTCCTTCTCGCTCAGGCTGGCGAGCGGCTTCCCGGCCAGCGCGCGCGACGACGCCCGCTCCATCGCGGCGAGGTTGGCCTGGCGCGCCTCGGCGGCGACGTGCTCGCGCGCCACCTGGCGCAGTCGCTGGACGTTGTCGCGCACCACGCCGGTCATGGTGTCGGCGGCGGCGCGCGACACCCGGCCGAGATCGGCCAGCCGCGCGAACAGCGCCTCCAGCTCGCGCTCGGCGCTGGCCAGGCCGAGCAGCTCGAGCAGGCGCTGGGTGAAGAAGCCGGTCTGCAGCGGCGAGACCATGCGGCCGAGGTCGGCGCCCTCGGCGGCCTGGCGGAGGAGCGCGACGAGATCGGCCGCGCCCATGCCGAGCGCGACGCGGCCGAGCGGCGACAGCGCGGCCAGCTCGGCGCCGATCTGATCGATGAGCGCGGCGGCGCTGTCGGCGTCGAGCCCGGCCTGGCGCAGGAGCTCGGCCAGCGGGGCCAGCCGCGCGGCCGCCGCCCCTCGCCCGCGCAGGAAGGCCAGGTCGAAGATCTCGTCGAACAGCGCGCGATCGGCGGCCCGCTTGACCATGCATGCCGCCATCGCGTCGCGCAGGCGGAGCGGGTCGGCCAGGCCGACCGCGTCGGCCGCGCGGGCGGCGTCCATCACCTCGGCGACCGAGACCGGCACCCCGTTCTGGCGGAGCAGCGCGCCGAGCTCGCCGATCCGGTTCAGCACCGCGCCGCGCTCACCGCTTGTCGCCGAGCGCTCGCTCGGCCGCGAACACCGCGTGGTCGACCGGCAGCCCGGCGCCGATGCCGGCGTAGCGCACCACGCCGGCCCGGTCGATGACCAGGATGGTCGGCAGGTCGCTGACCCGGTACGCCGCGCGCGCGGTGGCGCCGACGTCGCGCAGGATGGTGAACGACAGCCGCTCCTGCCCGGCCAGCGCGCGCAGCGCCGCCTCGCTCTCGTCGCCGATGCCGAGCACCACCAGCCCGTCGCCGCGCCGCCGCCGGTCGAGCGCGCCGAGCGCGCCGTAGGTGGTCTTGCACGGCCCGCACCAGGTGGCGAGGAACTCGATCACGACCACCTTGCCGGCCAGCCGCTCGAGCTCACCGCTGCCGGTGCCGCTGGCCACCGGCAGATCGAACAGCGGGGCCGGCTTGTCGATGAAGCGCCGCTCGAGGATCTCCTGCTCCTCGAGCCGCGGGGCCAGGGTCGCGCGCATGCGGATCCGCCGCGACCCGCGCGCGACCTCGAGGACCAGCCGGTCGCCGCTCTTGCGCCCGTGCAGGCGGGCGAACAGATCGTCGGTGGTGGCGAGCGGGCGGCCGTCCAGCCTGACGATCTCGTCACCGATCAGCATGCCGGCGCGATCGCCCGGCGTCCCCTCGATCACCTCGGTGATGCGCACGCCGCGCTGGCCGTCCTCGATCCCGACCCCCAGCCAGGGCGGTCGCTCGCCGGCTCCCTCGTCGGCGACGATCGCTCCGGTCAGCCCGAGGACGAGCCCGACCGAGATCAGCGCTGCCAGGGTGCGCCGCGACATCGGCCCAAGCCTAGCACCATTGCGCCGATCGGAGCCCGAGCAGCCGTGCGCCGCGGCCGCCCTCACGCCTGCCCGTGATCGCGGAACCAGCGGACCGACTGCTCGATCGACTCGGCCAGCGGCGTGGTCGGCATGCCGAGCTCCTCGTGCGCCTTGCGGGTGTCGAACCAGAGGTTGCGGCTGGCGTAGCGCGCCGACTTGTACGTGAGCATCGGCGCCTTGCCGCGCACCTCGGCCGCCTTCTCCATCATCCAGGCCACCCCGAGGAAGACGCTGGTCGGCAGCTTGCGGGTGATCGGCTTCAACCCGGCCACCTCGGCCACCGCGTCGAAGAACTGCTTGTAGCTCACGTTGTGGTCGCCGAGGATGTAGCGCTCGCCGACCCGGCCCCGCTCCTCGGCCAGGATGTGCGCCTCGGCCACGTCCTCGACGTTGACCGCGTTGAAGCCACCGTCGGTGTAGCCGGGCACCCGCCCGGCCAGCGCATCGACCACGAAGCGACCGGTCGGGGTCGGCGCGATGTCGCGGGCGCCGAACGGAAACGCCGGGTTGACCACCACCAAGGGCAGCCCCTCGCGCGCGAACCGCAGCGCGTCCCGCTCGCTCAGCCACTTCGAGCGCACGTAGTGGTTGGACTCGTCCCACAGGTTGAACGGCGTGGTCTCGTCGGCCAGCTCGCCCTGCTCGGGCCGGCCGACCGCCGCGATCGAGCTGGTGTAGACCACCTTGCCGACGCCGGCGCGCAGGGCCGCGAACAGCACCGTCTTGGTCCCCTCGACGTTCACCTCGTACATGAGGGCGTTGTCGGGCAGCCACAGCTTGTAGATGGCGGCCAGGTGATAGAGCGCCTCGGCCCCCTCGAGGGCGCGCCCGATCGCCTGGCGGTCGTTGATGTCCGCCTCGATGATCTCGACGTCGAGCCCGGCCAGGTTCTGCCGGCTGGCGCCCGGCTCGACGTAGCAGCGGACCGCGCGCCCGCGGCCCAGGAGGCGACGTACCACCGCGGAACCGATGAAGCCGGTGGCACCGGTGACCAGGGTCGTGCCCGTGCTCATGGCCCGCCTTATACGCTCGGCCGGCGGCGGCCGGCTATGTAGGACAAAGTAGGATTTTTGACCTCATCGGACTACCGGCTCTACAGTGGCGTTCGATGAGCTCCAGCAGCCCAAAATCCATCCACGACGTCGAGAACCGCTTCCATATCCGCTTCAACAAGGCCTTCCCGGTGGTCGTGGTGAGCGAGCTCTACGGCGACACGCCCGCCGTGGCCCGCAACATCTCGGCCGGCGGGATGTTCATCGAGATGGCCGATCCGCTTCCGCTCGGGAGCGTCATCACCATCTGCTTTCCCGCCGGTGACGCCGAGCTGCGCGCGCGCGGCGAGGTCAAGCACCACTACTGCTTCAACTACGGCGGCTCCGACGGCGAGCCGGCGGTGGCGCGCGGAATAGGTCTCCGCTTCGTGGAGTTCACCCCCCACGGTGAATATCCGGATAGCTCGCTCGCGCCCTCGGCCGGCGTGCTGCATTAGTTCCGCCGGGCGACGGATGGTAGGGTGGGAGCGCGTGGCGCGCCCGACCTCGATCCTCTCCCTCTGTGTCGCCGCTCTGCCGCTCCTCTTCCTGGCCCCGGCCGGGGCGCTTGCCGCTCCGCCCGACGCCGGCGAAGACGACCAGGGCGCGGCGCCCGACCAGAGCCCTGCCGACCCGCAGGCTCCCGCGGACGGCAAGCCGGACCCGGCCGCCGAGCAGGCCAAGGCGGCGGAACCGACCGGGAAGTCGGCGCGCCCGCTCCTGGATGCGATCGGCGCGGCCAGCACCGCCGACCAGCGCAAGAAGGCGGTCGACGCCCTGCTCGCGCTCGACCCGATGCCGATCGCCGAGCTGGCGGTGTTCCTCGACCGCCAGCGCAGCTCGGGCGAGGCCGACCGCCGCCGGGTCCTGGCCGAGCGCGGGTTCGACGTGCCGGACGAGAAGGGGAAGTTCACCAACCCCGGCCGCGAGACCGACAAGGAAGAGAAGAACAACGACAAGCTCGACTGGCTGGCCCCGCTCTACGACCAGCCGGCCAGCCCCGCCCTCACCGACGTGACCCTCGACATCGCGGCGATCCGCGCGCTGGCGGCCAGCAAGGACTCGCGCGGGGCGGCGGCGATCGTCGGCTTCGCGTTCGAGGCGGCCGGGGTCGCCTACCGCGACGAGTGCGGCCGGTTCCTGCGCCGGATGTCGCCCTGGTCGCTGCCGGCGCTCATCCGCGCCGCCGAGTCGCCGTCGGGCAAGAACGCCGACAAGTCGCGGGCCCGCTACGCCCGCTACCAGCTCGAGCGGCTCGACCGCGAGAACCCGCGCAAGGCCCTCAACGACGCGCCGACCGACGAGCTGCAGGTCGAGATCCTGAAGACCTTCGCCGACAGCCAGTACCGCGAGGCGGTGTTCGTGGTGCTCGACACCGTCGACCACGTCTCGCCCGCGGTGCGCAAGGCGGCCCGCGACGCCTGGATGGAGTACGCCACCGGTCGCCCGCCCCGCCCCGCGCCCAAGCAGAAGCTGCAGCTGCCGGGCGGCAAGCTCAGCGAGGAGGAGGTGCCGCTCTGGCTCGATCACCGCGAGCTGGCCGACATCGCCATCCGCCGCCGGCTCGAGGAGCTGACCGGCAAGAAGCCGGCGACCCGGGCCAAGCTGGGCGAGCTGTCCGCGCAGCTGTTCGCGGTCTACGACCAGCGCCGGGCCGGGCGGCTGGACAAGGCGCTGGCCGCCGGGCTGGCCGAGGCCGGCAGCGGCAAGCTGGCCGAGGCGACCGCGCGGTTCGACGCCATCCTGGTCCAGGTTCCGGACTACAAGCGACGCGGCGAGATGGCCGAGACCTACTTCAAGCTGGGCGAGCAGCTCGAGGGGGCCGACAAGTGGCGCGAGGCGGCGACCGCGTTCGGCAAGGCCCACGCGGTCGCCCAGGCCGGCGACCTGGCCGACCAGGCGCTGTCGCGCCACCACCGCGCGCGCGGCCACGGCCTGGCCGCCGAAGGCAAGAAGGAGGTGGCGGCGGCCGAGATGGCGCGCGCGGTCGAGATCGACAAGGCGGTCGGCATCAAGCCGTCCGCGGTCGCGCGCGGCGATCGCAGCTGGATGCTGATCGTCGGGGTCAGCGCGGCGGCCGGCGGGCTGTTCCTGCTCGGGGTCGGCCTGGTCTGGCGGCGCCGCACCTGGCGCGGCGCGCGCGCCGACTGGCGCGGCTAGGCACGGGTACCGGCATGGCGGGGGACGAGCAGGCCGGGCGCGACGGGGTGCTGGTCGCGCTCGAGGGGATCGACGGGGCCGGGACGACCACCCAGGCCCGGCTGCTGGTCGGCGCGCTCGAGGCGCGCGGGGTCGCCGCGCACCTGACCCGCGAGCCGTCGGACGGCCCGGTCGGGCGGCTCTTGCGCGAGATCCTGGCCGGCCGGCACGCGCCGACCGACGCGACCACGCACGCGCTCCTGTTCGCGGCCGACCGCGCCGATCACATCCAGCGCGAGGTCGAGCCGGCGCTGGCGGCGGGACAACTGGTGGTGTCCGACCGCTGGTTCCACTCGTCGCTCGCGTACCAGGGCGCGGGCGAGGAGCGGGCGTGGATCGCGGAGCTCAACTGTCGAGCGCGGCCGCCCGACCTGACCATCTTCCTCCGGGTCGCGCCGGAGGTGGCGGCCGAGCGGCGGGCCGCGTCGCGCGCCGCCGAGGAGCTGTTCGACGCGCTGGCGATGCAGCGGCGGGTCGCGCGCGGCTACGACGAGGTGATGGCCGAGCTGGGCACCTCGCAGCGGATCGAGATCCTCGACGGCGAGCAGCCGGTCGACCGGATCGCCGCGGCGTGCCTCGCGCTCGTGCTGTCGCTGTCGCCGTCGTCGCCGTCGCCATCGCGATCGCCGGTCGGGGCGCCGCCGGGCGAGGAGCGGCGATGACTCGCGTGGCCTTGCTGGTGGGCGCGGTGCTCGCCGCGTGCGGCGGGCGTCCGGCGTCCCCGGACCGACCGGGCGGCGAGGCGATCGAGGACCCGGCGGGTGCGCGTCACCCGGCCGAGGCAGCCGCGCGCGAGGCGCCGGCCGGGCGCCCGGTGCGACAGGGGACGATCGCGCGCGCCGACCTCGACCGCGTGCTCGACGCCGGCCCGGGCGCGTTCCTGGGCCGCACCGAGGTCAAGGCGCGCCTGGAGCGCGGGAAGTTCCGCGGATGGGAGGTCGTGCGGCCGCCCTTCTCCGAGATCGATCTGGTGGCCGGCGACGTGGTGCTGGCGGTGAACGGCCTGGTGCTCGAGCGGCCCTCCGACCTCGAGCAGCTGTGGACCGACCTGCGCGCGGCCAGCTCGATCGACGTGTCGGTCGAGCGCGACGGTCGCCGCTTCGCGCTGCGCTTCGCGGTGGTCCAGGCCCGGTGACGGCCGGCCCGGGCAGTGCCCGCGGCCGGCGTGGTATCGTCGCGCGATGATCCCGTACGAGGAGCTGGTCGCCGCGCTGGCCCGCTGGCGCGCCCGCCGCGGCCTCCCCACCGGCCTCGGCGACTACCTGGGCGAGCCGCCGGTCGCGGCCGCCGCCTACGACTACTCGCCGCCGGTGGTCGACCACAGCGGCGACGACGTGGTCGAGCTGCACGACGAGCTCCTGGACGGCTCGATCGACGAGCCGGTCCCCGGCGTGTACGCGCAGGACATCGCGCTCGGCGAGCCGCTCGACGACGGCGACGACCCGGGCGCGCCGCTGCCCTCGCGCGACGCCATGGACGTCGAGGACTTCGGCCCGATGGCGGCGGAGGAGACCCGGCCGGCCGGGCTGGCCGGGCTGGTCTCGTCCGGCCTGGACGACGAGGCGGGCCAGGGCCCGTCCGATCGCGATCCGGGGACGGCCGCGGCGCCGCCGTCGCCTCCCGCGCGCGGGCGCTCGCGGAAGCGCAAGCGGTGACCTCGCCGCGCGGCACCGACGCGAGAGGCGGTCGGCGGAGCCGCGATGGCTGAGGCCGCCGATCGGATCCGGATCCGGGTCGAGGCGGCGGTGTGCGCCGGGCCGGAGCTGGCGGCGCTCGCCGCGGGTGCGTGGACGTTCGCGCCGGGCGGGGCCGCCGTCGGCCACGTGGTGGACGCCGGCGAGGGAGCCGCGCACCTGGCCGGCCGGCGAGTGGTGGTCGGCCCGGTCGACGCGTGCGGCGAGTGCGAGCGCTGCCGGCGCGGGGTTCCGTTCGCATGCCCGGACGGCGCGTTGCTCGGCCACGGCGCGCCCGGCGCCCTCGCCGGCGAGATCGTGGTCCGCGCCCGCTGGGTGACCGAGCTCGGCAACGGGCTCGAGATCGACGGGCCGCTGGCCGCGCTGATCGCGCGCGAGGCGGCCGACGCCTACGCGCTGTGCGCGCGGGCGGGGCTGGCCGCGGGCGAGCCGGCGGTGGTGCTGGGGCGCGGACCGGTCGCGCGCCTGCTGCTGCAGATCGCCCGGGCTCGCGGCGCGCGCGCCGTGGCGGCGTCGGCCGCGGCCGACGGCGCCGACGCCGCGCTCGAGACCGTGCGCGCCCACATCGCCGAGCACGCCGGTGGCGGCCGGCCGGTGAAGATCTTCGCAGTGCCGGAGGGCGAGGCCGACGCGGTCGAGCTCGAGCTGGCCGTCGATCTGGCCGGGCCGGGCGCGCTGGTCGCGGTCCTGTCCCGCCCGATCGGCTCGGACGGTCGCACCCCCGACATGACCGCGCTCCTCGCCGGCGGCGGCGCGGTGGTCGGCGTGCCGGCCGCGCACCCGGACCTGGTCCCGGAGGTGGCCGCGCTCGCGGTCAGGGGCGAGATCGATCTGGCCGCGATCGGCGAGGTCTACCGGCCCGAGCCGGGCCAGCCGCTCCTCGCCCACCCGGCCGCCCTGGCCGAGCGAGCCCGCGCCGCCCTGGCGGCCGGCCGCGCGCTCATCGTCGATCAAGTCGCGAACCGGGAGTTCGCGCGCGATCAGTTGGCGAAGTAGTAGACCGCCCCGCCGATGGCGCCGGCCACCGCGAGCAGGAACAGGAACATCCAGATGCGCCCGCGCTTGAGCTCGCCGACCAGCTCGCGCTCCGACACCCGCTTGCGCGCGAGCGGCTCGGCCCGCTGCGCCTGCATCATGCCGGTGGCTCCCGTGCGCAGGCTGAGCCGCTCGGCGTCGCGCCGGTCGAGCGTGCCATCGTCGGCGTAGCGGTCCTCGATCGGGAGGGCGTCCGCCTTGTCGTGGACCAGCTCGCCGGTCTGCGCGGCCGCGGCGTGCGCCGCCGCCGCCTCGTCGAGCTCGCCCTTCTTGAACCACATCGTCTCGCGGAACTTGCCCTTGCTGTCGCTCGCGGGCGGGACCGTGCTCACCTTGGCCTTGCCGCGCCCGGTGGCCGCGGCCGGGTTGATCGAGATGGCCGGCGAGGGCGGCGGGGTCGGCACGATCACCGCCGGCGGTCGGTACGGCTCCGGGTGGGGCGGAGGATCGAGCGGCATCGGCGTGACCACCCTGCCCGCGTCGTCGGTGAAGTTGAGCTCGCCGCTCGCGGCCAGCGGCCGCCCCATGTCGACGTCGAGGATGGACGGCCCCGGCGCCGGCACCATCGGCTTGGCCACCAGCGGGGCAGCCAGCGGCGCGGCGACCATCGGCGCATGCATCGCCATGGACGGGCTCACCGAGGACCCGCCGACCGGTCCACCGGGCCCGGCCGGAGGCCCGCTGGTCGGGACCTGAAACGCCGCGACCCCGACCAGCGTCTGCGCCGGCCCGACCGACGGCTTGACCTTGCCGTGAGCCGAGCCCGGTCGAGCCAGCTCCGCCGCCGCCACCGCGCCGGCCAGCACCGAGTCCAGCTCGCCGATCATCTGGTGCAGCGTCATGAAGCGCTTGGCCGACGCCTTCTCGAGCGCCTTCAGGATCACCGCCTCGACCGCCTCGGGAACCGGCGCCAGCTGCGACGCGCGCACCGGCTCCGCCGCCACGTGGGCGCGATGGACGTCGGCCGGCTGGCCGGAGAACGGCGGGCGCCCGGTCACCGCGAAGTAGAGCAGCGCGCCCAGGCTGTAGATCGACGAGCGCTGATCCGCCGGCTTGCCCTCGACCTGCTCGGGCGAGAGGAACTCCGGGACGCCCTGCACCCGATCGGAGAATGGCACCGCGATCGGGAAGTTGATGATCTTCACCGTGTCGCCGTGCCCGACCAGCACGTTCTTGGCGGCCAGGTCGCGGTGAATCACGCCCTGCTTGGCCGCCTCGGCCAGGCCGTGGGCGACCTGGCGGATCAGGTGGCAGGCGGCCAGCGCCGGCAGCGGCCCGCCCTCCATCATCCGCCGGACCAGATCGATGCCGTCGAACAGCTCCATCGCGATCCAGAGCTGGTCGCCCTGCCGCCCGTGGCCGAGGATCCGCGCCACCTCGGGCAGGTGGACTCGCTCGAGCTGCTTCAGCTCGCGCTCGGCCCGCTGGAGCAGGAGCGGGTTGGGAAACACGCCGGGCTGGACCAGCTTGACCGCGCAGGCCTGACCGGTCTCGCGATCGGTCGCCTGGTAGACCGTCCCGGTCGGACCGCCCCCGATCATCGCGACCAGGTCGAAGCGCCCTCCGACCGCGGCGCTGATGTCCTCGACCGGCACCTCGCTTGACCCCGCAGGGGCGTGGCCGCGAGCCGTGTCACCCGGGTCGATCTCCAGACGCCCGGCGTCGGTCGGACAGAAGTTCGCGTCGTCGGGGTACAGCTTGCCGCAGTTCGGGCACACCTTCATCGATTCACCAGCCGAGGCCGTGGCGACCCCACCCTCCTGCGCAGCATGCACCTCATGGCTACCCGGGTCCCCACCTGTCGGACGGCGGCTATCGTATGGGACAAGTCAAAGCCGGCGCAACTGCCCCCGCCTCCCGGCGCCACCGAGAAAGCAATAGTTGACTCGAGTCGCGGACCGTCGTGAGATGTCCCGCGATGCGCCTCCTCACCTGCTCGTTCGCATCGCCGAGCGAGTTCCTGGAGTGCTACTCGGTCGAGTCGGGTGAAGGCGCTCTCGACTGCCTGACCCGGAGCTCGCTGGACATCGGTCAGCCTGTCCTCGTCGAGGTCTGGTTTCCAGGCCTGCCGAATCCGACACTGATGCGCGGCCTGGTGGTCGCCGTCCGTCGCGGCCACAGCGCCAGAGTCCGGATCCACTCCGGTGACGGATACTGCCGCGACTTCCTCGTCCGGCTGGCTCGCGGCGAGCTCGAGCCGGAGGATCAGATCGAGCGCAGCCACCGGCGAATCCCGGTCGCCCTGCCGGTGACCTGCCGGATCGAGGAGGTGGACGACCCCGCCACCGAGCGCCTGGTCGGGATGACCCACGACGTCGGCGGTGGAGGCGCCTGGGTCCAGTCGGCCGCGCCGCCGGCGGTCGGCACCCGCGTCTCCATCGTGCTCGGCCCGCTCCACGGCCAGACCTTCCGCCTGGACGGCCGGGTGGCCTGGCTGCGGCGGGACACCTGGGCCCACGGGTTCGGCATCCGGTTCGACGCCAAGCAGAGCCGCGACGCCGGCCGGCTGCGGGCCATGCTCCGGCGGGCGTGTGAGACCGGGTGGGTGGGATTCGGCGGTGAGGCCGGCCTGGGGGCGTCGCGCTCGTGGGGTTGACACCGGCTCGGGCCACGGCTAGAACCGCCCATCCATGGCATCGCGGACCAAGAAGACCTGGAACCGGCGTGAGCGTCAGCGCGCCAAGGCCGGCCGCAAGCGCAAGAACGTGCAGGCCCGCAAGTCGACCCCCAGCGCGATTGAGCTGTTCGCCGCTCTCGGGGACCCCGGCCAGCCGGCTCCTGCCACCCGCTGAGCGGCCCGCCAGCGCCGCGCCCCTCGCCCGCTTTCGGCGCGGCCGTGCTGTAGCTCCGTGGGCGAAAGGATGAGTCCCATGCGCTTCGCGACCGTGGCCTGGCTTTCGCTCGTGGTCGCCGGATGCGGCCAGGTGACCAGCCCCGGCTCCGACAGCAGCGTCGGCGGCTCCGACATCGACGCCGCCACGGTCGAGCCGGATCCGGACGCCGGCCAGCCGGATGCGACCCCGCCGCTCTGTCTGTGGAGCGAGCTGACGAGGGACGACTTCGTCAACCTGAACGGGACCGACTTCGAGCGGTCGCCCTCGTTCACCACCGACGGCCTGGCGATCTTCTACACCTCCGCGCCGCAGTCGGGCGAA
>DATHKR010000255.1:0-87197 GCA_035489015.1 Kofleriaceae bacterium | reverse complement strand
GGCCAGGTCGACCACGCCTGGAAGACCACGCTGACCGCGCTGTTTCAGGACCTGCGGATCGCCACCTACTGACGAGGAGCGGACGTGATGCTCAATCGACGCGATGTTCTGCTCGGCGCGCTGGCCGGCGCCGCCGGCCTGTCCCTGGCTCGCCCGCGCCGCTCGCGGGCGGCGGCCGAGCCGGCCCACCGCAACCTGTTCGTGGTGCTGGCCAGCGGCGGCTGGGACACCACCTACTCGATCGACCCGAAGCCGGGCCTCGACACGGTCGACGCGCCGATCGGCCAGATCAGCCGATACGGCGATCTCGAGATCTGGACCGATCCGTCGCGGCAGGGAGTGGACGACTTCTTCGCCGCCTACGGCGGGATGACCGCGGTGGTGCGCGGCATCTCGGTCCGCTCGATCGCGCACCCGGAGTGCCGCAAGCGCATGCTGACCGGCGGGCCGTCGTCGGAGAGCCCCGACTTCGGCGCGATCTGCGCCCACGAGCTGGGCCGCGAACTGCCGCTGCCGTACCTGGTCCTCGGCGACGACGCCTTCGCCGGTCCGCTCTCGGCCAGCGCCGGGCGAGTCGGGTCGACCAACCAGATCACCGCGCTGCTCGACCCGACCAAGGCGTACCAGGCGCCGCCCGGCGCGCCCTACGGGCAGCCGGCGTTCGTGCCCGAGGAGGCCGACGAGGGCGCGATCCGCTCGTTCATCACCGCCCGGGCCGAGCGCGAGCGCGCGGTGCGCGGCGCGCGCGGCTACAACAAGGCCCGCATCGACGACTTCCAGAGCTCGCTCGAGCGCTCGGACCGGTTGCGCCCGTACGCGGCCGGGTTCGGGGCTCGCGGGCGCAACCTCCAGCTCGACGATCAGGCGGCGCTGGCCGCGCAGGTCGTGGAGCAGGGGATCTCGCGCGCGGTCATGCTCGACTCGCGGATGGCGTGGGACACCCACGACGGTAACGAAGATCAGAACGGCTTCCACGATCAGGTGTTCGGCGGCCTCAAGCGCATGCTCGACGACCTCGCCGCGCGGCCGGGCTCGCGCGCCGGCTCGACGCTGCTCGACGAGACCGTGGTGGTGGTGGTGTCGGAGATGAGCCGCACGCCCAGGCTGAACGCGCGCGGCGGCAAGGACCACTGGCCGGTGACCAGCGCGGTCGTGGTCGGCGCCGGGGTGCGCGGCGGACGCGCGTGCGGCGGCACCAGCGACAAGATGGAGGCGCTGCCGGTCGACTTCGCGTCCGGTGAGCTCCGCGACGACGGCGCCACCATCCAGACCAACAACTTCGCCGCCGGCGTGCTCGCGGTGTGCGGGGTCGACCCCGAGGCTTACTTCCCGGGGGTGGAGCCGCTCGGTGCGCTGGTCGCGTAGTCACCTGGTCGGCGCCGCGCTGGCCGGGTTGCTCGGGCTGATCGGGTGCGGCGCGGGCGGCTCCACCGGCGACGGCGACGGGCCGAGCACCGACGGCACGCTGGAGGGCCGGGACTGCCCCGAGGACAGCTTCCTCACCTACGCGAACTTCGGCTCGGCCTTCTTCTCCGAGTACTGCACCGGGTGCCACAGCGCCCAGCTGCCGCCGCGCATGCGCCAGGAGGCCCCGGAGGGGATCGACTTCGAGACCCTGGACAAGGTGCGCGCGCAGGCGGCGAGCATCTACCTGCGCGCGGCCGACGAATATGACCTCATGCCGCCGGTCGGCGGACCGTCGAGCGAGGCGCGCGAGCTGCTCGGCGAGTGGCTGGCGTGCGGCGCGCCCGACTGAGCGAGATCGGGCGCTCAGGGCGGATTGCGGGCGCAGCGGAAGCCGATGCTGTCCTCGCGCACGGTGGGGCCGACCTGGACCCGGTCGAAGGTGGACAGCCCGTCGCGGCCGCCGCTGTAGCCGCCACCGCGGCGGACCCGGTTGGGCCCGGCGGTCGGGCCGGGCGGGTTCGACGGAGGGCTGCCGGCGTAGTAGGTGGCGCCGTAGAAGTCGGCCACGTACTCGGACACGTTGCCGGCCATGTCGACCGCCCCGTACGGGCTCTCGCCGGCCGGGTGGAGGCCGACCGGCTGGGACTTGCCGGCGCAGCCGAACGCGTTGGCCCGCGCGCAGTCGGGCTGGCCGTCGCCCCACGGGAAGTGCCGGCCATCGTCGCTGCGCGCCGCCTTCTCCCACTCCGCCTCGGTCGGCAGGCGCTTGCCGGCGAACGCGCAGTAGTCGCTCGCGTCGGCGTGGCGGACGCAGGTGACCGGGTAGGTCGGCTGATCGGCCGGGTCCCAGCTGCAGGTCGGCTCGGCGCAGGAGCCGGCGTCGACGCACATCTGATAGGCGGCCTGGGTCACCTCGGTCCGGTCGATCTCGAAGGCGGCGAGGGTGACCGCGTGGATCGGCAGCTCGTCGTCCTCGCAGTCGCCGCGGTTGCAGCCCATGAGGAAGCTGCCGCCCGCCACCGCGACCATCTCCGGCGGCATGCCGCCGTCGGAGCCGGCGTCGATCGCGCCGCCGTCGAGCCCGGCATCGACCGGGGGGCCGTCGGCGTCGAGGTGGAAGCTGACCACCAGGCGGGGGCGCTCGCCCAGCTCGGCCGGGCCCTCGTGGGCGACCAGATCGACCGAGGCCTCCTCGTCGGCGATGAGCGCGACGCCGCGGTTGTGGTCCGGATCGGCCAGCCAGCCGACCACCAGCGGGGTGACGTCGGCGACCAGTCGCGCGCCGGGGCGGTCGGCGTCGACCAGGACGGTGGCCGCGCCCTCGCGCGATCGATTGCGCTCGGACAGGTAGCCGCAGCCGGGCACCGTCCACGACACCCCGTCGACCCGGCAGTTCCAGCTGGCGCAGCCGCCGGCGCCGGTGGCCGCCGCGCCCTCGGTCCACCGCTCGAGCGCGGGGAACAGGCCGAGGGTGCCCTGCGCCTGGCAGTCGGGCGCGCCGCATGCGGTCAGCTGGACCTCGGCGCGCTCGACGATGCTGGTGCGGGGCAGCGCGGCCAGATCGAAGCGGAGCAGCCCGGTGCGGGCCGGGCTGCCGGCGGCGCCGAACCGCGGGGCGGCGCCGAAGCTGGTGTCGCGCTCGCCCTCGGCGTCGGACAGCGCGGTGTCCTGGGTGGCGCCGGCGACGTCGTCGTCAGGGTTGTCGCCGATCGCGATGGTGCGGGTGCCGACCGGATCGCCGGCCTCGTCGTCGAAGCGGCACTCGCCGGCGACCACCTGGCAGCGCAGCCCGCCGCACGCGGCCAGGTGCTGGGCGGAGAGCGCGAGGCACACGCAGGCGCTCCCGTCGTCGATCGCCGCGCCACCGACGGCGACCTCGGTGCCGTCGCGGTCGCGCCCGCTGACGTCGACCGAGGCGGCGCCCTCGGGCACCTCGATGGCGAGGGAGGTCGGCCGATCGACGTCGGCGGTGGAGCGGGCCAGCGCGGCGCCGGTGGCGCCGCGAAAGACCAGCTCGAGCGAGCCGCCCACGAGCGCGTCGGAGAGATCCTCGCGGTCGCCGCGGGCGCAGACATCGACGGTGCGATCGCCGCCGCCGCAGGCGGTCGCCAGGGCGACCGCGGCCAGGGCGAGCATCGCCGCGAGCGAGGGGCGCGGCGGTCGGCGCTGCGGCGCAACCACGTCTTCAAGGTACACCAGGAACGCGCGCGCGGCCCGCCTCGCGTCGCCGGTGGCGCGAGGCGCTCTCGACGATCGGCAGCCCGGCCGGTGCGCGCGGATCAGGGCCGACCTCCGCCTCGCACGCCGTGCCGGGCGAGCAGGCGGGTCAACATCTGGCGCGAGACGCCAGCCAGCTCGGCCGCGCGCGACACGCTGCCCCCGGCCAGCGCGAGCGCGCGCTCGAGGTAGTCGCGCTCGAAGCGCTCGCCGGCGGCGCGCCGCGCGGTCGGCAGCGGCTCGAGCGAGCTGGTCCGCGGATCGATCGCGGCCGGATCGCTCGCCGCGCGATCGATCGAGGCGGCGAGGACCAGGTGATCGGGATCGATCGCCGCGCGGGTCATCGCGTGGTGGAGCTCGCGCACGTTGCCCGGCCAGTCGTGGGCGGCCAGCACCGCGAGGAGCTCGGGGGACAGGTCGGCGCCGACCTCGGCGGCGAACTGCCCGGCCAGCACCGGGATGTCCTCCGGCCGCTCGCGGAGCGGCGGCAGCCGCACGCGGGCCGCGGCCAGCCGGTAGAACAGGTCCTGGCGGAAGCGGCCGGCGCGCACCTCCTCGGCCAGGTTGCGGTGGGTGGCGGCGACCAGCCGCACGTCGTGGTGCAGCTCGGCGCTGCCGCCGACCCGGCGCGAGGTGCGGCTCTCCAGCACGCGGAGCAGGATCGGCTGCAGCTCGAGCGGCAGCTCGCCGATCTCGTCGAGGAACAGGGTGCCGTGCTCCGCCTCCTCGAACACCCCGCGGCGGGAGGCGTCGGCGCCGGTGAAGGCGCCGCGCTCGTGGCCGAACAGCTCGGCGGCGATGAGGGTGGGGACGTGGGCGCCGCAGTCGAAGACCACGAACGGACCGCTGGCCCGGCGGCTGGCGGCGTGGAGCGCGTGGGCGGCCAGCTCCTTGCCGGTGCCGGTCTCGCCCTCGATGAGGACGGTGATGTCGGCGGCGGCCAGCTTCTCGAGGTCGCCGACCGCGGCGCGCATCTTGACCGAGCGAGCCACCAGATCGCCGAACCGGCGCGGCGCGCCCAGCTCGACCTCGTCCTCGCCGCCCAGGTGATGGACCGCGAGCACGGTGCCGCCGAGGGTGAGGCGGAGCCCGTCGGACAGCGGGGCCCGCTCGATCGGCCACGAGCCGAGCAGGATGCGGTTCTTGGAGCCGAGGTCGCGGATCACGTAGCCGCGGCTGGTGAGGACGATCTCGGCGTGGCGCGACGACACCGTGGAGTCGTGGAGGACGATCTGGCACTCGGGCGCGGAGCCGAGGACCAGCGAGTCGAGCGCGAGCGGGACGCGCAGGCCGCGGTCGGGTCCGCGGATGACGCGCAGCTCGGCGCGGTCGATCAGCAGGCGCGGGTGGTCTCCCTCGAGCAGCCGGGTGGAGATGAAGACGCCGGGCGCCACGTCACCTCGCGAAGCCGATGGCGCTGTGCTGACCGGGAGACAGGTGCACGGTGCGCGGCGGCGAGTACCGCCGCTGATCCTGATAGTAGATGGTGACCCGGTGGGTGCCGGGCTCGACCGCGTGGCGGTAGAGCGGCGTCTCCGGGGCGACCAGGACCCCGTCGATGTAGACAGCGCCCCACGGGCTGGAGCTGACGGTCAGGTACGCGGTCGGAGCGCGCGAGGTGGCGGCGGCGGCGCGGCGACCGGTCCGGCGAGAGCGGCGCGACGGAGCGCGAGGCGGTGGCCGGGAGGCGCCGCCGGCGTTCGGGGGCTCGGCCGGCGCGGAGGGCAGGGGGGCGGACGCGGTCGGAGGGGCAGCCGGGGAGGGAGAGGTGGCGGGGGCCTGACCGACGGGGGAAGGCGCGGCGGTCGCGGCGGTCGCGGCGGGCCCGGCCGGATCGGCGGGCCCGGCCGGATCGGCTCGATCGACAGGCACGAACGGCCCGCTGGTCTCGCCGCGGCGCGCGGTCATCGCCGCCGCCAGCGCCGCCGCACCGACGATCGAGCACAGCGCCACCACCGCGACCAGGCCACGCCGTCGCCTGGCTCCGCCGGTCGCGGTGCGGGTGTGGCGCTCCTCGCCGTCGGTGGCGGCGCGCCCGGCCGCCGGCGGGTCGAGCGCGCCCTCGAGCGCGCCTTCTGGCGCGGCGCGCGACTCCAGCTCGAACAGCGTCCGCTCCTCGTCGTCGTCGGCGGCGTCGGCGGTCCGGGCGCCGGCGGCGCGGGCCAGGCAGCCCTTCACCAGCGCGCCCAGCGCGGACGGGGTGAAGCCGGGCGCCCGGCGGGCCAGCTCGAGGGCCAGGGCGCGCTCCATGTCGGCGGCCGACAGGTAGCGGTCGCGCACCTCGGCCGCGGTCGCGCGCGCGACGATCGCGCTCACCTCGGGCGCCACTGGCGACGGCGCTCGTGCCAGCGCCTCGTCGAGGGTCGCGCCGAGCGAGAAGACGTCCGCCCGGTGATCGATCGCGCCGCTCGCCACCTCGGGGGCCATGTACCCCCTGGTGCCGCCGCGCAGGGCGCTTCCCGGGGCCGAGCTGTCGAGCGCGCGCGCGATGCCGAAGTCGGCCAGCTTCACCTCGCCCTCGACCGAGAGCAGGACGTTGGGCGGGGTCACGTCGCCGTGGACCAGGAACAGCGAGCGACCGTCGTCGCCGGTCCGCCGGTGCGCGTAGTCGAGCGCGCGGGCCACCTCGCGCGCGATGTAGAGCGCGATGGCCGGGTCGATCGGCCGTCCGTCGGCGTCGAGCCGGCGGAGCAGCGCGCGCAGGTCGAGCCCGCGCACGAACTCCATGACGATGTAGGTTCCCTCGTCGCCCTGGACCAGGTCGATGACCTGGCAGATGTTGGCGTGGGTGAGCTGGAAGCCGAGCCGTGCCTCGGCGACCAGGCGGCCCATCGCGGCGCGGTCGAGCTGGCGGCTGGCGGCCAGGCGCTTGACCGCGACCCGGCGGCGTCCGGCCGGGCTCACCTGGGTGCCGAGGTGGACCTCGCCCATGCCGCCTGCGGCCAGGCGCCCGTGCACGAGGTAGCGCGGCGTCTGGGCGTCCGGGCCCGGCATGACCGCCGATCCTACCACGCGCTCGCCGGAGGCCGGCGCGGCGCGTGATCGCCTGGACCCGCGGGCCGCTCGTGATCGCGGTCGCGCGGGAAGCGGAGGACGATGCGCGCGGACCGGGCGTACCCGGCGTAACTCGCCGTACGGGACGATCGCGCGGGGGCGGGCGCCAGGCGCGAGGAGCGGCGTCGACAGCGCCGTGCCGCGGCCGAGGCGGCGCCACGGTCGCGGACTCCGGGGGTAGACTGATCCGTCGTGTGGTCGGGTCGGCTCCGCCGGATCGTGTCGCTCGCCGCGGTCGCCGTGGCGATCGGCGCCGCGCCGGCGGTCGCCGCGCCGGGCAAGCCAGGCGCCCCCGCGGTGACCACCCGACCCGCGGCGACCACCCGACCCGCGGTGGAGGCGCTCGCGCTGCCCAGCCGCCAGGGTCACACCGAGGTGGCCGACGCCGCGCGCCGTACCGCCCGCGCGCTCGCCGCGCGACTGGGCGGGGTCGCCGGGCCGCCGCCGTCCGGCGCATCCGGCGCATCCTCGGCCGCGAACCGCGACCCGAGCGCAGACTCGAGCGCAGACCCGACCGCAGACCCGACCGACGACGTGGTCGCCGCGTTGTCCCGCGGGGTCGCGCTGTCCCGCGCCGGCGATCTGGATCGGGCCGCCGCCGCGCTCGACCCGGCGCTCGACGCCGGCGCTCGCTCGCCGCAGCAGATCGCCGACCCGGCCGGATTTCTGGCCGCGCACGTCACCCGCGTCTCGATCGCCCTGGCCCGCGGCGAGGTGGCTCGCGCCGACGCGCTGCTCGCCCGCGTGCTCCAGTACGACCCGGCCTTCGCGCTGTCGGCCGACGAGGACAGCCCGCGAATGCGCGACGCCCTCGCCCGCGCCCACGATCGCGCCGGTCGGCTGCCCGCCCTCGCGGTCGCGACCCTGGGCGATGCGTGCCGCGGCCATGTGCTGGTGGTGGCGCGCGGCCTGGTGACCGGCTCGACCGAGCTGCTCCGGTTCGACGGCTGCCGCCTGGTCGCGCAGGCGGTGGTCCAGGCCCGGTTCGACGCCGGCGACGCCGCCGCGCTGCTCGATCCGACCCCGCGGGTCCGCGCCGTCGCGCCGGCCCGGTCGGCGCTCGCGGCCGGGTCGGCGCCGTTCTACCGCCGGGTCTGGTTCTGGACCGCGGTCGGCGCGGTCGTGGTCGGCGGCGGCGCCGCGGCGATCTACGCCGCGACCCGCGGCCCCGAGCCGGTCATGGTCGTGCCCCACCTCTGATCGGTCGTCATCAGTCGACCGCGGCCAGCGCCACCGCGACCCCGTTGAACGCCGCGTTGCCGCTCGGCACGTCGATCGCCAGGTCGTCGGAGACGAGGTTGACGTTGACCCCGGCGTGCTCGGCGGCCACGCGCAGCCGGCTGCCCGGCCGGTCGTGGCCGAACCCGTGCGGCAGCGAGACCACCCCCGGCATCACCTCGTCGCTGACCTCGACCGACGCCACCACCTCGCCGACCCGGCTGGTCACCCGGGCGCGCCCGCCGTCGCGCAGCTGGAAGCGAGCCGCGTCGTCCGGGTGGACCAGGAGCGTGCAGCGCTCGCGGCCCTTGATGAGCGGGGTCAGGTTGTGCATCCACGAGTTGTTGCTGCGCAGGTGGCGCCGGCCGATCATCACCACCTCGGGCGGCGGGCGCTCGAGCGACGCGGCCAGCCGGGTCACGTCGGCGACGATGGCCGGCGGCGCCAGATCGATCTGGCCGTCCGCGGTGCCGAGCGCGCGGTCCAGGCACGGCACCAGCGGGCCCAGATCGACCCCGTGCGGCTGCGCCATGAGCGCGTCGAGCGTGAGCCCGCCCGCGACCTGGCCGAAGCGGTCGCCGTGGGGACCGACCCGGACCAGGAGGTCGATCAGCCGTTCCGGCCCGCGGCGAGAGCCCAGCGCGGCCAGCACGTCGGCGGCGCTCTTGCCGCCGAGGGCGTCCGGCTCGCGCTCGAGCAGCTCGCCGACCTCGCGCTCGACCAGCTCGCGCGCCACCATGTCGTCGGCCATCGCCAGCGGCGCGGCGCCCATGCCCTGCACGCCCTTGGCCAGGGACAGGAGGATCTCCCACTCGGCCGGCTGGCCGGCGTCGCGCGGCAGCACCGGCGGGGCGAACTTGGCCACGTTGCGCACCGCCAGCTGGTAGAGGGCCAGGTCGTAGCCGGCCCGCTCGAGCGGACCGGGCGGAGGCAGGATGAAGTCGGCCAGCCGCGTCGTCTCGTTGACGTAGATGTCGACCGCGACGCGCAGCTCGAGGCTCTCGACCGCGGCGGCCAGCCGGCCGGCGTTGGGCGCCGACACCAGCGGGTTGCCGGCCACGGTGACGAGCGCGCGCACCCGGTCGTCGCCGGGGGCCAGGATCTCGTCGGCCAGGGTCGAGACCGGCAGCTCGCCGAACATCTCCGGCAGGCCCTTCACCCGGCTGTGAAAGCGCCCGAAGCGGACCCCGCTGCGCTTGCGGTGGCGGCCGGGGACCGCGGCCGGGGTGGTGAACATCGCGCCGCCCGCGCGATCGAGGTTGCCCGTCAGCACGTTGACCAGGTCCACCGCCCAGCTGGCCAGGGTGCCGAACTCCTGGCACGTGGTGCCGATGCGGCCGTAGCAGGCGGCCGAGGGCGCGTCGGCGTGCTCGCGGGCGAGCCGGCGGATGGTCGGCGCCGCGATCCCGCAGCGCTCGGCCACGCGCTCGGCCGGGAAGTGCGCGACCAGCGCACGCACCGCCTCGACCCCGCGCACGCGCCCCTCGAGCGCGCCGAGCGACACCCGACCGTCGGCGAACAGCGCCTCGACCATGGCGAGCAGGAACAGCGCGTCGGTACCGGGGCGCAGGAAGTGGTGCTCGCTGGCGCGCTCGGCCGTCTCGGTGCGGCGCGGATCGATCGCGATGATCTTGCCGCCGCGGGCGAGGACGTCGTCGAGCCGGCGCTTGACGTCCGGCGCGGTCATCAGGCTGCCGTTGGACACCATCGGGTTGGCGCCGAGGATGAGGAGGTGCTGGGTGCGGTCGAGGTCCGGGATCGGGATCGCCAGCCCGCGGCCGAACATGAGCCCGGCGCTCACCATCTTGGGCAGCTGATCGGCCGAGCTGGCGCTGTAGCGCTGGCGGCTGCCGAGCGCGCGCACCAGCGCCGCCCCGTACAGCATGGCGTCGAGGCTGTGGGCCGACGGGTTGCCGAGGTAGATCGCGACCGAGTCGGCCCCGTGCTGCTTGCGCAGCGCGAGCAGCCGCTCCGAGGCCTCGCCCAGCGCCTCGTCCCACGACACCTCGGCGAAGTCGCGGCCGACCCGCTTGAGCGGGCGGCGCAGCCGGTCCGGGTCGTCGGTGAGGCTCTTCAGGCCGTGCGCCTTGGGGCAGATGTAGCCGCGCGAGAACGGGTCCTGCTCGTCGCCGCGCACGCTGGCGACGCCGCCCGATCCGTCCAGATCCACGGCGATCCCGCAGGTCGCCTCGCAAAGGGGGCAGGTCGCGAAGTGGCGCGTCATGGCGCTGAGTGTAGCGCGGAGCGGCCGCGAGCCCGGCGGCCCCGGTCGGGAGCGGGACACGTCGCCGATCTGCAGTAACTTCCTCGCGATGCCCGAGATCCGACAGGCCGCCGAGGCGAAGTACGCAGACGAGCTGGCCGCGCTGGCCGCCGCCGACGATCGGGCGCGGCCGCCCGGGTGGCGGCTGTCGCCGCGCGCGATCGAGACCTACATCATGGGCGGCGACGCGCCGGTCGGCGGCGTCGCCATCACGCCCAAGTACATCGGGGACCGCGCGCTCATCCAGGTGGCGATCGCGACGCTGGCCTCGGACCGCGCGCTCATGCTGATCGGCGAGCCCGGCACCGCCAAGAGCTGGCTGTCGGAGCACCTGGCCGCGGCGATCGGCGGGACCAGCGCGCACATCGTCCAGGGCACCGCCGGGACCAGCGAGGAGCACATCAAGTACTCGTGGAACTACGCGCTGCTCCTGGCCGAGGGCCCGTCCGGGCGCGCGCTGGTCGCCTCGCCGGTGCTGCGCGCGATGCGCGAGGGCACGTTCGCCCGCTTCGAGGAGATCACCCGCGCGTCGCCCGAGATCCAGGACGCGCTCATCTCGGTCCTGTCGGAGAAGCAGATCGCCATCCCCGAGCTGGGCGAGCTGGTCTCCGCCCAGCGCGGCTTCAACCTGATCGCCACCGCCAACACGCGCGATCGCGGGGTGAACGAGATGAGCTCGGCGCTGAAGCGCCGCTTCAACTTCGTCACCGTGCCGGTGGTCGACGACCTCGAGCAGGAGATCCGGATCGTGACCAGGCGCGAGGCCGAGCTGCGCGGCGACTACCAGGTCGGCATCGCGCCGCCGGCCGAGCTGGCCGCGCTGCTGGTCACGGTGTTCCAGGAGCTGCGCGCGGGGGTGACCAAGGACGGCAAGACCAAGCTGCGCTCGCCGTCCGGCGCGCTGTCGACCGCCGAGGCGATCAGCGTCCTGTTCGGCAGCGCCATCCTGGCCCAGCACTTCGGCGCCGGCGCGGTGACCCCGTCGGAGGTGGCGCGCTCGCTGGCCGGCGCGGTCGCCAAGGAGGACCCGGGCGACCTCGAGTGCGTGCGCGAGTACTGCGAGACGGTGGCGAAGGGGCGCGGCGGGCTCTGGAAGGAGTTCTACGCGGCGGCCCGGCGCGAGCTCGGGGCCGGTGGATGACGCCCTGGCGCGACGTGCACCTGTTCCCGGTCCGCCACCACTCGCCGCGGGCCAGCCAGGTGCTGGAGGCGATGCTGGACCGGGTCCAGCCGTCGATCATCCTGGTCGAGGGGCCGGGCGACGCGGACCGGCTGATCGACGTGCTGACCGATCCGGACACCGCGCCGCCGGTGGCGATCCTGGCCTATCGCACCGACGGGACGCCCGGGTCGAGCCTGTGGCCGTTCGCCAGCTACTCGCCGGAGTACGTGGCCCTGCGCTGGGCCCGGCAGCGCGGCGCGGCGGCCGCGTTCATCGATGTGCCGGCCGGCGCGGTGCTGGCGCGCGATGCGGGCCGGCCGCGCGGGCGTCGAAGGGGGAGGGCGCCGGATGTGGACGCCGGGGGGACCGGCCCCGACGTCGACCTCGTCGTCGTCGACGACACCGACGACACCGACGACACCGACGACACCGACGACGGCATCTCGATCGAGCTGGCCGCCGCCCGCGCCACCGGCCACCGCAGCTTCGAGGAGATGTGGGAGGCGCTGGTCGAGGCGCCGGATCACGACACCGCCTCGTTCTCCGCCGCGCTCA
Source organism: Kofleriaceae bacterium (assembly GCA_035489015.1). Taxonomy (GTDB): domain Bacteria; phylum Myxococcota_A; class Polyangia; order Haliangiales; family Haliangiaceae; genus DATFRY01. The sequence goes on along the minus strand of DATHKR010000255.1, from coordinate 75,321 downwards.
TCGCCTACGCCGACGCGGTCCGCGGCGGCGGCGACCGCGCCTGGCACCGCGCGCGCGACGCTCACATGGCTCGCCAGGTCCGCGCGCACATCGACCGCGGCGCGGCGCCCGGACGGATCGCCGTGGTGGTCGGCGCCGCCCACGCCGCCGCGTTCCTGGCCGGCGACGTCGACGACGCGCGGGCCGATACCATCCCCGCGCCGCTGCCGGTCGAGCTCACCGTCATCCCGTACAGCTACCCGCGCCTGGCCGAGCAGACCGGCTACGGGGCCGGCAACCGGGCGCCGCTCTACTACCAGCGCGCCCACGACGCCGGGACCGACTACCGCCGCGCCACCCTCGAGGTGCTGGTCGACTTCACCGACCGCCTGCGCCTGCGAGGGTTCGCGGTGTCGCTGGCCGACACCATCGAGGCGTTCCGCCTGGCCACCCAGCTGGCCGCGCTGCGCGGCAAGTCCCAGCCCGGGCTCGACGAGGTGCGCGAGGCGGCCATCGCCACCCTGTGCCGCGGCCAGGGCGAGCACATGGACGGCTTCCTGTGGCCGAGCGTGGTCGGCCACGGGGTCGGCCGGGTGGCGGCCCGGGTCGGGCGCAACTCGCTGCAGGAGGAGTTCTGGCGCGAGGTGCGCGAGCGCCGGCTGCCCGCCACCGACGCGCTCGAGTCGCTGTCGCTGGTCCTGGCCAACGACGTCGAGGTCGCCACGTCCACGTTCCTCCACCGCCTGCGAGTGGCCGGCGTGCCGTACGCCACCTACCGCGCGACCCAGCGCGGCCACGCGCGCGGCTCCGGGTCCGCGCCCGGCGCGGGCGGCGATCCGGCCGGCGGGGTCGCCGCGCTCTCGCGGGTGCGCGAGGCGTGGGAGGCGGGCTGGACCCCGGCCACCGACGTGGCGCTGGTCGAGTCGATCGTGCTCGGCGAGTCGCTGGCCGAGGTGGCCGCGCGCGCGCTGGCCGGTCGGCTCGACGCCGCGCGGTCGACCGGCGACGCCGCCGACGTCCTGGCCGAGGCGGTCCTGACCCGCAGCGCCGACACGGTCGCGGCGGCGCTGCGCCAGTGCGAGACCCGCGCTGCCACCGACGACGACCTGCCGTCCCTGACCCGCGCCTGCCGCGCGCTCTCGTACCTGGTCAGCTACGGGGCGGAGCGCGGCCACCTCGAGTTCGCGGCCGGCGCGGTGCGGCCGCTGTGCGAGCGCACCTTCGCGCGCGCGGTCCTGCGCGTGCGCCCGGCCTGCCGCACCGACGATCACGGCATCGCGGCGGTGACCGACGCGCTGCGCAGCCTGCACGAGGTCGCCCTGTCGCAGCCGGCGGTCGACCGCGAGGCCTGGCTGGCCGCAGCCGGCGCGCTGGTCGCCGACTACGCGGTCAATCCGCAGGCGTCCGGGCTGGCCGCGGGCCTGCTCTACCTGGCCCAGACGCTGGGCGAGGAGCGAGTGGCCGAGGTGGTCGGCCAGCGTCTGTCCAACCTGGCCGAGCCGGCCGCCGCGGCTGGATTTCTGGCTGGCTTCCTCGAGGTCAACGCGCTGGTCCTGGTCAAGTCGCGCCCGGTGGTGGAGGCGCTCGACGCCTTCTTGCTGGCGATCCCGGCCGATCGCTTCCGCGACGTCCTGCCGGTCCTCCGCCGCGCGCTCGGCTCGCTCGGCGCGACCGAGCGGCGCTACCTCATCGAGCACGTGGTCGCGCTGCGCGGCGCCGGCGCGGCCGCGCGCCAGGCCGCCCGGGTCCTGGCCGAGAAGGACGTGGAGGTGCTCCGCGCGATGAGCGACGAGCTCGGCGCCGCCCTCGACGACCTGGATGATCTGCTGTGAGGATGGCGTCTCGCGAGAGGGCGGCGCGGTGAGCGATCCGACCGACGATCCGCGCGAGCGAGAGGCGCTGCTCCGCTGGCGGCTCGCGCTCGGCGCCGGCGCCGAGCAGGCCGACCGCAGCCTCGGCCTCGACCAGCTGGGCGAGGCGGCCGGCGCGGTCGGGCTCGAGCCGGGCCGGCTGGGCGAGCTCGACGACGCGCTCGGCTTCGTCTACGACGAGCGCAGGAGCGGGGGGGCGGGCTCGCGGCCCAACCTGCCGCGCTGGCTGGGCGCGCTGCGCGAGTTCTTCCGCCACGACGTGGTCGCGCTGGTCCAGAAGGACGCGATCGAGCGGCGCGGGCTGACCCAGCTCCTGTTCGAGCCGGAGACCCTGCGGCTGCTCGACCGCAACGTCGACCTGGTCGCGACCATCGTCGCGGCCCGTCAGCTGGTGCCGGACGCCGCCCTCGAGATCGCGCGCCGGATCGTGCGCGAGGTGGTGGACGACCTGCGCCGGGTGCTCGAGTCGGAGGTGAGGAGCGCGGTGTACGGGGCGCTGCGCCGCAACCAGCACAGCCCGATCCGCCTGGCCCGCAACATCGACTGGCGGCGCACGATCACGCGCAACCTGCGCGGCTGGGACCGCGCCCGCCGGGTGCTGGTCCCGGAGCGGATCCACTTCTTCGCCAACCAGCGCCGCCGCCACGAGTGGGACGTGGCGCTCCTGATCGATCAGTCGGGCTCGATGGCGCGGAGCGTGGTCTACGGCGCGGTCATGGCCGCGATCTTCGCCTCGCTCGACGTGCTGCGCACCCGCCTCCTCTTCTTCGACACCGAGATCGTCGACGCCACCTCGCTGCTGGCCGATCCGGTCGAGGTGCTGTTCTCGACCCAGCTGGGCGGCGGGACCGACATCCACCGCGCGGTCGCCTACGCCCAGGAGCACTTCGTCGAGCGACCCGAGCGGACCCTGTTCGTCCTCATCAGCGACCTGTTCGAGGGCGGCGACGCGGCCGGGCTGGTCGCGCGCATGCGCCAGCTGGTCGACTCGCGGGTGAAGACGCTGTGCCTGCTGGCCCTGTCCGACGAGGGCCGCCCGGCGTTCGACCACGAGCTCGCCGCCGAGCTGCAGGCGATCGGCGTGCCGTGCTTCGGCTGCACCCCGCGCCTGCTCATCGACGTGCTCGCCCGGGTGCTGAAGGGCCAGGACCTGGCCCCGCTCCTGGCGGAGGCCCGGTAGCGGTGGCCGCGGCGATCGAGGTGCCGTCGCTGGCGCTGGCGGAGCTCCGCCGTCTGATCGCCGATCCGATGGAGCTCGACAAGGGCGTGCGCGTGCTCGACGACGGCGGGCTCGCCCACCTGGCCCGCCACGCCGGCCGCCTGTTTGCCGAGGCGGCCGGGGCCGCTCCGGCCCCGTACCGGGTCAGCGTCGCGTTCGACGACCGGGGCGGGGCGCGGGCCCGCTGCACCTGCATGGCCGCGCGCAGCCGCCCGTTCTGCAAGCACGCGGCCGCGCTGCTGGTGGCGTGGGCGCAGGCGCCCGAGGCGTTCGCGATCGCCGACGGACCGCCGCCCGGCGAGACCGAGGGGCGCCGCCGCCGCGCGGTCAAGACCGGGAAGACCGACGCCGCGCAGCTGATGCGCTCGGGCGTGGAGCAGATCGAGACCCTGGTGCGCGAGCTGGCTGCGGCCGGGGTGGCGTCCTTGACCGGCGCGCGGCTCGACGAGATCCGCACCCTGGCCGGCGCGCTGCGCGAGCGGCGGCTGCGCCGGCTGTCCGGCCGCGCCCTGGCGCTGGCCGATCTGCTCGAGCCGGCCGCCCGGCGCGAGGCGGTCGACGCCGGCGCGTACGCCGAGGTGATGGCCGACCTCCTGCTCACCGCGCGCAAGGTCGAGCGCCACCTCGACGGCGAGGCGCTCGAGCCGCGCCACGTCGAGGAGCTGATCGGCAAGACCTGGCGCAAGGCCGACCGCGAGCCGGTCGCGGGGCTCGACCTGGTCGAGGTCGCCTTCTCCATCCGCACCACGCCGGACGACTTCGTCATCCGCGAGAGCCGCCTGTTCGATCTGGCCGGCGGCGGCCACTGGAGCGAGAAGCAGATCCTGCCCGCGTTCCTGGCCCGGCGGACCCCGCCGAAGCGGAGCCACGCCGGGCTGGTCCTGCGCGGCGCGTCGGGCAGCGCGTATCCCGGGTTCGCCCCGCGCCGGCTCGATCTCGAGGGCTGCGAGGCCGGGGCGATCGCGGCCGCGGATCTCGCCCGCCTGATCGATCGCGCGGCGCCCGACGTCGGCGCCGCCCTGACCGGGTTCCAGGAGCACCGCCGCGACGTGTTCGCGCCGGACCGCCTGCCGGTCGCGGTGCGGGTCGACACCGTGCTGGTCGCCGGCGGTCGGGCCCGCGTGGTCGACGCCGCCAGCCGCGCGCTGTTCCTGCCCGGCGACGATCTCGGCGAGAGCCTCACCGCGGCGCTGCGCGACGGCCGGCTGGTCGCGCTCCTCGGCGACGTCGGCCTCGACGCGGCGCTGCCGACCCTGTGGCCGCTCGCCGCGGTCATCGAGGGCGGCCTCGGCCTGGAGCTGCGCGCGCTCGGCCGACCCGCGCGCGAGCCGGCCGCGCCGTCGCCGTGGCGAGAGGCGGCGCGCGCGTCCGGCGCCTCGGGCGCGGCGATCTCGCTGGCCGAGGTGCGCGCCGAGCTGGCCGACGGCCTGGTCGCCGGCCTGGCCTCGCTCGGGCCGCGGGTGGCCGATCCGCTGGCCGCGCGCCTGCGCGAGCTCGGCCTCGAGCGCCCCGCCGCGCTCCTCGCCGGCCTGCCGGCCCGGCCGGATCCGGAGGCCCGGCTCGACGACCTGGTGAAGCTGTACCAGGTGCTCGGCCTGGCCCTGGTCCGCCTGGGCGGCGCCGTCCACGTCGATCGATCGCGCCTGCAAGAGGTCCCCACCGTCGAGAGCGTCATGGTGGTGCGGCGCGATGAGACCATCCCGCCGCGCGAGGTCGCCGGCGGGGTCGCGTCCGGCGAGCTCGGCCGCTGGGATGCCGCGGTCCTCTATTCGCGCTGGTACCAGGCGATGCCGGCCGATCAGCTGGCCGGGTCGATCGACGACGCGTGGGCCAACGGCGCCGCCGCGCCCCACGTCGCGCGCGCCATGACCGGGCGCGGCGAGCCGGCGATCGACGCGGCCGAGCGCGCCCTGGCGCCCGGCCACGGCCGGGTCGCGCGGATGACCGCGCTCCGCATCCTCGGCGCCGCCGGCGGCGCGCGCGCCGAGACGCTGCTCGAGCAGAGCGGGCGCGACGACGATCCGGGGCTGCGCACGCTGGCCACCGACCTCCTCGAGGCGCTCCTGGTCGCGCGCGGCGCGCTCACCCGCGAGGCCGCGCTCGACCGGCGCGCGCGGCTGCTCCAGGCCAGCGCCTCGCTGGTCCACGCCATGGCCGGCGCGCCGCGCGCGGATCAGCGCGAGCTGGCCGTGGCCGGGCTGGCCCGGGCCGGCGCCCGCCACGCGATCCCGGCGCTCCGCCAGGCGTCGGTGGGCGACGCGTCGGCGCCGGTGCGCGAGGCCGCCGCGATGGCGCTGGCCGCGCTCGGCGACACCGAGCAGGTCGACGGCTGGGTCGCGGCGCTGGCCCGGCGCGGCGATCGCGAGCGCGACCGAGAGGCGCGGGTCGCCGCGCGCGCGCTCGGCCTGCTCGGCGACGTGCGCGGCCTCGACCAGCTGCTCGCCGCCTACGCCAGCGGCTGGCAGCCGGCGGTGGTGGCCGCGGCGCTCGGCGCGTTCGGGGCCGCCGCGCTCGAGCCGGCCCTCGACCTGCTCGAGGCCCGCCCGGAGCTGGGCCGCAGAAAGGCGGCCGCCGAGCTGGTCCACGGCCTGCCACCCGAGGATCTGGTCGCCGCCATGACCGCCCGCCTGCGCGCGCGGCGCGGAGCGGCGGAGCTGCCCGATCTCGCGCGGCTCTACCTCAGGCTCGTCGCCGGCGAGGCGCAGGCCGCGGCCCGCCGTGCCCTGGCCAGCGAGGTCCTGGCGCTCATCCCCGACGGAGGCGCCGGGGCCGGCCCGCTGCGCAAGCTGGCCGAGGGGGCGCTCGGCGCCTGAGCTGCTCGCGAGCGCTCCGGACCCGGCCCGCTCCGGTATGCTCGCCCGTCATGTCCGGACCGGTCGTTCCAGAGCGGGCGCGCGTCGTCGTCATCGGCGGAGGGGTGATCGGCTGCTCGGTCGCCTACCACCTGGCTCACATGGGCTGCCAGGAGGTCGTGCTGCTCGAGCGCGACCGTGTCACCTCCGGCACCACCTGGCACGCGGCCGGGCTGATGGTGACCTTCGGGTCGATGTCGGAGACGTCGACCGAGATGCGCAAGTACACCCGCGACCTCTACGCGCGGCTCGAGGCCGAGACCGGCCAGGCGACCGGGTTCCGCCCGGTCGGCTTCATCGAGGTCGCCACCGAGCCGGACCGGCTCGAGGAGTACCGCCGGGTCTCCGCCTTCAACCGCTACTGCGGGGTCGACGTGCAGGAGATCTCGCCCGGGCAGGTGCGCGACCTGTTCCCGCTCGCCCGCACCGACGACATCCTGGCCGGCTTCTACGTCGAGGGAGACGGGCGGGCCGATCCGGTCGACGTCACCATGGCGCTGGCCAAGGGCGCCCGCCAGAAGGGCGCGCGCATCGTCGAGGGCGTCACCGTCACCGGGGTGACCCGCCGGCGCGGCACGGTCACCGGCGTCACCACCTCGCACGGCGACATCGAGGCCGAGTTCGTCGTGAACTGCGCCGGCATGTGGGCGCGCCAGCTGGGCGAGCGCTCCGGGGTGAACATCCCGCTGCAGTCGGCCGAGCACTACTACCTCATCACCGAGAAGATCCCCGGCCTCGGCCGCACGCTGCCGGTCCTCGAGGACCCGGCCTCGTTCGGCTACTTCCGCGAGGAGGTGGGCGGGATCATGATCGGCCTGTTCGAGCCGATCTGCGCCCCGTGGAAGGTGGAGGGCGTCCCCGACGATTTCTCGTTCGGCTCGCTGCCGCCCGACTGGGACCGCATGGGCCAGTACGTCGAGAAGGCGATGCACCGGGTGCCGATCACCCTCGAGGTCGGGGTGAAGAAGTTCTTCTGCGGGCCGGAGAGCTTCACCCCCGATCTCCAGCCGATCGTCGGCGAGGCACCGGAGCTGAGGAACTACTTCGTCGCGGCCGGCCTCAACTCGATCGGCATCCTGACCGGCGGCGGGCTCGGCCGGGTGGTCGCGCACTGGATCCTGAACGGCCGGGCCGACGTCGACGTCACCGGCTTCCACATCGATCGCCTGCACCGCTACCAGGCCAACCCGGCCTACCGCCGCACCCGCACCGTCGAGTCGCTCGGCATGGTCTACCAGTGCCACTACCCGACCCGCGCGATGCAGACCGCGCGCGGCGCTCGCCGCTCGCCGTTCCACGATCGGCTGGCCGCGCGCGGGGCCTACTTCCGCGACGTGTCCGGCTGGGAGGGCGCCGACTGGTACGCGCCGCCCGGCGTCAGCCCCGAGGTCGAGCTGTCGTGGCGCCGGCAGCCCTGGTTCGACCACTGGGAGGCCGAGCACCGGGCCGCGCGCGAGGGCGTCATCGTCATGGACATGTCGTTCATGTCGAAGTTCCTGGTCCAGGGCCGCGACGCCGGCGCGCTGCTCGACCACCTGTCGGCCAACCGGGTCGACGGCGACCCCGGCGTCATCACCTACACCCAGTGGCTGAACGCCGGCGGCAAGCTCGAGGCCGACCTGACCGTGACCAAGCTCGACGACGAGCGCTTCTGGGTGGTCGCGTCGGACACCGCCCACCGCCACGTCGAGACCTGGATGCGCCGGCACATCGGCGATCGCCACGCGTTCGTCACCGACATCACCTCCGGCACCGCGCAGCTCAACGTGCAGGGCCCGCGCTCGCGCGAGCTGCTCCAGTCGGTGACCGGTGCCGATCTGTCCAACGCGGCGTTCCCGTTCCGCGCCGCCCGCGAGATCGACATCGAGTTCGCCCGCGCGCTCTGCATCCGCATCACCTACCTGGGCGAGCTGGGCTACGAGCTGTACATCCCGGCCGAGCAGGCCACCCACGTGTACGACCGCCTGGTCGAGGCCGGCGCCGCGGTCGACCTCCGCCACGCCGGCCTCAAGGCGCTGGCCAGCCTGCGCATGGAGAAGGGCTACCGCGACTACGGCCACGACATCGACAACACCGACTCGGTGCTCGAGGCCGGGCTCGGCTTCGCGGTCGATCTCGCCAGGCCGGGCGGCTTCCTCGGGCGCGACGCGGTGGTGGCCGAGAAGGCGGCCGGCCCGCTCCGCCGCCGGCTGCTCCAGATCCTGGTCCTCGATCCCGAGCCGCTCCTGTTCCACGGCGAGGTCGTGCGCCGCGACGGCCGCGCGGTCGGCTACGTGCGCGCCGCGTCATACGGCTTCACCGTGGGCGGCGCGGTCGGGCTGGCGATGATCGAGGGCGGCGACGCGCCGGTCGACCGCGCCTTCCTAGAGGGCGGCCGCTGGGAGGTGGAGATCGCCGGCAAACTTCACCCGGTCCGGCCGTCGCTCCGCCCGCTCTACGATCCGGCCAACCAGCGCATCAAGATGTAGGGTCACCCCGCCGGCGAAAGACTCGAGCCGCCTCCTCGTGCGTCGGGAAGAGGGTGCGCCCCCACCGCGTTGCAGCTCTCACCTCATGAACCGATCCAGGCCGATCTTCGCCATCCTCGCCCTCCTCGCGCTGTCCCTGGCCTGCGGCCACGGACCCGCAGGCCCGTCCGCGCCCGCGTCGGCGGGGGAGGGCGCGGCGGCGTCCGACCAGGCAGCGATCGATCTGGCCGCGCTGGCCCGCCAGATCGATCCCGGTCAGGTGCCGCCGCTCTCCAGCGGCGTGCCGCCGTTCCTGGCCGAGATCTTCGCGCAGGGCAACGGCAGCCAGTTCACCAGCGAGCAGCTGGCGGCGGAGGCCTCGCAGATGGCCGACCGCCTGACGAACCTGCACGACCTGTCGGATCTCAACATCGCCCAGCTCCTGACCATGGTGTACCTGGCCGATCAGATCGAGCGCCGGCTCGACCACTGCGACCTGGTCTGTCTGGCCGCGGCCGAGCGGGTCTACGCCGCGCTCGACATCCCGTGGATGGCCGATCCGGAGGCGTTCATGGCCGAGATCCTGGCCATGGCCGGCCAGATGCAGACCGACATGCCCAAGGACCAGGTGGACGCGATGTTCGCCTTCCTGCGCAGCGTCTTCGCCAGCGCGGCGCGTCGCCACCGCTCCGTGGCGGTCCGCATCCTGCGCAAGGCGCCCGACAGCGAGGCGGCGACCGACACCCTGCGCCACCTGGCCGGAGCCGCCGAGCGCGGGCGCGACTACGCCCAGGCGGTGCGCCTGCGCCGGGCGGTGGTCGCGCGACCGCCGTCGCCGACGAAGTTCAGCGACCTGGCCGATCTGACCTATTCGTGCCACCTGGCCGAGCGGCTGCCGTGCGCCGAGGACGCGCTGCGTCGGGCGCGGGCGGCGGCGGACGTCGACGCGTCGCGGGTCACGTCGCTCGAGCGCGATCTGGCCGGCAGCCGCCGCATCGTGGCGCTGGCCGGCACGCGCGGCTACGCCGAGCGGCTCGAGCGCGCCGATGTGATGGTCGACGTCGGCCGCTCGGAGGACGCGGCGGTCCTGTTCGACGCGCTCATCGCCGAGAAGCCGCGCGACGCCCGCCCGCTGGTCGGCAAGGGGCGCGGCTGGTTTGCCCAGGGAAAGCCGGGCAAGGCGATCGAGATGGTCAACAAGGCCCGCGGCCTCGACGGGCGCGACAAGGCCTTCTACGAGCTCGCGGTCGGGCTCACCTTCCAGCACCTCATGGGCATGATGCCGAAGTCGAAGTCCAGCGAGGAGAAGCTGCTCGCCTCGGTGCTGGGCTACCTGCCGCAGCTTCGCTCCGACGTGGATGGCCTGGCTCGCCTCGAGCCGGGGATCGGGGCGGTGCTGCGCATCGTGGTCAACCGGCTGCAGGAGGTGGCGGCGCTGATCCCGATCACCGACCCGGTGGCGCGCCGCCGCCGCCTGGTCGCGCTCAGCCGGTCCGCGCTGGACGAGGCGATGGCGCTGCGCCAGCGCATGCCCTCCGAGCCGTACGTCTACCGCCTCATCTTCCTGGCCGCCCGGTTCGGCGCGCGCCGCGGCGAGTGGGCCGCGTCGACCATCGACGTCCCGGCCGGCGTGCCCGAGCGCGACGAGCTGGTCGTCATGAAGGCGGGCCTCCTGTACAGCCAGTCGGTGGCGTGGAGCGACGGCCGCCACCTCGGCGACATCACGCGCGCGCTCGACTCGCTGTCGCCCGAGGGCGCGAAGCAGGACCCGCCCCGCCAGCTGCGCGCCGACGTGCTCGCCCTCGAGGCCCGCCTGCTCAACAAGGCGCGGCGGTGGCCCGAGGCGGTGACCGCCTACCGGACCCTGGTCGCCGGGGCCGCCGAGGACGACAAGGGCCGGCTGCCCAACAACCTCGGCGTGGCGCTGTGGGAGAGCGGCGACCGGGACGGCGCCCGCGCGGCCTGGGCCGACTCGATCGCGCGCGGCGAGACCCACCAGGCCGCGCTGCTCAACCAGCTCGTCACCGCCGACGCGCCGGATGTCGCCCAGCTCGACCCGATCGCGGCCGGCTCCGACCGGATCGGCGTCCAGGCCCAGGCGCTGCACTGGAAGGTCCACCTGGCCCACCTCGGCGGCAAGCAGCGCCGCGCGGCCCTCGACAAGATCGCCGAGCTCCTGCGCGGCGACTTCATCGATGACGCGGCCGACGGCGGCACCGGGGTCGTGCTCGAGGAGTCGTTCAACATCGGGGTCGGCTACTCGACCACCGACCACCTCATCGTGCAGCTCGCCCTCGGCCGGATGGCCTCGCTCATCGTGCCGGCCCCGGTCACAAGAACCAGCCCAGCCCGGCGCTGATCGCCACCGCGAAGTCGGCGGTCGGGCCGGCCGCGCCGTCCTGTCGGAAGAAGTAGGTCTCGGCGGCCGCCTCGAGCACGGCGTAGAGGCCACCGCCCAGCTCGGCGCTGACGGCCAGGCCGGCGGCGACGTGGCCCATCGCCGTGGTTCGGGCGGCCAGCGCCTGGCCGCGCGTGTCGAAGCGCTGGCGGAAGATCCCGCCGCCGAGCGAGATCAGCGGGGTCACGGTCACCAGCGGCAGGTCCAGGGCCTTGCCCGCGCGCAGCTCCAGGTCGATCTCGTCCACCGACGACTCGATGGCGTCGTTGTCGTAGCCGGACCGGCACCAGCCGAGCCGGGCGCCCAGCGCGGCGGCCGGGATCTGGAGCGCGTAGCCGGCGAATCCGCCGAGACACGCCCGATCGGCGTTGTCGAGCGCGCTCCGCGCTCGCGCGCCGGCCTCCGGTCCGTGGGCGCGGTCGAGGACGCCGCCGCCCTTGCGGACCAGCCGGGCAAAGGCGATCCGCCTGAGCTCCGCGTCGACCACCGCGCGCTCCTCGCCGGCCGCCACGCGGACGGTGCCCTCCAGGAGGTGGTCGCGTCCCCGGCCGCGCACGAAGTAGCGGCCCGGGCGGACGCTGATGCGGCGGCGCGCGTCGCGCAGCCCCACCTCGGCCACCACGGCGCCGGCCGCGTCGTCGCGCAGGAGCAGGTACGAGCGCTCGCGCGGGAAGCGGATCCAGGCGCGCTGGCCGGGCAGGCCGCCGAGCCGGGTCAGCGGCAGCTCGCCCTGGCCGGACAGGTCGTAGTGGAAGGTGGCGTGCTGCACGCCGGCGATCGTGCGGCTCGAGGCGCGCAGGGTGCTCTCGTAGGCGTAGCGGTACGCCTCGGCGAGCGTGACGACGCCGTCGGCGCCGAGGTCGGCGGCGCCCATGAGGCCGGACACGAGGTAGTGGGTGAAGAAGGAGCCGCGCAGCTCGTCCGACTCCTGCGCGTCCTCGGTCGCCGAGCTCGACGTCAGCACGATGACGCCCTGGGCGGCCAGCACCTCGTCGAGGTCGATCGAGAAGCCGCGGGTCACCTGGCCGCCCTTGCGCCGGGTCAGGGCGCCGGACCGGCACGAGTCGACCAGGAGGAGCCGGACGCGGGCGGCCGACCCGCGCACCAGGCGCTCCAGCTCGTCGAGGACCAGGCGATCGCCGCCCAGGTGGAGGGCGGTCGCGTCGGCGTGGCCCGAGTAGTAGACCAGGAGCAGCGCGTCGCCGGCGGCGGCGGCGATGCGGCGCTCCAGGTCGGCGAGGGCGCGGCGCGCGTCCGGGCTGCCCCGGCCGCGCAGGAGGACCACGTTCTCGCCGCGGAAGCCGCCCAGGTCGAGGAGCACCTCGCTCATCCGCTCGGCGTCCGACTCGGCGTAGCGCAGGTCCGGCTCGTCCCCCTGGCCGGTGTTGTTGCCGATGAGGACGGCGAACCGCTCGATCTCGGCGGCGGCCGGCCGGGCCGCGGCCAGCTGCACCAGCGCGGCCAGGAGCGCGCCGGCCAGGGCCGCGCCGGTCGGCGGCGGGCGGCTCATCGCGGGCGCTTGATCAGCGCCAGCTGGTCGACCTGGCACCCGGGCAGCGAGGGCAGGGCGGACGGCGTGCCCGCCTCGATCGCCGCGCGCGCGGCGGATACCTCGATCCGGTCGCGGCAGAAGAAGCCGTAGACGAGCTCGGTGCCGAGCACGTCGTCGAGCAGGACGCCGCCGGGCACGAGCCGATCGCTGCCGGGGCCGATCGGAGCGGCGCGCCGGTCGGTCGGGTGATAGACGCTGACCCGCCCGGCCGCGTCGACGCTCGCGATGACCAGGAAGGCGGGGTCGCTGGAGGTGGCGGCGAACTGGATCTCGTCGCCCGGATGCACCACCTCGCCGCTGGCGCCGGCGGTCACCCGATCGCCGCGCCGCACGAACAGGGCGAGGGTCGGCCCGCCCTTGCGGCGCGTCGTGTCGGTGATGGCGCCGTCGTCGCCGGTCTCGTCGATCGTCCGGCGCGGCCACACCACCAGCACCAGCGCGGCCGCGGCGGCGGCGGCCAGCGGCCAGGCCCAGCGGCGAGCGCGCGGTCGGGAGCCGCGCGGTCGGGCGGCCGGCGGCGCCGCGCGCCCCGGAAACGGCGGCAGGTGGGCGCGGATCTGCTCTCGCTCGCCCTCCAGGACGGCCAGGCGAGCGGTGCAGTCGGCGCACGCCGCCAGGTGGGCGCGCGCGGCGGAGGCCGCGCCCGGGTCGAGCTCGCCGGCCACGAGGAGATCGAGCCGGAGGTCCGACAGGCAGGTCGGGCTGGTGCCGCGCTCCACCATCATGCCGCCCGCGCCAGCCGGCGCGCCTCCTCCTGCACCCGGACCACCAGGTTGCCGACCTGGCGGCGCGACACGCCGATGAGCTCGGCGATCTCGTCGTGCGTCATGCCGTCGAGGAAGTGGTAGATGGCGACCCGGGCCAGGCGCTCGGGCAACCGGGCCAGGAGCGACGCGGCGTCGAGGCTCGCCTCCGGCCGCCCCCCGGAGCCGATCTCGAGCGGGACGATCGCCTCGGCCAGGATCTGCGAGCGTCGCCTCCGGTCACGCAGGCGGTTGAGGCACGCGTTGGTCGTCATCGCGTAGAGGAACGTGGTCACCGCGCTGCGGCCCTCGAACTGATCGGGCCGGTCGAGGAGCGAGAGGAACACCTCCTGCAAGATCTCACCGGCCTCCACCTCGTCGCCCAGGATGCGGCGGGCTCGCCGCACCACCACGTGCCCGTGCTCGCGGTAGATCGTCTCCAGATCGGGCGGACCCGGCGAGTCGCTCGCCGCCGCGCGCTTGCGGGTCAGCTCCAATCGGGAAAATCCAGGAGCTCGGCGTGATCGATCCGGATCTGGATCGCGCTGTCGAGGTCGTCGGGGGCGAGGTGCAGGCAGTCGAAGCCGTCCGCGGGACAGTCGCCCTCGCCCCGGGTGACCACGTCCATGACGTGGAAGCCGGGCTCGAGCTCGCCGCCGAGCAGCTCGGCGCTGAACGTGCCGGGCGCGACGTCCCCCTCGACATAGATGAGGAGCTGGTGCTCGGCGACGCCGAACACGTCGGGCCCGTCGTCGTCGTCGTCGTCGTCGGCGCGCACCTGCGGGCCGGGCAGCATGTCGTCCGGCCAGGCCACGATGTGAGCGACGCCGACGTGGATCTCGTCAGGGCGCTGGCCGCCCTGGGTGAAGTCGTTGAGCGCTCTCGGGCCGGGCGGCTGGAAGATCTCCATGTGGAACTGGGCCGGGAACTCGAGGGTGACGATCGCCTGCTCCGCGATCGTGTAGTCGCCGCCCGGATCCACGACGTTGCTCCAGGCCAGCACCGGCAGGAGCGTGGCCGGCGGATCCTCGATGGTGCTGGTGAGCGTCCCGTCCAGGCGCACCATCGGCTCGCCGCGGTAGTCGTCGCTGGCCTGCGTGTCGCAACCCGCCGCGCTCGCGGCGCCGAGCTGGAGGACGAGGATGGCGAGGCCGGGTCGCATGGTCGACCGACAGTGTCCGCGAGGCTCCCGGGCCGGTAAACCGCGCCCCCGATGAGCTGCCGCATCTTGCCACTACCGTTCTGGCGGCGTCGCGTTCCTCACCCTGCGTCTCGTCTCTTTCGACGAGGACAGAAGGAGTGACCTTGCTCATGATCGGCGCTTCCATCCGACCTGCCCTCGGCGCGGCGATCCTCGCCGTCTCCGTCCCGCTGTTCCTCTCCTCGGCGCCGGCGCGCGCGCAGCAGCCGGCGCCGTCGGCCGGCCAGCACGAGCACGACGGCTTCTTCATGCGCTTCGTGCTCGGTCCGAGCGTCGTCCTCGCGACCACCGAGGTCGACGGCGAGGAGCTCACCGCCGACGGCGTGGGTGGCACCTTGCACGTCGCGCTCGGCTTCAACATCCTGCCCAAGCTCATCCTCTACGGCGAGGTGTTCGACGACGTGACGGTGAACCCGACCGTCGCGGTCGGCGACGACGAGATGGAGCTCGAGGACGCCGCGTTCGGCGTGGTCGGGCTCGGTGTCGGGCTGGCCTACTACCTGCCGCGCAACGTCTACGTCTCGGCGGCGGCGTCGCTGGCCAACCTGCGCGCCGACTACCGCGACGAGTCGGGCGACATCCAGTCGAGCGAGAGCGACAGCGGCTTCGGCGTCAACCTGGTGGTCGGCAAGGAGTGGTGGGTCGGGGACGACTGGGCGCTGGGCGGTGCGATCCAGCTCTTCCTGGCCAGCGTGCCGGACGACGAGGTCGACGATGCGTGGGCAGTGGCGGCGGTCGGCGCCGGCCTCTCGATCACCTACGACTGAGAGTCCGGATCAGGCGACCACTTCGCTGCCGTCGAGCGCGATCGGCGGCAGCTCGCCGACCACCGGGTTGCCGTCGCGCACGTACGACGAGCCCTCGATCCCCTTGGCCAGCTTCTTGCCGACCGCCGCCGCCGCGGCCAGCGAGCTGTAGCTCTTGATGCCCTTGCCCTGGCCGCCCGACGCGGTGACCGCGCACAGCGAGATGCTCATGATCGGGAAGCGGCGCAGGACGCCGAACCGGTCCTTGGCCTCGATGTAGCCGCGCTCGCGGTCGGCCTTGTTGTAGTAGAGCGGGATGAGGCGGTCGAACGCGCTGGCCAGGTTCGAGCAGACCTCGTCGACCACCGTCTCGGCGGTGATGAAGACGAAGTCGTCGCCCGCGATGTGCCCGATGAAGTCGCCCGGCGTGCCGATCCGGGCGATGACGTCGCGCAGGATGTCGGCGGTCTGCCGGATGATCGCGTCGGCCTTGGCGTAGCCGTAGTAGTCGTTGAACGCCTTCAGGTTGTCGAGGTCGAGGTAGCAGAACGCGACCGGCTCGCGCCCGATCTGCAGGCGGCGCTCGATCTCCGACTCGATGGCTCCGGCCCCGGGCAGCTGGGTGGTCGGCGACGCGCCCAGCTCGCGCTCGCGCCGCTCGAGCGCCTTGCGGACCCGGGCGACCAGCTCGGCCGCGATGAACGGCTTCACCACGTAGTCCTCGGCGCCGAGCCGGAACGCGCGCACCTTGTCGGCGGTCTCGCCCTTGGCCGACAGGAAGATGATCGGGATCATCGAGGTGGCCGGCTCCGAGCGCAGCCCCTCGGCGGTCTGGAAGCCGTCGAGGCCGGGCATCATCACGTCGAGCATGACCAGGTCGGGCTTGAACCGGTGCACCTCCGAGCGGGCCTGCTGCCCGCTCGACGCCTCGCGCACGGTGTAGCTCGACGCCTCCAGCACCTCGCGGCAGATCGTGCGGATGCTGGGATCGTCGTCCACCACCAGGATGCGGTACGCGCGCGCGCGGCCGGCCTCGGCGATGAGCCGGGCGCACAGCTCGCGGAACTGGGCCGGCTGGATCGGCTTGGCCACCACCTCGTCGGCGCCCATGCGGAGCAGCTCCTCGCGGTCGTCGCCCGACGACATCACGATGACCGCGGACTTCCGCGTCTCCGGGTCGTGCTTGACGATGCGCAGCACCGCCATGAAGTCGTCGGCCAGGCTGGCGCTCAGCACCACCAGCGACGGGCGGCGCGCGCGCGCCACCTGCAGCGCGTCCTCGGTGTTCGCGGTGACCAGGACCTCGTGGCCGGCGCCCATGAGGATGCCCTTCAGGATGTAGCCGCTGTACGCGTCGTCGTCGACCAGGACCACGGTGGCGCCGGCCACCGGCTCGGAGCTGGCGGCCAGATCGACCTCCTTGGGGCCGGTCACGTCCGCCTCGCCGGCGTCGGGCGCCGACGGCAGCGTGAACACGAACTTGGTCCCGTCGGCCGGCGACTCCAGCCAGATCCTGCCGCCGTGCGCCTCGATGATCGCGCGCGAGATGGCCAGGCCGAGCCCGGTGCCGCCCACCTGCCGCTCGCTCCCCTCCAGCCGCTCGAACTTCTCGAAGATTCGCTCGCGCGCGTCGTCCGGGATCGGCGCGCCGTTGTTGTAGACCGACACGCCGACGTGGCTCGACGCCACCGACGGGCCGAACATCTCCACCTCGATGAGCCCGCCCTCGGGGGTGAACTTGACCGCGTTGGACAGGAGGTTGTTGAGGACCTGGGTCAGCCGGTCTGGATCGCCGATGATCCGCATCCCGCCGCCGTTCTGCCCCTCGGTGTTGGTGAGCAGGCGGATCTTGCGGGCCTGGGCCGGCCCGCGGAACCGCTCCACCACCTCGCGGCCGAGCTCGTCGAGCAGGATCGGGGTCAGGTTCATCGCGATGCGGCCGCGCTCGGAGCGGGCCACGTCGAGGAAGTCGTCGACGATCTGGTTGAGCTTGGTGCACGACTCGCGGGCCAGCTGGGTGTAGCGGCGCTGCTTGTCGGTCAGCCGGCCGGCGTACTCCGACAGGACGATGTCGAGCGCGCCGGTGATGGTGGTCAGCGGCGAGCGGAGCTCGTGCGACACCGCCGAGACGAACTCGGCCTGGCGCCGGGCCAGCGCCTTGGCCTCGGTGAAGTCGCGCAGGACGACCACCACCCCCTCGAGCTTGCCGTTGGCGTCGCGCACCGGCGACACCATCGAGTGCAGCGTCTTGTCCTTGACCCGGACCTCCTCGCGCAGAGGCGCGCCGGTCGAGTCGCCGGGCGAGACCAGATCGAACGGGTAGAAGCCGAGCGTCTGCTTGAGGAACTGCTGGGTGACCGGCTGGACCCCCTCGATGCCGAGCAGGCGGCGCCCGGCCGGATTGATGAGGACCACGTCGCTGTTGAGGTCGGTCAGGATGAGCCCGTCGGCCATCGACTCGACCATCATCGCCAGCCGGCGGCGCTCGTCGCCGAGCCGGAGCTTGAGGCGCAGGAGCGCGTCGGCGGTGCGGTTGGCCAGGAGGTACAGCACCCGCCGCTCCTCGGTCGACACCGGATCCGGCAGCGGTGAGCACAGGAACATGAGCCCGATCGGGTTGCCGTTCGACACCAGCGGCACCTGGGTGGTGGTCGGCAGCCGGCTGGCCTGCCCGGCGGTGAGCAGCGGCCGGCCGGTCAGGTTCACGGTCAGCAGATCCTCGTCGACCGAGCGCCCGGTCGAGGCGCGGAACGACTCCAGGCAGCGGTCGCGCACCGCGCGCAGGAGGCTCGCGTCGCACGCCTCCTGGCAGTGAAGGTGGAGGATGCCGCCGGATCCCTCGAGCGCGATCAGGATGGCGACCATGTCGAAGCGGATCACCCGGTGGAGCTCACGGGTCACCACCTCGAGCACCTCGGCGAACGAGCCGAGGTCGGCGGTGGAGGCGGTGACCTCGCCGAGCGTGGCCATCACCTCGAGCCGCTGCTGGGACAGCCGGCGCTGCTCGCTCACCTCCTGGCGCAGGATGCCGAGCTCGTTGGCGGCCAGGCACGAGGCGAGCAGCTCGCCGGCGGCGAAGTCGCTGCCCACCGCCTGGCTCAGCCGCCGGTTGCGCAGCGCGCCGCTGACCCACAGCGAGCGGGGCTCGGGGGTGACGAGCACCGCCGCGAGATCCGGCCGCAGCGCGTGCAGCGCGGCCAGCTGCTCGCGCCAGGCGGTCTCGCCGGCCGGGCCGGCCTCGGCCAGCACCACCACGTGACACGCGACCAGCGTGGCCGCGTCCGGCTCGGCCTTGGCGAGCACCGAGAAGCTCGGCTCGAGCTCGACCCGCACGCGGGCGAGCGTGGCCTCATCGAGCCCGAAGACCAGGGCCGTGGGTGTTCCTCCCGACACGCCGTGCGAATCTTACCAGGGCGCCGCGCGACGGGTCATCGCCATCGCGCGCCAGCTCAGGCCGATCCAGCCGCCGAGCTCTCGGCGTCCTCGGCCCGCTGGAAGGTGCGCTCGAGCCGCGCGTACAGCCCGTTGCGGGCCAGGAGCTCGCTGCGTGAGCCCTGCTCGGCGATCCGCCCGCGCTGGAGCACGACGATGTGGTCGGCCCGCCGGATGGTGGAGAGACGATGTGCGATGATGAGGTTGGTGCGCCCAGCTGTCAGGGCTTCCAGTCCTCGCTCGATCAGGCGCTCACTCTCCGGATCCACGTGCGCGGTCGCCTCATCCAGGATGAGGACCTCGGGATCGCGCACCAGGGCGCGAGCAAACGCGACCAGCTGGCGCTCGCCGGCCGAGAAGTTGGCGCCGCGCTCGCTCACCTGCGCGTCCTGGTCGACCCCGCGGCGGGCCAGCATGAGGTCGGCCCCGACCCGGGCCAGCGCCGCCGCCACCTCCTCGTCGGTCGCGTCCAGCCGGCCCAGGCGCACGTTGTCGGCCACGGTGCCGGTGAACAGGAACACGTCCTGGGTGACCACCGCCACCCGCTGGCGCAGCTGGGCGACCGGCTGGTCGCGCACATCGCGCCCGAACGCGAGCACCCGGCCGCCCTGCGGCTCGTAGAGCCGGGTGAGCAGGCGGATGAGGGTGGACTTGCCCGACCCGGTCGCCCCGACCACCGCGACGGCGCGCCCGCGCGGGACCCGGAAGCTGATCCCGCGCAGCACCTCGTCGCCCTCGCGGTAGCCGAACACCACCTGGTCGAACTCGATCGCCGCCTCGCCGATGGCCTGGGCGGGTGAAGGCTGGGCCGATGGCGCCGCCGCCGGGGCCTCGAGGCGGGCGGGGGCGTCGTGCTCCTCGGTGTCGAGCAGCGCCACGATCCGCTCGGCCGACGCCATCGCCGACTGCATGACGGTGTACTTGGCGGAGAAGTCGCGCACCGGGATGAAGAACTTGTTCACGTACTCGACGAACGCGACGATGAGCCCGACCGTCATCGCGCTGTCGCCGATCTGGGTGCCCGAGTACCAGACGATGCCGGCAACCGAGCCGACCCCGATCGCCTCGACCAGCGCGTACATGCCGGAGTCGGCCCGGATGGCGCCGAGGTAGGCGTCGCGGTGGGCGACGTTGATGCGGTCGTAGTCGCGCGCCGCGCGCCGCTCCTTGCCGAACAGCTGGACCACCTTGATGCCGGACAGGTGCTCCTGCAGGAAGGTGTTCATCGCGGCCAGCTTGACCCTGATCTCTCGGAACGAGGTCCGCATGATCCCGCGCGCCCACACCACCACCAGGACCAGGAGCGGCAGGGTCAGGAAGGTGATGAGGGTGAGGTGGACGTCGAGGTAGAGCATCATCCCGACGATCGCCAGCAGCTTGGCGAAGTCGGCGACCAGGGTGACCACGCCGCTGGCGAACATCTCGTTGATGTTCTCGACGTCGTTGGTCATGCGGGTCAGCAGGCGCCCGACCGGCATCTTGTCGTAGAAGGCCGCCCGCCGGGTGATCACGTGGCGGAAGGTGGCCAGGCGGAGCTCGTGCATCGAGCGCTGGCCGAGCAGCTGGAGCGCGAACAGCTGGCCGTAGCTGGCGAGGGCCTGGAGGAGCACACAGCCGACGTAGAGGCCGGCCAGGAGGCCGAGCCCCTCGAGCGAGCGGATCGCGATGTGGTGATCGATCGCCTGCTTGAGGATGTACGGCTGGGCGACCTCGAAGCCGATCGAGATCGGGATGAGCACCAGCGCGAGCAGGATCATGCGCCAGTGCGGCCGCACGAACGGCCACAGCCGGGCCATCAGGCGCGCGTCGTAGGCCTTGCCGAGGACCTGCTCGCCGTCCATGCCCTTCGCCGAGTCGCTCACGCCGCCATCTCCTCGGCCAGCTGGGTCCGGTACAGCTCGGCGTAGACGCCCCCGAGCGCGAGCAGCTCGTCGTGGCTGCCGCGCTCGACCAGGCGGCCCTGGTCGAGCACCGCGATCTGGTGGGCGCGGCGCACCGCGGCCACCCGGTGCGAGATGAGGATGGCGGTCCGCCCGCGCATCACGTCGTCGAGCCGGCCGAGGATCTCCTTCTCGGTCTCGGCGTCCACCGACGACAGCGAGTCGTCGAGGATGAGCAGGCGCGGGCGGGCGACCAGGGCGCGGGCCAGGGCCACTCGCTGGCGCTGACCGCCCGACAGGGTGATGCCGCGCTCGCCGACCACGGTGTGGAAGCCGTCGGGGAGCGCGGCGAGGTCGCGCTCGAGCCCGGCCGCCTCGGCGGCGCGGCGCACCTCGTCGGACACGCCAGTCGGGCCGGACGACCCGCTGTCGCCGCTCCAGCGATCGCGCGACTGGCCGTTCTGTCCCTGCTCGGGGAGCCCCATGGCGATGTTCTCGGCGATCGTGCTCGAGAACAGGAACGCCTCCTGGGGCGCGTAGCCGATCGCCCGGCGGAGGTCGAGGAGGCGCATCTGGGTGATGTCGATCCCATCGAGCAGGATGGTGTCGCGTGGCACCTCGAGGAGCCGGGGGATCGCCTCGATGAGCAGGCTCTTGCCGGAGCCGAGCCGCCCCACGATCGCGGTCACCGTCCCGGCCGGCACATCGAGCGAGATGCCGTCGACCAGGGTGCGCCCGCCGATCTCGATGGTGAGGTTGCGGATCGACACGTCGCCGCGCAGCTTGTCGCCGTCGACCACGAGCGGGCCGTCGACGATGTTCGGCTGCGCCTCGAGGATCTCGGCCAGGCGCCGCCACGACGCCTGCCCGCGCTGGAGCAGGGACATCATCCAGCCCAGCGCCAGCGTCGGCCACACCAGGATCGCGAGGTAGGCGTTGAACTGGATCAGCTCGCCGAGGCCCATCGATCCCTCGATGACCCGGCGGCCGCCCACGAACAGGACGATCACCGTGCCGAGCGAGGCGACCGCGCCGAGCACCGGCAGGAGCTGGCCGCGCACCTGGGTCAGCGCCATGTTGCGCTCGAGCAGGCTGCTGGAGCGGACCCGGAACCGGCCCTGTCGCTCCTCCTCGAGGCCGTAGGTCTTGATGACCTGCACGCCGGTCAGGTCCTCCTGCACCGCGCTCGACAGCGAGCCCAGCTCCTCCTGCACCGCCCGGCTGGTCCGGTAGATGCGCCGGCCGAACACGCCGCCGAGAAAGACCATGCTGGGGTAGGGCAGGAGCGCCCACAGCGTGAGCCACGGGTCCATGCCGAGCATGAGGACCAGGGCGAACGTGAAGATGAACGCCGTGTTGACCAGGTTGAGCATGCCCGGCCCCCACATCGCCCGCACCGTCTGCACGTCGTTGGTCAGGCGCGACATCACGTCGCCGGCCGGGTGGGTTCGGAAGTAGGCCGGCTCGAGCGTGAGCAGGTGGCCGAACAGGATCGAGCGCACGTCGGCCTCGGCCATGCGCGCGGCGTTGAACAGCTGGACCCGCGACACGATCCGGGTCACCGCCTGAAAGACCGCCATCACCACCATGGCCAGCGCCAGCATCGGCACCTGGCCGGCCGGATCCGGCCCGCGCAGCGCGTCGATGGTGCGGCCGAGCAGCCACGGGATCGCCAGCGCGAACGCGTTGGTGGCGACCAGCATGAGCGTGCCGACCAGGAACCGCCCGCGGTAGCGGAACAGAAACCCCCACGGACCGAGCTGAGGCCCACCCGGCGCGCCGATCACCGGGCGAGCCGCGCGATCCGAGGTCGTGGTCGAGGTAGAGGAGGAGGCCGGCGGAGAGGCCGTGGTCGTTGCAGTCATGAGGAGGAGCGGTCGAGGAGCGCGCGAGTCCGGTGGTCCGGTGATTGGCCCGCCGGCGAGACTACCTCGCCGCGGCAGCGTACTCGAGGTCGAGCCCGGATCCACGAGCGCGCGGTCGCCCCGGCGGGGTGGGCGAACACGACAGATACCGCGCTCGCCGGCCCCGTCAACCGCGGGGCCGCACCCGCGCGCGTGAGATCCCGCGAGAGCCAGTGAGCAGTCGTCGGGGGCGAGGCCTTGACATTCGCGTGGTCAGGCGCCGGTGCAGCGCGCGCTCAGTGGCCGAGCGACGAGACCACCTTGCCCATGGCGGCGTACTCGAGGTTGGCGGCGCGCATCATGTGGCTCATGGTGATCGGGCTGGCGTCATCGGCGGCGAGGAACGCGGCGCGCAGCACGGCGTTGCGGATGTAGCCGCCCGACATCTCGTACTTGCGCGAGAGGAGGTCGAAGTCGATGTCGCCGGCGACGTCGGCCTCGTCCGGCAGCATCACCGCCCACAGTCGCTTGCGGTCCTCCGGCTCGGGGAAGGGGAAGTTGACCCGGAACGAGATGCGGCGGCGGAAGGCGTCGTCGATCGCCGAGTCCATGTTGGTGGTGAGGATGGTGATCCCGCCGAACGCCTCCATCCGCTGGAGCAGGTAGTTGACCTCGAGGTTGGCGTAGCGGTCGACCGACGACTTCACCTCGGTCCGCTTGGCGAACAGCGAGTCGGCCTCGTCGAACAGGAGGATGGCGTGGCCGGCCTCGGCCGCGTCGAACAGCTCGGCCAGGTTCTTCTCGGTCTCGCCGACGTACTTGGAGACGATGCGCGAGAGGTCGATCTGGTAGAGGTCGAGGGCCAGCTCGTCGGCGATGATGCCGGCCACCATGGTCTTGCCGGTGCCGGGCGGGCCGGAGAACAGCGCCGACAGCCCGAGCCCCTTGGCCAGCTTGCGCGAGAAGCCCCACTCGTCGTAGACGCGGCGTTTGTGCTTCACCCGCGCGATGAACTCGCGCATCTCCTCGAGCGAGTCGTCGGGCAGGATGAGGTCGTCCCAGCCCTGGCGCCAGGTCACCCGCCGGCCCAGGCCGGACAGCTTGATGTCGAGGGTGCCGCGCAGGCCGGCGTGGACGTCGCGGTCGCTGACCCCGCGCGCGCCGCCGGTCTGGGCCCGCGCCGCCGCCAGCGCGGTCGCCGCCGCCGCGCTGCGCAGGAGGACGCCGCCGGTGATCGGGTAGCGCGACGCGACCGCGTCGAAGTCGAGCTCGGGCGCGGCGCTGCCGTCGAGCGCCCGGCGCCACAGCGCGGCCCGCGCCGCCTCGGTCGGGACCGGGACATCGACCATGAGCAGGCCGCGGCCGAGCGCGATCGGGCGGCCGTCGCGCGGGGCGCAGGTGGCCGCCACCGGCGAGGACAGCGCGGTCAGGGTCTGCTCGAACGGGCGCATGCGATCGGGGCGGTTCGACTCCGCGTGCGGCGCGAGCGAGTCGACCGACTCGAACAGGGGGAGGGCGTCGAACAGGAGCGCCTCGCGCACCACCGCCTGGGCCAGGCGAGCCAGCTCACCCAGGTCCCAGCCGATGAGCTCCGGGCAGCGCATGTGGAGGACCGGGCGGTGCTCGGCGCGGGCGGCGCCGAACACCAGCGACTTGCGCCCGGCGCCGTCGGGGCCGGCCAGGACGACGATGGGCGGCCCGCCGGCGACGGCGGCCTCGGGCCGGGCGCCGGCCGCGCGTCCGTCGGGCGCGAGCAGCGCGGCGACGTGGGTCTTGAGCGTGTCCGGGACCAGGAGCGCGGCGGCGTCGGGCGGGTCGTCGATCAGCTCGGCCACGCGCGCCACCTCGCGGTCGAGGCGGTGGAGGCCGTGGGCCAGCTCGATGACGCGCGGGTTCACCCGCAGCGAGCGGAGCAGGTAGGGCGCCTCGTCGTACGCGCGCCGCCCGCCGACCGGCTCGACCAGGCGAAGCGCGAGCAGCCGCCCGTCGGCGGCCAGCTCGCCGACCATGCGCTCGCGCGCGCTGCCCGAGTAGACCAGGAGCTCGAGCAGCCCGACGTCGGCGTACACGCGGCTCGACTCGTTGACCAGGTAGCGCATGAGCGCGCGCATGCGGCCCGACAGCTCGACCGAGATCAGCACCCACATCGCGCACCGCTCGCTGGGCGTCAGCGCGAGAACCCGCTGCATGCGGTCGAAGGCGAGCGGGGCGCCGGCCGCGCGCGAGGCGGCCAGGCGGGCGTCGATCTGATCCGAGCGCGAGGCGATCTCGCGATCGAGCGCGGCGATGGCGAGCTCACCCTTCTCGGTGGGGCTGCGATCGCCGCCCAGGATCGCGCTCACCTCGTCGCTGGAGACGAACGTGCCGGAGAACTCGTCCTGGATGCGAGGGAGGATGCCGGCCTCCCAGTGGGAGTGGATGCGCCGCTCGAACAGCTTGCCGACCAGGGCGAGCTCGTCTTCCAGGTGCTCCCGGGCGCTCGGATAGGGAGCACTGGTGGCATGGGGCGTGGCCATCCGGGCCGAGCCTAGCACAGGGTCGAGGTAACCAGCTGAATTGCAAGGGCAAGCCTCTGGCCCCGGGCGAGCCACCGGAGGGCGCTGCAAGTCGCGGTGAGCCGAACCGCCTGCAAAAGGGCCATTCAGCCGGCTCTGCTGCTCGAGTGTCCCGACCACAAAGAGCCGCGCGGATCGTCCACTGGATCGCGACCCTGGCCTTCGCGCTGCCGATCGTCTGGAGCGCGATCCAGTACCTGACCGAAGCCCCGAAGATGGTCGCGACCATGACCCATCTCGGCTACCCCCTCTACTTCCTCAAGATCCTGGGAGTGGCCAAGCTGCTGGGAGCCGCCGCGCTCATCTATCCCCGAGCTCCCCGCCTGAAGGAGTGGGCCTACGCCGGCTTCACCTTCGACGTGATCGGAGCCGTGGTCTCCCATCTCAGCGCCGGCGACGGCCTCGCCGTGGCGATGGTCCCGTTCGGCTTCCTGGTCCTACTGGCGATCTCGTACGGCACCTGGCGCAAGCTGGATCAGGCCCCCTGAAAGGTACATGGAGCGCCATCCTTGAAGCTTCACTTCAAGGGAGTCACTCGTTCCGGAACGAGCTGGAGGTGTACGTGGACCAGCGCTGCGGAGGGCGCTCACCGGCGCGCGGCCGGTCCCGGCGGGCCGCCATGAAGGCGGCGCCGTAGTCGAGCGAGGCCTGGTGCGCATTGTGCGCGGCGCAGACGATCCGGAGGTTGCCCTCGCTGTGGTCACCGCCGCGGGCGAACGGGATCACGTGATGGAGCTCGAGCCGTTCGCGCGCCGAGCAGCGACGCCGCTGCCGGTCGCGAAACGTACACTGACCGCCGTCGCGCGCCCACACCGCCCGCCGGATCGGATCCGGAATCCGTCGCGAGGAAGGGGAGGGGTCGGCGTCGGCGGATGATCTTCGCGGCGCTGCCGTCGCGCCAGAGCGAGCCCGCTCGATCTCGCGGACCAGGAGCGTCATGGCACGGTCCACGATCGCCGCCAGGTCGCCGTCGGGGATCTCGCGCCGCAGGAGCGCCCGGGCATGAACGATCTTGCCGTGCAGCTCGGGACCGGCGGTGAACTGGACCTTGAACCGACCCGGGGACAGCGGCGCCAGCGGCGAGTCGCGCCGGCCCGAGGTGCGCGGCGAGCAGCCATCCTGTGACTCCACCGCCGGCACAACTGACGCCGGGCAGGTCGAGCTGGAAGAGGGCGCCATTGCCGACGTCGCTCGGTCCGGACCGAGCTCGGCCGTGCCCGCGGCGGCGGGCGCGGCGGCGGCGAGCGCGCTGGCGGGCGCGGCGACGGCCAGCGCGGCGGCGTCGGTGGCGGGCGCGGCGGCGGCGGGCGCGGCGACGGCGAGCGCGGCGGCGTCGGTGGCGGGCGCGGCGGCGGCGAGCGCGGCGGGTGGTCTCGTGGACACCGCGGTGGGGAGCCGTCGGATCCTCGACGGAGCGTCGGGCACCGGCGCGATCTCGGCGACGAGGAGCTCGATCTCGCGCTTCGGGAGCGAGCTCGCGCGGCGGAGGATGTCCGCGGCGTTCTGCTCCGACAGGTGCGGCGCGAGCCGGACGAGCCCGCTCAGGTGCGCGCGACCATCGGCCAGCATGGCGAGGACGACCGGGAAGCGGCGCGAGAGCCGCGCCACCGTGATGCGCAGATAGGCCTCCGCGTTGGACAGGCGGAGTCGCTCGGTCGCGTAGGCGTGCATGGACGAGCACGCTTGCCCCAGATACAGCCGGCGAGCATCGACCTCGGCGATGTGAGCGACGATCTCGACCTCCACTCGCCGCCCGCGCGCGATGATCTCGGTCAGCCGGGTGAGCAGCACATCATCGGAGAGCCCCTTCAGCACTGAGAACGCGAGCGGCGGCCGGTTCATGACCCTGTCTAGCACGGAGATTTTCGGCGCTCTCATCCTGCCCAGGAGCGATGAAAACCCGGCGCGACGCGATTTTTTCACCCGGCGCGTTCGCGTCGCCATCGCGGCCATCGCCGCCGTTCACGTGCAGATCTGTCGACGGCACCCGACCGGTTTCCGCCGCGCCCCCTCGCAGCTGGCAAGAAGAATCGACGCGAGTGTCGTAGCACAGTGAAAATGTCACCCCTCGTCAGCACGGTGAAAATGTCGTTCGTCGTCGGTGTGATCGCATTCGCCGGCGAGCGGCCGACGGTTCCGCGCTGCATCTGCCGCTCAGAGCGCCCCAGGCTGGCAGCGGCCTCTGAAATCGTGATCTCGCCTCGCGGCGATCCGGTCCACCACACAGAAAAATCGACGCGAGAAACGCGCATCTCCGTCGGTGCCGATCGTTCGACGATCCACTCGTTCCGGAACGAGTGGTTCCGCTGGTCCCGCGCCTTCCCGCCCGCCCATTGAATCCGACCGGGCCGGCCTATCGCATCGAGACGGCGCGGCTGGTGCTGCGCTGCCGGCCCGCCCCTACATCACGTGGCGAAACCAGGGCTTGAAGGGTCTTCCTCGTCGTCGTCGAACAGCTCGGGGCACTTGTCTTCGATCTCGATGCAGCTGGGCGGCTGATCGATGGTGAAGATGTCCTGGGGGTCGGTGTCGCAGCTGATGTCGCCGGCGATGTCCTCGACCTGGTCGATGGTGTCCGCGGTGCAGTCCTCGATCTCGGCGACGGTCACCTGGCTGGCGCACTCGGGGAGGTCGCCGTCGGCGACGCACTCGATCCCTTCGTCGGGCTCGGCGTCGTCGATGCACTGCTGGGCCAGGTCCTCGCACTGGTCGCGGCTCTCGCTGACCAGGAGCGCGGCGAAGTAGCAGCCGAATCGGGTCAGCTCCTCGTCCGAGATGAGGGTGCTGCTCCACTCGCAGAGGTCGACCGCCTCGTCGTCGCTCAGCTGATCGAGCGTCTTGTCGCCGTCCACCCCGCTGCCGCTGGAGCCTCCGTCACCGCAGGCCGCCAGCGCTGCCGCCACCGCCAGCGCGGTCGCGATCCTCTTCCACGTCCGGTCCGTCATCGCTTCCTCCCTGGGCGCGAAGGTGCGCCGTCCACCGTCAGTCTCGCCTGATCGCGGTGGGCCTGCGCATGGATAACCCACTGAATCGCAAGGGCTCGGGGCGTTGTCTCGCCTCGCGCTGGAGAGTACCATCCTGGGTCTGCACCCCGTCGCCGGAGAAGAGGCGGAATGCCCGAGTTCCAGGAGTACCTTGCGATCCTCACCAGCGACCCGACCGACGACCAGGCGCGGGCGGCGCTCGAGAAGCTGGCGCCGGTGCTCGGCACCAGCGAGGCGCAGACGGCGGTCGATGCCACTCGCGAGTCGCTGCGCGAGCGCGGCCAGCTCGAGCTGCTCGAGCGCCTGTTCGACGCCGAGATCCAGGCCGCCCCCGACACCGGCCGCCGCGCCGATCTGCTCCGCAAGAAGGGTCAGCTCTACGTCGAGGACATCCTCAGCGAGAAGGACGCGGT
The DNA here is from genome assembly GCA_035489015.1 of Kofleriaceae bacterium. Taxonomy (GTDB): domain Bacteria; phylum Myxococcota_A; class Polyangia; order Haliangiales; family Haliangiaceae; genus DATFRY01. Next base: position 47,205 of record DATHKR010000255.1, on the reverse strand, counting down.
CGACTGCTTCCGCCGCGTGCTCGAGCTCCGCCCCGACGACGAGGACGCACAGGAGATCCTCGAGCATCTCGATCTGCTGCGCGCCAACTGGCGCAAGGTGGTCGCCAAGTACCTCGACGAGGCGCGCGGGTCGACCGACCGCCAGCTGACCACCGCGCTCTATCTGTCCGCCGCCGAGACCACCGCGCGCTACGAGCGCGGCTCGCCCGACGTCGAGGTGCTGCTCCGCCGCGCCCTCGAGGTCGATCCCGCCAACCGGCGGGCCGCCACCCACCTCGAGCGCCTGCTCCGGGCCGGCGGCAAGTGGACCGATCTCGCCGACCTGCTCGAGAAGCGAGCCGAGTCCGCCACCGTCTCGGACGAGCGCGTCCACGCGCTCATCGGGCTGGCCGAGCTGGCCCAGCACCGGCTCGGGCGGCCCGAGCAGGCGGCAGCGTGCATGAAGAAGGTGGTCGCGCTCGAGCCGGGCAACCCGCGCGCGCTCAACCTGCTGGCCGACGAGTACCAGCGGGCCGAGAACTGGTCGGCGCTGGTGATGCTGTACTCGAACGCGCTGAAGGCGCGCCGGCGCGGCTCCAGCGCCGACGTCGAGGTCGGAACTCTGCTCCAGATCGCGATGCTGCACTGGAAGCGGCTCGGCAACCTGGACGCCGCCGAGGAGTTCTTCCGCCGGATCCGCAAGGTCGACCCGGCTCACCCGGCCGCGCTCGAGTTCTATCGCGACTTCCTGCGCGCGCGCGGCGACGCCAACCAGCTGGTCCAGATCTACCGCCAGGCGCACAAGGCGGTCCCGGCCGACGACGCCGGGCGCCGTCGCCAGCTGTCGATCGCCATCGCCGAGATCTCCGAGTTCGACCTGGAGAGCCCGGAGAAGGCGATCGACGCGTGGAAGGCGATCCTCAGGGCCGAGCCGGACTCGCCGGAGGCGCGCGAGGCGCTGAAGCGGCTCTACGCCCGCACCGAGAAGTGGAACGGCCTGCTCGACCTCATGAAGGACGAGATCGAGCGGCGCGCGCCGGGCGACGTGGCCGGCCGCGTGTCCGGGCTGCTCAAGGTGGTCGAGATCTACGAGCGCATGAAGCTCGACGTGATGGCCATCAACACCTACAGCGCCATCCTCGCGCTCGATCCGACCCACCGCGGCGCGCTCGACGCGCTGTCGGAGAAGTACAAGCAGCGGGCCCAGTGGAGCGATCTCATCGCGGTGCTCGGGCGCAAGGCGGAGCTGCCGCGCGTGGCCCCGGCCGAGCGGGTCGAGATCCTGCGCGAGGTGGCGGCGCTGTGGATCGAGCGGTTCGGCAACTACGGCCAGGCGATCCGACCGCTCGAGCACCTGCTCGAGATCGCGCCCGCCGACCGCGAGGCGATGGCCAGCCTGAAGGACATCTACAACCGGCGCCGGCAGTGGCGCGCGCTGATCTCGCTGCTCGGGCGCGAGGCCTCGCACCTGCCGCTCGGCGAGCGGGGGGATCGGCTGGTCGAGATGGCCCACCTGGCGGCCGAGCGGCTGGGGGATTCTCGGCTGGCGATCGATATCTGGAACCGGGTGCTCGAGACCGTCTCGTCGCCCGGCGGCGAGGCGGCGCGCGATGCCGCTCAGGCCGCGCGGGCGGCGGGCGCACCGTCGCTGCCCGGATCCGACAGCGAGCGGACCGCGCTGTCCGCCCTGGCCACCCTCTACGAGCGCGACAAGCGCTACCTGGCCCTCGCCGACATCTACCGCCGCCAGCGCGACCTCGCCCGCACCCCGGCCGAGGCGATCGCCGTCCTCGAGCGCCTCGGCGCCCTGTTCGCCGAGAAGCTCCGCGCGCCGGCCCAGGCCGGCGAGATCTACCGCGAGCTGCTCCACACCGATCGCGCCCACCCGCGCGCCGCTCGCATCCTGCGCGAGCTCTACTCGGCGTCCGGCGACCTCGATTCCCTCGAGCGCACCTACGGCGAGCTCGGCCAGTGGGACGAGGTGGTCGACTCCTTCCACGCCATCGCCGACCGCACCGACGACCGCGTCGCCAAGCTCGCCCTGTTCGAGCGCGCCGCGGCGGTGGCGGGCGCGCACCTGTCCAGCCAGGAGAAGATCGCGCGGGCCTGGGAGCGGGTCCTGTCGATCGATCCGCGCCACGCCGGCGCGGCCCGCGCGCTGACCCCGCTCTATACCAAGGCCGGAAAATCGGCCCGGCTGCTCGCCACCTACGAGATCCTGCTCGAGCACGCCCCCGACGACGACGCCCGCCTGCGCCTGCTCGGCGAGATCCGCGCGCTGTGCGAGGACCGGCTCGGCTCCAAGGCGCTCGCCTTCCAGTGGGCGGCGCGCGCGTTCCAGCTCCGCCCCGACGATCCGCGCCTCATGGCCGAGCTCGAGCGCCTCGGCGCCGAGTCGGACGCGTGGGACGAGGTCGCCGCCATCCTCGACGGGCGGGTCGGCGCGGCCGGGATCGGCGACGCCGAGCGCCTCCGCCTGCTCCGCGAGCTGGGCAAGATCTCGAGCGCGCGGCTCCACGCGGTCGATCAGTCGCAGCGGTACTGGGAGCAGGTGCTGGCCCAGGTGCCGGACGACCGCGAGGCGCTGGCCGCGCTCGAGGAGATCGCCACCCACCGGTCGGACTGGCCGGGGCTGCTCGACATCTACCGCCGCCGGGTCGCGATCGAGCCCGACCGCGCCCGCCAGCTCGATCTCCTGTTCCGGGCCGCCTTCCTCGAGGAGGAGCGGCTCGCCGACCTCGACGCGGCGGTCAAGACCTACCGCCGCATCGTCGAGCTGGATCCCGGATCGCGCCGCTCGCTCAAGGCGCTGTCCAAGCTGAGCGAGGCGCGCGGCGACTGGGCCGGCCTGGCCGACGTGATCGAGCGCGAGCTCGCCCTCACCGCCGAGTCGGACGGCAAGGTCGCGCTCCTGCTCCGCGCCGGCGGCCTGTACGAGAACAACCTGGCCAGCCCGGAGCGCGCGCTCGACGCCTACCGCCAGGCGCTCGCGCTGCAGCCGAGCGCCAACATCCACCGCCTCATCGAGCGGTTCCTGGGGGGAGACATGCCCCAGGAGATGCGGCGCGAGGTGGCGGCGCTGCTCCTGCCCGCCTACGAGCAGGCCGACGACCCGGAGCGGATCGCGCGCGCCATCGAGATCCTGCGCGGTCCGGCCACCGGCGAGCAGCAGCTCGAGTTCGACCGGCGCCTGGTGTCGCTCTACCAGCGCCTGTCGCGGGCCGACCTGGCCTACCAGGCCGGGCTGCGCGTCCTCGAGCGCGATCCAGGCCGCAACGACATGCGCGAGGAGCTGGGCCGGCTGGCCGAGGCGACCGGCGCCATGCCCGACCTGGCCGATCACCTCGAGCTCCTCATCGCCGATCTCGAGGACAAGCAGGGCGACGTCGGGGTCAGGCGCGCCCTGGCCGCCGACCTGGCGCTCCTCTGTCAGGATCAGCTCGGCGACACCGACCGGGCCGAGCTGGCCTGGCGCCAGGTGCTCGCGCTCGAGAGCGGGGCCGAGGCGGCGCTGTACGGCCTCGAGCGGATCTACCGCGAGGCCGGCCGGTGGTCCGATCTGCGCGGGCTGTGCCGCGAGCAGCTCACCACCACGCTCGACAACCAGCGCCGCATCGATCTGCTGTCCGCCATCGCCGAGCTGAGCGAGACCATGCTCGGTGATCTCGACGGCGCGGTCGCCGCGTTCCGCGAGGTGCTCGAGGTCGACCCCTCGCTCCTGCGCGCCTTCCACTCGCTCGAGCGCCTGTACAAGTCGGCCGGCCGCTGGACCGAGCTCGAGGAGGTGTACGCGCGCGAGCAGGAGGTGGTCGGCGACCAGGCCGCCGAGCTGGCCCTGCTCATCCGGCGCGCGCGCCTGCGCAGCGCCGAGCTCCGCGATCGCAGCGGCGCCATCGATCTCATCGAGGAGGTGCTCGGCCGCCAGCGCGACAGCGCCGAGGCTCGCGCGCTGCTCGAGGATCTGCTGACCGATCCGGACCAGCGCCTGCGGGTCGCGCGCATCCTCGAGCCGCTCCACGCCGAGGACGGCGCCTGGCGCGACCTGTGCGTGGTCCTGCGGGTCCAGCGCGAGCTGGCCACCAGCACCGTCGAGGCGGCCGAGCTCCTGGCCCGGGTCGCCGCGGTCGAGGAAGAGCAGCTCTCCCACGAGCGGGCCGCGTTCGACAGCTGGCGCGAGGTGCTCGCGCTCGGCCCGTCCGACGAGCGCTCGCGCCAGCACGTCATCCGCCTGGCCGCGCGCCTGGAGGCGTGGAGCGAGGCGCTGGCCGCCCTCGAGCGCGCGCTCGCCGCGGTCGGGCCGACCGAGCTCGGCAGCCGCACCGCCATCCTGCGCGACATCGCGCAGCTGACCGAGCAGAAGCTGGGCGACCGCGACCGCGCCACCGACGCGTATCGCCGCCTGCTCGAGGTCGACCCGGGCAGCGCGGGCGACAGCTCCCGGTTCGCGGCCCAGGCGCTCGATCGCCTGTACGGCGAGGCGGAGCGCTGGCCGCAGCTCATCGACATCGTCCGCCGCCAGGCCGAGTGGGCCGAGACCCGCCCCGATCGGGTGGCGCTCCTCACCCGCCTGGCCCGGCTCGAGGAGGAGCGCGGCGGCGACGCCCGCGCAGCGATCGCCGCGTGGCGCGAGGTGCTGACCGAGGACGCCGACAGCCCGGCCGCGCTCGACGCGCTCGAGCGCCTGCTCCTGGCCGAGGGCGAGCTGCGCGACCTGGCCGACATCCTGCGCCGCCGGGTCGAGCTCGCCTCCGACGCCGGCAACAAGCGCCTCCACCTCGAGCGGATGGCGCGCCTGTACGAGCGCGACCTGGGCAGCCCGGGCGAGGGGATCGGCGCGTGGCTCGAGGTGCTCGACTTCATGCCGCAGGACGTCGGCGCGCTCGACGAGCTGGCCCGCATGTACCGGGCCGGCGATCGCCACGCCGATCTGCTCGAGGTGATCGAGCGGCGCCTGGCGGTGGCCCGGCCGGACGAGCGGCCGGCGCTGGTCTACGAGCTGGGCGAGCTGCTCCACCGCCACCTCGGCCGCGACACCGAGGCGCTCGAGTACTACGCCGAGGTGCTGACCCAGGACCCGGGCAACGCCGGCGCGCTCGCCCGGGTGCAGGCGATGCTCGACGACCCCGAGCTGCGCCTGCGCGCCGCCGACGTGCTCATGCCGCTGTACGAGAAGAGCGGCGACCACGCCCGCCTGGCCGATCTGCTCCTGCGGGTGGCCGACGCGATCGGCGATCCGCGCGCGCGCCTGCGCCACCTGCGCCGGGTGGCCGAGCTGCGCGAGAAGTCGCTGCGCGACCGGCCGGGCGCGCTGGCCGCCTACAAGGACGCGGCGATCGCCGCGGTGTCCGAGCCGGAGCTGGCCGAGATCCTGCGTGAGCTCGAGCGAGTGGCGGCCGAGGAGGGGCGCCTGGAGGACCTCATCGAGGTCTACCAGCTCATCGCGCCCGACGTGTTCGACGCCGAGCTGCAGCGCCGGCTGCACCTCGACATCGCCGACCTCGCCCGCGGCGTGCGCCACGACGCCGCGCTGGCCCGCAAGTACTACCAGATGGTGCTGGAGGGCCAGCCGGACGACCGCCGCGCGCTCGGCGCGCTCGAGGGCATCTACCGCGACGCCGGCGAGCACGAGGCGCTCCACGACGTCCTGGTCCGCAAGGCCGACCTGGCCGGCGACGACCTGGAGGCGCGCGCCGAGGCGCTGGCCGACGCCGCGTCGCTGTGCCAGCACCAGCTCGGCCGCCCGGTCGACGCCATCGTCGCGTGGGAGCAGGTCATCGAGCTCCTGCCCGACTCGAGCCGCGCGGCCGAGGCGCTCGAGCTCCTCTATCAGCAGGGCGAGCGCTGGCACGACCTGACCGACCTGGTCGAGCGGCGGCTCGGCTTCGCCTTCAGCGTCGACGAGGCGGTGAGGCTGCGCTACCGGCTCGGCCAGCTGTGCGAGAACCAGCTCCACGACCCGGAGCGCGCGGTCGAGAACTACAGCGCCGCGCTGGGCGGCGACCCCGGCCACGACGGCGCGCGCGACGCGCTCGAGCGCTACCTCGACGACGCCGGCACGCGGATCGCCGCGGCCGAGGTGCTGGAGCCGATCTACGTGGCCCGGCAGGACTGGCCGCGCCTGGTCCGCATCTACGAGATCAAGCTGGAGGCGGCCAGCGCCCCCGAGGAGCGGGTCCAGCTCGAGCGCTACATCGCGCGCCTGCACGAGGATCAGCTCGAGGACCTGGAGGGTGCGTTCCGCTGGTACGGCCGGCTCCTGCGCGAGAACCCGGGCGAGCCGGGCCTGCGCTCGCAGCTGGTCCGCCTGGCCGGCGTGCTCGACGGCTGGTCCAGCCTGGCCAACCTGTACGAGGAGCTGCTCGACGATCAGCCGGGCGAGGGCCCGGTGGTGCGCGAGGTGGCGCTGGCTCTGGCCGAGCTGTGCGAGCGGCGGCTGGGCGAGGTGGAGCGGGCCCAGGCCGCCTACCGGCGGGTGTTGCAGGCCAGCCCGGGCGACGTCGAGACCTTCTCGCGCCTGGAGGCGATGCTGATCCGCGCCCAGCGCTGGTACGCGCTCATCGAGACGTACGAGGAGGCGGTCGAGGCGTCCGCCGAGGCGGGCGGGCGGCTGGATCTCTACCACCGGATGGCGCAGATCCACGAGGAGCGGCTGAACGACCTGGCCCGCGCGGCCGAGGCCCACCGCGCCGCCCTCGAGATCGATCCGGACCACGCCCCGGCCCTCGACGAGCTGGAGCGGCTGTTCCAGGTCCAGAAGCAGTGGCTCGAGCTGGCCGAGCTCCTGGTCGGACGCATCGAGCGGACCAGCGATCCGCGGGCGGCGATCCGCCTGCGGCTGCGCCTGGCCGAGCTGCTCGAGCAGCGCCTGACCGACACCCAGGGCGCCATCGACCAGTACGAGAAGGTGCTGGAGGTGCAGACCGATCCGGCCGCGCTGGGCGCGCTCGAGCGCCTGGTGGTCGACGAGAAGCACAAGCAGCGCATCGCCGGCATCCTGGAGCCGATCTATCGATCGAACGACTGGTGGCGGAAGCTCATCGTCATCCTCGGCGCCCAGCTGGAGTACGCCGACGAGGCCCCGCGCCGGGTGGCGATGCTCCGCGAGATCGCCGAGCTGCACGAGAGCCGCGGCGGCGATCTCGGCCTCGCCCTCGACGCGCTGTCGCGCGCGTGGCGCGAGGACACCGGCGACGACGAGGTGTTCGAGACCCTGTTCGCGCTGGCCGCCCGGCTGGAGGCGTGGGACCAGCTGGTGCCGACCCTCGAGCGCGGCATCGCCGACGAGTACGACCTCGACCGGGTGGCGCGCACCCTGCGCCGGATCGCCGCCATCCACGAGGAGCGGCGCGCCGACCGGCCGGCCGCGGTCGCGGCGCTGCGCCGGCTGCTGCAGGCGCGCGAGGACGATCCGGACGCGCTGGTCGCGCTCGACCGCCTGCTCGAGGCGGAGGAGCGCAGCGCCGAGCTGGTCGAGGTGGTGGCGCGGCGGGCCGAGCTGGCCGACCAGCCGGCCGCGCGCCGCGATCTGCTCGAGCGAGTCGCCACGCTGCACGAGCGCGCGCTCGAGCGGCCGCGCGAGGCGATCACCGCCTGGCGCTCGGTCCTCTCGATGGAGGACACCGATCCGCGCGCGCTCGACGCGCTCGAGCGGCTCTACCGGGCGGTCGGCGAGCCGCGCGAGCTGGCCGGGATCCTGGCCCGCAAGATCGAGCTGGCCGGCGGCGAGGCCGACGCCCGTCCGCTCCACTTCGCCGCCGCGCAGGTGCACGAGCGCGAGCTGGGCGAGTCGTTCGAGGCGATCAATCACATGCGCGCGGTCCTGGCCGGCGATGCGGACGACCAGGAGGCGCTGGCCGCGCTCGACCGCCTGTACCAGCAGGAGGAGGCGTGGCCCGACCTGGTCGAGGTGCTCGACCGCCGCGCCGCCCATGGCGGTGACGCGCGGGTCGATCTCCTGCACCGCGTCGCGCTGGTCACCGCCGAAAAGCTGCTCGAGCCGGACGCGGCGATCGAGCGGCTGCGCTCGCTCCTGGCCGAGGCGCCGCGCCACGCCGGCGCGCGCGCCACCCTCGACGCGATGACCCGCGACGAGGAGACCCTGATGGCCGCCGCCGCGGTGCTCGAGGAGCTCTACCGGGGCGAGGGCGCGCACGACCTCATGGCCGAGCTGGCCGAGCGGCGCCTGGCCGTGCAGGTGCTCGACCGCGATCAGCGCGCCGCCCAGCTGGCCGCGCTGGCCGGGCTGCACGAGCGCGATCGCCGCGACCCGGACGAGGCGTTCCGGGTGTGGGCGCGCGCGCTGCGCGAATCGCCCGAGGACGAGGCGGTCCAGGCCCAGCTCGAGCGCCTGGCCGCGGCGCGCGGCTCGTGGGACGACCTCATCGATCTCTACGACGCGATGCTGGCCGACGCGGCCCTGCCGGAGACCGAGTTCCTGTACGCCAGCAAGCTGGCCCGGGTCCACGAGGAGGCGCTCGGCGACCTCGACCGCGCCGCCGATCGCTACCGGCGCGCGCTGGCCGCGGCCAGCGACGAGCGCGACACCCTCGACGCGCTGGCCCGCATCTACGAGATGGCCGCGCGCCACGCCGAGCTGGCCGAGATCCTGTCGCGCCAGGCCGACGCCTGGCTGGACGAGGCCAAGCAGGCCGAGATCCTGTTCCGCCTGGGCGACGTGCGCCAGGAGCGGCTCGGCGACGTGGAGGGCGCGGTGCGCGCCTACCGCGAGGTGCTGGAGCGGGATCCGGGCCACCCACCGGCGCGCGCCGCGCTGGAGCGCCTGGTCCGCGACGACCGTGTGCGCGCCGAGGTGGTCGCGACGCTGGAGCCGCTGTACGAGTCGGACCACGACCACCGGCGCCTGGCCGACCTCCTGGTCACCAAGCTGCCGCTGACCCCGGAGTCGACCGAGCGGGCCGCGATCTACGCCCGGGTCGCCGAGCTGGCCGAGAACGAGCTCGGCGATCCGATGCGCGCGCTCGACGCGGTCGGCGGCTGGCTGGCCGAGGACCCCAGCTCGGAGACCGCGCTGGCCGAGGTCGAGCGGCTGGCCGAGTCGGTCGGGCGGTGGAGCGAGGTGGCCGCCCGCCTGCGCGGTATCGTCGACTCGATCGAGTCGCAGTCGGTGAAGCTGCCGCTGCTGCACAAGCTGGGCGCGGTCCAGCTCGACCGCGAGCACGACCTCGAGGCGGCCGAGAAGACCTTCCGCGCCGTCATCGAGCTCGACCCGGAGTCGCCGACCGCGCTCGCCAGCCTCGAGCGCATCCACCGCGAGCGCGGCGATCGCGCCGCCCTGGCCGACGTGCTGTGGCGGCGCGGCGCGCTCGCGTTCGACGCGGCCGAGAAGCGGGCGTGCCTGGCCGAGGTGGCCGAGCTGCGCGAGGAGCTGAGCGACATCGCCGGCGCGGCGGCGGCGTGGCACGCGGTGCTCGAGCTCGACGAGGGAGACGCCGGCGCGCTGGCCCGGCTGGCGGTCATCTACGAGCGCGAGCGCGAGTGGCACAAGCTCATCGAGGTGCTGGAGACCAGCGCTCGCTTCGCCGGCGGCGCCACCGACGAGCGCGCCGCGCGGGCCAGGATCGCCGTCCTGTGGGCGGTGCAGGTCGGCGATCTCGATCAGGCGGCGCAGGCGTGGCAGGCGGCGCTCGACCTGGCCCCGTCGGACCAGGAGGCGCTGGCCGCGCTCGAGGAGCTGCACACCCGCCGCGGCGACGCCGGCGCGGTGCAGGAGGTGCTGAACCGGCGCCTGGAGGCGTCGACCAGCGACCCGGAGCGCGTCGACGTGCTGCGCCGCCTGGCCCGCCTGGCCGAGGAGCGCAACCAGGTGGACGACGCGATCCACGACCTCCACCGGATCCTCGACATCGACGGCGCAAGCATGTCGGCGTTCGACGAGCTCGAGCGCCTGCTGGGCGGCGCTCGCCGCTGGCACGACCTGGTCGAGCTGCACCGCCGCCGCGCGGAGGTGGAGGAGCGGCGCGGCGCGGTCGACGAGGAGGTCCGCGCGCTGGTCAAGGCGGCCGACGTGTGGGAGAGCAAGCTGGAGAACCCCGAGGCGGCCGGCGAGGTGCTCGAGATCATCCTCCAGCGCAGGCCGGACACCGTGCCGGCTCTGACCCGGCTGGCCCGCATCTACGCCGGGGCGGGCGAGTGGGAGCGATCGAGCGAGGTGCTCGGCAAGGCGCTGGCGCTCGGCCCGCGCGGGGCCGACGCGGCCGAGCTGCACGTGCGGCTGGGCGACGCGGCCCGCCGCAAGGCCGAGGCGGACGGCACCGACGCCGACGAGGCGGCGATGACTCACTACCTGGAGGCGCTGCGCCAGGAGCCGGGCCACCCCGAGGCGGTGGCGGCGGCAGAGGCGGTGGCGCGCCGGCGCGAGGACTGGGCCCTGGTCGCCGAGCTGGGCGGCAAGCGCTACCAGGCGGCGAGCGATCCGGCCGAGCGCCTGGCGCTCGCGCTCGAGCTGGCCGGGCTGTGGAAGGACCGCCTGGGTCAGCCGGCCCAGGCGGTGCCGCTGCTCGAGGAGGTGGTGCAGGCCCGGCCCGACGACCCGCGCGCGCTGTCGCCGCTGGCCGACCTGTACGTGGCGGCAGGGCGCGGGCGCGAGGCGGTGCCGCTGTACGAGCGCCTCGCCGCCGAGGCCAAGAAGGGACGGGTCATGAAGGACGTGGCCCGCTACCGCCAGCGGCTCGGTCACCTCTACCAGGTGAGCGGCGACGGCGAGCGCGCGCTGGCCGCGTACGAGGAGGCGTTCCGGATCGACCCGACCAGCGTCGAGACGATGATCGGGCTCGGCCGGCTTCACGTCGATCGGCGCGAGTGGGACAAGGCGCGCCGGGTCTACCGATCGCTGGTCCTGCAGAACGTCGACGCATCTGTCGGCATGAGCAAGGCCGAGGTCTACTACTGGCTCGGCGTGGTACACGTGGAGCTGGGAGAGAAGGACAAGGCCAAGGGGATGTTCCAGCGCGCCCTCGAGCTCGAGCCGCAGAACCCGACCGTGCGCCAGGCGCTGGCATCGCTGTGAGCCCGGAGCCGGGTCGAGTGATGAGGAGGCCTCTGTCCGGCGCCGTCGCCGTGGTCACCGGCTCCAGCCGCGGAGCGGGGCGCGGCATCGCGCTCGCCCTCGGCGACGCGGGCGCCACGGTGTACGTCACCGGGCGGACCAGCCGAAGCGGCGCGCGCCCCCCCGACGGCGCGGCCGGCACCGTCGAGGATGTGGCCGGCGAGGTGACCGCGCGGGGCGGGCAGGGCATCCCGTTCCAGCTCGACATGACCGTGCCGGCCCAGGTCGCCGGGCTGTTCGATCGGGTCGAGCGCACCCACGGGCGCATCGACGTCCTGGCCAACGCGGTGTGGGGCGGCAACGAGGTGGTCGAGCTGGACGGGTGGGGACGTCCGTTCTGGCAGCAGCCGCTCGATCAGGAGTGGCGGCGGACGATGGAGGCGGGCGTCTACTCCTATCTCCTGGCCTCGAGCGAGGCGGCCCGGCGCATGGTGGAGCAGCGCTACGGGGTGATCGTGCACGTCACCGACGGGCTCACCGCCGACGGCGCGCGCCCGTACGGCGGGCAGATCTTCTGGGACCTGGCCCACCTGTCGATCGATCGGATGGTCGGCACGATGGCTCAGGAGCTTCGCGATCACGGCGTCGCGGTGGTCGGGCTGATGCCGGGCTTCATGCGCACCGAGCGGGTGCTCATGCACATGGTGTCCGACGAGGTGAAGCGGGCGTTCCGCTTCGACCTGAGCGAGACGCCGGAGTACGCCGGGCGCGCGGTGGCGGCGCTGGCCTGCGACCCGCAGGTGATGAGGCGGAGCGGGACGGTCGCGTTCGTGGCCGATCTGGCCCGCGAGTACCGCTTCACCGACGTGGACGGAAGGTTCGTGTCGAGGTTCGACCCGTCGCGTTGACCGCGCGGCGCAAGAGGCCGCGCGAAGCGATGACCCGATCCACCAGGAGCCACCCTCCCTCCTGATGTTACGATCCAGCCCTTGCAGATGAGCGATCCAGAGGCGCGCGGCGCCATCGCGGTTCTCGGCGCGCTGGCCGCGCTTCTCGCCGCGCTCCTGATCACCAGCAGCGGCTGCGCGGCCTCCCTCGAGGACCCGGATCGCTTCACCGAGTCAGCCACCTGCCCCGACGGCATCGACGTCGAGACTGACGTCTTCGCGGTGCGCTGCGCCGGCTCGGTCTGTCATTCCCCGGGCGACGAGCCCGCCGGCGGGCTCGACCTCGTCTCCGACGGCGTGGCCGGCCGCGTCGCCGGGATCGAATCCCCCGACTGCGACGGCGAGGTGCTGGCGGTCCCGGGCGACCCGGACGCCAGCCTCATCATGCGCAAGCTCGGCGCCTCGCCGCCCTGCGGCTCCCGCATGCCGCTGGTTGGCAGCCTCGGCCCCGGCGAGGCTGCCTGCATCGCTGACTGGATCGCGGCGCTGCCGGCCGCGGCGGGAGCGGAGTAGTGCGCCGCGCGCGCGGCCTCGTCGCGATCCGCCTGGCGTTCGCGGCCCCGGCGGCGCTCGCGCTCTTCTTCGTCGTCGTCCTCGTCCTCGTGGTCCCCGAAGCCGCGCGCGCCGACCCAGGAGCGGACACCGCCCGCGTGCGGGTCCGCGGCAGCGGGGCGAGCGGGATCGAGCGCGCGATCGCCCGGGTCCTCGCCGAGCACCGCATCCGGGTGGTGAAGGGGCGAAAGAAGCCGGCCGCGGTCCGGATCGACGGACGCGTGCGCCCGGGCCGGCGCGGCGGCGAGCGGGTCACGGTGCAGGTGACCGTGCGCCGCGGCGCCGAGGTGATCGGCAGCATGCGAGTGCGAGCCGCGTCGGCGCGCGCTGCCGCGCGGACCATCGAGCGCGACCTCTGGGGCGAGATCGGCACGGCGGTGGCTGGCGCGCCGCCGGCCCCGGTCGAGGCCGCGCCGCCGGTGCGCGCGGCCGTCTCTCCGCGGCGGCGAGCGCCGCGCCCCGCGCGATCGCGCCGCACCCGGGTCGCCGCGGCGCCCGCCGCCCCGGACGCCACCGCCGAGGTCGACGCATCCACCGCCGACGCCACCGAGCCCGGCGGCGCGGACCGGTGGCTGAGCGTCGCGGTCGGGGCCGAGCTCTACGCCCGCCACTTCTCCTACCGCGACGATCTCTTCGAGGCCCTCAACGAGTACGACCTGGCCGGCACGCCGGCGCTCACCTTCACCGCCGAGGCCTACCCGCTGGCCAGCCGCCGGCGCGACGCCCTGGCCGGCATCGGCGGCGCGGCGCGCTTCACCCACGTTCCCAGCTTCGACTCCGAGGACCTGGCCGGCGCGCGCTACACCAGCAAGGCGCGCAGCTACGCGCTGGGAGGTCGGTACCGCCGCCGCATCGCCCGGGTCGACGTCGCCGGCGCGCTCGACTACGGCTCGCAGTCCTTCTCGATCGCATCGGCCGGCGACGCGCCGGATCCGGACTTCCCGGCGGTGCGCTACCACTACCTGCGCGCCGGGCTGAGCGCGGCGGCGCCGGTCTGGTCGCGCTACGCGATCGCCGGCGCGGTCGGCTACCGCCAGGTCCTGTCGACCGGCGAGATCGAGAGCGACGACTTCTTCCCGCGGGCCAGCGCGCGCGGCCTCGACCTCGAGCTGGAGCTGTCCGCCGCGATCGGCTGGGGCTTCGACGTCCGCGCCGGCGCCGCGCTCGAGCGCTACGGCTTCGCCCTCGATCCCGAGCCAGGCGACGCCCGCGTGGCCGGCGGCGCCCTCGACCAGTACGCGCGCTTCTACGTCCGGCTCGGTTTCACCCGGTAGCGATCCTCCGCGCTGCGTTGCGGCGGTATCGGCTTCACCATGTCGCCATTCGTCGCACAGCTGGCATTCCGCCAGGGGCGCGGCGAAACGCGGTAAGAACGGCCGCATGTCGCCCACGAGAGCTGGCTGGTCATCCGTCTTCATTGCCCTCCTCCTCGCGAGTGCATGCGGGGCCCGAGATCCAGAGTCCGGGGTCGCGGGCACCGGGCCGCGCGCGAGCGACCCGCCCCGCGCGAGCGACGCGCCGGCCGGAGACGCGCCCGCGCTGCGCCTGCCCCGCGGCGCCGCTCCGCTCCGCTATCGCGCCTCGCTCGAGGTCGATCCGTCGGCCACCTCGTTCCGCGGTCACATCGAGATCGATGTGACCGTGAAGCGCGCCGCCGACCGGCTGTGGCTGAACGCGCACCGGCTCACCGTCGAAAAGGCGGTGCTCCGGCGCGGCGGCGCCGACACGCCGCTCACCGCGGCGGCCAGCGGGCGCAGCTTCCTCTCGCTCGCCGGCGCCATCCCGGCCGGCGAGTCGACGCTGGTGCTCGACTACACCGGCGTGCAGGACGTCGGGCTCAGCAACGGCATGAGTCGGTACACCGAGGCGGGCGACTGGTACGTGGTCACTCACTTCGAGCCGGACGACGCCCGCCGGGTGTTCCCGAGCTTCGACGAGCCCGGCTTCAAGGTGCCGTGGCAGGTCGACCTGACCGTGCCGGCCAAGATGGTGGGCTTCTCCAACACCGCGGTCGAGCGCGAGGAGACGCTGCCCGACGGCCGCCGCCACTTCCACTTCCGCGCCACCCGCCCGCTGCCCTCGTACCTCATCGCGATCGCGGTCGGCCCGTTCGAGACGGTCGACGCCGGCGCGACCCGGACCGGGGTGCCGACCCGCATCGTGGTGCCGCGCGGCCGCTCGCGCGACGCCGCCTCCGCCGTCGCCGAGGTCGGCAAGGTGCTCGCGGCGCTCGAGGACTACACCGGCATCCCGTACGCGTACGACAAGCTCGACCACATGGTGGTGCCCGGGACCCAGCGCGGCGCGATGGAGCACCCCGGGCTCGTCACCTACGGCCCGCGCTGGCTGCTCATCCGCCCCGGCGAGAGCGTCGCGGCGGTGCGTGGGCAGGTCGGCATCGTGGCCCACGAGCTCGCTCACCAGTGGTTCGGCGACCTGGTCACCACCGCCTGGTGGGACGACATCTGGCTCAACGAGGCGTTCGCCACCTGGATGGCGCCCAAGGTGATCACGTCGGTGCACCCGGAGATGGACGGGCTCGTCGAGCCGGTGTCGAGCCGCGCGGTCGCGCTCGCCGCCGACAGCCTGGCCAGCGCGCGCCAGATCCGCCATCCGATCGCGGTCGAGACCGACATGAAGGCCGCCTTCGATCGCATCACGTACAGCAAGGGCGCGACGGTGATCGGCATGTTCGAGCGCTGGGTCGGCCCCGATCGATTCCGCGAGGCGGCGCGGGCGTACCTGCACGCGCACGCCGACCGCAACGCGACCGCGGCCGATTTCCTGGCCGCGCTGGACCGCACCGCGGGCAAGCCGGGGGTCGGCGCCGCGTTCGCCACGTTCCTCGATCAGCCCGGCGTGCCGGAGATCGCGATGGAGCTGCGCTGCCCGGCCGGCGGCCCCGCCTCGCTCGGCCTCGGGCAGCACCGCTACCTGCCGGCCGGCGCGCCCAAGGTGGCGGGTGAGGCGCGCTGGCAGGTGCCGGTCTGCGTGAAGGTCCCCGAGGGCGGCCGCCTGGCCACCCACTGCGCGCTGCTCGGCGAGGCGAGCGGCGAGATCGCGCTCGGGGCAACGTGCCCGGCCTGGGTGCTGCCCAACGCCGACGGGGCCGGCTACTACCTCGGCGTGCTCGCCGCCGAGCCGCTCACCGCGCTGCTCGACCGGGGCTGGTCGAAGCTGTCGCGGCCGGAGCGGATCGCGGTGGTCAACGACCTCGACATCCTGGTCGACGGCGGTGAGGCCGAGCTGGGCGTGGTCCTGGCGCTGCTGCCGCGCCTGGGCGGCGGCAAGGATCCATACCTGGTCGACCTGGCGATCGGGCGGCTCGAGAAGCTGTCGCCGTTCGTGGCCGCGGCCCAGCGGGATGGGTTCGCCCGCCTGGTCCGCGCCACCCTGGGCCGGGCCGGCCGGCGGATCGGCTGGACGCCGCGGCGCCGCGAGGACCTGGCCGACGCGCGCATGCGCGGCAAGCTGATGGCGCTGCTCGCGGTCGATGGCCGCGACGCTGGCGCGCGGGCCGGCGCCGTCTCGCTGGCCCGCCGCTGGCTCGCCGATCACGACAAGGTCCCCGAGTCGCTGTGGACCAGCGTGCTCCAGACCGCGGTGCGCGTGAACCCGGAGATCGGGCCGGCGCTGCTCGCGCGCGTCGGTGAGGAGCAGGATCGAGTGGCCCAGCGCGCGATGTACCAGGCGCTGGCGGTGACGCCGGATCCCGCGCTCCAGCGCCGCGCGCTCGAGCGCGCGCTCGCGGTCGATCCGATCCCGCCGGAGCTGGTGCAGCTGCTCGGCACCGCGCCGGTCGAGATCGAGCGGCAGGCGTCGCTGTCCGGGTTCGTGCGCGAGCACGCCGACGATCTGATCCGCCGGCTGCCCGAGGACTACCAGGGGTCGCTCCTGGCCCCGGTCTGCGATGCAGGGCAGCGCGACGAGGTGGTGGCCTTCCTCGAGGGCAAGCTGGCCGCGCTCCCGGATGTCGGCCCGCTCGGGGTGAAGCAGAAGATCGAGTGGATGGATCAGTGCATCGCGCGGCGCGCGGCGCAGGCACCCGCGCTGGGCGCGTACCTCTCGCCGAAGAAGTAGCTCCCATTCTATGGAGGTGACGCGGGGCGGCGGCGCGCGCGAGTCACCCCGCGTCCGCCCGCGTCATCCGACTCACGCCCACATGAGGGGACATCCCCCCTCCTGATTGCGAGTGCAATGCGGTAGTCGAAACTCCAAATTTGAGGCCGGCCGCGATCGCCACTGAGCGTGATGTAGGCGAATGGAAGCAGCAACTTATGTCCCAACTGAGGGGTACCGCCGCCACCAGCTGTGCTAGCGTGCCGCTCATTCAGGTCCCGCTCGAAGGGCATTTCGAAACTCTTGCGCGGACTGTCGAGCGACGGAGCAACCCAGGAAGGGAGCTACCACGATGGCACTGGCACGAAGTCTCGGCAGGAAGTTGGTTCTGTTGGCAGCAACATCGGGGGCCGCGGTCGGATGCTCGACCGACGATCCGATGGACAGCGGCGGCCCGGTGGCTGAGGGCTCGATCGCGGCGGTAGAGGCTGTACGCATCGTCGACAAGGATCCGACGCGCATCGCCGGGGAGGTCTCGCAGGCCGCTCTCGACTACGTGCGCAACTATGACGCCGAGCTCGGCCTGTCCGACCTCGACGACTACGCCGTCCTCCGGGTCCGCGAGGCCCAGGGCGCTGCCCGGATGCGCCACGTGCGCCTCCAGCACATCCACCAGGGCCTCCCGGTGTGGGGCTCGGACGTCGTCGTTCACAGCGCCAACGACTACTTCCTCGGCATCGAGGGCGGCGTGGTCAAGAACCTGGGCCAGCTCGACGTCGCGCCGGCGCTCGATAGCCAGGACGCGCTCGCCCTCGGCAAGGCGGACTACGCGACGCGCGACAAGCGCGGCTCGCAGCTCGCCTACTCGCGCGAGCAGGCCGAGCTGGTCGTCTTCCCGGGCGAGAGCGGCCACCCGCGGGTCGCCTGGCACGTGGTGTTCTTCACCGAGCTGCAGGCCGGCATCCAGCCCGGCCTGTGGAACTACTTCGTGGACGCCAAGACCGGCGACCTCCTGTTCCGGTTCAACGCCATCCACACCCTGTCGCAGGCGTCCGGCCCGGGCGGCAACCCGAAGGTCACGCGCAGCTGGGTGAACCAGCTCGACGTCGAGCCGTCTGGCACCCAGTTCCAGATGAACACGACCCGCCTGCGCACCACCAACATGAACCACGGCACCACCGGTACCGGCACGACCGTGGTCGGCCCGCTCGCCAACATCGGCGACGCGCCGATCAACGACGCGCACGGCTTCGCCGAGGCGACGCTCGGCATGATGCAGGACTGGTACGGCCACAACTCGATCAACGACGCCGGCTTCAAGCTCATCAGCCGCGTCCACTACAGCAACAACTACGAGAACGCGTTCTGGGACGGCACCCAGATGACCTACGGCGACGGCGCCAGCACGTTCTATCCGCTCTCGGGTGATCCCGACGTCGGCGGCCACGAGATCGGCCACGGCTTCACCACCTTCCACTCGAACCTGGTCTATTCGGGTCAGTCGGGCGGCAACAACGAGTCGTTCTCCGACATCGCCGGTACCCTCACCGAGTTCTTCGTCGAGGGCGAGGGCGCCGACTTCGACATCGGCCGCGACATCTTCAAGGGCAACTCGGCCCTGCGCTTCATGTGCGATCCGCCCGCCGACGGCGCCTCGATCGACAACGCCGCCGACTTCACTCCGGGCCTCGACGTCCACTTCTCGAGCGGCGTCATGAACAAGGCCTTCTGCCTCGCCTCCGGCGGGGTGAACGCCCCGCTGGCGAACGTTCGCCGCATGGGCGCGGCCTGGTACGAGGCGAACGACAACCACTGGACCACCGGCTCGGGCTTCACCTCCGCGTGCCAGGGTGTCCTCGCCGCGGCGACCTCGCTCGGCTTCACCCCCGCCGAGATCGCGGCGATCAGCAGCGCGTGGACGGCGGTCGGCGTGACCTGTGACGGCACCACTCCGCCGGTCCAGTGTGACCAGACCTTCACCACCGCGAGTGGCACGGTCACCTCGCCGAACTTCCCGAACAACTACCCGAACAACTTCAGCCGCACGTACTGCATCCAGCCGGCCGGCGGGGCCTCCACGACCCTGACCTTCTCGGCGTTCAACACCGAGGCGAACTTCGACTTCGTGACCATCAAGAACGCGGCCGGCACCCAGCTGTCCCGGACCAGCGGCACCACGCTGCCTCCGGCGGCCACCTCCACGCTCATCGCCATCACCTTCACCAGCGATCAGTCGGTGGTGAGGAGCGGCTGGTCGGCGTCGTGGGGCGGCGGCGGCGGCGGCGGCTGGTCGGGCTCGGCGACGCCGAACCTGCCGACGGTCGACAACGGCAGCGCCTGCACCAACCTCACCGTGTCCGGCACCGGCAACGCGTCCGAGGCGCGCCTCAACATCGCCGGCACCCACGCGTACCGGTCGATCCTCCGCGGCACCCTGGCCCACAACGGCGTCACCGTGACGGCGTTCCCGACCGGGACGTTCCCGAACAACTCGGGCGCGTTCAGCTTCACCAACCGCGCGGTGCCGGGTCTGAGCGGCAGCGCAGCGGGGACCTGGACGCTCTGCATGATCGACACGGATGCGTTCGGCGACACCGGTGTGCTGAACACGTGGTCGGTCCATAACTAGCAACTCGCTCGACTGACCGAGTCAACGCGCCCCGGGCGGCAAGGCTGCCCGGGGCGTCTCTCGTTTCGGGCGCCGAGGGGCCCTAAGGGTCGTGTCGAGAACAGCGCCGGAGCGAGGCGCGCGCGGGAGCCGCGACCTGATGCTGCGAGCTCCGGGCCAGCTCGCGCAGGACGGGCAGGGCGGAGGCCGGGCAGACCCGGCCGAGCGCGGTGGCGGCGGCCGCCTGGATCTCGGGAAAGGCGACCGCCTCGGCCGCGTGCAGGAGCACCGGCGTGGCCGCGGGATCGCCGAGCTCGCCCAGCGCGTGGACGCTCGAGGCGGCCGGCGTGATCGCGCTCTCGTCGGAGAACGCGCGCTCGAGCTCGGCCGAGGCCAGGGCGGCGAGCGGCCGCGCGGCCGCGCGATCGCCGGACCCGCCGATGAGCCGCATCGCGTGGGTGCGGAGCTCGGCGGGCGCCCGCCGATCGGCCGCGATGGCGAGCAGGAACCGGATCGCGCCGGGCGCGCGACAGTTGACCAGCGACGAGAGCGAGGCCCGCCGGACCTGGACATCGGCGTCGCGCAGCGCCGCCCGGCGAAGCGCGCCAGCCGCGGCCGGGCGCCGGCACGTCGTGCCCAGCGCGATCGCCGACGCGCGCCGCACCCGCGCCCACGAATCGCCGGCCAGCTGCCCGGTCAGCGCGGCGTCACCCTCGGGGCGAGCCCGTTCGCCGAGAGCCTCCACCGCCGCCTCGCGAACCCCGGGATCAGGATCGCGAGCCGCCCGCACCAGCGCCGCCCCCGCCGCCGGCAAGCCACTCCGACCCAGCGCCTCCGCCGCGACCCGCCGGAGCGCCGCCGCCTGCACGAGGGCGAGAGACTCGCGCTGGACGCGTGTACCGGCGCTCGCCGCGCTCGCGTTCGGGCCGGCCGCGCTCGCGTTCGGGCCGCCCGCCTTCGAGCTCGTGACGGCCGCGTTCGGGCCGGCCGCGCTCGCGTTCGCGCCGCCCGCGCCGGCCGCCTTCGAGCTCGCGCCGGCCGCCTTCGCGCCGCCCGCGGTCGCCCCGGCCGCGCTCGCTGCCTCCGGCGAGCCCGCGACCGGCGGCCGCCGACCCAGCTCCGCGGCCACCGCGTCGACCAGCGCCGGCTCATCGAGCCCGCCGGCCGCCTCGATCAACCGGTAGCGCAGCTCGTAGCCGCTCGCGCCGGTCAGCCGCTGGCCGATCGCCGCGGCCGCCCGCCCGCGCGCCTCGCCGCCGCCTCGCGCTCGCGTCATCAGCCCGACCGCGCGCCAGAGGTCCGCTTCTCGCGCCCCACCGTCCTTGTCCGCCGCGCGCGCGAGCGCCACCACCTGGTCGAGCTCGCCGGCCGGGCGCGCGCCGATCGCGTGAGCCACCGCGCGCCGCAGGTCGCGTGGCCCGCGCCCGGCCGCGCCGGCCAGCGCGCGCAGCGCGGCCTGGTCGCCGATCCCGGCCAGCACCTGCGCCGCCCGGCTCCGCCCCGCCGCGTCCGCCTTCTCGTCGCCAACCACCTCGGCCAGCGCGGCGGCCGACGGCGCGCCGATCGCGACCAGCGCCCGCGCGAACCGCTCGGCGTCGGCCGGATGCAGCCGGGCCGCGGCCAGCCCGCGGGCCAGCTCGGCCGCGCCGCCCGGCAGGTCGGCCAGGACGCGGCGCAACCGCAGCGCCGCCGCTGCCGGTGCGCCCGGCCGGCGCGCCTCCGCCACCACGGCTGCCTCGGCGCCCGGGCCCAGCCGCGCCAGCACTCGCGCGGCCTGCTCCCCGTCGCGCCCGCCCGCCGCGACCGCGCGCGCCAGCTCCGCCGCGGCGCCGCCGGGTGCCAGGTCCATCGCGGTCAGCACCGCCAGCTCGGAGATCGCCGTGCGCCCCGCGCCGCGCGCGCCCTGGCCGGCGTAGACCTCGACCACCACCAGCGACACGCAGTCGGCCGCGACCGGCTCGGGCAGCTTGATCCAGTACGGATCGGCCGGCGAGCCGCCGCGCGCCGGGTCCTTCGCGAACACCACCCGGTACGCGCGATCGCGCCCGACCAGCAGGCCGACCCGCTTGAGCCGGTTGAACTCGGCGAAGCTGCGCGCGCTGGCCGCGTGCCCGGGCACCAGCCGGATCGCGCGCACCATCCCGCCGTCCATGCTCGCCCGCGCGGTCACGAACTCGCCGCGCCCGAACCCGCCCCGGCCCTCCACCCACGCGGTGGTCGGGTCCTGGTCGTCGATCTCGGTCGGCGCGACCAGGTCGCCGGCGCCGGCGCCGAGCTGGCTCGACGCGGCCAGCACGCGGAAGTCGAGCGGCCGGGCGCCGGCCGCGACCCCGGCCGGCGCCGCGCGGCTCGCCACCAGCTCCGGCGCGTCGGACGGGATGCGCGGCACCTCGTCCACCGCCCGGAACCGCCCGGCCCCGGCGAAGTCGAACTTCTCGGCGTAGAGGTGCGCGGTCTTGCCGTCGCAGCGCGCCACCCCGGCCCGGCCGGCGTAGCGGAGCAGGCCGTGCCGGCCCGCCTCTATATATAGAGTGGACTCTCCGTCCGCGCCCTGGGGTCCGACCGCGCCGCGCCACAGCTCGCGCAGCCCGCCGGCCCGCCACTCGGCGGCCAATGCATCGCCTCGCCCGCCCGCGCCGGGGGCGATCGCGATCGCCACGATCACCACGCGCCCGCCGACCGCGGCGCCGGTCGCCACCTGGATCTCGCCGCGCTCGGCGCCGGCCCCGGCCGCCCCGCTGATCGGCTTCCAGGCCAGCACCCGGCCGGTCCGCCCCGACACCACCGCCAGCGATCCGTCCCGCTCGACCCGCAGCTCGTCGCGTGCCCCGTCCCGGTCGAGGTCCTGGCGCACGCTCGCCACCGGCGAGGCAGCGGGCGACGCCGTCGGCGACGCCGCCGGACCGGGACCCGCCGCCCACGAGCGCGCCGGCCCGGCCGCCCCCGGGAACGTCGCCCCGAGCCAGAGCGCCAGCGCCGCGACCCGGCAACGACTCACGCGACAAGTATAGTCCGGGTCCCCCGATGTGGCGCGTCGCCGACTACCACTACGATCTCCCGCCCGAGCGGATCGCGCAGCACCCGACCGATCGACGAGACGCCTCGCGCTTGCTCGCGGTGGCCGCGCCCAACACATCCGCCGCGGCGCCCGACCTCGCTGACCGCGCTGACCTCGGTGACCTCGCCGACCTCCGCTTCACCGATCTGGCCGAGCTCGTCCCCGACGGCGCCGTGCTGGTCGTCAACGACGCCCGCGTCATCCCCGCCCGCCTGCGCGCGCGCAAGCCGACCGGCGGCAACGTCGAGCTCCTGCTGCTCGAACCGGCCGATCCGGATCGCCCCGATGCCGCCTGGGTCGCGCTCGCGCGCTCGCACAAGCCCCTCCGCGCCGGCGCCGAGCTCGCGCTGCTCGACCGCGACGACCAGCCGGCCGCGCTCGCCCGCATCGCCTCGCCGCGTCGGCCTGACGGCACCGTGCTGGTCGAGCTGGCCGATCTCGACCCGCGCGCGGGCGCGCCGCCGCCCACGCCGCTGGCCATCCTCGAGCGCCTCGGCGACGTGCCGCTGCCGCCGTACATCGAGCGCGCCGCCGGCGCCGAGCCGGCCGACCGCGACCGCTACCAGACGGTCTACGCCGCCCGGCCCGGCGCGGTGGCCGCGCCCACCGCCGGCCTTCACTTCACGCCCGAGCTGCTCGCCGCGCTCGACGCGCGTGGCATCACGCGCGCGCCGCTCACCCTCCACGTCGGCCTCGGCACCTTCGCGCCGGTGCGCGGCGACGATCTCCGCGCCCATCGCCTCCACCGCGAGCGCTACGTCATCCCCGACGAGACCGCGCGCCTGGTCGGCTCGGGCCGCCCGGTGGTCGCGATCGGCACCACCTCGGTGCGCGCGCTCGAGGCCGCCGCGCTCGGCCCGCGCGAGGTTCGCCCCGGCCCCGGCTCGACCGATCTCTTCATCGGCCCCGGCTTCCGCTTCCAGATCGTCGACCACCTGGTCACCAACTTCCACCTGCCCGGGTCCACGCTCCTTGTGCTGGTCTGCGCGTTCGCCGGTCACGCCCGGGTGATGGCGGCCTATCGCCACGCGGTCGCCGCCGGCTATCGCTTCTACAGCTACGGCGACGCCATGCTGCTCGCCCGCCAGCCCTCGCCATGAAGACACCCGGTTTCTCGTTCCGCATCGACGGTCGCCGCGGCAAGGCGCGCGCCGGGGTCCTCACCACCCCGCACGGCGACATCCTCACCCCCGCGTTCATGCCGGTCGGCACCCAGGGGACCGTGAAGGCGATGACGGTCGGCGAGCTCGAGGCCCCGCCGCTCGACGCGCGCGTCATCCTCGGCAACACCTATCACCTGTTCCTGCGCCCCGGGCTCGAGGTCATCGGCGCCCACGGCGGCCTGCACCGCTTCTCCGGCTGGAAGCGCGCCATCCTGACCGACTCGGGCGGCTTCCAGGTCTTCAGCCTCGCCACCCTCAACAAGATCGATCAAGACGGGGTCACCTTCCGCAGCCACATCGACGGCAGCCAGCACCGGCTCACCCCCGAGCGCTCGATGGAGATCCAGGGCGTGCTCCGCTCCGACATCGCGATGGCGTTCGATCAGTGTCCGCCGGGCGAGTCGGGCGCCGTCGAGCACGAGGAGGCGATGGAGCGCACCACCCGCTGGGCCGAGCGCTGCCTGCGCGCGCCGCGCCCCGACGGTCAGGCGCTGTTCGGCATCGTCCAGGGCGGCCCCGACGCGGCGCGCCGCCGCCGCCACATGGGCGAGATCGTCGGGCTCGACGGCTTCGACGGCTACGCCCTGGGCGGCTTCTCGGTCGGCGAGCCGACCCCGACCATGTACGGCCTGCTCGACGAGATCGCCGACCAGCTGCCCGCCGATCGGCCGCGCTACCTCATGGGTGTCGGCACGCCCGACGATCTGATCCACGCGGTCGCGGCCGGCGTCGACATGTTCGACTGCGTGATGCCGACCCGCCACGCGCGCAACGGGCGCCTGTTCACCTCGACGGGGCCGGTCGTCATCAGCAACGCGCGCCACCGCTCCGACACCGCCCCGCTCGACCCGAGCTGCCCGTGCGAGACCTGCGCGACCGTGTCGCGGGCCTACCTGCGACATCTCTTCATGGCGCGCGAGATCCTCTACAGCCGCCTCGCAACTCTCCACAATCTCACCTTTTATGCGCGGCTCATGGCCGGCCTGCGAGCCGAACTGAGCACAACCGATGCCAGCGCTTGACCGCGCGCACCGGCGATGCTAAATCACCGCGACTTTTGAACTTTTGATTCTGCTCGAGGAGGCGAGCCTCGAGCTGCAAGGAGAACACCGTGGGCCAAGCCAGTCCTCTCATCATGATGGTGCTCATGTTCGTCGTCTTCTGGTTCCTGCTGATCCGTCCGCAGATGAAGCGACAGAAGACCCACCAGGCCATGCTGCAGGCGCTCAAGAAGGGCGACACGGTGATCACCCGCGGCGGTCTGGTCGGCAAGATCTCCGGCGTCGCCGACCGCACCCTCACCATCGAGCTGCAGGAGAAGGTGCGCGTCCGCGTGCTGCGCACTCACGTCGAGGGCAGGTTCGAGGAAGTGCCGGTCACCGGCGCGAGCACCACGGAGACCAAGGCCGCCTGACCTGAACCGGCCCTCGGGCCGGTTCTCGCGCCCCTGACGCCGCCGATTCACGGCGTCAGCGCACGCGCAAATCCCCATCGGAGCCCCCATGGAACGCTCTTTGAAGTGGCGGACCTTCTTCCTGGTCGCCGTCACGGTCGTGTCTCTCTTGATGCTCGTGCCGACGGTGGCTCCGTCCGGCCAGCTGCCGTCCTGGTTCGCGAACGTGTTCAGTCGCAAGATCCAGCTCGGTCTCGACCTGCAGGGCGGCCTGCACATCATCTACAGCATCGACCTCGAGAAGGCGGTCGACGACAAGGGCTCCGACATCAAGCGGGAGCTCGAGGCCAAGCTGGCCGACGCCAAGATCAAGGGCGAGGTGAGCACCCCGATCCGCCCGGTCGGCGCGGTCAACGTCCTGGTCGAGGACCCCAAGCAGAAGGGGCGCGTCCGCGAGGACCTCATGGCAGGTCTCTACGAGGACGCACTGGTGGTGGACCGCGATTGCCCGCCCGATCTCGCCGACAAGGCGGTGTGCGTGCGCGTGTCCAGCGACTACGCCGAGGGCCTGAAGAAGGCGGCCCTCGAGCAGGCGGTGCACACGGTGCGCGAGCGCATCGACGAGCGCGGGGTCGCCGAGCCGAGCGTCGTCACCAAGGGCGATCAGATCATCGTCGAGCTGCCCGGCCTCGATCCGGAAGCGACTCGTCGGGTGAAGGACATCATCCAGCGGACCGCCAAGCTCGAGTTCAAGATGGTCGAGGACGGCGGCCCCTTCATGGAGAAGGTCTACAACCGCGCGGTCCAGGAGGTCGTCAAGGACCACCCGGGCAAGACCAACCCCGACGTCCTGTCCGAGCGGCTGACCACGGTGCCCGAGGACATCGGGGTCGACATCGACTCGTGGGAGCACGAGGGCACCGGCAAGAACCACAAGGACTGGTACCTGACCGCCAAGGATCGCGAGGAGCTCTTCCCGGTCGGCGAGGCGCGCAAGCGCGGCTGCTACAACGAGAACAAGCCGGTGGTGGGCGGCAAGGTCCACTGCGCGGTGTCCGGCCGCGAGGTGCTCGAGCGCTACCTCAAGGGGCTGGCCGACGAGGCGCCCAAGGATGCCGCCGGCAAGCCGCCCAAGGATGCCGCCGGCAAGCCGGCGCCGGGCTCGTCGCTTCGCATCGACGACGACCACGTGTGGGGCTTCGAGCTGCAGCGCCCCGAGCGAGGCGGCGGTGGTGAGCCGCGCTGGCGCACCTACTACCTGCGCCGCCCGGTCGAGCTGGCCGGATCGTCGGTCGCCAACGCCAACATGTACTGGAACCAGACCACCGGCCGCCCCGAGGTCCTGGTCGAGTTCGACCGCTGGGGCGCCAACCGCTTCGAGGACATGACCGGCAAGAACGTCGGTCGCAAGATGGCCATCATCCTCGACGACAAGGTGTCCTCCGCACCGGTCATCCAGGACAAGATCGGCGGCGGCCGCTCCAGCATCACCATGGGCGGCGGCAACGACCGCGAGATCCAGCGCGAGGCCCAGGACCTGGTCAACGTGCTGAAGACGGGGTCCTTGCCGGCGCCGCTCAAGGTCGATTCGGAGTCGGAGGTCGGGCCGCTGCTCGGCCGCGACGCCATCGACAAGGCCAAGCTGGCGTTCATGATGGGCGCCCTGCTCGTGATGCTGGTGATGCTCTACTTCTACCGCTTCTCCGGGATCATCTCGATCGTCGCGGTGATCCTCAACATCCTGCTCATGCTCGCGCTCATGGCCGCGCTGGGCGCCACCCTGACGCTGCCGGGCATCGCCGCGCTGGTCTTGACGACCGGCATGGCGGTGGACGCCAACATCATCATCTACGAGCGCATACGCGAGGAGTTACGGGCCGGAAAGTCGGTGAAGGGAGCGGTGGACGCGGGCTATCACCGCGGCTTCGCCGCCATCTTCGACGGTCACGTCACCACGCTGTGCGCGGGCTACGTCCTCTATCAATATGGCTCGGGACCGATCAAGGGGTTCGCCGTGATGCTCATGATCGGAATCTTCACCACCCTGTTCACGCAGGTCTGGTGCGCCCGTCTCTTCTTCACCTACTACGTGGGCCGGCGTCGCTCGGCCAACACGATCTCGATCTAGGCGGACCGCCATGGCCAAGGACAAGTACCGCGAGCTGATCCAGCCCGGGTCGACCTTCGAGTTCATGGGTCGGGCCAGGCTCTGGTTCACCCTGTCAGTCATCGTCTGCGTCGCGTGCATCGGCGTCTTGTTCGTGAACAAGGCGTGGCGCGGCGACTACATGAACTGGAGCACCGACTTCAAGGGCGGCACCGAGATCGTCCTCGGGTTCTACGAGAAGGGCGGCCAGCGCCCGGTCGAGGTCGACTCCGGCAAGGTGCGCAAGGCGCTCGGCGACGCCGGCGTCGAGGGCTTCGACGTCTCCGACTACACCTGGAAGGTCGAGACTCCCGAGGGAGAGGTCGAGGCCACGGGGCTCCTCATCCGAACGCCGCACTTCGGCGCGTTGACGCCCCAGCAGCAGGAGCGTGTGACCGACGACTTCGTCAAGCAGTTCGCCGCGCTCAAGCTGCTCAAGGCGAGCTGGTCGGGTGACAACCTGCACGTCCGGACCAAGGCGGCCGTCTCGTGGGAGGCGACCCGCGACTTCATGGCCAAGCATGGCTTGACCCTGAAGCCCTGGGAGAAGGAAGACCTCCAGCGCGCCACCGCGGCCGAGGAGGGCACCGGCGAGTACAACGCGCAGCTCTCCGTGATCGGCATCGAGGGGCAGTACCGCGACGCCATCCAGAAGGAGCTCGGCGACGAGGTCGAGGTCAGGGTCATCAACGTCTACGGCGTCGGCGCCAAGGCGGGTGACAAGCTGCGCAACGACGGCGTCGCCTCGCTGTTCTACGCGATGCTGCTCATCATGCTGTACCTGGTCGTCCGGTTCGACATCCGGTTCGCGCCCGGTGCGGTGGTCGCCTTGCTCCACGACGCCATCGTCGTCATCGGCGCGTTCGCGCTCACCTGGCAGGAGTTCTCGCTCACCACGGTGGCCGCGATCCTCACGATCATCGGCTACTCGGTGAACGACACGGTCATCATCTTCGACCGGATCCGCGAGAACACGCACAAGCTCAAGGACAAGAAGTTCATCCGCATCATGAACATCTCGATCAACGAGACGCTGTCGCGGAGCCTGCTCACCTCGCTGACGGTGTTCGTGACGACGCTCATGATGAACATCTTCGGCACCGGGCTGGTCCGCAACTTCGCCTTTGCGATGAACGTGGGCGTGCTGGTCGGGACGTACTCGTCGATCTTCATCGCGTCGCCGGTGGCGCTGTGGATTCACAACCGCTTCTACACGCGGGCCGGCACGGGCGCGGCGAAGACGGGGCGCCTGGTCCGCTCGGCGGATGCGGACGAGCCGATCGAGGACGACGCCGACGAGGCGAACGGGCGCGTCTGAACCGGCGAGCCTGAACCTCATCTGAACCGGCGGCGCCCGCGAGACGCGGACGCCGCCGCTCCGCGACACAGCCAGGAG
Organism: Kofleriaceae bacterium; assembly: GCA_035489015.1. Classification (GTDB taxonomy): domain Bacteria; phylum Myxococcota_A; class Polyangia; order Haliangiales; family Haliangiaceae; genus DATFRY01. The sequence goes on along the minus strand of DATHKR010000255.1, from coordinate 18,899 downwards.
CCTGGCGCCACATCGAGCGGCATGCGTTTTTCGTGAGCGCAGGCTGCTCGGTGGCCGACATCGCGCCGGATGCCTGAACGCATACGGCCGACCACGGCCCCATCGCGATCGACCGGCCCGGCGCTGTCAGAGAGTGGGTCTAGCTTGGTCCCGATGGACAAGCTGAGCTGGACGATTCGCGACGTGCACGGGGGCACCGTCTCCGCCCTGTCCGCCGCGCTCGGGGTCCGGCAGGTGACCGCCCGCTGTCTGGCCGGGCGCGGCATCGTCGACCCCGGACTGGCCCGCTCGTACCTGGAGCCGCGCCTGGCCGAGCTCCGCCCCCCGGCCGGGCTGGCCGGCCTGTCGCGCGCGGTCGACCGCCTGTGCCGCGCGGTCTGCGCCGGCGAACGGATCGGCTGCTTCGGCGACTACGACGTCGATGGCGTGACCACCACCGCCCTGGTCGCCGGGTTCCTCCGCCAGCTGGGCGCCTCCGCGCTGGCGCGGGTGGCGCGGCGCGACGCCGGCTACGGCTTCGGCGAGGCCGACGCGCGCTGGTTCGCCGACAATGGCGTGTCGGTGGTCGTTACCGGCGATTGCGGCACCAGCGACGTGGCCGCCATCCGCCTGGCCGCTGGCCTCGGCGTCGACGTCATCGTCATCGATCACCACACGGTCCCTGACCAGGCGCCCGGCGCCGATGGCGAGGTCGCGCCCCATCCGGCGTTCGCGCTCATCAACCCACTCCGCAACGACTCCACCTTCCCGTTCCGCGGCATGGCCTCGGTCGGCCTCGCGTTCTACGTCATGCAGCGCATGCGCACCCGCCTGCGCGAGCTGGGCTACTTCGCGTCGGCCGGGCGGGGCGCGCGGCCGGAGCCGGACCTGCGCGAGTGGCTCGACGTGGTCGCGATCGGGACGATCGCCGACCTGGTCCCGCTGTCGGGCGAGAACCGCATCCTCACCCATGCCGGTCTCCGCCGGCTCTCCGAGCGTCGCCGGCCCGGGCTGGCCGCGCTGCTGGCGCGCGCCGGGGTCGGGCTCGATCAGGTGGTCGACGAGCGCGTGGTCGGGTGGAAGCTGGCCCCGCGCCTCAACGCGCCCGGTCGCCTGGGCGACGCGGAGCCGGCCCTGGCCCTGCTCCTGGCCCAGGATCGAGGCGAGGCAGAGGCCGCGGCCGAGGCGCTCGAGCGGGCCAACGTCGAGCGCCGGGCCGAGCAGGACCGGGTCACCGCCGAGGCGCTGGCCTCGCTGGGCGAGAGCGGCACCGATGGGCCCGCCTTGATCGTGGCCGGGTGCGGCTGGCCGAGCGGCGTGGTCGGGATCGTCGCGGCCCGGCTGGTCGATGCGTACCGGCGGCCCGCCTTCGTCATCGCGATCGACGCGGCGACCGGGATCGGGCGCGGATCGGCCCGCAGCGCCGGCGGCGTCAACCTGTACCGCGCGCTCGAGCGGGCGGCCCCGCACCTGGTCCGCTACGGCGGCCACGCGGCGGCCGCGGGTCTGACCGTCGCGGCCGATCGGATCCCGGCCCTGCGCGAGTCGCTGTTCGCGGCGGTCGCCGAGCAGGCCGAGGCCGGCGGGGCAGGGGAGCACTCGGCCGACGCCGAGGTCGAGCTCGGCGAGGTCGACGAGCGGCTGGCCGACGAGCTGGCCAGCCTGGCCCCGTTCGGCAAGGGCAACGAGCAGCCGGTCCTGGTCGGGCGCGGCCTGCGCGTGCGCGACAGCCGCCGGGTCGGCGACGGCTCGCACCTCAAGCTGGTGCTGGAAGGAGCGGGCGGGGCGGTGCGCGCGGGGATCGCCTTTGGCCTGGGCGATCGCGATCCCGGTCCCGGCTCGGCCATCGACTGCGCGTTCTCGGCCGGGATCTCCACCTGGGGAGGAGGGCGCTCGGTCGAGCTCCACATCCGCGAGCTCGCCCGCGCCCCCCAGTAGTAGTCCGGACCGGGCGAGCGCGGTCAGCGCGATGTGGGCGCGGCCTTGGCCGGCGCGGCCTCGGTCGCCGGACCGGCGTCAGGCTCGTCGCCGGGGAAGCGGCGGCGGATCTCCTCCTCGGTCAGCCGCTCGAGCTGGAGTGGCGGCTGCGCCGCGGGTGCTGCGTCGGGCGCCGGTGAGAAGCTCCCGACGAAGTTCGCCATGCCGTCCGCGCACGGGCGGCCCATCAGGACCACGAAGACCAGGAGCGTGGCGAACATCCCGATCCGGACCAGGTCGCCCTGGCGCATGCGCAGCCCGCGGCCGCGCGAGAGCCGCGGGACCGGCTCGTCGCCATCTTTCACTCCGGCCTCGCGCCCAGCACCCGGTGACTGTGACACGGCATCTGCTCGCGCACGCGGGTCAGGACCGCCGGGTCGATCTCGGCCACCGCCAGACCGTCTCCCTCCTGCACCTCGGCCATCACCTCGCCCCACGGATCGATGATCAGCGTGTGGCCGTAGGACTCGCGCACCGGGCCGTGCTTGCCGTGCTGGGCCGCCGCCACCACGAAGCACTGGTTCTCGATCGCGCGCGCGCGGAGGAGCGTGTGCCAGTGGGCCGCGCCGGTGTGGGCGGTGAATGCGGCCGGCACCATCAGGACCTCGGCGCCCCGCTCCACCGCCAGCACCCGGTAGAGCTCGGGGAAGCGGACGTCGTAGCAGATCGACAGACCGAGCCGGGCGAACGGGGTCTGGGCCACCACGACGTCGTCCCCGGCCGCGGTCGACGACGATTCGCAGAGCTCGGCCCGCCCGGGGATCTTCACGTCGAACATGTGGATCTTGCGGTACACCGCTCGCGTCTCGCCGTCGGGGTCGACCACCAGGCAGGTGTTGTAGGTCTTCTGCGGGACTCCGGACACCTCGGGCATGCCCCCGGCCACCACCCACATCCGGTGCTTCCGCGCCATGTCGCGCACTTCCTCGACGATCGGTCCGGGTCGGTCGAGGCGCTCGGCCACCGGCAACCGATCCCCCAGCGTCCGTCCGATGAACGCAAAACACTCCGGAAGCGCGAACATCTCGGCCCCGCGCTCCGCCGCGTCGGCGGCCAGCTTGCGGCACACCGCCAGGTTGGCGGTGACGTCGTTGGTGGAGCAGAGCTGGGCGGCTGCCACGATGAAGGGCTTGCGCTCGGGGGACGGAGTCGTCATTCCCCTGGCTTTAGCAGACACCCACGGAGCCGCGCCATCCGGGGCGGCGCAAGCCGTTCACGCCCGGCGACTGAGCGGGATTCTGCGAGCGCTGCCGCGGATCGCGCCCCCGTCCGCAGCCGACTCCCTCTTGCGCGCCGCGTCCGGACATGGTAGCTCAACAAGTCGAAATCGGTAAGCTTCCTCTCAAAAGGTGGGCTTGCGCGCCCGCCTTTCGTATTTTTTGCCTCACTGCTTTTACCAGCCGCTCCCCTGACCGCTGCTTGAAGACCCCCGCCGACATCCGCCAGAGCCTCCTCGAGATCGCCGAGCCCGTGTGCCGCGACAGCGGCTACGAGCTCGTCGATATCGAGTACGCCAGCAGTCCAGCCGGCTGGGTCGTCCGGGTCTACATCGACCGGCTGCAGGACTGGCCGCCCGCCGCCGGCAAGGGCGGCATCAGCTTCGACGACTGCGAGCTGCTCAGCCGTCAGCTCGGCGCCGTGCTCGACGTGGAGGATCCGGTCCCCCACGCCTACAGCCTCGAGGTGTCGTCACCCGGGCTCGATCGCCCGCTGCGCACGGCCGAGCACTTTCAGCGCTACCTGGGCGAGATCGCCAAGGTCGCCCTGCGCGACGGAATCGCCGGCAGGCGCAACTTCAAGGGCATCCTGCGCGCGCTCGAGCCGTCACCCGGCCCCGACGCCGAGGTGGTGGTGATCGAGATCGACGAAACCGAGTTCCGGCTGCCGCTCGCCGACGTGGCGTCGGCCCGCCTGGTCCCCGACTGGGACGCGCTCATGAAGCAGAACCGGCGCCCGACCGCCGGGGGGGATGGCAGCCAGCCCGGGCGCTAGCCAGAAGGACGAATCGAGGAATCAAGATCATGCAGCCCAACCTCAACATGGTCATCGACCAGGTCGGCAAGGACAAGAACATCGACCGCGGCGTTCTGGTCCAGGCGCTGGAGCAGGCCATCCTGACCGCGGCCAAGAAGACGTTCGGCGCCAATCGCGAGATGGAGGCGCAGTACAACGAGGACACCGGCTGCGTCGATCTGTTCCTCATCGTGAACGTCGTCGAGGCCAACCCGGAGATGGGCCGCGAGATCGGATCGGCCGACGCGACCACGCACGGCCTCGAGGCCGAGCTGGGCGACGAGCTCCTGTTCCAGATCTTCTACCGGGCCGAGGACGCCGAGCGCGCCTCCGAGCAGGACGAGCAGTTCGGCGACATCATCGGGCTCCGTCACGCGCACAAGAAGTTCGGCCGCATCGCGGCGCAGACCGCCAAGCAGGTCATCTACCAGCGGGTCCGCGAGGCCGAGCGCGACAACGTCTACAACGAGTACAAGGACCGCAAGGGCGAGCTCATCACCGGCATCGTGCGCCGGTTCGAGCGCGGCAACATCATCGTCGACCTCGGCCGCGCCGAGGCCATCCTGCCGGTCCGTGAGCAGGTGCCGCGCGAGTCGTACCGCTCGGGCGACACCATCAAGGCGTACGTGCTCGACATCGATCGCAACGCGCGCGGCCCGCAGATCATCCTGTCGCGCGCGCACAAGGGCCTGCTCGAGAAGCTGTTCGAGATGGAGGTCCCGGAGATCTACGAGAAGATCGTCCGCATCGAGTCGAGTGCGCGCGAGCCGGGCGCTCGCGCCAAGATCGCGGTGTCGTCGCGCGATCGCGACGTGGATCCGGTCGGCGCCTGCGTCGGCATGAAGGGCTCGCGGGTCCAGGCGGTGGTCCAGGAGCTGCGCGGCGAGAAGATCGACATCGTCCCCTACGACCAGGATCCGGCCCGCTTCGTGTGCAACGCGATCGCGCCGGCCGAGGTGTCGCGCGTCATCATCGACGCCGAGGGTCACCGGATGGAGCTGATCGTCCCGGACGACAAGCTGTCGCTGGCGATCGGCAAGAAGGGCCAGAACGTCCGGCTCGCGTCCCAGCTGACCGGCTGGCGCATCGACATCCACTCCGAGTCCAAGATCCAGGAGCTGGAGGCGCGCGCCAAGCTGCAGATCTCGTCGGTGGAAGGCGTGGGCGACGATCTGGCCGAGACGATTTTCCGGCTGGGCTGGCGATCGGTGGCCGATATCTCGCGCGGGCAGCCGGAGGAGCTGGCCCAGGTGCCGGGCGTGGGCGGGGTGGAGCCGGCGCGTCGCATCATCGACGGTGCGCGCCGCTTCCTCGAGGGAGAGCGGGCGCGGGCGCGGCGCGAGGCGGCGCCGGCGATCGGAGCCGGCGGCGGCGAGATCGCCGCGGTCGACGCGGCGCCGGTACGTCAGCCGGAGATCAAGGCGGAGCTGCCGAGCGGGCGGGTGGGAGAAGGATGGGAGGGGTGATGGGCTCAGGCGGCCCGCACGTGCCGGTACGCACCTGCGTCGGGTGCCGGGAGCGATCGCCCCAGGCGTCGCTCCTGCGCGTGGCTTTCGTGGGCGGTCGAGTCGTCGCGGATGCGCCGCGCCGGCTGCCAGGTCGGGGTACCTACATCCATCCAGCTTCGAGCTGCGTGCGTCGCGCATCGGAGCGGGGTGGATTCGCTCGTGCGTTCCGCGCACAAATCAGGCCCCCAGTTGTGCTCGAGAATGCAGAGGGACTCATCCATGATGACCGGGGCAGGGAAGAGCAGCGGAGCTGAGATGCGCGTCTACGAAATCGCACGCGAAGTGGGGCTCCCGAACAAGGAGCTGATCGCGAAGATTCGCGCCCTCGGCCTCGAGGTGAACAATCACATGTCGTCCCTCGATCCGGACGCGGTGGCGCGCGTCAGGCGCTCGCTCGAGCGCGAGCGGGTCGAGAACACGGTCACCAAGCGCCTGTCCAGCACCGTGCTGCGCCGGCGAACCAAGGCGACCGCCGAGGACGCCTTGCCCGGGCCGGGTGCAGCGCGCGAGGGCAACGGCTCCGGGCGCAACGCGGCGCGCGAGCGGGTGGCCGAGGCCAGCGAGGTCCGGGTGACCGCGCCGGTCACGCGGCGCGTGGTGCAGCGATCCTCCGAGCCGTCTCGCGTGTCGAGCGCGCCGGCGATCGAGGCGCCACCCCGGATGGAGGCGCGCAGCCCTGCGCCGGCGACCCCGTCGGTCGAGGCGCGCGAGGTGCCGGCCGAGGCGCCGGCCCCGGCCGTCCGGCCAGCCGAGCGCAGCGCCGAGCGGGCCGAGCGCAACGAGGAGCCGGCCGACCCGCGGGTCGAGACGCCGGCGGCACCCGCACCGGAGCGGGTCGAAGCCACAGAGGCTCGCCAGGCCCGAGAGGATCAAGTGGAGGTCGAAGTGGAGGCCGAGCACCGTCCGGCCGCGCAGTCCCAGGCGGCGCCCATCGCGCCGACCCCGGTCGCCCCGCGTTCGCCCGAGCCGGCCGCACCCGCGGTCGAGCAGCAGGCGGTCACGCCGGCGGCGCCCACGCCGCGCGCGCCCGCGCCGGCGGCAGGGACTCCGGCGTACGCGGGGAGCGCCCAGGGCGGCGCTCACGTCATCCAGGGCCCCAAGATCGTCGACATGCCGGGCCGCACCCGGCCGGTCGAGCGGATCATGACGCCCGCCCCCGAGCGCGGCTCGCGCGCGGTGGAGCCACCGCCGATGCAGACCCGCACCGAGGTGGTGCGCCCGGCCGACAGCCGCGGCCCCGCCGGAGCCGGCGAGGGACGGCGGCGGACCGAGGATCTGGTCGGCGACGCGCGCTCGCGCTTCGAGGCCGAGCTGGAGCGAGCTCGCTCCCAGGCGGCCGAGCGCGAGCGAGAGCGGCAGGCCAAGAAGGCGGCCGAGGTCACCACCCCGGCCGCGCCGCGCGAGGACGGCAGGCCCGAGGTCGGCTCGATCATCAGCCTGCCGATGACCCGCATCAAGATCACCGAGCGCGGGCCGAGCGGGCGGCAGATGCCGGGCCAGGGCCAGGTGCGCGGGCTCTACGCCCAGCAGCAGGAGCGCGGGCGGCGCGGATCGCGTGACATCCGCAAGAAGATGCCGAAGAAGGGGGGCAAGCAGACCCTCATCACGACGCCCGCCGAGCACAAGCGCATCATCCGCATCGAGGACACCGTCGCGGTGGCCGACATGGCCAAGAACATGGGCATCAAGGCGGCGGAGCTGCTGAAGAAGCTCTGGGGCATGGGCATGACCGGCGTCAACATCAACGCCTCGGTCGACTTCGACACCGCCCAGATCATCGCCAACGAGTTCGGCTACGAGGTCCAGAACGTCGCCTTCAAGGAGGACAAGGCGTTCGAGACCGCGCCGGACACCGAGGAGGATCTCGAGTCGCGCTCGCCGGTGGTCACCGTCATGGGCCACGTCGATCACGGCAAGACCTCGCTGCTCGACTACATCCGCAAGGCGAGGGTGGCCGCGGGCGAGGCCGGCGGCATCACCCAGCACATCGGCGCGTACCGGGTCGACCCGGGCACCGGCCACGGCGAGATCGTCTTCATCGACACCCCGGGCCACGCCGCGTTCACCGAGATGCGCGCTCGCGGGGCCCAGGCGACCGACCTGGTCATCCTGGTGGTGGCGGCCAACGACGGCGTGATGCCGCAGACGCTCGAGGCGCTGGCGCACGCCAAGGAAGCCAAGGTTCCGATCATCGTGGCGGTCAACAAGAGCGACCTGCCCGATGCCCAGCCGGAGCGCGTCCGCAAGCAGCTGGCCGACCACGGCCTCATCCCCGAGGAGTGGGGAGGCGACACGATGTACATCGACGTCTCGGCGCTCAAGGGCGACGGGGTCGACAAGCTGCTCGAGTCGATCTCGCTGCAGGCCGAGCTGCTCGACCTCAAGGCCAACCGCAAGAAGCCGGCCCTGGGCGTGGTCATCGAGTCGAAGCTCGACCGCGCGCGCGGCCCGATGGCGACCGTGCTGGTCCAGGAGGGCATCCTGCGGGTCGGCGACAACGTCGTGGTCGGCGAGTACATGGGCCGGGTCCGCGCGATGCTCGACGACACCGGCGAGGCGGTGACCGAGGCGGGTCCGTCCACCCCGGTCGAGCTGCTCGGCATCGACGGCGTGCCGGACGCGGGCGAGGTGTTCAACGTCGCCCCGGACGAGAAGATGGCCAAGACGGTGGTCGAGCACCGCCGCCAGGCCAAGCGCAAGAAGGAGCTGGCCACGACCGGCAAGCTCTCGCTCGAGAACCTCATGGAGCGGATCCACGAGGGGGCGGCCAAGGAGCTGAAGGTCGTGCTCAAGGCCGACGTGGCCGGCTCGGCCGAGGCGCTGAAGGACGCGCTCAACAAGCAGTCCACCGAGAAGGTGACGGTCAACGTCATCTCGGCCGGCGTCGGCGGCATCACCGAGTCGGACGTCAACCTGGCCAAGGCGGGCGGCGCCATCATCGTCGGCTTCCACGTCCGGCCGGCCGGCAAGTCGGCCAAGCTGGCCGAGCAGGAAGGCGTCGAGATCAAGCTGTACGACATCATCTACGAGGCGCTCGACGAGGTCAGGGCGGCGATGGCCGGGCTGCTGGCGCCGATCAAGCGCGAGCGCGAGATGGGACGGCTCGAGGTGCGCGACACCTTCTCCATCCCGAAGCGCGGCGTGGTGGCCGGCTGCATGGTCACCTCCGGCAAGGTCACCCGGAAGTCGCTGGTCCGCGTCATCCGCGACTCGGTGCAGGTCTACCAGGGCAAGGTCGGCAACCTGCGCCGCTTCAAGGACGAGGCCAGTGAGGTCAAGGAAGGCTTCGAGTGCGGCCTCCTGGTCGATGGCTTCGGCGACATCAAGGTCGGCGACATCATCGAGGCCTACGAGATCATCGAGGAGGCCGCCACGCTGTGATCGTGGCCCTCGCCCGGCTGTCCCTCTACATCCCGCACTCCCACTCGCTGAAGGAGAAGCGCGCCGTGGTCCGCAAGGTCGTCGACCGGATGGCGGCACGCTTCAAGCTGCACGTGGCGGAGGTGGGTGGGCAGGACACCTGGCAGCGAGCGGTGCTCGGTTACGCGGTGGTGGGCAGCGACGGACAGAAGGTGGGGCAGCTGGCTGACGAGGTGCTGCGCGCCATCCAGAGCCTGGTCGAGGGCGAGGCCCAGCTCATCTCGGTCGACCGCGACACGATGCGCTTCGGCGGCGAGGAGGGGCTCGATGGCGGGCGCTGACCGCAACCGGGCGTCGCGGGTGGCCGAGGCGATCAAGATCGAGCTGGCCGACCTGGTCGCGCGCGAGGTGAAGGATCCGCGGGTCCGGGCCGGGCTGGTCACGGTCAGCCACGTCGAGGTCAACCGCGACCTCAGCGTGGCCGAGGTCGGCGTGTCGATCCTGGCCGGCCAGCCGGATGCGGTGATGAAGGGTCTCCAGAAGGCGGCCGCGTTCCTGCGCGGGCCGCTCGCGCGCCGGCTGCGCCTGCGGATCGCCCCGGACCTGCGCTTCCACCACGACAAGAGCCAGGCGATGGCATCGCGGCTGCGCGACATCGTGCGCGACGACGAGGTCCGGCGGGTGGAGAGCGGGCGCGACGACGACGAGGACCTGCCCGGCCCGGCGGACGACGGCGTCATCGAGGTGACCAGCGCGATCGACGAGGTCGGCGGGGTCGACGAGATCGAGGGAGCCGACGAGGTCGCCGGGATCGGCGACGTGGAGGGCGCGGTCGAGCACGAGGTCGACGACGAGGACGCGATGGGCGGCGACGACCAGGGCGACCGGCCGGACGACCTCGAGCGGAGACGGCGCGAATGAGCGAGCAACGGGCGGGCGCCGGCGGCGAGGGAGCCGACGCGGCCGCCGAGCCGGCCGCCGTGACGAGCGAGCTGGAGCGCGCGGCCGAGATCCTGGCCTCGGCCGAAAAGGTGCTCATCACCTGCCACCTCGGTCCCGACGGCGACGCGGTCGGCTCGATGGTCGCGATGGCCTCGATGCTGAGGCAGCGCCCGGCCCAGGTCACCCTGTACAACCCGGACCTGGTCCCGCGCCACCTCAAGTGGATGCCGCTCTGCAAGACGCTCATTCATCGCCTGCCGCGCGCCTCGCGGTTCGACGCGACGGTGGTCATGGACTGCGGCGATCCGCGCCTGCTCGGGCCCAGCTTTCCCGGCCCGGAGGTGACCGGCAAGGTCCTGGTCATCGACCACCACGCCAGCGGGCGGCCGTTCGGCGACGTCTTCTACTGCGATCCGGATGCCTCCAGCGTCGGGGTGATGGTGAATCGCCTGGCCCACCGGCTCGGCTGGCCGGTCACCGCCGACGCCGCGCTGGCCCTGTACGTGTCGCTGTTCACCGACACCGGCTCCTTCCGCTACGCCAACACCAACGCGGAGGCGCTCCGCCTCGCCGCGGACCTGGTCGAGCGGCACGGGGTGGGCCCGTGGGCGGTCAGCGAGCGGCTCTCGGAGCAGGGGACCCTGGCCCGCTGCCGGCTGCTCGCCGCGGCGCTGTCCACCCTCGAGCCGCGCCTGGGCGGGCACGTGGTGTTCATGACCATCACCGAGGAGATGGTGAAGGGCGCCGGCGCCGCGTGGGACGACACCGAGGGCATGGTCAACCACGCGCGGTCGATCCGCGGGGTCGAGTGCGGCGTGCTGATCACGCCGGCCAAGCGCGGCGGCGTGCGCGTGTCGATCCGCTCCAAGGGACACCTCATCGACGCAGGCGCGGTGTGCCTCGCTCTGGGCGGAGGTGGTCACCGCGGCGCGGCTGGATGCACCTTGACCGGTGACCTGCCCTCGGCGCGCGCCACCGTCGAGGCGGCGCTGGCCAGCGCCCTCAGCGCCGCCGGCGTGGCGATCGCGGCGGCCAGCTGAGCGCGGCGGGTGGAGCCCTGCGCGCCGCAGCGCGGCGAGGCGGCGTGGCGAGGCGACCCGCCGAGATCCCGGCGTCAGCCCGGCCACGCGAACAACGCACGGCGGACCCGGACGCGCTTGCCGTCGCTTGGTCTGGTCGTCGGCGGCCCGACGCGGTTTAACATCGAACCGATGCGACGAGCCGTTCTCTCTCTCTCCTTGCTGGCCGCGTGCGGCGGTGCCGACGACGCGGCGCTGGATGGCGGTCCCACCGACGCCAGGCCGGCCACCCTCGATGCTTCGCTGCCCGACGCGTCGCTGGTCGACGCGTCGTTCGCGCCGATGACCCTGGCCGAGACCGGCCTCTACTCCGATCCAGTCAACGAGACCCTCGCCCCCGGCGTGGTCGAGTACACCGTCAACTACCCGCTGTGGGCCGACGGGGCCGAGAAGCGCCGCTTCGTCTATCTCCCGTACGTGATGATCGACACCAGCGACATGGACTTCTGGCACCTGCCGCCCGGCACCAAGCTGTGGAAGGAGTTCACCCGCGACGGGGTCCGGGTCGAGACCCGGCTCCTCTGGAAGCAAGGGCTGACCGACGACGACTGGTTCGCGATGTCGTTCGCGTGGAACGCCGACGGCACCGAGGCGATCGCCGCGCCGAACGGCGTCGAGGACGCGCGCGGCACCCCGCACGACATCCCGCGCGCCACCGACTGCAAGACCTGCCACGAGCGCTCGCCCGGGTTCGCGCTCGGCTTCGCCGCGCTCCAGCTCGATCACGCGGAGGGGGAGATCAACCTGGCCTCGCTGGCCGCGACCGGGCGCCTCAGCAACCCGCCGGCCGGGCGCGAGGCCCCGCTGCTTCCGTTGCCGGGCGACCCCACCGCGCAGGCCGCGCTCGGCTACCTGCACGGCAACTGCGGCCCGTGCCACAACGAGAGCTCCGACGTGCAGCAGAAGACCCCCCTCATCTGGCGCCTCGACGTCGACTCGCTCGCCACCGTCGAGGACACCGCGGCCTTCCGCACCGCGGTCGGCGTCGCGCCGCAGATCCAGATCCCGGGCTACCCCTCGGTCATCGAGCCGGGCGACCGCTCGGCCAGCGCCGCCTACTTCCGCATGGGTCAGCGCGATCCGACCAACGACAGCAACGTGCCGATGCCGCCGCTCTCCACCGAGGAGCCGGACGGCAACGGCATGGCCGCGGTCGGCGAGTGGATCGACTCGCTCGCGCCATGATCGCGTCGTCGGCGCACGCGGCGTCCGGCGTGCTGGTCGTCGACAAGCCGGCCGGCATCACCTCGCACGCCGCGGTCGCCGAGGTCGCGCGCCGGCTGGGCGCGCGCCGGGCCGGCCACGCCGGGACCCTCGACCCGATGGCCACCGGCGTGCTCCTGGTCTGCGTCGGCGAGGCGACCAAGATCGCCGGCCTGCTCCTGTCCGACGACAAGGCCTACGACGGCGAGCTCGAGCTCGGCCGCGAGACCGACACGCTCGACGCCGAGGGCAAGGTGGTTCGCGAGCGCCTGGCCGAGGCCGCCGCGGTCGATCGCGCCGCGCTGGTCGCCGCGATGAGCCGCTTCCTCGGCGCGATCGAGCAGGTCCCGCCCATGTACTCGGCGGTGCGGCAGGGCGGCCGCCGCCTGCACGAGCTGGCCCGGGCCGGGCAGGAGGTCGAGCGCGCGCCGCGCCCGGTCGACATCCGCCGCTTCGATCTCCTCTCGTTCGCCCCGCCGCTCGCGCGCTTCGCGGTCGACTGCTCCAAGGGGACTTACGTGCGCACCCTGGCCGCCGACCTGGGCGAGGCGCTCGGCTGCGGCGCCCACCTGACTGCGCTCCGCCGGACGCGCTCCGGCCTGTTCAGCCTCGATCGCGCGATCCCGCTCGACCAGGTGAGCCCCGATCGGGTCGCCGCCCCTGGCGCCCTGGTCAGCCCCGCCGAGGCCCTGGCCCACCTGCCGCGCGTGGCGCTCTCGGCCGCCCAGAACCGCGCCGTCGAGGTGGGTAAGCCACTGTTATGGCAGGACCTGAGCGGCGATCCGGCCCCGACCGGGCCCGCCTGCCTCATCGCGCCGGACGGCCATCTTCTGGCGCTGGTCGAGGTGGAAGGGCTGAAGATCCACTACCGTCGCGTCCTTCTGCGCCCGGCAGAAGGTTCCGCCCCTTGACGTGGGAGATTTTCTCCTTCACTCTCCTGCCCGACAAAAGAACAGCGAAAACGAGGAATTCGAGGTTTCTGGAATGCCTGTTTCCACCGTACGCAAGCGCGAGACGATCGAGAAGCATCGACAGCACGAGAGCGACACTGGCTCCCCCGAGGTGCAGGTCGCTCTTCTGTCCGAGCGCGTCTCTCATCTCACCGAACACCTCAAGACCCACGCCAAGGATCACCACTCGCGGCGCGGCCTTCTCCGCATGGTCGGCCTTCGCCGCAGCCTGCTCGACTACCTCAAGCGCAAGGACTTCGAGCGCTACAGGTCGTTGATCGAGCAGCTTGGCCTGCGCAAGTAGGACCTGGTTTCCAGCGATCAGCAACTCGCGGAGCAGGCTCCGCCGCCAGCCTGGCGGTCGGTGCCTGCCCGCATTTCCGGTTCTCGGTGCAGGTGGATTTGATCTTTCTGTCGTGGGCACGGCCTCCGCGGGTGGGCGTGCTCAGGATCGAGGGACCAGACCACGGGCACTCGAGGCCACTCGAGGACGAAAATGGGTCACGTCAGCTACGTGAGAGAGTCCGTCGTGGTCGGCGGCAGGGAGATCTCGATCGAGACCGGCAAGTGGGCCAAGCAGGCCGCCGGCTCGGTGGTCATCCGGCTGGGCGACACGATGGTCCTGGTCACCGCGGGGGGCTCGCGAGGGCCGCGCGAGGGCATGGACTTCCTGCCCCTCACCTGTGAGTACCAGGAGAAGTTCTACGCCGCCGGGCGCATCCCGGGCAGCTACTTCCGCCGCGAGGGCCGTCCGGCCGAGTCGGAGATCCTGGTCGCCCGCCTCATGGACCGGCCGTCCCGCCCGCTCTTCCCCAAGGCCTGGCGCATCGACACCCAGCTCATCGCCAACGTGGTGTCGTTCGACAAGGAGAACGCCGCCGACGTCCTGGCCATGACCGGCGCGTCCGCCGCGCTCCACCTGAGCGACCTGGTCTGGGACGGGCCGTTCGCCGGCATCCGCATCGGCCGCGTGCGCGGCGAGTTCATCGCGTTCCCGACCTTCGCCGAGCGCGAGGACAGCGAGATGGACATCATCGTCGCCGCCACCCGCGACGCGATCGTGATGGTCGAGGGCGAGATGACCGAGATCGCCGAGTCGGTCGTGGTCGACGCGCTGCTGTTCGCCCACGAGGCGGTGCAGCCGCTGCTCGATCTACAAGAGAAGCTCCGCGCGGCGGCCGGCAAGGTCAAGCGCTCGTACACCCCGCCGGTCAAGGACACCGCGCTGGCCCAGCGGGTCAAGGAGATGGCCTGGGGCCGCATCCAGGCGGCGATGGCGATCCGCGAGAAGCACGCCCGCTACGCCGGGCTCGACGCGGTCGGGGCCGAGGTGGTGGTGGAGCTGTGCGCCGAGGGCGGGCCCTACTTCGGCCGCGACAAGGAAGTCAACGAGGCGGTCGGGTCGGTCAAGAAGGAGTTCGCCCGCACCCACACCCTCGAGACTCGCACGCGCATCGACGGCCGCCGCGGCGACGAGATCCGGGCGATCTCGTGCGAGGTCGGCGTGCTTCCGCGCGTGCACGGCTCGGCGCTGTTCACCCGCGGCGAGACCCAGGCGCTGGTCGCCGCCACGCTCGGCACCCGCTACGACGAGCAGCGGCTCGACACCTTGCTCGGCGAGAAGAAGAAGCCGTTCCTCCTGCACTACAACTTCCCCCCGTTCTCGACCGGCGAGGTCAAGATGGTCCGCTCGACCTCGCGCCGCGAGGTCGGTCACGGTCACCTGGCGATGCGCTCGATCGAGCAGGTGCTGCCGGCGCGCGAGGACTTCCCCTACACGCTGCGCGTGGTGTCGGAGATCCTCGAGTCGAACGGGTCGTCGTCGATGGCCAGCGTGTGCGGCGCGTCGCTCGCGCTCATGGACGCCGGCGTGCCGATCAAGTCGCCGGTGGCCGGCATCGCCATGGGTCTGATGAAGGACGGCGACCGCTACCTCATCCTGTCGGACATCCTGGGCGACGAGGATCACCTCGGCGACATGGACTTCAAGGTGACCGGCACCCGCCACGGCATCTGCGCCCTGCAGATGGACATCAAGCTGAAGGGCCTGGCGCGCAACATCCTGGAGGAGGCGCTGGAGCAGGCCCGGGCGGGGCGGATGCACATCCTCGACCGCATGGCCGAGGCGCTCGAGGCGCCGCGCGACGAGCTGAACGCGAACGCCCCGCGTATCGTCCAGATCACGATCAAGCCGGACAAGATCCGCGACATCATCGGACCGGGGGGCAAGACCATCCGGGCGATCGTGGAGCAGACCGGCGCGCAGATCGACGTGGACGACGCCGGCACGGTGTCGATCGCCTCGGCCGACGCGCGCGGGCTGCAGCGCGCCATCGACCTCATCAAGGGTCTGACCATGGAGGCCGAGGTCGGCGCCTTCTATCACGGCGTGGTGAAGCGAGTGGTCGAGTTCGGCGCCTTTGTCGAGATCCTGCCCGGGACCGACGGGCTCATCCACATCAGCGAGCTGGCCGAGGAGCGCACCCGCAAGGTGACCGACGTGGTCGACGAGGGGGACGAGGTCGTGGTCAAGGTCATCAACATCGACCGCGACGGCAAGATCCGCCTGTCGCGCAAGGACGCGCTGGCCGCCGATCCACAGGACGTGCACCACCTGGTCGGCTGAGGCCGACCAGCGGAGAGGGCTGATGGCCCCGCGACTTCGAGTCCACCGTCTGCGGCAGGATGCGGTCCTGCCGCGCTACATGAGCGAGCAGGCGGCCGGGCTCGATCTCAGCGCGGCCATCGACGCGCCGGTGGTGATCCCGCCGGGCGGGCGGGCCGCGATTCCCACCGGGCTGGCGATCGCGCTCGAGGACGGCTACGAGGGGCAGGTCCGTCCGCGCTCGGGCCTGGCCCGGCGCGCGGGGGTGACCGTCCTCAACTCTCCCGGCACCATCGACGCCGACTATCGCGGTGAGGTGGTGGTGCTGCTGGTCAACCTCGGCGGCGAGCCGGTCGCCATCGAGCCGGGCGAGCGGATCGCGCAGCTGGTGGTGGCGCCGGTGGCGCGCGCGGAGATCGAGGAGGTCGCCGAGCTGGATCCGAGCGAGCGCGGCGCGGGCGGGTTCGGATCGACCGGGTCGGGCCACGGCGGCCGGGCAGGGAGATGAGGGCTGCCGAGTCGGGCCTGGAGATCGGCGCGCTCGTCGCGGACGGCCGCTACGAGGTGCTCGGCTGCACGCTGGAGGGGCCGGCCTACGTCGACTACCGCGCCTTCGATCGCGAGGTCGAGGTCGAGGTGGCGCTGTGGTGGATGGACCCGGGCCTGTTCGCCGGCGACGTCGAGCGAGCCGCGTTCGAGCGGGCCGCGCGCGAGATGCGCGGGGTGGTTCACCTCAACCTGAGGCGGCTGTTCGACGTCGGCCGCGATGCCGGGCGTGGCGGGCTGTATCTGACCGCGCAGGCCGGCAGCCCGGACGGGATCGCGCTGCGGCTGGGCAGCGGGCGCAGCGCGTCGGAGCTCGACATCGTGCGCTACGCCAACGCCCTGGCCGAGGCGCTGGAGGTGGTCCACGCGTCCGGCCACGTGCACGGGCGGCTGGTGCCGGCCGACCTGGTCGAGGTGGCCGGCTACATCAAGATCAGCGGGGCCGGGCTGTACGGCGGCCTCGATCCGGCGGCCGCGGCGGAGCGTTGGGGCGAGGCGCAGCGGTACCTGGCGCCCGAGGTGCTCGAGCGCGGCGTGGCCGACCGGACCTCCGACGTCTACTCGATGGCGGCGATCCTGGTCGAGCTGGCCTCGGGGGTGTCGGAGCCGGATCTGGGCGAGGCGACCGAGCAGCTGGCCGGAGAGCAGCTCTCGCTCGCCGACCTCCTGGCCGGCGCGCTATCGCGTGCGCCGGAGCGGAGGCCCAGCCGCCCGGCCGAGCTGATCGAGCGGATCCGGCGCCTGTTCGTCGACGAGCGAGTGCCGACGCTCAAGCGCCCGGCCCTGAGTCGATCGCCGGCCCTCGGTGGTGAGCGCGGCGCCGGTGCTCCGGGTGGCCTGGGGGGCGAGGCCGAGGCCGAGCGCGAGGTTGGGCCGCGAGCCGCGGAAGGCTGGCGGGCCTCCGGGTCAGCCACCGCCGGCGACGAAGCCGACGAGACCGACTTCGGAGGCCTGCTCGCCGAGGTCGAGCTGGCCGCGGATCGCGGCGGGACCACCGGCGGCGTGGCCGGCGGTGGCCGACCCGGCGGCCGGAAGCTCGAGGACGCCGGCGGTGCGCGCGCCGGCCGCGGCGCAGCGAAGGGCGCGGTGAAGGGCGCGGTGAAGGGCGCGGTGAACCGGATCGACCCGCCGCTGACGGCGGCTGGCGGTCGGGGCGAGCGCGGCGCGGCGGCCGGGTTGCCGGGCCCGGACGGCCCGGACGACCGGGACGACCCAGCCGGGTGGGCGGAGATCGGGCAACGGACGATCGAGGAGCCGTCGCCGCTGTTCCTGGACCCGTCGGCGGCGCCGAGCTCGCCGCTGTTCGGCCCCAACCAGCCGACCCTCATGGATCAGCGAGCGCCGCGCGGTCTGCCCCCGCCCGCCCGCCCGCGGCCTGGCGGCTCCTCGCCGCCGGAGGTCGCCGCGACGCCGGCGAGCGCTGCCTCGTCGCCGGCGTCGCCGGCGTCGTCCGAGGTGCCGGGCGAGGCTGGCTCGGCGGCGGGCTCCCCGGCCGGAGCGCCGCGGCGCCGGGCCACGCTTCCCCCGAGAGCCGACTCTTCGAAGGCGAGCCCGCGCCGTCGCCCCATCCTGCGCGTGAGGGGCGCACCCTCGACCTCGCCGTCACCGCCGTCACCGCCGTCGTCGCCGGACCAGGGAGCCACGCGGCCGCCCTCGGCGGAGCCCGGTTCGCAAGAGCGGCCGACACCGACCTCCGCGGCCGGGCCATCGACCTCGGCGTGGCCAGCGTCGCCGGGCTCGCGCCACCGAGCGACGCGGCCGCCCACGGTGGACCCGTCGGTGGAGCCGGGCTCGCCCGAGCGGCCGCCGCTGACTCCGGCGGCCGGGCCACCGGCCTCGGTCTGGCCGGCATCGCCGGGCTCGCGCCGAGCTACGCGGCCGCCCACGGCCGAGCCGTCGGCCGGGATGGGCCCGCACGAGCGACCGACGCTGATCCCGCCGGCGGAGCCATCGGTGGTACCGCGTCCGCATGAGCGGCCCACGCTGTCTCCCGCGGCGGAGGCGGCGCCGTCGCCGTCGTGGTCGCGGCAGCGGCCCACGCAGCCGCCTGCGGCGCAGGCGCCGACGGACCCAGGCCCGCCCGAGCGGCCCGCGCTGTCTCCCGCGGCGGAGTCGTCACCGTCACCGTCGCCCTCGTCTTCGCCGTCGCGGCCGGGACAGCGAGCCACGCAGCCGCCCGTGGCGGACGCGCCGGTGGCGCCGGGCCCGCACGAGCGGCCCACGCTGTTTCCCGCGGCGGAGACAGCGACGTCGCCGTCGTGGTCGCGGCAGCGGCCCACGCAACCGCCCACGGCGGACGCGCCGGCGGACCCAGGCCCGCCCCAGAGGCCCGCGCCGTCTCCCGCGGCCGAGTCGTCACCGTCGCCCTCGTCTTCGCCGTCGCGGCCGGGGCAGCGAGCCGCGCAGCCGCCCGCGACGGACCCGCCGATGGCACCGGAACCGGACGAGCGGCCCACGCTGTCTCCCGCGGCGGAGCCCTCGCCCTCGCCGTCGTGGTCGCGCCAGCGAGCCACGCAGCCGCCCGCGGCGGACGCGCCGGCGGATCGAGGCCCGCACGAGCGGCCCGCGCTGTCTCCCGTGGCCGAGCCCTCGCCCTCGACCTGGTCGTCGCCGACGTGGTCGCGCCAGCGAGCCACGCAGCCGCCCGCGGCGGACGCGCCGGCGGATCCAGGCCCGCACGAGCGGCCCACGCTGTCTCCGGTGGCGGAGCCCTCGCCCTCGACCTCGTCGTCGCCGA
>DATHKR010000254.1:0-55441 GCA_035489015.1 Kofleriaceae bacterium | reverse complement strand
CGGAGGAGCGCGACCGGGTGGTCGCTCCACAGCGTGACCGGCGGGTAGTAGACCAGGAGGTTGCCCCAGCGGCCCTGCGCGTTGCCGAGCTGGGAGATGGCCAGGTTCTCGTACACCATCGCGATGTCGTACTTGCTCGGCCCGAAGCGGATCATGTCGGTCATGAAGGTGCCGGTCGACGTCTCGAACTTCGACACCCCCGACTCGATCTGCTTCACCCACTCCTGGTACTTCGGATCGAGCAGCTCGGATACCTGCAGCCCGCGGGTCTTCTTGTAGTAGTCGTAGGTCATGAGCAGGAGCGTCTGCAGGCCGGAGTTGGAGCGGGTCGGGTCGGTGTGGCCGAGCTTGACGAAGCCCCACGCCGCCTTGCCGCCCACCGCCGGCCAGCCCTGGTTGGAGGTGACCAGCTTGTGGATCGCCTCCCACGTGATGCTGCCGCCCGACGCCCTGAGCAGCGCCTCGGCCCGGTCCTGCCACACCACGAACACCAGCGGGGTCAGGACCAGCGACTGCGGCTCGTCCTCGCCGCCCTCGGCGGCGAACAGCGGCGACCCGTTCCTGGTCTCCCAGTCGTCGCGCAGCATGGCGAGCACCATCGAGTCGGCCGGGCTCCACAGGACCGGCTTCTCCTTGCCGTCGAGGATCGCCCCGGCCGCGTCGATCGATCCCATGCCGCGCAGCGACACCTTGATCGCCGGGTTCTTGGCCTGGAACTCCGCCACCGCCGCCTCGAGCCACTCCTTCTTCTCGGTGCTGTAGAGGAAGCCGATCTCGGTGACGGGCCCGTCGGGTGCGGGGCCCGGCGCGCCGCCGGCGGCCGTCTGTCCGCCGACCGCGGGCTTGCCGCCGCCGTCGCCTCCGCCCCTCCGCGTGATCCACAGGATCACCGCGACCGCCACGGCGAAGCCCACCACGATCGCGATCTTTGCCTTCATGTTGCCACCGCCTCCGTCACGGTCCTCAGCGTCTCCTCGAACGCGCGGATGTCCGCGTTCAGGTGGTCGAGCTCCTCGCCGAGGTCGCCGCCCAGGTCGTCCATCGCCTGATCGTCGAGCGCGCGCATGCGCATCAGCTTGGCCGGCAGGCCCGACAGGGTCGCGACCATCCGGTTGAGGTTGGCGTCCACCCGCTCCCTGGCCCCGGCGATGTCCTCGAGCGCGCGTAGGTGCTCGCGCCGGGCCTCGCGTGCGCTCTCGAGCTGCATCCGCGCCTGCGGGTCGGCGGCGGCCGCGATGCGGTGCTCGATCCGGACCAGCTCCTGGCGGACCGCGTCGATGTCGGCGCCGGCCAGGAATCGAGCCAGGTCGTCGGCTCGCTCGACCAGGCCGGCCGCGCGCTGCTCGAGCTCGGCCATCGAGGCCAGCGCCTCGCCCAGGTGGGCGGACACCTCGGCCGGCGTCTCGGCCAGCACCCGCTCGAGGTCGCGGTGCGCGGCGCGCAGCGCGACGACCGCCTCGCGCGTGGCCGGATCGATCAGCTCGCCCTCGGCACGCAGCTCGGTGCGCGGGCGACCGCCGACCAGCTGCTTCTGCCCGGCGGCCCGCTTCCACGCGGTCGGGCTGGCCGCCTCGAGCCCGACCAGGGCCGCGTAGGCCGCGCCACCGACGGCCAGGATCGCCCACGACCCGGTGACCGCGGCGGCGACCGCGCCGGCGCCGGCCGCGACCAGGCTCCAGGTGCTGGTGCTCGCCCGCGCCAGCACCCGCGAGAACCTCGGCCGGTCGCCGCCGCCTCTGTCCGCGCCGGTCGTCACGGCGTCAGAAGAAGGCCGCCATGTCCTGGTACACCTGCACGATGCTGTCGGCGGTGCCGCGCAGGCTGGTGCCCTGGGCCGCCTCCGCGATCTGGCCGAGGACCGAATCGTCGGCGCTCTTGCCGTAGGCGATCGCAAACACCTTGAGCGGATCCTCCTCGCGGGTGAAGCGCCGGTTCAGCTGGTCGAGCGTGCTGCGCGAGCTCTCGTCGCGCCCGTCGGTCATGACCACGACCGCGTGGATGCGGCCCGGCGCCGACCGCGCCCGCCCGATCGCCCCGTCGTAGGCGGCCGCAACGGCGTCGTAGAGCGCGGTCCCGCCGTGGGCGATGGTGTGATCGACTCGATCGATGAGCCCGGCGCGCGCCTTGCCGACCTGCAGCGGCCCGATCGGCGGCATCACCTTGTCGTTGAAGAACACCAGTGTCACCTCGTCCTGATCGTGGAGCGACGACAGGAAGGCGCGCGCGCCGGCCTTGGCCTCGGCCAGCGGCCGCCCCTTCATGCTGCCCGACACGTCCATGACCAGGGTGACCGCGGTCGGCTTCTTGATCTCGCGCCAGGCGGCGAGCAGGCGCGCGAGCACCGCCGGCTCCGGGATCTCGAGCACGGTCTGCGGCTGCTTGGGATCGACGCCGTGGGCGGCGTCGATCGGCGCGGCGATGGCGATCGACGGATCGGCCGGGCGGAAGCCGAGCGCCAGCGCGCGCTCCTGGGCCGGGCGGGCCTTGAGGAAGGCCAGGAACCTCTGCGCGGCGTCGCGCTCGTCGGGGCCGACCCACCTGGCGTCGAGCACCGAGTAGGGATGATCCGACCAGAACGTCCCCTCGGCCGGGTAGATGGCGACGATCGGAAACGGCGCCTCGCTGGCGCGCCCGTACGACTCGACCACCAGGTTCTCGTACAGGACCGCGGCCGACAGATACGACGGCCCGCGCTCGAGCATCTTGTCGGCGAAGAAGCCGGTCGACTTTCCGTAGTGGACGATCGTCTGCTCGACCCGCGTGACCAGCTCGCGGGTGGCCGGGGCATCGACGTCGGCGGCCGACAGGGCGCGGGTCTTGTGCGCGCCGGCGTAGGCCTCGGCCAGGATGCTGAGCAGCCCCGAGTTGGAGAACTCCGGGTGGGTGTGGCCCAGCTTGAAGGCGCCCCACTCCGGGTGGCCGAGCGCGGCCCAGCCCTTCTCGCCCCGGGCGACCCGGATGAGATCCGCCCAGCCCAGCTCCTTTTCCGGCCAGCCGAGCGCCTCGGCCATCGGCTTCCACATGGCGATGACCACCGGCGACAGGACGACCGGCTCGCCGGGCGGCGCGATCGGCGCCGACGCGCTGGCGACGCCCGCCCCGGCCCCCGCGGCGGCCTCCGGTCGCGACTGCCAGGCCTGGTCGAGCAGACCGATGTACGCGCTCGACGCCGGGCTGAACACGTGCGGCTCGAGCCGGCCGGACACGATGGCCTGCACCGCTTCGCCCGAGCCCATGCCGTGCGGGTCGATGTGGATCGGGCGGCCGGAGCCGGTGGTGGCGCCCGACTCGACGAACGCGCGCGCCTGCTCCTCGAGCCAGGTCTTCTTCTCGCTGCCGTACGCGATGACCAGCTTCACCGGCGGCTTCGCCGACCTCGCGCCGCCTGCCGCCCCGCCCGAGCCGGATGGATCTCGCTCCCCGGCCGACTTCGGCTCGCTCTTGCACGCCGCCGCGCCGCCGACCGCGGCGACCAGCGCGAAGGCGACGGCGGGCCAGAGCGACGGCGACAGGGTGGCGGCGACCGGGCGTCTGGACATGGGCGCCGCGCTACTCTAGCGCAAACCGCATCCAGCCGGACGCCGTCGCCGCCGCTCGCTCAGGGTGGCGGGGCGCCCGTGAAGCCGATCGGGATGGTGGTGTCGCCCTGGCCGGAGTCCGCGTCCTTGGCGACGGTGAAGCTCCAGGTGATCGGCTGATCGGTGCAGTTCTTCGCCACGTCGCAGACGCCGGCGGCCAGATGGGCGATGTACGTGGTGCCCGGCACCAGCAGGATCTGGTCGGCGAACAGGCCCCAGGTGCCGTCGCCGATCGGGTCGACCCAGGCCGGCACCAGCGCGCCCTCGGCGTCGGTCAGGGTGAAGGTCTGTGCGTCCACGCCGGTGACCGGCTCGGAGAAGAACGCCTTGACCACCACGTCCTGGTGGACGCGCGGCGCGCCCGGCGCGGGATACACGCCGACCCGGGGCGGCTCCTTCTCGGCCGGCGAGCCGTCCAGCGCGATGACCACGCTGCGCACCGCCATCGGGACCGGCGGGGCGCCCTCGACCACGGCCGGCTCGGTGCGCGGCTTGCGCCCGTCGCACAGCCCGCCCAGCACGCACGGCTCGAGCACCATGTTGCCGTTGGTGTCGACCATGTTGCCGAGGAACTTGCCGGCCACCACCGACTCGACCGACTGGTAGTAGACCGCCGCGGTCACCGCGATCGGCCCGCGCGTGCCGCTCGGGATCATCACCGCGTAGCGGTCCACCAGCAGCGACGACTCGGCGAGCGGCATCGGCTTGAGCCGGGTGTCGCTGAGGTACGAGTCGTCGAACAGGTCGCCGTTGCCGTCGAGGTCGCGGAACTGCGGCAGCCCGGTCGGGTTGCCCTTCGAGTTGATGACTCGCCCCATCGCGTCGACCGGCAGGCCGGCCTCGTCGACCATCATGTTGAGCGGCGCCGCGTAGGGCAGGTCCAGCGTGGGGCAGCCGTTGCCGAGCGACGCCACCGCCTTGAACTGGATCGAGTACGGATCGGCGGAGGCGGCCGGCAGGTGCCAGTCGCAGCCCGGGAAGTTGGGATCGATCATGTCCTCGCGGGTCAGCCCGCCGACCCCGAGCGAGGTCCGGTTCCAGGCCGAGTCGTGGATCGGCAGCTCGCGGCCGGTGGCCAGGTCGTAGGCGTGCACCGCCAGCCACGCGATGCGGCCCTCGGGGAAGCCGGTCGGGAAGTTGTGCCCGCTGCCGGTGTTGGCGATGCTGACGGTGAGCGGGGCGGCGCGCCCGGCGCTGGCCGTCGTCGGGGCCGACAGGCCGAGGCTGAGCACGTGGCGCAGCCGGTCCCAGGCCAGTCGGGCCTGCTGGGCGTAGCCGCCCTTGTGGTCGATGTTGGTCCACACCGCGCGCGAGTAGGGGCTGCCGTGATCGGCCGACGAGAAGCTGAACGCGGACAGCTCGGGATAGGGCGCCACGTTGCCGCCCGAGTCGACGTCCTTGCCGATGAGGCGCGGGACCAGCGCGTTGCCGCCGACGAAGTGGTGGGTGAAGAACGGGCGCGGCACGCCGTCGCTGGCGACCGGCTCGCTCGCGATCGAGCGCGGGTGGCCGGCCCAGTCGTACAGCGTCTGCGCGGTGCCCGGCTGGCCGTAGTCCTGCTGCATGTGGCAGGACTGGCAGTCTCGCTTGTGGCTGGGATCGAAGTTGCGATTGCCGGGCCGGTCGGCGTAGCGGCTGCTGGCCCACTCGGTGTAGGTCCGCTCGATCGGGAAGCCGCCGACCCACTTGCCGAGCTGGTTCTTGATCGGAAGCGCGTTGGTGACGTCGTGGCACGCGGCGCACATCTCGGACCGCACGAACATCGCCTGGTGGTAGCCCTTGTGCTTGGACGAGTCGAGCTGCTGGTAGGCGACCTCCTGGCCGAAGACGCCGCTGGTGTTGGCGTCCACCGGCGTGGGCGGCGGGTTGGCCGCGAGCGGCCCGAACCGCTCGGGGAAGACGATCGCGTGCGGCGACAGCCGGTAGGCGCCGGCGCCGACGCTGTAGCCGAGGTTTCGCCGGTCGCCGTCGGCCACGCCGAACATGTCCTGCTGGGCCGGCGGCAGCAGCTCCGAGCGCGAGCCGAGGCCGAGCGCGGGGTTGTACTCGGTGCCGCTGCGGCGGAAGTTGTGATACGGCGTGTCGCGGGTGGCGGCGAAGCTGTGGCAGACCGCGCAGAAGATCCCCGTCTTGCCCGACTCGGTGTTGCGAAACTGGGAGTCGAGGGTGGCGAACGCGACGCCGGTGTCGTTGTCCGACGTCGGGTTGAAGCCGGGGTCGATCGGCGCCGACTCGATGCCGGTCTCCGGGTCGACGGTGACGGTGCGGAGCGGGACGTTGTCGAGGTAGTTGGTCGGCATGTGGCATCGCGAGCAGAACCCGTCGAGCAGCGAGCCGGGCCGCGACATGGTCACCCGCTCGGTCCCGATGTCGAACTGCGACTTGCAGGTGCCGGTCATCGCGAACGGGTTGTGCGCCGCCTTGGCGGTGCCGTCGGGCGGCGCCGGCGTGTCGCACTCGCCGTGGGTGGAGACGCTGCGGGCCAGCAGCAGGAACGCCGCCCGCCACACCGGATCGCGCCACGAGTTCGACATCATCGACCCGTTCCACTCGTCGAAGATCTTCTGGTGGCAGGTCTGGCACTGGCCGGGGTGGTTCTGGGTCTGCCAGTACTCCTCGTAGGGCGGCGGGAACGCGGTCGCCTCGGCGGTGATGTACGGCGCCGCCTCGGGGATGCGGTTGGGCAGATCGGCCTGGGTTTCGATCGGCTCCCGGGCCAGCGCGCTGACGCCGAGGCCGGTGGCAAGAAAGATGACCGCCTTGATGAGCTTCACGGCTCTCCTCCTCGGGACACGCGATCGGCAGCCAGCACCGGGTCGTTGGTGGGGACGAGCGGCGCGCGCGACAAGTTCCTGGCCACGACCAGGTAGAGCAGCGCGCCGCACCCGACCGCCACCAGGAGCTCGATCGGGCCGAACTGCGGCGCGTCCCACTTCGACGGCATCACCATGAGATAGAGGTCGAGCCAGTGCCCGACCAGGAGCAGGACGCAGACCGCGCCGAGCCGGCGGGGGCTGCGCTTGGCCCGCACCGACAGGAGCGCGCCGAACGGGATGATCCAGTTGACGGCCAGGTTGGCCAGGAACAGCAGCAGCCACGGCCCGCTGGTCCGCCGGAGGTAATAGGTGACCTCCTCCGGGATGTTGCCGTACCAGATGAGGAGGTACTGGCAGACCCAGATGTAGGCCCAGAAGGTCGAGAACGCGAACAGCATCTTGCCCAGGTCGTGGAGCTGCTCGTGGCCGACGTCGGCGCCGACCAGGCCGCGCCGCTTCAGCACCACGGTGACCAGGGTGACCGCCGCGATCCCCTGCACGAAGGCGCCGGCGAACACGTACACCGCGAACATCGTGCTGAACCACTCCGGCTCGAGCGAGATGATCCAGTCGTAGGCGGCCGCGGTGAAGGTGAAGGCGAAGATGGGCGCGAACGCGCCGCCCAGGACGTTGAGCCGCCCGTGCCCTTCGAGGCTGCGGCGGCGGTCGCCAAAGCCGGTGGTGGGATCGGCGTCCTGGGCGAGCGAGGCGCGCCGGATGCGCAGCGCGAAGAAGGTCCACACCGCCAGCACCAGCGCCATGCGGGCGGCGACGAAGCCGGGCTGGAGGTACGTGCTCTTGCCGCCGACGGCGACCTCGTGGGCCGCCGCGGGATCGGCCCACGGATAGAGCGAGTGGCGGCCGAACCACAGCACCACCATGAGCGCGGCGGCGACCGGCAGGGTCAGCATGATCGCCTCGGGGATTCGGCGCAGCGCGACCGACCAGCGCGCGCTGGTCAGGCGCTGCGTGGCGAAGAAGAAGATCGCCGACACGCCGAGGGTGAGCGCGTAGAACGAATCGACCAGGAGGTTGAGCCAGGCCCGTCCGGGCGCGGTGAAGAACCCGTACGCGGCGGCGGCGCCGCCGACCGCGACCAGCGCGAGCGCCGGCGCGACCATCCGGCGGGTGAGAATCAGCCGTGCGTCGCTCATGGCCGGGCTCCGGCCGGGGCTGGGGTCGCGGTCGCAGCTGGAGTCGCAGGTGGGGTCGGGCTCGCGGCCGCGCCGGGGCCGTGCTGCGCCTGCAGCACGCTGTGCACGTAGGCGACGACCAGCCAGCGCTCGTCCGGCGCGAGCTGCGCGGCGTACGAAGGCATCTTGTTGAACCCCATGGTGATGACGTGGAAGATGCGCCCCGGCGGGAACGCCAGCACGCGCTCGGATCGGTACGACGGCGGCGGCGGGATCTTGCCGACGATCGGCCCGTCGCCCTTGCCCTCGGCGCCGTGACAGACCTGGCAGTAGATCGTGTAGAGGCCCTTCCCCTTGTCGAGGACCTCCGGCGTGGCCTTGTACGGGCTGGTCAGCTCGCGCCCGGCCCGCTCCGCCTCCGGCTCGCCGCGCTCGTAGTGGAACGGGTGATGGCCGCGCGCGATGGTGCCGGCGACCGGGCGCTGCAGGGTCAGCCCGTCGCGGGTGGCCGGGTTGGGCGCGAAGGCCTTGAACGCCGGGCCGCGCGCCATGTCCGGCATGTACTCGGAGCCGGGCCGCGCGCCCGGCTTGCACCCGGTCAGCTCGACCGCAGCCAGGCCGATCACCAGCGCGGCCAGCGCGAGGACGCGCGCGGTCACAGGTCCGCCTCCCGCTCGGCGGTGGTGGCCGCCCCGCACTCGCCGAAGATCTCGTGGGCGCGGCGGAGCGCGTCCGGGGCGCTCGGCTTGCGCAGGACCAGCGCGAACACGTCGTCGGTGACGCCGGGCGCGGCCAGCTCGGCCACCTTGCCCGGGTAGAGTCGCGCGCGCAGGAAGAACGCCGCCACCGTGACCAGCCCGGCGAAGAGCACGGTCAGCTCGAACGAGATCGGGATGAAGGCGAGCGTGGTGTTGTCCGGCTTGCCCCCGACGTCGAGCGGCCAGTCGAGCACGTTGGCGTAGAACTGCAGCGACAGCGCCGCGGCCAGCCCGGTCAGGCCCGCGCCGAGGGTGATGAACGGCAGGCGAGTCCGGCGGATCCGCATCGCCTCGTCGAGCCCGTGCACCGGATAGGGGGCGAAGACGTCGAACAGGCGGAAGGACTCGCGCCGGGTCAGCCGGACCGCGCGCAGGAGGCTGTCCGGGTCGGTGAACGTCGCCACGAGGAAGCTCCTACGCATGGACCACCTCCTCCGCGTCCAGCTCGTCGTCGCTGAGCGCCATCTTGTGGGCGCCGTGGCCGACGACCCCCTTGATCTCCCACATCGCGACCATCGGGAGGAAGCGGATGAACAGGAGGAACAGGGTGAAGAACAGCCCGAAGCTGCCGATCAGGATCCCGAAGTCGATGAGCGTCGGATAGAACATGCCCCAGCCCGACGGCAGGAACGCGCGGTGGAGCGAGACCACGATGATGACGAAGCGCTCGAACCACATGCCGATGTTGACCAGCACCGACGCGACGAACAGGACCTTGATGCTGTTGCGACACCGCTTGAACCAGAACAGCTGCGGGGTCAGCACGTTGCACAGCACCATGAGGTAGAAGCACCAGGCGTACGGGCCGGTCGCGCGGTTGATGAAGTGGTACCGCTCGTACAGGTTGCCGGTGTACCAGGCGCTGAAGAACTCGCTGGCGTAGGCGTAGCCGACGATGGAGCCGGTCAGGAGCAGCACCTTGGCCATCGAGTCGAGGTGGCGAATGGTGATGTAGCGCTGCAGGTTCATCGTGGTGCGGGTGAGGATGAGCAGCATCAGCACCATGCCGAACCCGGAGTAGATCGCCCCGGCCACGAAGTAGGGCGGGAAGATGGTCGTGTGCCACCCGGGCAGGAGCGAGGTGGCGAAGTCCATGCTGACGATGCTGTGCACCGACAGCACCAGCGGCGTGGCCAGCCCGGCCAGGACCAGGCTGACGATCTCGTAGCGGGCCCAGGTCCGGTGCGAGCCGTTCCAGCCCAGGCTGAGCGTGCCGAACAGGAACTTCTTGATCCGGCCGACCGCGCGGTCGCGCAGGGTGGCCAGGTCCGGGACCATGCCCAGGTACCAGAAGACCAGCGAGATGGTGAGGTAGGTGCTGATCGCGAAGACGTCCCACACCAGCGGCGAGCGGAAGTTGATCCAGAGCGGGCCGTGCTGGTTCGGGACGTACGGCAGGATGAAGAACGCGTCCCACGGGCGGCCCATGTGCAGGAGCGGGAACAGCCCGGCGCACATCACCGCGAAGATCGTCATCGCCTCGGCCGACCGGTTGATCGACGTCCGCCACTTCTGCCGGAACAGCAGCAGGATGGCGGAGATCAGCGTGCCGGCGTGGCCGATGCCGATCCAGAACACGAAGTTGGTGATGTCGAAGGCCCAGCCGACGCTGTTGTTGAGGCCCCACACGCCGATGCCGTTGGCGATGAGGTAGGTGGCCATGCCGAGCAGATCGAGGAGGCCGAGCACCGCGAAGCCGAAGCAGATCCACCAGGCCTTGCCCGGGCGGGCCTCCATCGGCCGCGCGATGTCGTTCGTGATCTGACCGAGGCTGGGGTGTCCATCGACCCAGTGGGGCTCGGCGACGGGGTCAGGCGGTCTAGCCATGTCGGACCTTCTTGAGGTAGGCGACGTTGGGGCGGGTGCCGAGCTCGTCGAGCACCCGGTACGCGCGCGGGCCGGCCACCAGCTGCGCGACGCGGCTCTTCGGGTCCTTGAGATCGCCGAACACGATCGCGTCGGTCGGGCAGACCTGCTGACAGGCGGTCTTGATCTCGCCGTCGGCGAGCGGCCTGCCGGACTGCACCGACGCGTTCTTGCCGGCGTGGATGCGCTGCACGCACAGGCTGCACTTCTCCATCACGC
The DNA here is from genome assembly GCA_035489015.1 of Kofleriaceae bacterium. GTDB lineage: Bacteria > Myxococcota_A > Polyangia > Haliangiales > Haliangiaceae > DATFRY01. The sequence continues at coordinate 45,071 of DATHKR010000254.1, read as the reverse complement.
CGCGCGATCGCACCGTGACGTCCGGGTTGAGCACCAGGCGGCCGACCGGGCTCCGCATGTGGAAATCGAAGCGCGGGTTGTCGGTGTAGTTGTACCAGTTGAACCGACGGACCTTGTACGGGCAGTTGTTCGCGCAGTAACGGGTGCCGATGCAGCGGTTGTAGACCTGCTGGTTCAGCCCCTCCGACGAGGTCGTGGTGGCCAGGACCGGGCAGACCGTCTCGCATGGCGCGTGCCCGCAGTGCTGGCACATCATCGGCTGGTGCAAGCTGCGCGGGTTCTCCTCGGAGCCGGCGTAGTAGCGGTCGATCCGGATCCAGTGCATGGACCGCTGGCGCTGGACCTGGTCCTTGCCGACCACGGGGACGTTGTTCTCGGCCTGGCAGGCGACCACGCACGCGGAGCAGCCGGTGCAGCCGTCGAGATCGATCGCCATGCCCCACGAGCGCTCGCCGTGCGGCCGACCCGGCCACAGGTCCGGCAGCGCCTCCGCCTCGGGCTGCCCGTGGGCGAGCTCGGCGAGCGTGGTCTCGAGGACGATCGAGCGCCCCTCCATCGAGAAGTGGCGCTGGGTGGTGGCCAGGTCCTCGTGCCGGTCGGTCGCGGTCAAGGTCGCGCCGGCGGCCCAGTAGCTGCGCGCGCCGCGCACGATCGGCGCCAGCGGGAAGACGTCGACGCCGACGCCGCTGCCCGCCTTGCCGACGTGCTTGCGGCCGTAGCCGAGCGCGATCGAAAGAGTGCGCGGCTCCTGGCCGGGCTGGCGGAAGACCGGCACCGCGACCGCGCCGATCGGGGTGGCGAGCGTGACGACGTCGCCGTCGGTGAGGCCGAGCCTGTCGGCCAGCGCGGGCGCGATGGCGGCCACGTTGCCCCAGGTGACCTTGGTGACCGGGTCGGGCAGCTCCTGCAGCCACGGGTTGTTGGCGTGGCGACCGTCGCGCAGGGCCACGCTCTCGCCAAAGGCGAGCTCGTAGCGGCCGTCGCGGCGCGACGCGCGCGATCGATTGCTCTCGTCGGCCAGGACGCCCGCGGCAGGGCGCCAGGCTGCCTGGCTCGCGGCCGGCACCAGCGCGGCGGACCCCGGCGGGTCGGCCCCGAGGTCGACCACGCCGCGCTCGAGCGACGCGTCCCAGAAGGCGTCGAAGTCGGCGACCGCGCTCTGGCGCGGGAAGACCTGCTCGCGCCAGAACGCGCGCAGGTAGGTGTACGGGTCGGTGTCGTCGCCGATCCAGCGGAGCAGGCTCGTCGCCGCGGCCCGGGTGTCGAACAGCGGCGCGATGATCGGCTGGGTCAGGCTGAGCGAGGACGCGATCGGCTCGGCGTCCCCCCACGACTCGAGGAAGTGGTTATCGGGGCAGACCGCGTGGACGGCCACGCCGGTCTCGTCGCGCCGGTCCGAGGTCGATACCGACAGCGCGACCTTGTGCAGCCCGCGCGCGAAGCCGGCCGCGTCGGCGCAGTCGTAGACCGGGTTCACGCCGTGCAGGATGAGGGTGTGGATCTCGCCGCGGTTCATCGCGGCGATGAGCTCGGCCATGGCCGCGTCGTCGCCCTGGCGCTGCAGCGACGGACGATCGAGGTCGACCGTCTTGCCGATGTTGCCGAGCAGCTCGTTCAGCGCATCGACCACCAGCTGGACCGCGACGTCGTTGCGGCCGCTCACCACCAGCGACTCGCCGCGATGGAGCCACAGCTGATCGGCCACCGAGTCGAGCACGGCCGCGTCGACCGGGTCGGGCGGCGAGTCCACCGCGGCGACCCCGGCCCGGCGCGCGATCCGGGCCAGCAAGGCGACCGCGACCCCGCCCAGGTCGGACGGGGCGACCGGGACGCGCTGGTCGGCGTTGCCGCCGGTCACCGACAGGCCGGCCTCGAAGTGGATGTGGCGCGAGGCGGGACCGTCCGGCCGCCGGCCGCGCGCGTACTGGCGCGCGAACTCGACCGGCGACAGCCAGGTGGCGAGGAAGTCCGCCTCCAGGCCGACGATGACGCGAGCGCGGTCGAAGCGGTAGTGCGGGGTCAGCGCCCGGCCGCGCGCCTGCATGCTGGCCGCCCGGATCGCGCTGGCCGACACCGCGTCGTAGGAGACGTGGCGGAAGCGCGGGAAGCGCTGGCTCCAGCGCGTGATGATCGCGCGCATGGATGGGCTGGTGATCGTCCCGGTCACCAGCGCGACCTGGCGCGACTCGCTGCGCGAGACCTCGAGCGCGGCCACGACCCGCGCGTCGATGTCCTTCCAGGGCGCCCCCCGCCCCTGCCACAGCGGCCCGCGCAGGCGCTCGTCGTCGTACAGCGACAGGACGGTCGCCTGGCCGGTGGCGCAGGTCGCCCCGCCGAACAGCTCGGAGGCTTCGTTGCCCTCGATCTTGATCGGGCGCCCGTCGCGCTGCTTGACCAGGAGGCTGCACGCCGACGCGCAGCCGCCGCAGGTGGTCGCGTAGTAGTTGGCCACGCCGGCCACCATGTCCTCGGCCGCGACCGGCAGCGGGATCGCCCTCTGCTCGGGCGAGCGACACGCGGCGACGCTGGCCGCGGCCATGCTGAAGCCGACCAGCGACAGGAAGTCGCGCCGGTTGGCCTCGCCCTCGTGGTCGCCGGCGGCCGGGAGACCGCCCGGGAACTCGCCGCGCGGGCGGGTGTCGCCGCGCAGCTCGTCCGGGCTCTTCCAGTACTCCGGTGGACGCCGTTCGAGCGTCACCAGCTGATCCTTGCCGCCCTTGCACGGGCGGCCGCCCTCGGGATGTCCGTGGTCGCTCATGGGTCCCCTCAGTAGTGGCAGCTGGCGCAGTCGGTGCCGGTGGCCGGCTCGGGCACGCGCGAGAAGCGCCGCGCCGCGCGCTCGAGCGAGCTGGTCGGGATGCCGGCCTTCTCGCGGTGACACTCCAGGCACCAGCCCATGGTCAGCGGCATGGCCTGTTCGATCCGCTCCATCTTCTCCACCTGGCCGTGGCAGCGCTGGCAGGCCACGCCCTTCAGCACGTGCCGGCTGTGGTTGAAGTAGACGTAGTCGGGGAGGTTGTGGACCTTGACCCAGGAGACGAGCGGGCGCTGGAGCTGGACCGCCTCCTTGACCCGCTCGAGCGCGACGGTCTGCTTCTCCAGCATGGAGTGGCAGTTCATGCAGACGCTCGACGAGGGGATGCCGGCGTGCCGGCTCGTGCGAGCGCCGTAGTGGCAGTAGAGGCAGTTGATCTGGTTGTCGCCGGCGTGGAGCTTGTGCGAGAAGGCGATCGGCTGCGCGGGCGAGTAGCCCTGCTGCATGCCCATCCGGAAGAGTCGGGTGACCCCGGTGGAGGCCGCCACCGCGAGCACCACCAGGCCGAGGAGGATGATCGAGGGCCGCATGGTCTTTGACCGATCGCCGTTTCAGGTGGGCGTGGGCGGGTTCTTGGAGTCGCGGTAGACCATGGCCCGGTCGGGCGGGGCGGCGCCGCCGGCGCGATCGCCCTCCTCGACCAGCGCGGCGGTGCCCTCTCCGCCCTCGACCAGGTCCTCCTCCGGCCACAGCCAGCGGGCCGGGTTCATCCGCGCGAGCGCCGCCTGCCCCCCGCGCTTGATCGCGGCGATCGGCCGGGTCGCGGCCGCCAGCACGCGGTCGACCGCGGCGATCGGGATCAGCGCGGCGCTGCTGAACGGCAGCGCGGCGATCAACCCGAACAGGGTGAGCACGTGCAGCTTGACCAGGAACGGCATCTGCCCGACCAGCCCGGTCACCGGCTCGCCGCGGACCAGCGTGGCCAGGTACGGCGCGAGGGTGCCGCTGGCCCACGAGGATCCCCAGCGGTGCAGCCCGGCGGTGGCGAGCCCGGACGCGATCGCGGCGAAGACCAGCGACAGGAGCACGCAGTCGGCGACCTCCGACGCGCGCGCCGCGCGCGAGCTGGCGGTGCTGGCCAGGTGGCGCCACATGAGCGGCACCCAGCCGGCCAGGAACAGGAGACCGAACAGGAAGCCGGACCCCTCGAGGATGTAGAGCCGGAGCGGCACGCCGTTCCAGGCCAGGATCGCGCCGGGCACCAGCAGGCCGGCCACGTGGGCGATGAACGTCGCGGCGAGCCCGGCCCGCCACGCGACCGCGCCGCTGAACAGCCGCCACGCGACCTGCGCTCGACGGCGTACGCCGTCCGGATCGCGGCGGGACCGCGCGTGCCGGATGCCGAGGCCGATCACGAGCAGGAGCAGCGCGGCGGCCGGGAAGCCGAGGAAGAGCGCCTCGTCGCGGGCGGACGATCGCCGGGGCGGCCGGCCGACGCGGCGCGCGACCGGGCCGGGCGGCGGCGTCCACGCCACCGTCTTGGCCGACGAGTTGCTGGACGATGCGCCCGGTGCGCCGCCCGAGGAGCCGCCCGACGAGGTGCTGGACGCCGCCACGGCCCCCGCGCCGGACTTCTGGCCCGGCAGCGAGGTCTCGCGCAGGTAGGCCTTGATGGCGAACGACTCGGGTGGCAGGAGGAAGCCGGACGGATCCGACTCCGGCATGCGCCGGAAGCAGGGCTCGCGCAGGAACAGCGTCATCGCCCGGTCGCGGTACTCGGCGTAGACAGAGGTCAGCTCGGGCCCGAACGAGCCGCCCGCGGTCTCGCCCCGTTCACTTATCGCGTGGCAGCTCGCGCACGCCATCCCGCCGTTGGTGAGCTCGGCGCGGCCGTGGAACAGGCTGCGGCCCAGCTCGACCTCGGCCGGCGTGGCCAGCTCGGCGATGCGCTCGTCGGCCGGCTTCTTCTCGGGGCCGTTGGCGGCCAGCCAGTCGAGGATGGAGCCGACCTGCTCCTCGGACAGGTCGCTCCAGTCCGGCATCCGCTGCTGCTTGAACTGCTGGAACAGCGCCACCGCGGTGGCGTCGCCCGAGTCGATGACCTTCTGCGACGAGCGGACGAAGCGGAGCAGCCAGGCGCGCTGGCGCCGGTCGGTGACGCCCTTCAGGTCGGGCCCGACCTTGATGCCCTTGCCGAACGTGTGGCAGGCCGTGCAGCGCTGGTTGAAGATCTTCTTCGCCTCGGCCTCGTCGGCGCGCGCCGGAGAGGCCAGGGCGGTGAGGCCGATGGCGAGCGCCGTCAGCGCGGTCACGCGCATCGCTTGCCGGCGACCGGTGGCTCGGACATCGCGAGGGCTCCCGTCCTCCGCAACTCGCATACAGGCCTCCTTCCCGGAACCGCTCGGCCGTTGGCTGGCAATCGCGCCAGCGAAACAGTCGCGCGTCACGTGTAAAGCGCCTGCGAATAGTCATCCTCTGATGCGTCGTGCGCCAGCAAAACCGGTCGAAATAAACTGCATATGAGATCTACGAATGAGGTCTACACCCACTCAATGCGCCAGTTGCATACTCGAGATATGCAGTCTCGCAATCAGGCCTGATTGGGCATCTCGATCGCGGAGAAGTGGAACGGTCGCTACAATGCGACCAACCGCTGATCTATTCTGGGTCGATCGGGCACCCGGCAAAGAGGTCACGCGGCTGACCTTCGCCGCGCCACCTGGGGCGTCGCCGGACCGAGCAGAATGGACCACACCCCGCCAGGGGTGAGCCGGGGGATCGGCCGCGCCGCCGGGCGCGGCCGTCAGGCAGCGGAGATCAGGACCTCGCGTACCTTCTTCACGTCGGGCGGGCTGACCACGCCCTCGCGCTCCATGCGCTCCACCATCTTCGCGGCCCGGTTGTAGCCGACCGACAGGCGGCGCTGGAGATACGACACCGAGACGCGCTGCGCCTCGGCCACGATCTTGACCGCGCGATCGTAGAGGTCGTCGGAGATGTCGTCGTCGCCGCCGCCGCCCTCGCCGTCCTCGTCGCCGTCCTCGTCGCGCGGCTTGAGGATGTCGTAGTTGTACGACGGCCGGCCCTGCTTCTTCAGGAACTCGACCACGCGGCCGATCTCCTCCTCGTGCAGGTAGCAGCCGTGCAGGCGCTGCGGCGCCTGCCCGCGGTCGGAGAACAGCATGTCGCCCGAGCCGAGCAGGTTCTCCGCGCCCATCTGATCGAGGATGGTGCGCGAGTCGACCTTCGACGTGACGTGGAACGCGAGGCGCGAGGGGAAGTTCGCCTTGATGAGGCCGGTGATGACGTCGACGCTGGGCCGCTGGGTGGCCAGCATGAGGTGGATGCCGGCCGCGCGCGCCTTCTGGGCGATGCGCGCCACCGAGGTCTCGACCTCCTTGGGGGCGCACATCATCAGATCCGCGAACTCGTCGATCACCACGACGATGTAGGGCAGCCGGCGGGGCGGCGGCTCGTCCAGGTCGAGCGACGCGGCCAGGTCGAGGTCGCGCTGGTCGTCGGCGCTGCCGCCCTCCTCGTCCGCGTCGGCCGCGCCCACGTCGGCCGCGGCGCCGCGCCGGCGGTCGGCGTTCGCCCTGGACTCCAGCTTGACCAGCTTCTTGTTGTAGCTGGCGATGTCGCGCACGCCGAGCCGCGCGAGCAGGTCGTAGCGCCGCTCCATCTCGTCCACGGCCCAGCGCAGGGCCAGGTTCGCCTTCTTCGGGTCGGTCACCACCGGCAGCAGCAGGTGCGGGATGCCCTCGTAGATCGACAGCTCGAGCACCTTCGGGTCCACCATGATGAAGCGGATGTCCTCCGGCGTGCCGCTGTACAGCAGGCTGGTGATGAACGCGTTGACCGCGACCGACTTGCCGGATCCGGTCGCGCCGGCGACCAGGAGGTGCGGCATCTTGGCCAGGTCGACCACGATCGGCGCGCCCTCGATGTCCTTGCCCAGCGCGAGCGGGAGCTTGGCTTTGTTGTTCTGGAACGCGTCGTCGGCCAGGATCTCCTTCAGGTAGACCGTCTCGCGGGTGCGGTTGGGCACCTCGATGCCGACCGCCGCCTTGCCCGGGATCGGGGCCACGATGCGCACCTTCAGCGCCTCGAGCGACATGGCCAGGTCGTCCGACAGGTTGACGATCTTGTTGAGCCGCGTGCCCGGCGCGGGCGCGAACTCGTACATGGTGACGACCGGGCCGGGCCGGATCGCGGTCACCTCGCCCTGGATGCCGTAGTTGTCGAGGGTCTGGATCAGCTTGGCCGACATCTCGAGCATGGCGGTGCGGTCGATCGACACCGCCTGGGTCTCGTCGTAATCGAGCAGGTTGACCGGCGGCAGCTGGAACTCGCCGTCGCCGAGCGGGATGAAGCCGCGGCCGGCGTCGAGCCGGGCCTCCTTCTTCTTCATCTCGTCGACCTTCACGTGGCGGAACTGCGGCTCGACGATGACCGGACCCGACCCGGTGGCCGAGGCCTGGACCGGCTGCGGGCCCGACGGCGGCCGGGTCACGATCACCGGCTGGGCCGGCGCGGTCACCGCGGTCACGTGCTCCGGCTCGTCGACCGGCGCGCGCTCGGCGCCCACGCCGCGCGCGGTCACCTTCTTCACCCGCTTCTTGCGCCCGTTCGGCCCGCCCTCCTCCGCGATCAGGGCCGGCACGATGTCCGCGCCCATCCGCTCGGTGTCGGCGTCGGGCGCCTCGCGGTCGACCACGCGGCCGGTCCGGTCGACGATCATCGGCTCGGCGCCGTGGTCGTCGGCGCCGTCGTCGTCCACCCGGGCCATCGCGGTCGAATCCCCGGAGCGGTACTCGTCGCGGTCGCGCTCGGGCAGGACCGAGCGGATGACGTCGCCCGAGAAGCCGGCCACGTCGCCGCCGACCCGGCGGGCGCCGCGGTAGGCGCCGCGCCCGAGCCAGCTCGCCGCCAGCCCGACGCCCTCGAGCACCTGGCTCATGCGGAGCGGGGTCGCCACCACCACCGCCAGCACCAGCCCGATGAGGCCGAGCAGCGCGGTCCCGGCGGTCGACACCAGCGCGCGCGACACCTCGGCCACGCTCTCGCCCAGCGCGCCGCCCGGCGGCCGCCCGGCCACCCGCCGCTCGCCCGCACATAGATGAGCGAGGGTGTCGAGCGCGACCACGCCGAGCCCGACCCCGAGCGCCACCGACAGGCGGAGGATCGGAGAGCGTCCGAGCAGGAGCCGGAGCGCCACGCCGACCAGGCCGACGACCACGGCGTAGCCGCCCAGGCCGACCAGCGAATAGACCAGCAGCGCGGACGACCGGCCGAACGGACCCATGAGCCGCCCGTCGCCGAAGCCGAGCGACATCAGGCCGGCCAGGAGGAAGATGGCGGCGCCCAGCGCGGCGATCCCGAGGATCTCCGGCGCTCTGCTGCGGCCGGAGCGGGCCCTGTCGCGCTCGCGGTCGCGCGCGCCCTCGCGGGTGCGCTCGCGATCACGGCGGACCGGTCGCCCGGCGCCCTTGATGCGCGAGGGACGGTTAACTGCTCGATATCGCGTCACTTCTTCTCCCCATGCGCATACCAGCGACCCATCCTAACGGAGGGGGGCCCATGGGTCCAAAAATCGGCTTGGCCGCCCGAGCTGTTCCGAGAACCGCCAACTTTCGATACCTTGTGCCACACGGACAACCGTTGGGAGGCGTCATGCACCGGCAGCAGATGCGTGTTCTGGTCGTCTTGGTCCTCGCTTTCACGGGAGCGTCGGCCTGCGGCGTGAAGAAGGAGGTCCACCAGAAGACTCTGGACGAGCTCACCGCGACGCAGGCCGAGCTGGCCGAGACCCGCAAGCAGCGCGACGATCTGAAGTCGCAGCTCGGGATCACCGAGGGAGAGCGCGGCAAGCTGGCCAAGGACCAGGAGGCGACCGCGGCGGAGCTGGCCGAGCTGCGCAAGCAGCGCGAGTCGGCCGAGAAGCGGCTGGCCGCGTTCCGCGAGCTCAAGCAGCGCTTCGCCAAGCTGGTCGACACCGGCAAGCTGCAGGTCGGCTTCCGCAACGGCCAGATGGTGCTCAAGCTGCCGTCGGGAATCCTGTTTCCCAGCGGCCAGGCCGAGCTGACCAAGCCGGGCCAGGAGGCGCTGACCGAGGTCACCAACATCCTGCTCGAGTTCAAGGACCGCCGCTTCGTCATCGCCGGCCACACCGACACCGACCCGATCAAGTCGCGCAAGTTCAAGAGCAACTGGGATCTGTCGTCGGCGCGCGCGCTCAGCGTGGTGCAGTTCATGATCGCGGCCGGCTTCCCGCCCAGCAGCGTGGCCGCGTCCGGCTACGGCGAGTTCGATCCGGTCGCGCCCAACGACGCCGAGCCGAACAAGCAGCTCAACCGGCGCATCGAGATCATCCTGGTGCCCGACCTGTCCGAGCTGCCGACCCTGACCGGCGCGGAGCCCTGACCGGACCCCAGCCTCGCCCGGCCCGACGCCGGGCGACCGCGACGTCCATCGCATGAACAACCTCGAGAAGGCGCTTGCCCTGCGCGCGGCGCCTCTCTTCGCCTCGCTCAGCGCCGACGCGCTCCTGCCGGTGGCCGCGCTCTGCCACCAGGTCGATCTGGTCCGCAACCAGGTGCTGTTCGAGGCCGGCGAGGTGGGCGACGCCCTCTTCGTGGTGGTATCCGGATCGGTGCGGGTGATGCGCGGCAACCAGCTGGTCGCCCGGCTCGACGCCGGCGAGTGCGTGGGCGAGATGGGCGCGCTCGACCTCGAGCCGCGCAGCGCCACCGTCGCCGCCGACGAGGTGACCCGGCTCATCCGCCTCGAGCGCAACGACCTCATGGACCTCCTCACCGACTACCCGGAGCTGATGCGCGGCCTGGCCGAGATGCTGGTCGAGCGCATCCGCAACGTGGCGAGCTGAGCCGGAACGGGCTACGAACAGCGACGCGATGGCGCTCAATCGCTCCATGATCCTGGCGCTGGCGGCGGCCTTTGTCTCGATGGCCGTCGTGTTCGTGTCCAAGACGTTCGCCGACACGATCTTCCTGGTCGAGTTCGGGGCCAAGTACGTGCCGCACTTCCTGGTGATCCAGGCGGCCGGGATCGTGGCCGGCTCGGCCGCGTACGGCGCGCTGCTCCGCCGGGTCTCGTCGCCGCCGATCGATCTGGCCATCCTGATCGCGTTCGCGCTGAGCGCGGTGGCGGGGATCTGGGCGGACCGGGCCGGCGACGGGGCGGTGTTCGTGGTGTCGCTGGCGCTCAGCGTCCTGTCCGCGCTCGCGTTCATGGTGATGTGGAACGCGGTCACCTCGGTGGTGAGCGGGCGGCGTTCGCGCCGGTTCCTGCCCCTGGCCGGGGCGGCGGCCACCTCGGGCGCGGTGGTCGGCAGCTTCGGGTCGACCGCGGTGGTCCGGGTGTTCGACATGGTCGGGCTGGCCCCGCTCATCGCCATCATGGCGATCGCGACCGCGGTGCTGCGCGTGCTGCTGGTATCGCGCTCGGGCGAGTGGCGGCTGGTGCCGCGCGCGCCGAAGCAGCCCAGCGAGAAGAAGCCGCGCACCCGGGCCCTGCGCGAGCGGCGGGCGCGCGGGACCGCGACCCAGCAGGTCAAGGTGGCGGCCCCCGATCGCGGGCCGGATTTCAAGCTGGTCAGGATTCTGGCCATGGCGACCGTGATCGAGGCGTTCCTGACCGCGTTCGTCGAGTTCGGCTTCAAGCTGGAGGTGGTGTCCTCGATCACCCGGCGCGAGGAGATCGGCCTGTTCTTCTCGATGTTCTACGGGGTGTCGAACGCGGCGCTGCTCGCGCTGCAGGTGCTGGCCAGCTCGCGGCTGCTCGCCACCCGCTCGCTCCGGTTCTCGCTCGCGCTCGAGCCGGCCCTGCTGCTGTGCGCCTCGGTCGTGTGGGCGCTGTTTCCGACCCTGGCCTTCGCCACCCTCGCACGCGGGACCGAGAGCGTGCTCAAGTTCGGCATCGCCCGCCCGGCCCAGGAGGTGGCGCTGACCCCGCTGACCGACGTGGAGCGCAAGCGGTGGAAGGTGCTCCTGCGCGGGGTCTACAACCAGGGCGGCGGGGCAGCGGCCGGGCTGCTCCTGGTCGTGGTCGCGCCGTTGCTCGGCCACCACTCCATCCTCGCCCCGACCGCGACCGCGCTGGCCGCGCTGGTCTGGATGGTCCTGCAGTTCGCGGCGTCCAACCGCTACATCGACACGCTCGGGTCTGCGCTGGGGCTGCGCCGGCTGTCGCTGCGCGACGACCGCGAGGTGATGATGATCGACCGCGACGGCCTGGCCCGCGTGGTCCACCTGGCCGGCGCCAGCGACGAGACCGCCGCGCGGTTCGGACGCGAGCTGCTGACCACCTACGCGCAGGACCCACGGCTGCTCATCCGCTACATCGGCACCGGCCCGCCCGGGCAGCGCGAGTCGCTGTACCGCCTGCTGGCCCTCCGGCCGCACAAGTCGTGCGCCGCGTCGCTGCGGGCAGCGATGACCAACGAGAACGAGGAGGGGCCGGCGGCCGCGTGTCTCGACGCGCTGGCCGCGCACGGCGACGCGTCCCAGGTGGTGCGGGCGCGCGCGCTGGGCGGCGAGAAGCCGCCCGCGGTCGAGGAGCCGGGCAGCGAGCCGGACGTGGGCGAGGTGGACGGCGAGGCCGGCGGGGATGGCGATGGCGCGAGCGGCAAGAAGGACACGGCGGCCGCGCCGAGCGCGGTCCTTTCGAGCGCCGCGTTCGCCGAGGACCGGGCGATCCGCGAGGCCGGGGCCGACGCGGACCGCGGCGCTGCGCCGCCCACCGACGCCGCGCCGCCCGCCATTCCGGACGCCGACGAGCTGGTCGTTGCCCCCAGCCCGGTGGCAGCCGCCGCCTGGCGTTACCTGGCCCAGGTCGGCGCGCTCGACGACCACGACGACGAGCTGCGCGCGGTCCTGGCCGAGGCGCTGGCCCACGACGGTGCCCGCGCCGCCGTGATCCTGCGCTCGCTCATCAACCGCGGCGCCCTCACCCGCGAGCAAGCCGAGGAGCTGGCCCTGGCCGCGGCGGCCAGCGATCACACCGAGCGCCTCCAGCAGGGCCTGCACGCATGCGCCGGGCTGGGCGGTGCGCGCCCGCTCGGCCGCGTGCTCGAGGCGCTGGCGGGCGAGCAGTCGTGGCTCGATGAGGTCATCGCCCGCATGGCCGCCGCGCCGCTGGCCGAGCTGCTCGAGCTCGAGGAGTACCGCACCGCCCACATCCGGGTGCGAGCGCGGGTCCTGCGCGGCCTGCGCTCGAGCGAGGTGCCCGATGTGTCCGACCTGGTCGGGCGCGAGCTCATCGACCACAACCCGGCGGTGCGCGAGCTGGCCGCCCGCACCCTGCTCCGCCGCGCGCGCGACCACGGCGAGGTGGTGCCGCGCGACCTGGCCGAGCGTGCGCTCGAGCTCCAGCTCGATCGCTTCGAGGTCTACGTCAACGCGCGCCCGGGCTACGCAAGCGCGGCGCGCGAGAGCTACATCGACGTCAAGTACCGGGCTGGCATCTCCACCATCGCCAACCTGACCGCCGAGGCGTTCTTCATCGACGAGCTCGAGCGCCGCACCGAGCGCTCGCTGTCGCGCCTTTGCGCGGTGCTGGCCCTGTTCGGAAACCCCAGCTCGGTCTACGCGGCCGAGCGCGCCCTGCGCGCGCCGACCTTCAAGCGGCGGCGGCAGGCGCTCGACATCATGCAGGAGGTCGCGCGCGGGCACGAGCGGGTCCGCCTGCTCAAGCTGCTCGAGCGCTACCTCCTGCCCTCGCGCGAGCCGCCCGCCGACGCGCGCGCGAAGGTGTGCGAGATGGACCCGTGGATGGCCCGCTGCGGCAGCTTCAGCAGCGATCCGCTGATGGAGCGGCTGTGGGCGCTGCGCTCCACGCTCCTGTTCGACGACATCGACGGCGAGCTGCTCGACGCGCTCGCGATCCGCTCGAGCGAGATCGAGCACGAGTCGGATCAGGTGGTGGTCTCGGTCGGCGACCCGGGCGATGCGCTGTTCGTGGTGATGAAGGGTGTCGTCACCGTCGAGCGCGAGGGCAAGGTGGTGGCCCAGCTCGGCCGCGGCCAGGCGTTCGGCGAGCTGGCCCTGGTCGACGGCCTGCCGCGCCAGGCGACCGTGCGCAGCGAGAAGCCGAGCCGTCTCCTGCGCCTGCCGCGCGACACCTTCGACGAGGCGATGATCGAGCACCCCGAGATCGGGCTCGGCCTGGTCCGCGGCCTGGTCCGCTGGCTGCGCCAGGGCGAGGGCATCCAGCGCCCGCCCGAGTACCGCCGCTGAGCCGGCCAAGGGCCGGCTCAGCGCCTCAGTTCACCCGGTCGGCGGCGCTCGGCACGGCCGGGGCCGTGTGCTGCTCGCGCCCGCCGTCGAACGACGGCTCGCCCGGCGCGATCGGCAGCATCACGTGGAAGGTGCTGCCCAGCCCGGCCACCCCCGCCGAATCGACCCAGATGCGGCCGCCGTGCTGCTCCACGATCCCCTGCGCGATGTTGAGGCCGAGCCCGAGCCCGCCGTAGCTGACGCTGTGCGCGCGCTCGAACAGGTCGAAGATCCTCTCCTGCTTGTCGACCGGCACGCCGATGCCCTGGTCCTTGACCGCCAGGCGCACCTGACCGCCCTCCAGCCACACCTGGACCTCGACCTCGCCCCCGTCCGGCGAGTAGCGGATCGCGTTGGACAGCAGGTTGTTGAGGACCTGGTCGAGTCGACCCCGGTCGGCCTCGACCGACATGCGAGCCGGCCCGTCGAGCCGGATGGCGTGCTTCCGGGTGGCCACCTGGACCCGCTCGACCACCTCGCCGGCCAGCACGATCAGGTCGAACGGCTCGCTCTCGAGCGACAGCCGGCCCGCGCGGATCTTGCTGACGTCGAGCAGGTCGCCGACCAGCCGGCTCATCCGCCCGATCTGCCGCAGGATGAGCGCGAACGCCTTGCCCGGGAACTCGGTGGTGTTGCCGCCCAGCTGCAGGAGGGCCAGCTCGACCTGGGCCAGGGTCGCGGCCAGCGGCGAGCGCAGCTCGTGCGACGCCGCCGCCAGGAACACGTCCTTCACCTCGCTGGCCGCCTCGAGCTGTCGCTTGGTGGCGAGGAGCTCGTCCTCGGCCCGCTTGCGGTCGTCGATGTCGGCGGCGCTCACGATCCAGCCGCTCCGCAGGCCCTGCAGGTCGAGCTGCGGCACCCCGCGGACGATGTGCCAGCGGGCGCAGCGGTCACCGAGGCGGACCAGCCGGCACTCGAGCTCGAACGATTCCCCCGACGCGAGCGAGGCGGTCCAGACCGCGGTCCCACGGGCGCGGTCGTCGGCGTCGATGGCGGCGAGCAGCTCCGACCCCGCGGCGGCCATCGGATCGCCGAACTCGCGCGCCGCGCGGTTCTCGTAGGTCACCACCCCGCGCAGGTCCGCGACCCACACGCACCCGGCGATGCACTCGGTCACGCTGCGAAAGCGGTGCTCGCTCTGCTGCTCCAGCGCCTCGCGCTCGCGCACGCGGAGGAGCTCCGCCTGCCGCGCGATGAGCTTGTTCTTCCGGTAGAGCTCGACCAGGACCGAGACCTTGGCCCTGAGGATGTTCGAGTCGAACGGCTTCACCAGGTAGTCGACCGCGCCGTGCTCGTAGCCCTGGAAGATGTGCGAGGCGTCGCGCGACAGCGCGGTCAGGAAGATGATGGGGACGTGGCGGGTGGCCGCCCGCTCGCGCAGGAGCGAGGCCACCTGGAAGCCGTCCATGCCCGGCATCTGCACGTCGAGCAGGATGAGCGCGAACTCCTCCTCGAGCAGGCGCCAGAGCGCCTGCGCGCCGGACGCGGCGCGGACCAGCCGCTGGCCGAGTGGCTCGAGGGTCGCCTCGAGCGCCATGAGGTTTGCCGGTCGATCGTCCACCAGGAGGATGCTGGCGCGATCCTCCTCCCCCCCGCGATCGATCACGGCGCCGTCCAGAGTCTGAGCAGCTCGATGAGCTCGTGCGAGTTCACGGGCTTGGCAAGGTAGTCGGACGCGCCCGCGCTCATGCACTTCTCGCGGTCGTCCTTCAGCGCCTTGGCGGTGATCGCGATGATCGGCAGCGAGCGGTGCTTCGGGTCCTTGCGGACCGCCTGCATGGTCTCGTAGCCGTCCATCTCCGGCATCATGACGTCCATGAGGACGACCTCGACGTCGTCGTTGGCGGCGAGCACCTCGAGCGCCTTGCGCCCGTTGCTGGCCACCAGCACCTTCATGTGCTGCGACTCGAGCACCGCCGCGATGGCGAAGATGTTGCGGACGTCGTCGTCCACCACCAGGACGGTCCGGTCGGCCAGCGAGCCGCGCGAGATCGCGTCCTCGGCCATCACCTCGCGGGTCTCCTCGGGGAGTCGCTCGTACAGCCGGTGCAGGAACAGCGACGTCTCGTCGAGCAGCCGGTCGGGCGAGCCCTGCCCGCTCTTCATGATGACCGACCGGGCGTAGCGCCTGAGGTGGGTCTCCTCCTGCGCCGACAGGTCCTTGTTGGTGTAGACGATGATCGGCAGGTCACGGTGCCGCTCGTGCCGCTTGATCTCCTCGAGGAGCCCGACCCCGTCGGCGTCGGGCAGCAAGAGGTCGAGGATCAGGCAGTCGAACTCGTTGGTCTCGAGCGCCTCGAGCGCCTCCTTCGCGGTGTGGGCCACGCTGATGAGCACGTCGTCGTCGTCGGCGAACAGCTCCGAGATGCCGGTGGCCTGGCGACTGTCGTCCTCGACCAGCAGGAGGAAGCGAGCCGAGCGCTGGATGAAGTCGCTCATGTGGCTGAGCGCGCCCTCGATCGCCTCCTTGGTGACCGGCTTCTCGAGGTAGGCGAACGCCTTGATGCACGCGCCGCGCTGCTCGCGATCGAGCACCGAGATGACGTGGACCGGGATGTGGCGGGTGCGCGGATTGCGCTTGAGCCGGTCGAGCACGGTCAGCCCGTCCATGACCGGCAGCTGGATGTCGAGGGTGATGGCGTGCGGGCGGAGCTGGTGAGCCAGGGCCAGGCCGGTGTCGCCGCGGGTGGCGACCACCACCTTGAACTCGCGCTCGCGCGCCATCCCCATCAGGATCTCGGCGAACTTCACGTCGTCCTCGATGATGAGGAGGACGCGGTCGTTCTCCCGGATGGTCTCGCGGTCGTCCTCGAACGGAACCTCGGCCGGAACCGCGTCCGGCTCGGTCACCGTCGAGCGCAGCAGGCGCGAGTCGGGCCCCGCGACCCGGTGCGACGCCGAGTCCTCGCCGGCCCGCCGCTCCGCCCGCCCATCCGCCAGCGACAGCACCTCGACCGGCCCGCTGTCCTCGAGGCGGCGGGCGCCATCGCCGCTGCGCTCGCGCCAGCTCGGCTCGCGGTAGCGGTCGGGCAGGAACAGGGTGAACGTGCTGCCGCGGCCGGGCGCGCTGTCGATGTGGATCTCTCCGCCCAGCAGCTTGGCGATCTCGCGGCTGATCGACAGCCCGAGCCCGGTCCCGCCGTACTTGCGCGCGGTGCTGCCGTCGGCCTGCTGGAAGGCCTCGAACACCAGCAGCTGCTTGTCGCGAGCGATGCCGATGCCGGTGTCCTCGACCGCAAAGGCCAGCACCTGCTCCGCGTCGCGCAGGACGTCGTGCTGGAGGTGGCTGCGGCGCGGGACCAGCGACACCCGCATGGTCACGCTGCCCTGCTCGGTGAACTTGAACGCGTTGGACAGGAGGTTCTTCAGCACCTGCTGCAGGCGCTGCGGATCGGTGAGGATGGAGCCGGGCGCGCCGGGCTCGACGAGGATCGAGTACGCGAGGCCACGCTCGTCGGCGACCGGGCGGAACTGGCGCTCGAGCACCTGTACCAGGTCGACGAACGGCACCTTGCGCGGCTCGACCTGCATCCGGCCCGACTCGACCCGCGACAGATCGAGGATCTCGTTGATGAGCGCGAGCAGGTCGCCGCCCGAGGCGTAGATGTTCTGGGCGTACTCGACCTGCTTGTCGGTGAGCGTCGAGTCCTTGTTCTCGGCCAGGAGCTTGGCAAGGATGAGCAGCGAGTTGAGCGGCGTGCGCAGCTCGTGCGACATGTTGGCCAGGAACTCGCTCTTGTACTTGGAGATGAGCTGGAGCTGCTCCGCCTTCTCCTCCAGGCTGGCCCGGGCCAGCTCGACCTCGCGGTTCTTGACCTCGACCTTGCGGTTCTGCTCCTCGAGCAAGGTCGCCTTCTCCTCGAGGAGCAGCTTCTGCCGCTCGAGCGCGGTGTTCGAGGTCTTCAGCTCCTCCTGCTGCGTCGTCAGCTCCAGCGACTGGCTCTGCAGCTCCATGGTCAGCGACTGCGACTGCTGCAGCAGCTGCTCGGTGCGCACGTTGGCGGTGATCATGTTGATGACCACGCCGAGGCTGGCCATGAGCTGATCGAGGAAGATGAGGTGGATCGGGCTGAACGCGTGGAACGAGGCCAGCTCGACGACCGCCTTGACCTCGTCCTCGAACAGGACCGGCAGCGCGATGAGGGTCAAGGGGACGCTCTCGCCCAGGCCGGTCACGATCTGCACGTGGTCGTGCGGCACCCGGGTGAGGAGGATCGACTTCTTCTCCAGCGCGCACTGCCCGGTGATCCCCTCACCGACCCGGAAGCGGTTGGACAGGCTCTTGCGCGACTGGTAGGCGTAGCCGGCAGTGAGCTTGAGGGCCTGCTGGCCCTCCTCCTCCTCCATGAGGAAGAAGGCGCCGTGGTGGGCCGAGACCAGCGGGGTCAGCTCGCTCATGATGAGTCGCGAGACCGACTCGATGCTCTTCAGGCCCTGCATCATGCTCGAGAAGCGGGCCAGGTTGCTCTTCAGCCAGTCCTGCTCCTGGTTCTTCTGGGTGGTCTCGCGCAGGTTCGAGATCATCTGGTTGATGGTGTCCTTCAGGGTGGCCATGTCGCCCTGCGCATCCACCGAGATGCTGCGGGTCAGGTCGCCCTCGGTCACCGCGATCGCCACCTCCGAGATGGCGCGCACCTGCGTGGTCAGGTTGTCGGCCAGCTGGTTGACGTTGTCGGTCAGCTGGCGCCAGGTGCCGGCCGCGCCGGGCACCTTGGCCTGACCGCCCAGCTGCCCCTCGATGCCGACCTCGCGTGCCACCGTCGACACCTGGTTGGCGAAGGTGGACAGCGTATCGGTCATGATGTCGATCGTCTCGGCCAGCGCGGCCACCTCGCCGCGCGCGTCGACCCCGGTCAGCTTGTGAGTGAGGTCGCCGTTGGCCACCGCGGTGACCACCTTGACGATGCCGCGCACCTGGGTGGTCAGGTTGGACGCCATCTGGTTGACGTTGTCGGTCAGCTCCTTCCAGGTGCCGGCCACGCCGGGCACGGCGGCCTGGCCGCCCAGCTTGCCCTCGACGCCGACCTCGCGCGCCACGGTGGAGACCTGCGCCGCGAAGGTGGACAGCGTCTCGGTCATGCCGTTGATGATGCCGGCCAGCGACGCGACCTCGCCCTTGGCGTCGATCTCCAGCTTCTGGCGCAGGTCGCCGTTGGCCACCGCGGTCACCACCTTGGCGATGCCGCGCACCTGGGTGGTCAGGTTGCGCGCCATGTGGTTGACGTTGTCGGTCAGGTTCTTCCACACGCCGGCGACGCCCTGGACCTCCGCCTGCCCGCCGAGCAGGCCGTCGGTGCCGACCTCGCGCGCCACCCGGGTCACCTCCGAGGCGAACGAGTTCAGCTGGTCCACCATCGTGTTGACGGTGTCCTTGAGCTCGAGCATCTCGCCCTTGACGTCGACCGTGATCTTGCGCGAGAGGTCGCCGCGCGCGACCGCGGTGGTGACCAGCGCGATGTTGCGCACCTGGCTGGTCAGGTTCGACGCCATCGAGTTGACGTTGTCGGTCAGGTCCTTCCACACGCCCGACGCGCCCGGCACCGCGGCCTGGCCGCCCAGCTTGCCCTCGGTGCCGACCTCCTTGGCCACGCGGGTCACCTCGGACGCGAACGAGCGCAGCTGATCCACCATCGTGTTGACGGTGTTCTTGAGCTCGAGGACCTCCCCCTTCACGTCGACCGTGATCTTCTGCGACAGGTCGCCGTTGGCCACCGCGGTGGTGACCTTGGCGATGTTGCGCACCTGATCGGTCAGGTTGCCGGCCAGCACGTTGACGTTGTCGGTCAGGTCCTTCCAGGTTCCGGACACGCCGGGGACCTGGGCCTGCCCGCCCAGCCGCCCGTCGGTGCCGACCTCCTTGGCCACCCGGGTCACCTCGGACGCGAACGAGCGCAGCTGATCCACCATCGTGTTGATGGTGTTCTTGAGCTCGAGGATCTCGCCCTTCACGTCGACCGTGATCTTCTGCGACAGGTCGCCATTGGCCACCGCGGTGGTGACCTTGGCGATGTTGCGGACCTGGTTGGTCAGGTTCGACGCCATCGAGTTGACGTTGTCGGTCAGCTCCTTCCAGGTGCCGGCAACGTCAACTCGATGACGTTGTCGGTCAGCTCCTTCCAGGTGCCGGCCACGCCGGGCACCACCGCCTGGGCGCCCAGCTGGCCCTCGACGCCGACGGTGCGCGCCACCGTGGTGACCTGCTCGGCGAAGATGCCGAGGGTGTTGGTCATGTCGTTCAGCGTCTCGACCAGCGCGGCGATCTCGCCCTTGGCGTCGAGCACCAGGCGCTGGCGGAGGTCGCCGCCGGCCACCGCGGTCACCACCTTGACGATGCCGCGCACCTGGGTGGTCAGGTTCGACGCCATCTGGTTGACGTTGTCGGTCAGGTCCTTCCACACCCCGGACACGCCCGGCACGTCGGCCTGCCCGCCCAGCTTGCCCTGGGTGCCGACCTCCTTGGCGACCCGGGTCACCTCCGACGAGAACGAGGCCAGCTGGTCGACCATCGTGTTGACCGTGTTGCCGATGCGGAGGAACTCGCCCTTGACCGGCCGGCCCTCGATCTCGAGCGCCATCTTGCGGGTCAGATCGCCCTGCGCGACCGCGCCGATCACCCGCGCGACCTCGGTCGTCGGATGCACCAGATCGCTGATGAGCGCGTTGATCGACGTGATCGCGGTCGACCAGTCGCCCTTCATGTCGTCGATCGACGCGCGCTCCTCCATGCGACCCTCGCGCCCGACCACTCTCTCGACGCGGATGAGCTCGTGGGTCAGGTCCTCGATCCGGGTGACGGCCACGTTGAACGCGCGCGACAGGTCGTCGACCACGCGAGACGAACCGCCAACCGGAAGCCTGGCCCCGAAGTCGCCCTGCTCGCATGCGCGCAGCGCCTCGAGGAGCGGCAACAGATCGGCAGCAGCGACCGTGGCAGCGACCGACGGATCGACCGTCGTCTGACCGGCGGCCAGCCCGCCATCCACGGGTGAGACCCCGAGCGGGCCTGGTGGCGCGCTCCGACGGCGTGACCTTCGACGCGCCGGGGAACCATTGCCGCTCGAAGACTGCTCTCGGTCCATCGTCTCCTCCGATCGATCGACCTATTTTAATTCGCGCACCGCATTCGTCTGCTGGCCTGTGCGAGCGCATTCGTATTTGAATCGCGGCAAAAGCGATCGACGGAGAAGAGCGGTGACCGTGCGTTCTCGCCCGGTGTGGCGAGGCGGGATGCAGCAGTGTGGCAAGCTGCCTCGCCGCCACGTTACGATCACGACACAGGCGCGACGCGGTCCAGCGACCGACGCGTCGGCTCAACGGGCCACTTGTATAGCGGCTCGCTCGGCCGGACTGGCCAGGTCGAACCGCGCGCCGCGCCGAGCACGATCTGCAGCGGATCGAAGCCACCGTCCAGGACCGGTACGGTCGTGGACGGGTCGTCGATGTCGCCGACCACTCCGCCGAGCTCGAGGCCGAGCCGCACCTGCCGATCGACCGCCCCGGCCGGATCGCCGGCGTCGCCGTGCGCCACCGGGATGCGGTGGTCGGCGCCGACGCACCCGCCGATCTCGCCGCCAGACGTGCGGAACGACGCCTCTCCGGTCGATGCTGGTGCGCGCCTGCAGCCCGGCCGCAGCCGCGAAGCGCGCACCCACATCGGCCCCGTTGAAGACCGGCTCGTCGAGCGCGCGAGGAGTCAGAGTCCCCACGGCAGCGGCGGCGCGCCGGCCCTCACCCCGCCTGGCAACCCCGGCGCAACCGCCGCGGCCGCATCGGTCGCCACCGGCGCGCTCGTGACCGGCGCGCTGGTCGGCTCGATGGGCCCGCCCGGCCCCGGCCCGCGGCGGTCGAGCTTGCGCAGCACCTCGCGCTCCTGATCGGCCTGCGCCACCCGCAGCGCGATCTCCGCGACCAGCCCGCGCATGCGCCGGCCGTCCGGCCGCGCCCGGAACCCCGTCGCGCCGAGCCGCTCGAGCGCGCCGAGGAACTCCGCGCGCCCCTCCAGCACCCGCTCGACCGCGCGCGCGCCGTCGACCGAGTCGGTCACGATGTACGGCGTGACCAGAACGATCAGGTTGGCCTCGTCCACGCCGGTCTCGCGCTGGCGGAACAGCGCGCCCAGCACCGGCAGGTCGCCGAGCAGCGGGATCCTGGTCTCGCGCCGGATGAGCTTGCGGGTCACCAGGCCGCCAAGGATCGCGCTCTCCTGATCTCCCACCACGACCGAGTTCTGGATGTGCCGCCTGCTGGTCGACGGGCCGAACGGGCCCGGCTGAGGCAACACGTCCTCGATGGTGAGATCGATGTCGAGCTGGATCCGGCCGCTCGCGCCGACGTGCGGCGTGACGTTGAAGGTGAGGCCGATGTCCTTGCGCTCCACCGAGCCGAACGGGACGCCGGTGGTGCCCGGCAACCCGGTGACGCCGGTCTGGAACGGGACGACCTCTGCGCTCGACAGGTTCGCCACCACGTGATCCGTGGTCATGACGTGCGGCGCGGACAGGATGTCGACGTGGTGGCTCTGGGCCAGGGCCTGGAACAGCACCGAGAACGACGGCAGGCTGGTGCCGAGCAGCGTCTCCATGCCGGGGATCCGCTGGCCGATGACGCCGCCCAGGAACCCGACCGGCGGCTGCAGGGCATGGCCGCTGCCGGCGCCGAGGAACGACGAGAGCTGATCGCCACCGAGCGCGCCCATCCACAGCGCGTCGCCCTTCACCCGCCCGCCGTGCCACGCCGCGCCGATCTGGCGCGACCAGCCGGATCCGACCTCGATGATGAGCGCCTCGATGAAGACCTGATCGCGCGGCGTGTCGATCCGGCGCAGGATGTCCTGCAGCGCCACGTAGTCGCGCTCCGAGCTGAGAACGAGGAGCGCGTTGCTGAGCGCATCGGCGGTGACCCGCACCTCGCCCTGCAGGCTGACGGATCGATCGGCCGCCGGCGGCGGCGGATGGCCACCCGCGCCTGGCCCGGTGGGCCGGACCGGACCGGCGCCGCGCTGGCCGAGCAGCCCGCTCAGCGTCGCGGCCATCTTCTCGGCGTTGCCGTTCTGGAGGAAGTAGACGTGCATGCTCGGCTCGCTCCCGGCTCCCTCCACGTCGACGTCGAGCCGCTCGACCAGCGCGCGGGTGCGGTCGTACGCGCCGCTGGTGGCCAGGAGGATGAGCGCGTTGGTCCGCTCGTCGGCCAGGATGAGCGCCGGAGCCGGCGCCGGCACCGCGCCTCCGGTCGGGCTCGCCCCGCGTCGCACCGGCGGCGTCTCGCCCGGCCCGCGTCCCTGCTCCGGCGAAAGCAGCGCGCGCAGGGTGTCGACCAGGTCGTGCGCGACGGCGTGGCGGAGCGGCAGGAAGTAGAGGACCTGCTGGCTGCCGGGCCGGTCGATCTCCTCGATCAGCTCGCGCATGCGGGCGATGTGGCTGCCGTGATCGGTGACCAGCACGACCCCGGCCCATCCCACGTCCACGATCTCGCCGTCGCTCGACAGGAGCGGCGCCAGCGCCTGGGCGAGGTTGGCGCTAGTCGCGGCGCGCGGCCGGAGCAGCACCCGGACCAGCTCCTCGCTGCCCGGCGCGCCCTCGCCGCCCGGATAGACCGGAAGCGATCGCTTCTTGGCGGTCGGCGCCTCGACGATCTCGAGCACTCGCCCCTTCGGAACGATCGTGAGGTCCATGTTCTGGAGCGCGACCAGAAACAGCCGCCACGCGTCCGGCGCGGACATCGGCCGCGGCGCCATGACCGTGACGCTGACCGAGCGCGCGGCCAGCCGCGGCGAGTAGACGAAGCTCTTGCAGGTGAAGCTCATCGCCCAGGTGGTCAGCTCGGCCAGCTCGAGCCCGGGCCGGAAGCTCACCTTGACCTCCCCCCGGGCCGCCGCGCACCGGTAGAGCTCGTCGTCCTCGCCGGGGATCTCCGCGCGCGGCGCCGCCTTCACCGCGTCGGCGGGCGCGGCCTCGCTGCCCGGCGGGGCGGCCACGATCAGCCCCATCGCCACCACTGCCTGCCAGGCTCGCTGCATTCCGGTCCTCTTCGTCGGCACGGAGGACTGCACTTCAAGTGCGGTGCCAGCGGCGGACGCCGCGCGAATGCCACGCCTTGCGCGCGCGGCGTGATCGCCGTCGTCCGCGCGCGTGCCACGTTGTCGCCGCGCGCCGGTCGCCGCGCGACGCCTGGTCAGCGCCGCCGCGCCGGGTCAGCCGGTCAGAACGCCTCGAGCATCGCGAGGTAGAACCCGGAGTCGTCGCGGCTGCGGCCGTAGTCGAGCCGCACCGTGATGCGCTCGTCCTCCTGGATGGCGAAGCGAAGCCCGGCGCCGCCGCTGTAGCGGAGCCCGGGCAGATCGAGGCCGGTCACCTTCCTGGCCACCCGCCCGGCCCCGGCAAAGGCCGCGCCGCCGAAGCGCCACCAGATGGGAAAGCGATACTCGGCCTGCACCGCGGCGAACTGCATGTCGCGGTAGCGACCCTCCAGCATCCCGCGCAGCAGGCGCGAGCCTCCCCCGCCGGACAGGTACGTGAAGGGCGGCTCCCCGCCGCGCAGATCGACCTGCCCGTCCACCCCCAGCACGTGCTCGCCGCCGAGCGAGAAGAACCAGCTCCCCTCGACGAGGAGCCGGGTGAAGTCGTAGTCCCCGCCCAGCTCGTCGAGGTACAGGCGCGGCGACAGCGACACCAGCCCGCCCGCGCGCGGCGTGAACGCGTGGTCGCGCGAATCCCAGCGCACGAGCGCGCCGATCCCGGTGACCAGCCCACCGTCGGCGCCCCGCACCGTCTCCGAGTCGAGCTCCCCACCCGCGTCGACCTCGGTCTGGTTCTCGTAGCGGAGCTCGTACACCGCGCCGCCGTAGAGGTGGCGCCTGATGCGCATGACCACCTCGGGTCGCAGCGACCAGCGCACCGCGGTGTAGTCCTCGCGGTCCGCCATGGTCGTGTCGTTGCCCACCCCGAAGTAGGCGTAGTCGAGGTAGCTGACCCAGCCGGTCCCGCCCACGTGGAAGCGCTCGTTGGCGAACCACACGTCCGGGTCGAAGCTCACCATCCCGCGCCCCGACACCGACGCCTCCACGGTCAGGACCATGCTCGACGCCCGCGACATCGGATCGTCGTCGCTGTGAAAGTAGCGCAGCGCGCCACCGGCGAAGGTCAGCCCCCGGTCAGGCGAATATGTGACCCCGGGCAGGAACACCCAGCCGGACCGGCGCGGCTTCGGCGCTTGCTTCTGGATCCCGGCGTCCTCGGAGGCCACGCCACCGGCGACCTCGCCGGCCGGATCGACCGCGGGGGCGGCCGGCGCGGCCAGCGGCTGGGCCCATCCCTGCGCCACGCCGAGCGCCGCCAGCGCCAGAGCCCCGAACGGCCCGGCCACGAGAACAAAGCAATGGCGGCGAGGAGGCGTGATTCAAGCCTGGCCGGGCGAACGGCGTGCGTCCATACAAGTTTCGCCGACCCCTCGGGGTCGGCCTTACCTATCACTCGTAAGCGCCGCGATACACCGACGAGCCGTCGGTCGTCTCGACCTCCGAGCCCTTGAGGTCACCCTCGTCGAACTGCATCGTCTTGCCGCTCTTCTTGTCGAGGACGACCCCGCGCTTGGCGGTGCGCGCCTTCTCGGCGAACCCGGTGATCGCGGCCGCGGCCGGCGCACTGGGCGGCCTGGCGGCGTCGAACTCGTGGTCCACCGCCTCGACGTAGTAGGAGCGGAGCAGCTTGTCCTGGAACTTGTGGAACAGCCCCGGCGAGCCAAAGGTCTCGATCGCGACCACCTTGCCGTCCATGGCCACGACGAACCCGACCATGCGGTCCTTGCTGGCGAATGCGGCCAGCTGGGTCCGGATCGCCTTGTCGTAGCCGTCGATCGACTTCTTCACCGAGCCGTCCTGGGTGACCCCCCGATAGGTGTCGGTGTCGCTGGAGAGCTTGCGCTTGGCGTTCTTGGCCGAGACTTCCTTCCACACCTCGCCCTGGTTGCTGAAGCTCGCCTTCTTGCGCAGCTCGGTGTGCGCCAGCGCCTGCGCCGACGAGAACTCCGCCTTGCGCCCGCTCCAGCGCCCGTGCTCGACGCAGAAGACCGGCACCGCCTCGCTGGTGCGCGGCGCCACGATCGTGTTCTTGCCGATGATGCGGTCCTGCTTGCCGCCGATGACGACCTCGCCGGCCATGAGGAAGAGCGGCCGATCCGAGCTGTTGCGGAGCTCGAGCTGGTTGACGTCGCCGCCCTCCCCCTTCTCCACCACGGTCACGACCTTCTTCTTCATCCCCTCGTCCAGCACCAGGTAGTCGACGTGCTTGACCCCGGTCGCGGTGGTGAGGACCGGGAACACCGCCAGGTTGGCGTGGGTCAGGGGGGCCGCGACCACGCTCTGCTTGTCGAGCGCGATCTCCTCGTGCGAAGGGTTCATGGGCTTCTTCTCCGGCTTCTGGGCCGACGCGGCGGCTGGCAGCGCGACGAGCGCGCAGACGGCGAGGACAGAGCGCATCTTGGGCACCTCCGGCCGCCTAGCAACGCGCGAGCGAGCGCCCGGTTCTGCGCCGCGCCGAGAATCTCACTCGAGCTGGAGCCCGCACTCGCCGCACGCGCCGGCCTCGAGCGGCGCCGCGGTGCCGCACGCCGGGCACGGCGGCTCCTCCCCCTCACCCGCCTCGACGCCGATCGCCGCGGCGGCGCGCAGGCCGTCGCGGTCGACCAGGTCGGCCCACTCGCGCTCGACCACCGCGGTCACTCGCGCCACGTCCCCCTCCCGGACCAGGAGGGCGAGCCGTGTGCCTCAACCGCGGCCGGGCGGCGCGGCCAGCGCCACCGGGATGTCCTCGGCCAGACAGACGCCGCGCAGGCGCTTCACCTCGGGCAGCGAGCCCTGCACCAGCGGGATCAGCTCCTCGCCGGCCAGCACCTCCATCGCCTCGCGCTCGGTCATCCGGCGGAGGATAGCGCGCCTGGTCGGGCTAGCAGCCCAGCCCGAGCAGCATCTGTTCGCTGAGCCGGGCCATCTCGAGGCATCGCGCGGCCACGCTCTCGCGCGCCTGGACCGAGGTGGCCGCCTCCTCGCGCCATCGCCGCGCCGCCGCCGCCATCTGGAGCTTGCTGTCCTCGGGCAGGTTGGGGCAGGTGAGAAAGCGCGCGATCATCGCCTGGCACGGCGCGACCCCGATGTCGGCCAGGCCCGCGTCGGACGGGAACGCGGCGACCACGGACGCGTCGGTCCCGGCGTCCGGCGGCCCGGCGTCGGCGATCCCGGCGTCGATCGCGCCGCCCGCCGCCGTCACCGACGCCTGCCCGCCTGGCGGCGTCCGCGACCCGCACGCCGCGCACACGGCCGCGATCATCACCCACGCGCAGCGCGCTCGCACCATGCCGCGAAAGTAACGCGGCGGCCGGGCAAACGATCTCGCCCGACCGCCTGTTCGCCACCCGCGGGCGGCGTCACCTCACTCGACGATCAGCGCCGACAGCGACCAGGAGTCGAGGGTGCCGGTGTCCTGGCTGGCCAGATCCACCACCACCAGGCGCCACTCGCCGGCCAGGTCCTGGCCGTTGAAGTCGCTCACCTCGAAGGTCTGGACCAGGTCGTCGGCCGAGCCGCCGGCGCGGTCGTGGAGCACCACCGCCTCGCTGCCGCGGTGGAGCGACACGCGCAGGTCGCCGCGATAGCTGTGCGAGATGCCGACCTGCACGGTCAGCCTGGTGATGCTGCCGCCGCGGTCGGCCTCGACCGGGCTGGACACGCCGGCCGGATCGTTGTCGGGAATCGCGATCGAGCCGGCCCCGTCGAAGGTGACCTCGGTGCCGGTGTCGCCCTGGCACGCGGCCTCCTCGGCGCAGTCGGTGTCGTCGCAGTCGGCCCGCTCGTCGCCGTCGTTGTCCACGCCGTCGTCACACACCTCGCGGCGCGCCTCGATGACCGGCACGTCGGTCACCCGCATCGAGCCAAACTCGTCGATGTAGCGCTGCGAGATGTAGCCGTAGCCGGGACCGAACGGATTCTGCAGGCCGAAGCCGCCGGTGCCCCAGCTGTTCTTGAAGATGTAGAAGCCGCGCTCGACCCGCGGCTGGCCGCTCGAGTCCAGCACCTGCGCGCCGTTCTCGTCGACCACCGGCACCTCCAGCGTGTCGTCCCAGCCGACCAGGAGGACGGCGTGACCGGCGCGGTGCTCGCGCGAGACCTGCTTGTCGCGGTCGTTCGGGTAGAGCACGTAGCCCTGGTCCCAGTAGCGCGTGTTGATCGGAAGGGTCGACCGGCGGTGGTTCCACGACTGATAGAAGAAGTCGAACCCGACCACCACCGCGCTGCGCCGGTTGAACATGTGCGCCTTGATATCGGAGCGGCTCAGCCAGCGGCTGGCCGGCAGGAAGAACTTCGGCGCGTCGAGCGCGGCCTGGGGCGGCTCGCCGTTGGTGTAGCAGCGGGTCGGCAGGCCCTCGTCGCCGGCGCACGCGGCATCCTGCGACGCGCCCCACTGGGCGGGCTCGTACGGCCAGGCCGCCTCGGCCGGGATCCCGAACTCGCTGATCGCCTCGAGGTTGTAGCTGGCGTTGGAGCCGGAGGTGTTCGGGAACGAGCCGACCTCGACCTTGGCCGACCACTGGAGATACTGCTCGGAGAAGTCCGGGTTCGCGACCGAGCCCTCGATCCGGTAGAGGTGCTCCATCAGGCCGGCGACGGCGAAGATCGAGCAGACGCCGCGGCTCGCCTGGTTCTTGACCGGCGACTGCAGCGCGACCAGGTCACTGAACGTGGTCGGGAGGATCTCGTCGGCCTTGAACTCGACCGGGATCTCGTCGGCCTTGGGCGCGCCAGCCAGCAGCTCCTCGCGATCGGCCAGGGGCGGGTCGTTGTCGCGGCCGAGCCCTTGCTCGCCCCCCTCGTCCTCGTCCATCCCGGGACCGCAGGCGGCGGCCAACGTGGCGGCCGCAAGGACAGAAAACACAAGAGAGACGGAGAGTTTCGCGGACGGCTTCATCGGTCGGGAACTCCTTCGCCTGGAGGCGCGGGGTTCCTTACTTCGCCCTACCGATGAATGGAAGCAAATTCGTCTGAGTGTGAGATTAGACCTTCTTATCGGTCGTCGAGGCGTCCGGCGCGACGACTCAGCGCGCGCGGAGGCGCCGCGCGATCCGCATCGCCATCTCGAGCGCCTGCTCGTAGTTGAGGCGCGGGTCGACGCGCGTGCGATAGGCGCGCTGAAGATCGGCCTCGACCACGCCGCTGGCCCCGCCGATGCACTCGGTGACGTTGTCGCCGGTCATCTCGAAGTGGACGCCGCCGAGGATGGAGCCCATGCGCGCGTGGACGTCGAACGCCTGCTCGAGCTCGGACAGGATGTTGTCGAACCGGCGCGTCTTGTACCCGTTGGCCGCCGTCTCGGTGTTGCCGTGCATCGGGTCCGAGCACCAGAGGACCGTCCGCCCGGCCCGCTTCACCGCCTCGATGAGCGGCGGCAGCTTCGCCTCCACCCCGCCGGCCCCCATCCGGTGAATGACCACGATCCGGCCAGGCTCGTCGTTCGGGTCGAGCACCGACAGGAGCTCCAGCAGCCACTCCGGCGTCATCGCCGGGCCGACCTTGATGCCCATCGGATTCAAGATGCCGCGGAAGTACTCGACGTGCGCGCCTTCGAGCTGCGCGGTGCGCATCCCGATCCACGGCATGTGAGTGGACAGGTTGTACCAGCCGGTCCGGCGCGGCACGGTCCGGGTCTGAGCCTGCTCGTAGATGAGCGAGAGCCCCTCGTGGCTGGTGTAGAAGTCGACCCGCCGGAACTCGCTGAAGCGCTGGCCCGACACCGCCTCCATGAACTCGAGCGATTCGCGCAGCGAGTTGACGATGCGCTGATAGTCGTCGGCCAGGGTCCGATCCTTCACGAAGGAGAGGTCCCAGTACTCCGGGTGATGGAGATCGGCGAACCCGCCCTCGGCCAGCGCGCGGGTGAAGTTGAGCGTCAGCGCGGCGCGCTCGTAGCCGCGCAGCAGCAGCATCGGATCCGGGGTTCGCTCCGCCGGGGTGAAGCCGCTGCGGTTGACCAGGTCGCCGCGATAGCTCGGCAGGGTGACGCCGTCGCGCGTCTCGTGATCGGTCGAGCGCGGCTTGGCGTACTGCCCGGCCAGGCGCCCGACCCGCACCACCCCTTTGCGCCCGCCGTAGATGAGCACCAGGCTCATCTGGAGCAGGATCTTCAGCTTGGCGGCGAGGGCCGACGAGTCGCACTCGTCGAAGCTCTCGGCGCAGTCGCCGCCCTGGAGCAGGAAGTGCTCGCCGCGCGCGGCGCGGCCGAGCAGCTTCTTCAGCCCCTCGATCTCCCACGAGGTGACCAGGGGCGGCAGCCGCGACAGCTCCTCGATCACCCGCGCGACCGCGGTCTGGTCCGGATATACCGGCTGCTGTGTGGCTGGCTTCTCTTGCCAGGAACCAGGACGCCAGTCGCTCATCACCATCGACACCCCCCGAGGAACCACGATAGCAAAAAAAAGCGGGCCCCCAGCGGGGGCCCCAAGAAACCTGGCGCAGAATCCGGGCCAGGGCCCCCGAGGGGACCCCGGCGGGCCATGCGTCAGGAATGCTGCGCGATCGTCGGTTCGTCCCGGCGGGTGATCAGCAGCCCATGCCCTTCAGGCTCTGGTCGGCGGCCTCCTCGGCCTTCTTGCACGAGTCGGCGGCGACCTTGGCGGCGTCGGCACCGCCCTCGGCGGCCTTCTTCCACGCGCCGAGGCTCTGCTTGATCGCGTCCTTGCCCTGCTGCGGGTACTTGTCACAGGCCATCAGGCGCTTGACGTAGGAGTCGCACTCGGCGATGCCGGTCGAGGCGACATCGCCGGCAGCGGCGGCACCGCCAGCGGCGGGGTCGGTCCCGGCGGCGGGGGCGGTTCCGCCAGCAGCGGCCGGGTCGGTGGCCGGGGCGGTTCCGGCGGCGGCCGGGGCGGTTCCGGCGGCGGCGGGGTCAGTCCCGGCGGCGGGCGGGGTGGCGGCCGGGTCGGTAGCGGCGGGGGTGGTGGGGCTGTCGGTCGGCTTGGCCGACGGGTCGGTCGCGGTGACGTCGTCGGTCTTCTTCTTGTCCTTCTTGCAGGCCACGAACAGGCTCATGGCGCCGAGAGCGGCAAGGACGAGTGCGATGCGCTTCATCGTTGAATCCTCCGTATCGGCCGCCGGATGTTCGACGGCACTCGGGGCTCAAGCTACTGGACGGTCAGAAGCCCGGCAAACCCACAAATGTAATGAATGGCAACGAGTTGTAAGAGCGCAGGGACAGCAGTCGGAGAAGCGATTCACGGGCTGATTCAACGATCTTCTTGACGTCGGTGAGCCAGGGGCAAATCCTGGATGATGTGCGATCGAACCTGTACTTTACGAATCGCGCACGAGTCGCCCGACTCCAGATGATGGCAGCGCTGGTTCCGGCGCTGCTCTTCCTCCTCGGCGAAGCCGCCGACGCCTGCCCGCGCTACCGCAGCACGTTGCCGGCGCCGACCGTCGAGGATGCTGGGTTCGAGCCGCTCCGTGCAGGGGATCGAACGCTGTCGGGCGGGCACCTCTGGGTCAAGCTGGCGCCGAACGATCCGCTCGCGCCATCGACGTACGTGCTCGAGCTGATCGGCGGGCGCGCGCCGCGCAGCCTGGGCGACTGGTGGGGCCGGTCGATCGCCGCCGACGGAGATCAGCTGATCGTGCCGGTCCGCTCGCCGGCCGCGTCGCTCGAGCTCACGCCGGATCAGCCGCTGGTGTTCGGGTTCCAGGTCCGCGCGGTCGACGGCGAGGGGCGCGCGGGTGATGCGTCGGAGCCGGTGTGGCTCTCGTTCGATCCATCGCATCCGGTGCGGGCGATCGACAGCTCGGCGCCGCGCTCGGACCACGTCCTGTTCTTCCTGCTCGCGATCGGGCTCGGCGTCCTCTGGTACTGGTACCGGCGCGAGCCGTCGGGCGAGAACAAGATCCGGCTGGCCGCGCTGACCGCGCTCGGCTCGCTCATCCTCCTGTCGGTGACGGCCGCGATGCCCTGGCTGATGGCGGAGGCGGGCGGGATCGGACGCGCGCCGATCGAGTGTTTGCTCGGCCAGGAGGCGGCGTGCGCGTACCAGGCCGGCTCGGCCACGCTCACCGCGGCTGGCAGCGATCCACAGCTGCTCGCGCGGGTCGGGTTCGAGGTGCAGCGCTGGCAGTGCGCGTCGGCGGCGCTGCGCATGGGCCAGGTGACGGTGCTGGCCCTGCTCCTGCCCGCGCTGGTCTGGCTGCTGGTCGACCCGCGCCACCGCGCGGCGCAGGCGGCCGCCGCGGTCGGCGCGTCGGTGGCCGGCTTCACCCTGATGGTGGTGGTGCTCTATCGCCACTCGATCCCGACGTGGCTGGGCGCCGATCCGTACTGGACGGCGGACATCGCGATCATGGCGACGACCAACATCGTCATCGCCGCGGTGCTCATCGTGCGGCAGAGCTTCGCGTTCCTCAACCACCTGCCGACGCCGGTCGCGGTGGCGCGCTACCGGCGCGATCGAGGCTGACGGCGAGCCGGGGCGGCGCGGGCGGCGCGCTGCTCCGCGCGCCAGTCGTCGACGTCGATCGCGAAGCGCACGTGGTCGCGCCAGCGGCCGGCGATGCGCACCAGGCGCGGCGAGTAGCCCTCCTCGCGAAAGCCGACCCGGCGGACCAGCGCGATCGAGGCGGCGTTGTCCGGCTGCACGCCGGCCTCGACCCGGTGAAGCCGGAGGCGGACGAACGCCCGGCGCAGGACCAGCTGGACTCCCTCGGTCATGTAGCCCTGCCCGGCGTGCGGCGCAAAGGCGTAGTAGCCGAGCGTGGCCTCCTGGAGCCCGCCGCGCGCGATGTCGGTCAGGTTGACCACGCCGCAGATGGCGCCGTCGTCGCGCCGGCAGAGCAGGTGGATCTCGTGCGATGGGTGCTCCGCGCGGGCCAGGAAGCGGGCGAAGCGGGCCGGGGTGAGCGGGGGCTCGATCCGGTTGCGGTGGAGGGCGCGGCTGGCCCGGGCCCGGGCCAGAAACTCGCGCTGGTCGGCGAGCGCCGGGCGGCGCAGAAACGTGCGCGCCCCGACCTGGAGCGCGCGCAGCGGCTCGCGTGCCCCGGCTACTGGCATTTCACCGGGCGCGGGCCCGGCAGCGCAATGCGCGGGGCGCGCGGATCGAGGAGCCGGCGGTCGTCGCCGCCGAGGTGGCCGCCGCGGGCGCGCAGCGCCCTGGCCAGCGCGTCGCGGATCGTCTCGCTCTCCTCGAGGCGCACCGCGTCGGCCGGCAGATCGATCCCGTCGAGCATCCCGTCGCCGCCGCCGGCCAGAAAGTCGCTGGTGACCAGGACCAGGCGGTCGCGGTCGCGCACCGGCTTGCCGCGGTCGCGCCGGAGCGACACCTCGAGCGCGCCGCCGCGGCAGCGCGCCGTCACCCGCACCCCCGACAGCGAGAAGATCCCACTCGACTTCTGGAGGTTGGTGGCGAGGATGCGGGTCAGCTGGGCGCCGGTCAGGGTGACGCGGGCGAAGCGGTTGTCGAACGGCATCGCGGTGTGGAGCGCGCCGTAGGTGAGCGGGCCGGCGGGCAGGTCGGCGCGCAGGCCGCCGCCGTTGGTCATCGCGACGTCGGCGTCGGGGCGGGCGGCGCGCATGAGGTCGGCGAACAGGTTGCCGAGCGCGGACTCCTCGCCGTGCGCGCGCCGCACCGGGGTGTCGATCTGCACGCCGAGCTTCTCCTCGCGCACCTTGCTGGCCGCGGCCAGGTAGCGGCCGACCATGGCGGTGAGCTCGGGGTCGGGCTGGACCGGGCGGCCCTCGTACTCACCCGGGGTGCAGTCGGCGGCGGTGGCGTGGCGATCGCCGCCGCACACGAAGTGGGTCGGGTCGATCCGGCGCGAGATCACGCCGCGCCCGCCCGGCTCGACGACCAGGTCGACCCGGCTGAACGCCACCCCGTTGGCGAAGGCCTGCACGACGGCGGTGCCGGCCACCTCGTGAGCCACGCCGGAGTGGCTGTGACCGCCGACGATGACATCGACCGCGCCGGGCGGCAGCTCGCGCGCGACCTGGAAGATCTCCTGGTCCGGCTCGCACGAGCTGAGGTCGGTCGGGCGGTCGAGATCGCGGCACCGCCCGCCGGCGTGGGCCGCGACCAGGACCAGCTGGGCGCCGCGCTTGCGGAGCGCCGCCGCCTCGGCCGCGATGGTCGGCGCGAGCGGCGCGATCGACAGGCCGGCGAAGTTCCGCGCCATGGTGGTGTGCGGCGTGTCGGTGGTGGCGATGCCGATGATGCCGATGCGGACCCCGGCCCGCTCGATCAGCCTCGACGGGGCGACGTTGGGCCACGCCACCGGACGCTTGGTGGCGCTGTCGATCACGTTGGCGGCCAGGAACGGGAAGCGGGCCTCGGCCGCGCGCGCCTCGAGCGCGCCGCGCGGATCGTCGGCCGGGCCGGCCGGCGTGCTGCGGTCGCCGACCGGGCCGAAGTCGAACTCGTGATTGCCGATCGCGGCGGCGTCGTAGCCGAGGTGGTTGTACGCCTGCACCACGGCCGCGCCCTCGTTGAGGTTGGACTCGAGCGTGCCCTGGAACATGTCGCCGCCGTCGAGGAGGACGATGGCGTCGGCAGCGCGCGACGAGCGCAGGTTGGCCAGGAACCCGCCCAGCACCGGCAGCATGTCGATGTGCCCGTGCAGATCGCTGGTGCCGATGACCGTGATCTTCACCGGCCGCGGCGGCGACGCGACCGATCGGGGCCGCGGCGGCGACGCCTGGGCGTTCGCCGGCCGGGCGGGCGCGGAGCCGGAGCCACAGGCGCTGGCAGCCGCGAGGAACGAGGCGAGGATAGACAGGACGACGAGCCGCGACACCGGCGCATCTTAGGGCTCGCGAATGGACAATTCGACCGATCTCGCGGCCGATCCATCCCGGCGGCCGCGTCGAGCGCTCCGGCCCGGCGGCTCGATCGCGAGAATCGCTCGACTTGTCCATTCGCGGCCGGCGCGCCGCGCTGCGGGCGCTGGTCGGCGGCGCGCGACCGTGGGGCGAACCACGATCAGCGAGCGTCGGCGAGCGCGATGGTGAGCGATCCCATCGTGGTGATCCAGTCGGCGTCGTCGCCGACCCCGAGGGTGAGGTGAGTCGCGTTGGCCACGTGCTCGCCCCAGCTCGGGTCGACCTGGACCCAGCGACCGCCCAGATCGACCTCGGCCCACGCGTGCCAGCCGAACCGGCGGAGGTCGTCGCCCATGTAGACCAGGCCGGACACCTCGCGCGCGGGGATGCCGGCGGCGCGGGCCAGCGCCACGAACAGGAGCGCGTGCTCGGTGCAGTCGCCGGTCCGGCGGGCGAGCACCTGCGAGGCGGTGGTCAGATTGGAGGACAGATTCTTGGCCAGGTTCTGAAACACCCAGTCGACCAGGCGAGCGACGGCCTGCTCGCGGCTGGTCGCGCCGGCGGTCAGCGCGTGGGCCTTGGCCGCCACCGCCGGGTCGGCCGCGTCCGCGGTGCCGTCGGACTCGAGCGCGGGCGCGCGCTCGGCCGCCAGGACCGGCAGGCCGGGGCGCGAGAACAGCGCCACGTCGAGCTTGCCGTCGGGCCGGCGAGTGATCTCCTGGTTGGGCGCGTCGCGCAGGCGGAAGTGCTCGGCCACCCCGACCACCAGGTGGAGCTCGCGCAGGGCCGACGGCTCGCCGAGCGGGCGGTCGACCTGCACCGCGTCGGCGACGATGTCGAAGCCGACCACGTCGCTCTGGGCGAGCTGCTTCTCCTCCCAGCGCAGCTCGATCTCCTTTCCCAGCGACGCGCGCAGGGTCACGCCGCCCGCCGCGATGCGCGACTCCGTCACCGACTGCTCCCCCGCGCTCTGCGCCGTCAGCAGCGCGACGTCGGTCTCGACCCCGGACAGCCGCTCGCGCCGCACCTCCTTGACCTCGATCGCGGTCTGCTTGTCGCGCTCCGCCGCGCTGTCGAAGTCGGCGACCACCACGCGCTGGCCCGGGCGCAGCCCGGACGGCTCGATCGCGTTCTGGTCGAGCACGCCGTAGAGGTCCTCGCGGCTGGCCGGCAGGCGCCGCTCCGGCTGGGCCACGCCCTCGACCGTCTGCGCGGCGACCATCGCGTCGCGGCCGTTGCGGTAGATGCGCTCGACCACCCCGGTCCCGCTGCTCTCGCTCGAGCGGATCTCGACCAGCCCGAACGGCGGCTCGGCCGCGTACAGGCGGTCCTCGGAGAAGCGGGCCTCGACCGAGCTGCCCAGCCCGCCGGTGCGGAGGCGGCCGGTCACGCTCATCACCAGGCGGCCGCCGCTCGCCGGCGAGGCCGGGCGGAGCTCCATGCTGGCGAAGCCGACCTTCTTGTCCTGGAAGTACATGCCGAACCACTGCTCGCGGTTGCCGGCGCCGAGGACGCGCGCCAGCGCCGCCGGGCTGACCAGGTGCCCGGCCGGCACCGTCGGGGTCGCCGGCCCTGCCGCCGGCGCGGCGCGCGGAGTGGGCGGGCGCTCGGCCGGGGGCGGCTTGCGCGAGGCGGGCGGCTCGCACGCCAGCACGGCGAGGGCCAGCGCCGGGATCCACGCGCGGCCGGCGGAGATGCGCATCCGGGAACCCTTTCGCATGAAGGGGCGGCGCGCAAGGCGGATGTCGCCGGGGCCGGCTTGGGGTCAGGTCGCGGCGGCCCGGTCGGCCCGCAGCGCGCGGGCCTGCTGGTCGAGCCGATCGACCTCGCGGCCCAGCTCCTCGCGCATCCGCTCCATGCGGGCCTGGATCTTCTCGCCGTGGCTCTTCACCGTGCCGGCCATCCGGTGGACCTCGTCCAGGAACTGCACCTGGCGCTCGATCGCCCGGGTGGCGAGCTCGATCTCGAGCAGCGCCTCGGCGCTGTGAGCGGCGGCGCCGGCCACCCGCGCGGTGAGGCAGCGCGCCATGCTGAACGCGCAGCGCACGAACAGATCGGTCCGCTCGTCCTCGGCGTCCCACAGGGTCACGATGTCGTCGCCGTAGCGCGCCAGCGGCTGCAGGCCTTCCGGCGCCGAGCGGGCCGAGAACACGAACACCGCGATCTGCGCCTGCCGGTTCTTGCGCGCCCGCTCGCACTCGGCCAGGGCGGCGCGCAGGTCGCAGCTGCGGTCCTCCTTGGCCTCGAACACGATCGCGGCGCCCGGGGCCGAGCTCTCCGGCCCCATCGTGATCACGTGATCGCCGACCTTGCAGTTCTTGATCGCGCCGGTGGTCGGCCCGGTCGCCTGGCAGACGTCGCCCACCCGCTGGGCCTCGGCCGCCAGCATCGCGCCGAGCGCGTCCTCGAAGGTGGCGCCGTGTCGGGTCGAGCGGGCCTCCTCCTCCCGGCGCGCGTCGAGCGCGGCCAGGGTGGCGCGCACGTCGGAGTGGAACGCGACGTTGTGGTGCGAGATCTCCTCCACCTTGCCCATGAGCTCGCGCCGCAACCGGGCCAGCGCCGACTTCTCGTCGTCGAGGCTGAGGTTCTTGCCGATCTGCTCCTGGGTGCGGGTGAGCAGGCCGGACAGCCGGCTCATCACCGAATCCGGCTTGTCGAGCGAGAACTCGCGCACCACCGCGTCGACCTGGCCCTTGAGGTCGCGCGACAGCTCGCCGTGGTGGCCGCGCAGCTCGCGGACCAGGCGCGAGAGGGCCGAATCGGCCCGGTCGAGCGAGAACTCGCGGAGCACCTCGGCCGACTGCTCGCGCAGGGTGGTGCCGAGCGCATGCTCCATCTGGGCGCGCAGCCCGTCGGCCTCGGACGGCGACAGCATCTTGAAGAGCGCGCTCTCGCTGCCGAGGTGGACCGAGAGGGTGCGGGCCAGCATCGACTCGTCGCCGACGTGGTTGCGCAGCACGCGCTCGAGATCGCCGCCGTCGCTGACCAGGCGGTCGAGCTTCTGCGACACCAGGCCGCTGCCGGGATCGAAGTACTGGGTGAAGGTGCGCGTCATGTCGCCGGTCAGCTCGGCGGCGCGCGCGGCCAGCGTCTCGCGCATGTCGGCGACCAGCTTGTGGCCGGCCTCGCGGACCGCGTCGGCGTCGAGGCTGCCGGACGCGCTGCGCAGCGCGATCACCCCGACCCGCAGCGCCGCCGAGGCGTACCGGTCGCGATCGGTGCCCTCCTGCCGGCGCCGGAGCTCGGCCAGCACGTCCGGATCGGTCAGCCGCAGGGTCAGGACCAGATCGCCTTCACCGCGATCGATGGATCCGCGATCGGTGGATCCAAGATTCGTCGATCCGCGATCGGGCGACTCGCGATCGGTCGACTCGAGGTCGCTCGATCCCGTGTCGCTCGAACCGAGCGCGCGCGGCCCGACCCCGCCGATCGGCTGCGACGACGGCCGCGCGGCCCCGGCGCGGCCATCCGGGCGCCGCTCGGTGCGGGGCCGGCTCACCCGCTCTGCGCCGCCGTCCATGGATCCGAGCGGGCCGGCGAGCGGCCCGGAGCCGTCGGCCACGCTCGAGGTGACGTCCAGCTCGAGGATGAAGTCGCGCTGATGCCCGCGCGCGTGAACCCGGCGGTCCATTTCACCCGCCGCTTTCCGAGGACAGACACCCCACGCTACTCCTGTAGCAGCGGGGTATGACAGGGGGCCTACTCGAAGGCCCGGGCCAGCTGCTCGGCGTCCACCCCGTCCCGCGCCGCGCGCAGGTCGCGATAGACGACGCCGTTCACCGCCGCGCTGAGCCCGGCCAGCGCGATGTCGGCGCCCAGGTTGAGCCAGATCGACACCTTGATCTCGTGATCGGTCATGCTGCTCTCGTCGAACAGCCCGAGCAGCAGCTGGCCGACGATGAGCGCGAGCGCGCCGAGGGTGAGGACCACCGCCAGGATGCGCACCTTGTGTCCGTCGGTCAGCTCGCGGCTGCGCCGGAGCGCGCCGAGCAGCCCGGGGCGCTCGATCACCGCGGCCGGCACCGCCACGTAGAACATGCAGGCGAAGAACAGGCACGGGACCAGCGCGAGCGGCAGGAACGGATCGCCGCCCGGGATCAGCGCGACCACGAACCAGACTCCGACCGCCAGCCCGCTGAGCAGGCCCACGCCCAGGACCGGGAACAGGCGGCGGAACCCGACCCGGATGCTGGCCAGGATGGGGGCCGGCCGGCCGCACAGCTGCTGGATCGCGCCGTACAGCACCGCCGCGGTGACGAGCAGGTTGAGGGGCAGCTGCAGGAGCACGTTGACCAGCTGGTAGGTCTCGAGCTCGGGGCTGCCCTGGCTGAGCGTGCCGCTGGCGACCACCGCGGTGTAGGCGAGGATCGGCGAGTAGACCAGGATCGCCAGCACCATGAAGGCCGGGAAGTTCTTGAACCAGATGGCGAAGCCCTGGCCCAGCGCATCGCCGACGCGGAATTCGCCTTGCACCATGAGTCTCCTCGACGCCGACCATAGTCGGATCCCGGCGCGCGCCGCCAGCGCGGCGGCCGCGCCGACGACCGCCGACCGCAGAAATTCGCGACGGATCGCGAGATCTTGCGCGCGCGGCGGGAGAGACCCGGACGGAGCGCGCTGCGTTGAAAGCCCGGATGAGGCGCTGCATCGCGCTCGGCGGGTCTCTCGCCGCCGTCCTGGCGCTGGCCGGCACGGCGACCGCCCGGGCCCCCGGCGCCACCGCGCCGCTCATCGCCCAGCGCTCGTGCACCGAGGCCAGGAACCACCTGCTCGACTGGGCCGCCTACTGGGCGGTCGAGTCGCAGCTCGACCGGTACGACTGGGCGTGGCGGGGCGGCGCGAACGACCCCACCACCGACGCGAGCGCGGCGGGCGCCGGGCAGAGAGCGGCCGGCCCGGCCGGGGCCGCCCGCCCGGCCACCGGGCCGCGCAGCTACACCGCGACCAACCTGCAGGAGGCAGGCGTCGACGAGGCCGACCTGGTCAAGACCGACGGCAAGTACGTCTACACGGTCAACGGCCGCGACGTGGTGATCGTCAGGATCTGGCCGGCGACGCGCGTCGAGGTGGTCGCTCGCCTTGCGCTGCCCGCGAGCGTCACGCCGCAGAGCCTGCTCCTGGCCGGCAACCGGCTGGTGGTGCTGTCGTACGTGTCCGAGCAGATCGACCCGCCGAGCCGGAAGCGGCAGGCTGCCGGTGCGCCCGGGCGCGCGACCCGTCCGATCCCCGACGGTGGCTCTACATTCAACGCCACCCGCGTGAGCGTGGTCGACGTCGCCGACCGCGCCCGGCCGCGCCTGGTCCACCAGGCCGACGTGGAGGGCAACCTCGGGGTCGCGCGGAGGATCGGCGACGACATCTACGTGGTGTCGAACGCCGCCATGCAGGTGCCGACCGAGGTGATCGCCGCGGCCCAGGCGGTGGCGGCGCAGACCCGGCCCGACGGCACCGACGGGCGCAGCAGCGAGCAGCTCCAGGCCGACAAGCGGCGCGCGTTCCGGGCGGTGCGCGCTCACCTGGTCGAGCGGTTCGACCGGCTCGGCCTCACCGCGGCGATGCCGCGCCAGCGCCACGGCGACGCCAGCGGCAGGATGTGGCCGCTGCGCCCGCTCTACGGCTGCGCCGATCTGCACGTTCCGCCCGGCGGCGGCCAGCTCGGCACCCTCAACGTGGTCCACTTCGACGTCGACCAGCCCCAGCGGATCGACGCGGTCGGCCTGATGGCGAGCGGCTGGCAGGTGTACGCGTCGACCGACGCGCTCTACGCCGCGATGCCGGACCGCACCCGCGACCAGCTGTGGGGCTGGGGACCGCCGGCCGGCGCCGCCGCCGAGCACGACAGCACCAGCATCCACGCGTTCGACCTGCGCGGGCCGGGCGGACGGCCGCGCTACGCGGCGAGCGGTCGGGTGCGCGGCCACATCCTCGACCCGTTCTCGATGAGCGAGCAGCGCGGCTTCCTGCGGGTCGCCACCACCGATGCGGCCCGGGCCGCGAGCGGCCAGATCGCGAGCAGCAACCACCTCTACGTCCTCGGCGCGCGCGGCCGGCGGCTCGCCGTGGTCGGCGCGATCGAGGACCTGGCGCCGGGTGAGCGCATCTTCTCGGCGCGGCTCACCGGCGACACCGGCACCCTGGTGACCTTCCGGCAGACCGATCCGCTCTTCACGCTCGACCTGTCCGATCCGCGCCGGCCGCGCGTGGCCGGCGAGCTGAAGATGGACGGCTTCTCCAGCTACATCCACCCGCTCGACCGCGATCACCTGCTCACGATCGGCCAGGACGCGGGCGACGACGGCCGGGTGCAGGGCGTCCACGTGCAGGTGTTCGACATCTCCGATCCGGCCCACCCGCGCCGCACCGCTCACCGGCGGCTCACCGACGGCGGCGGCTGGTCGTGGAGCGCGGCGCAGTGGGACCACCACGCGTTCACCTACGACCCGAGGACCGGGGTGCTGGCGGTGCCGATGAGCTCGTACTCGAGCGATCCGTCGCCGAGGGCGTTCCTCGGGCTGGTCATGCTCCGGGTGGCCAGCGACTCGCTGGAGGAGCTGGGCCGCATCAGCCACACCGAGCTGGCCAGGTCGGCCCGCGCCGCCGAGTGCGAGAGCAGGCCCGCGGGCAGCGGGCCGTGCGCCGCGCCGCTCCACCAGGACTGGCGGGCCCAGATCGTGCGCAGCATCGTCATCGACGACGCGATCCTCTCGCTCAGCACCCTCGGCCTGCAGCTCGACGACCTCCGCCGCCCCGGCCGCGCGCTGGGCAGGGTGCTGCTCACCCGCCTGGCCCTGACCATCGCCGGATGATCAGCGGGGCGAGGTGAGGCGCAGGATCGGCAGGCCGCGCGCCACCCACAGCGACGGGGCCGGCTCGCGGTAGCTGGTCGGCGCCGCCCGCGTGTTCACCTCCGGCTCGAAGCTGCTCAGCAGCTCGACCGGATCGCCGAGCAAGAGCAGCGCCTCGGCCACGACGTTGTAGCGGAGCGGGTCGAACGCGCGGCCCGGCTCGTGCTCGCGGTCGACCTGGCCGAGGTACTGCTCGAGGGCGGCGTTGTCGACGTCGATCACCTGGCGCATCGGACCGACCAGGCGGATGCGCCCGGCCGGGATGCGCGCGATGCGGCCGTCGCCGAGCAGGACGTCGAAGCCGCTGGTGACCGCGTCGCGGTACATGACGCGGTCGCCCCAGTAGCCGACGAAGTGGAGCTCCACGGCGAAGGCGAGGCACTCGCTGCCGCTGGCGGGCGATTCCAGGGTCGCCTCGCCGGCGGCCACGCCGCCGAGGCCGAGGTGGCTGATCGGCGGCGCCGGCAGGAGGGCGCGCGGGTCCGGATCGGCGTCCTCGCCCAGGAGCGGCCGCGCGCCGACCGGGAAGTCGCTGCCGCGCCGGGCGAGGAGGAGATTGCCGCCGCCCCAGAAGATCGCCATGGACAGCGCCGCGCCGAGGACGTGAAGCGGGCCGAGCCCGGGCAGCGCCAGCCAGAGCGCGAGCAGCCCGGCCACGAACCCGAACAGCGCCAGCAGCGCGACCGCCTGCTCCGCGTGCAGGGCGACCCGGGCCTCGCCCAGGCGGACATCGGGCGGCCCCCACGCGGCCTCGACCAGGAGCTCGCGCCCGCGCGATTCGGCGAGCGAGGCGACCGGGTGGGCCGGGTCGGTGTCGCACGGCTCGCCCGGGAACAGCGCGGTCCGGCAGGCCAGGCAGACCGCGGTGCGCCGCGGGACCGGAGCCGAGGTCGGGACCAGGTCGACCGGCGGGCGCACATCTCGATGATAGTGGATGAGGGGGTCGGCGGCGCGCCGCGTCGAGCGAGGTATCGTCACCGGATGAGACCGGGTGTGGATGGTTCGATGCGCGGCCGCGGCGGGGCCGGACGATGAGCACCTGGGTCGTGACCGGGGCCAACCGCGGGATCGGGCTGGAGATGTGCCGCCAGCTGGTCGCCGGCGGACACACCGTGGTCGGGACCGCGCGCGAGCCGTCGAAGGCCGGCGCGCTGCGCGAGCTGGGCGCCCGGGTCGAGGCGCTCGAGGCGCGCGACCAGGGCTCGGCGGGCGCGCTCGGCCACGCGCTCGGCGACCTCGCGGTGGACGTGCTGGTCAACTGCGCGGGGCGCGGCGGCGGCGGACCGGGGATCGCCGAGCTCGACTGGGAGATGGTCGCCGAGTACTTCTGGATCAACACGATCGGCCCGATGCGGGTCACGCAGGCGCTGCTGGGGTCGCTGCGGCGCGGCGCGGCGAAGAAGATCGCCCACCTGTCCACCAACCTGGCATCGATCGCCGACAACCGATCCGGCGGGCACTACGCGTACCGGTCGAGCAAGGCGGCCCTCAACATGATGAACCGCTCGCTCGCGCACGAGCTGGCGGCGGAGGGCTTCACCTGCCTGGCGCTCCACCCCGGCTGGGTCCAGACCGACATGGGCGGCCCGCGGGCTCCGCTGCCGGTGGCCGACAGCGTGGCCGGGCTGCTCGGCGTGATCGACCGTGCGAGCCCCGCCGACAGCGGCAAGTTCCTGAAATACGACGGCACCGAGATGACCTGGTAGGCCCGGCGCGGTCGGGCGCGCATGATGATCGGGCGGCGGCGTTAACGGGTGAGCGCGCCGCGCGTCTGTCCGGATCGCAACGTGCTCGTCAGCCTCTCAGCAGAGCGAGGGCCGCGGCAGGGTCCTCGGTCGCCGGCGTCCTCGGCCCGCGCCGCGGCCGGCGCGGCCGACGGCGATGACTCGAGCGCGGCGCTGGTCGCCCTGGCGGTGGAGGGGGACCGGGCGGCGTTCGGCCGGCTGTTCCGGATGTTCGCCCCGATGGTGCACGGCATCCTGCTCGCGCGGGTGCCGTCGCGCGAGGCGCGCGACCTCATGCAGGACGTGTTCGTGTCGGCGCTCGAGCGGCTGGGCTCGCTCCGCCAGGCCGACGCGTTCGGCGGGTGGCTGGCGATGATCGCGCGCAACCGGGCCACCGACTTCCACCGGCGCGAGGAGCACCGGCGAACCGCGCCGCTCGAGGACGAGGACGTGGGGGTGTGCGATCCGGATCGCGCGCAGGTCGAGGAGCTGCTGGCTCACATTCGCGAGCTGCCGGCCGCCTACTCGGAGACGCTGGTGCTGCGCCTGGTCGAGGGGATGACCGGGCCGGAGATCTCGGCGCGGGTGGGACTGACGCCGGACTCGGTGCGGGTGAATCTCCACCGCGGGATGGCGCTCCTGCGCAAGCGGCTGAGCGCGGAGGATGGACGATGAAGCGGGACTATCTCTGGGATGGCTCGGGCGAGCCGGATCTCGAGGTGGTCCGGCTGGAGCGCGCGCTGGGATCGGCGCGCTTCGACGAGAAGGCGGACCTGCCGGCGGAGGCGCGGGCGAATGCGGACGCGGGCCCGGCGGAGGGCGCCGCGGATGGCGACGACGACGCGGTCGATCGGCAGCGAGGGTGGCAGCCGGGGCGGCGGCGCGGGCGTTCGCGCGCGAGGCCGGGCGGACGGCGGTGGATCCGGCCGGCGATCGCGATCGCCGCGCTGGCCGCGGCGGCGGCGCTGGTGGTGGTGTGGCAGGCGCGATCGGCCGGGCCGGTCGATCGCATCGCGGGCTCGCCGGACCGGCGCGGCGTCGAGGCGGAGGGCGCGGCCTCGCGGCGCGGCCCGCGGGCGGGAGATCGGCAGCCGGGAGATCGGCAGCCGGAGGATCGATCGCCGGGCGCCCGCGACCCGGTCGGCGCGGGATCCATCGACCGCCCGGGCCGCGCCGGCACGCCGGTGGCGGTGACCGCGCTGACCGGCTCGCCGGTCGCCGGACAGGGCGCGATCTCGCCCGGCCACCTGCTTCGCCCGGGCGAGTGGCTGGTCACCGACCGATCGTCGCGCGCGCTGCTCGAGATGGAGGGGATCGGCGAGGTCCGGGTCGGGCCGGACAGCCGCGTGCGCCTGGTCGACAGCGGCCCCTCCGAGCAGCGGCTCGAGCTCGGCCTCGGCGTCCTTCACGCCCGGGTGACCGCGCCGCCGCGGCTGTTCCTGGTCGACCTCCCCTCCGCCACCGCCGTGGACCTCGGCTGCGAGTACGAGCTGGCGGTCGACAGGAGCGGGGCCGGCGTGCTCCGGGCCGCCACCGGCGAGGTCTCGCTCGAGGGCCACGGCCGCGCGTCGCTGGTGCCGGCCGGGTCGGCGTGCGAGACCCGCCCGGGACAGGGGCCGGGCACGCCCTATCGCGCCCGCGCGCCGCGCGCCCTGGTCGGCGCGCTTCGCCGCTACGACTTCGAGGCCGGCGGCCGCCGGGCGCTCGAC
Organism: Kofleriaceae bacterium; assembly: GCA_035489015.1. Lineage (GTDB taxonomy): Bacteria > Myxococcota_A > Polyangia > Haliangiales > Haliangiaceae > DATFRY01. The sequence continues at coordinate 906 of DATHKR010000254.1, read as the reverse complement.
ACCGCGCTGGCGGCCGCGTCGCGCCGCGACTCGCTGACCCTGTGGCACCTCATCGGACGCTCGTCCGGCGCGGATCGCGCGCGCGTGGTGGCGCGGCTCGCCGCGCTGGCGCCGCCGCCGCCGGGCGTGCGGATCGACCCGGCCACGCCGCTCGACGACGCGGCGCTCGAGGCGTGGCGCGGCGAGCTCCAGGCGAGCTGGTAGGCACAGGGCGTCGACGCGGGCGCCGGGCTAGCTTCCGGGCTAGGTTTCCGGGATGAGAGCTGATCCTGTTGGGGGCGGCGAAACCAGGGTGGCCGCGGTGCTCGGCATCGGGCCCGCGCTCGGCTCCTCGATCGCGCACCGGTTCGCGCGCGAGGGCTACGCGGTGGCGCTGATGGCGCGGCGGCGCGAGGAGGTCGACGCGGTCGGGGACGCGATCTCGCGCGCGGGCGGCCGCGCCCTGGCGGTCCCGACCGACGCGTCGCAGGCCGAGTCGGTCGCGGCCGGGTTCGCCCGGGTGCGCGATGAGCTGGGTGCGCCGGACGTGTTCGTCTACAACGCCGGCGCGTTCGAGATGGCCGGCATCCTCGAGCTGTCGCCCGAGCGGTTCGAGCAGGCGTGGCGGGCCGGCTGCTTCGGCGCGTTCCTCGGCGCCCGCGAGGTGCTCCCCGCCATGCTGGAGCGCGGGCGCGGGACGATCCTCTTCACCGGCGCGACCGCGTCGCTGCGCGGCGGCGCGCGCTTCGCCGGCCTCGCGGTCGGCAAGTTCGGCCTGCGCGCGCTGGCCCAGAGCATCGCGCGCGAGGTCGGACCGCGCGGCGTGCACGTGGCCCACATCGTCATCGACGGGCAGATCGATACGCCCCGCATCCGCCGGGCCCAGCCGGACCGCGACGCGAAGACGCTGCTCGCGCCCGACGCGAT
>DATHKR010000253.1:0-2128 GCA_035489015.1 Kofleriaceae bacterium | reverse complement strand
GGAACGCGGGTAACGTTCCTGGCTCGCATGAGCCTCCTGGATCCCGACGCGGGTGCCGGCACCGTCTCCGCTGCTCCTCGGCCGCCCGCGCTGGTGCGCGATGCGCTCGGGCGGCTGGGCGTGGCGCGGCTGGTGCTCTCCATCCATCAGGCGAGCTTCCCGGCCGGGCCGGACGACATCGGGCACGGGACGCCGCACTCGGCGATGGGCGCGGCGCTGGTCGAGCTCGCGGCCAGGCTCGGGTTCACCGGGCTCTCACTCGGGCCGGCCGGGATCACCAGCCGGGACAACCCGTCTCCTTATGATGGGACCGCGCTGTCGCGAAACCCGCTCCACATCGCGCCGGGAGAGCTGGCCGGCCCGGCCTGGGGATCGATCCTCGATGCGCAGCTGCTCGAGCGCGCGGTGGCGGAGCGACCCGGCGGGGAGCGCGTCTCCTATATATATGCGTGGGAGACGATCCGGAGGCTGATCGGGGCGGCGTCCGACGCGCTCCGGGCCGACCCCGGATCCCATGCGGCGCTCACTGACAGGCTGGCCGGTTTCCGCGCGGACGCTGCCGCCTGGCTGGCGTCGGAGGAGGCGTACGAGGCCACGGCGGACGCGGTCGGGCACGAGGACTGGAGCCGGTGGCCCGAGACGCCGGTCACCGGCGGGGCGGCGGCGGATCGGTTCGCCCTGGCCCAGCTCATCGTCCACGAGCAGCACGCGGCGTTCCACCGGAAGGTCCGGGCGGCGGGGCTCTCGCTCTACGGCGATCTCCCGATCGGCCTCGGGCATCGGGACCGGCTGCTCCGCCGCGATCTGTTCCTTCGCGGCTACGCGCTCGGCGCGCCGCCGAGCCGGACCAACCCGGCCGGGCAGGCGTGGGGGTTCCCGGTGCTGGATCCCGACCAGCTGGGTCCGGACGGCGCCGGGCGCGGCTTCGTGACGCTGCGCTTCGACAAGCTGTTCGCGGAGCACGACGGCGTCCGGGTCGATCACCCCCATGGATGGGTCTGTCCGTGGATCTATCGCACCGACCTCGAGGACCCGGGGATCGCGGTGCAGCGCGGGGCGCGCATGCACGAGTCGCCGGCCATGCCGGAGCTGGCCGACCACCCGGCGCTGGCGCGGCACGCGTGGGTCCGCGCGGACCAGATCGACCTGGGCCGCCCGCGCTTCGACGACGCCTGGGTCCGGTCGCTCGAGGAGGCGCAGGTGGCCCGCTACGCGCATCTGCTCGACCTCATCGTCGAGCGCGGGGCGGCGCGCGGGGTCGGGCCGGACGATCTGCTGGTCGAGGTGCTCAGCACCTGTCCCCGCCCGCTGGCCTCGGTGCTGGCCCGTCACGGCCTCGGTCGGTTCCGGGTCACCCAGAAGGCGCGGGTCGACGATCCGCTCGACGTGTACCGCGGCGACACGGCGCGGGCCGAGGACTGGATCATGGTGGGCAACCACGACACGCCGCCGCTGTCGCTGGCGGTCGAGCGCTGGCACGGGACCGCCGAGGCGACCCGACGCGCCGCCTACCTGGCCGCGCGCCTGGCGCCCGAGGCGGAGCGCGCCGCCCTCGGCGAGCGGCTGGAGCGCGACCCGGTCGCGATGGCGGCGGCCATGATGGCCGAGCTCTTCCTGGGCCCGGCCCGCAACATCTATCTCTTCTGGGTCGACCTGTTCGGCGCGCGCGAGGTCTACAACCGCCCGGGCGTGGTCGACGCAAGCAACTGGTCGATGCGCCTCCCGGTCGACTTCGCGGCGGCCCACGCCAGCGCCGTCGCACGCGGCGAGGCGCCCGACCTCGGCGCGCTCATGGCGTGGGCCCTGCGCGCCCGCGGCCTCGACGTCGGCGACGACGGCCGCGCGCTGGTCGCGGCGCTCGATCCACGCGTCGCGCGCCGCTGAGCCGGGTCGGGTCCGGGCCGCCCGCCGGCGCTGACCGGGGCGTGAGCCACGCGAAGAGGACCGCGCCGGCGCCGCCGCCCAGCGCCTGCGCGAGCACGAAGCCGGGGACGTCGCGCGGCCGAATGCCCGCGAAAGTGTCGCTGAAGGCGCGGGCGATCGTGACCGCCGGGTTGGCGAACGACGTGGAGGAAGTGAACCAGTAGGCGGCGACGATGTACGCCGCCACCGCGAACGGGGTCATCGA
>DATHKR010000252.1:0-3895 GCA_035489015.1 Kofleriaceae bacterium | reverse complement strand
CTTCCCTCCACGAGCAAGCCCGAACCCAGCGACTTCCCTTCGACGCGATCGCCTCGCTCGGCATCCATCGCGCGATGGTGATGGCGCCCCCGTTCATAACGCTCGTCAACAGGCATCCGGTGCTCGCGCAGGTCGGCACCTGGGTCTTTCAGTATCCGCCACCGGACCCATTCCTTCGCGACGACGTCATCTTCGTGCGCCCCACCGCGGATCCGGCGGCGCTGCGCGCGCTCTACCCCGACAGGACGCTCTACGCGATGACCTACGACCTGTCCGCCGATCCACCGATCCGGCTCGAGCTCGTCGAGCCATCGGGCTCGCATCCGCTCGAGGGACGCTGATCCGGCCGCGTCAGCGTCGTCGCTGCTCGAGCTCGGCCAGGCGGCGCTCGAGCGCGGCGGCCAGCGCCACCTCGCCGTAGCCGCGCAGGAGGCGCGCGGCCCGCCTCACCGTCGCCGGGCGCTTGCCGCGGGCCGCCAGCAGGCGGCCGACCGTGATGATCGACAGGTGCGCGGCCCGGTCATCGCCCGGCGCGATCTCGTGGGTGGCCAGGAAGAAGCCGTAGCCCTCGAGGTTGGGCTCGCGCGGGTCGAGCCTGACCGCGAGGGCCAGGAGGGCCTCGGCCTCGGCCGCCCGGCCGAGCCCGTCCAGCGCGGCCGCGTGGGCGGGGAGGCTGGTGGCGAAGTCGGGGAACCGCCGGTGGAGCGCCTCGTACTCGCGGACCGCGCCGCCGAGATCGCCGGTGAAGAGGTGCGCGTCGCCCAGTCGCATGAGCGCGCGCGGATCGTCGGGGTAGGCGCGCGCCACCGGCGCCCACAGTGATGGCGAGTCGCGCCACATCGCGGTCTGGCGGACGCTCACCGCACCGAGCGCGAGCGCGATGGCAGCGACGATCGCGCCGCCCACCACGATGCGGCGGCGAGCCGCCACCCCGGTGAGCCCGAGCGCCAGCCCCAGCGTGCCCAGCGCGAGCGGCAGATAGAGGTAGCTGTCGGCCGCGCCGCGCGACAGCGGAACCAGCCCCGACACCGGGGCGTACGCCACCAGCGCGCCCGCCAGCGAGAAGGCGACCGCGCGGCGGCCGCGCCGCCAGGCCATCACCGCGCCGCCGATCACCGCGGCGATGAGGAGCGCGCCCACCGCGGCGCCGGCCGCCAGCGCCGCGCCGTCCGGCGGAAAGTAGCGGGCCAGGAGCGGGTCCGGCCACACCAGGTGCTGCGCCTGCAGCCACACCGACCACAGCGCGGCAGCCAGCGATCGCGCGCCGAACGGCGCGGGCGGCTCGCCGCCGACGAACCCATGACCGACCAGGCTCAGCCCGGTCGACGTGATCGCCGCAGCGGCGACGACCGCGATGAGCGCCGCGCCCGCGCGATCGATCCGCCGGCCGAGCGCCAGGTCGAGCCCGGGGATGAGCACCACCGCCGCGACCGCGCTCGGCTTGGCCCCGATCGCCAGCACCGCGAGGAGCCCGACCAGCGCGCTGGCCCGGCCGCCAGCGCCGTCCGGACGGCTGCGGACCACGAGCGCGGCCAGGAGCAGCGCCGCGGCCAGGAGATCCTTCTGTCCGACCACCCAGGCCACCGGCTCGACAGCGACCGGGTGCACCGCGAAGATCGCCGCCGCGCCGGCCGCCGCCCACGCGCCAGCCCCCAGTCGCCGGGCCAGCCGCCAGACCAGCGCCACGCAGATGAGGTGGAGGCCGATCGACACCAGGTGAAAGGCACACGCCTCCAGCCCGTAGAGGCCGCGCTCGACCGCATAGAACAGCACCGTGACCGGCACCGGGTAGCCGAGCCGGGTGGTGCCCAGCAGCCCCTGGACGCCGTCGGCCAGCGGCCGCACGGTCAGCGGGTTGTCGAGCAAGTAACCCGGGTCATCCCAGTTGGTGAACCCGTTCCAGGCTCCGCCGATGTGCGCGGCGAGGCCCGCGACCAGGGCGAGCGCCACCGGCAGCGCCGCCGGCAGGGTTGCCCGCAGCCGCCCCGTCACTCCGGCGCCTCCTGATAGTCGAGATCCCACGCCGCGGCCAGCTCGAGCCACATGGCGCGGGCTCGTTCGCGCTCGCGCCCGGCCAGGTCGCGCGTCTCGCCGGGGTCGGCCACCATGTCGTAGAGCTCCAGCTGTCCGCCGACCAGGCCGCCCATGACCTTGTAGCGCGAGTCGACCAGCACGGCGAGTGGAGCACGCAGCTCGCGACCGCTGACCGACCTGGCGCTGCGCGAGATCACGAACCGGTGGAGCGGACGTCGCGGGTCGTCGCGCAGCCGCAGCCAGCTCCGGCCGAATCGCTCGGCCGCGACGGCCTCACCTGACAGACCGAGCGCTCCGAGCAAGGTGGCCGGAATGTCGCGATGGGAGACCAGCGACGACACCACGACCGCCGGCACGCCCGGTGCGCGCAGGACGCCGGGGACGCGCAGCACCGGGTCGAACCCGCTGCGCCCGTGCTGTCGGACGCCGTGCTCGCCCATGCCCTCGCCGTGGTCGCCGGTCATGACCACGGCGGTGCGGGCGAGCAGGCCCCGGCGATCGAGCCCGGCGACGAGCCGGCCGATCGCGCGATCGACGTGCTCCGCCGCGACTCGATACCTGGGCGAGAGCTGGCCCGGCTCGGTGCCCGCCGGCCGCTCGCCGTCGTACTGCTCGAGCGCGTGGAGGTCGAAGTAGTGGACCCACACGAGGCGCGGTCGCGACGAGCTCTCCGCGATCCGGGCCAGCGCCGCGTCGGTGGTCCGCTCGGCCCAGCTGGGGGCGCGGCGCAGCGCCGGAAAGCCCCAGAGCTCGGCCGGTACGCCGCCGGCGAACACCGCGTCCGCCGCGATCCCGCGGCCCCGGGCGATGTCGCCGACCCAGGGCCCGGCCGGCCCGACACCCACCACCATCGGCAGCGACGCCAGCGTGCTCGACCCGGCCGCATACAGCCGCTCGAACCGCATGCCACCGGCCGCGAACGCCCACACCGCCGGCATGAGCCGCGGGTCGAGCGCGTCGGCCCGCCAGCAGTCGATGGTGATCAGAAGAACCAGGTCGACCGCGCCCGGAGGCAGGGCAGGGTCGCCGGCCGCCGGCGCCAGGCCTCGCCTGGCGTCGTCGAGCTGGGCCGGCGCGTCGACCCCGTCGCAGTTCGCGTCCGCGCCTCCCGGCGCGTCGAGCGCTCCGGGATGAACCGCGGTGTCCAGGTCATCGCAATCTCCGCCGCCGAGCAGCGCCGAGTAGCCGTCGCGGTCGAGGTCGGTGATCACTCGCAGCGCCCGCGCCCCGGGCGAGGAGCGCAGCGACCCATCGCGCGAGCGCGGATCGACGCGGCCGAGCACGGCCAGCACGGCCAGCGCGGCCACAATCGCTCCGGCGGCCGCGATCCACGACAGTCGCCAGCGGAGCAATCTGACCACGAGGGGCGCCGCCGCGGCCAGGGTACCCGCCACCGCGACCAGGAAGCCCAGATCTTGTAGCTCCTCGTAGGTCTCCGGCGGGATGGCGACGACGACCGCCACGCCGACCAGCCCGACGATCGCCGCGGCGAGGAGCTCGGGCAGCGAGACGCGCGCTCGAGCCAGCCACGCCGACAGCGCCAGGGCCGCGCCGGTGCCCGCGCAGAAGACCAGATAGAGCGGAGCCAGCCGCCGGCCGAGCGGATCGGTCAGCCACCAGGCCATGCCGACGCCGCCCGCGAGGGCGATCGCCACCATCGCGGGTCGGCCGACATGCCAGCGCCGCGCCAGCACCGCCCCGGCCACGGCCGGGACGGCCATCAGCGCCCCGACCAGCACGCCGAGCGCTGCGACCGTCGCCGCGGCCACGAGCGCGTCACCCGGCGGATGGCTCAGCCGCGCCGCCGTCGCGATCTCTACGACGGCGCCGACCCCGCCGGTCGCGCCGCCGAGCGCCAGCG
>DATHKR010000251.1:0-3050 GCA_035489015.1 Kofleriaceae bacterium | reverse complement strand
CGCGACCGAGCGCCGCGACCACCGCATGATGGAGACCTGGCACCCGCTCGGCGTGGCCGGCATCATCAGCGCGTTCAACTTCCCGGTGGCGGTCTGGTCGTGGAACGCGGCTCTGGCGCTGGTGTGCGGCGACCCGTGCGTGTGGAAGCCGTCGGAGAAGACGCCGCTGACCGCGCTGGCGACTCACGCCCTGCTCGGCCGCGCGCTGGCCCGCTTCGGCGGCGCGCCGGAGGGGCTGGCCCACGTGCTGCTCGGCGGCGCGTCCGCCGGCGCCGCGCTGGTCGACGACGCCCGGGTCGCGCTGGTCTCTGCGACCGGCTCGACCGCGATGGGGCGAATCGTCGGTCCGCGCGTCGCCGCTCGCTTCGGACGCGCCCTGCTCGAGCTCGGCGGCAACAACGCCGCCATCGTCTGCCCGTCGGCGGATCTCGACCTGACCGTACGCGGGGTCGCGTTCGCCGCCATGGGCACCGCCGGCCAGCGCTGCACGACCCTGCGCCGGCTGCTGGTTCACGAGGAGATCCACGCCCCGCTGCTCGACCGACTGCGCCGGGCCTACTCGTCGGTGCGGGTCGGCGATCCGCGCGAGAGCGGGACCCTCGTCGGCCCGCTCATCGACGATGTCGCGGCCAGGGCGATGGCCGCGGCGCTCGACCAGGCGCGCGCGATGGGCGGCACCGTGCACGGCGGCGAGCCGGTCGCGGTCGGTCCCGGCGGCCACTACGCGCGACCGGCGCTGGTCGAGCTGCCGGCCCAGTCCGGGCCGATGCTGCGCGAGACGTTCGCGCCGATCCTGTACGTCGTGCGCCACCGCGATCTCGACGAGGCGATCGCGCAACACAACGCGGTGTCGCAGGGCCTCTCCTCGTCGATCTTCACCCGCGATCTGAGCGAGTCGGAACGATTCCTGTCGGCCGCCGGCTCCGACTGCGGCATCGCCAACGTCAACCTCGGCCCGTCCGGCGCCGAGATCGGCGGCGCCTTTGGCGGCGAGAAGGAGACCGGCGGCGGCCGCGAGTCCGGCTCCGACGCGTGGCGCTCGTACATGCGGCGCGCCACCAACACGATCAACTACGGGCGCGCGCTGCCCCTGGCTCAGGGCGTGCGCTTCGACGTGGACGCGTAGCGCCGTGCCGGATCGGCCGGAGTCCGTACCCGCGGAAGCGTGGTGGTCCCCCGAGGACAACGAGTGGGTCCTCGGCCCGAAGGACGCGAAGGGCCGCCTGCACGGCGTGGTCCGCTACTGGCGGCCCGACGGCACGCTCTGTTGCGAGTCGGAGCTGGTCGCCGGCCAGTTCCACGGCCCGACCACGCGATACCACGAGACCGGCGAGCTGGCCCAGCGCGCCGGCTACGAGGCCGGCCTGCTCCACGGGCCCCGCACATGGTTCGCGACCGACGGCGTCACCACCGAGAACATGCTCTCGCCCGGCATGAGCGAGTCGATCTGGAAGATCGAGGCCGAGTACCGTCGGGGCCTCTTCACCGGCGCACGCTGCTTCGATCGCGCCGGCGTGGCGGTCCGCTCCGACGGCACCCCGCTGCCGCAGCGACCTCCCGGCGTGCCGCCGCTCGCGGTCCATCACCGGTCGGGATCCTGGCTGGACGGCACGTGGACCGAGCAAGGCGTGCCGGTCGGCAGCCAGCGCCGCTACAGCGCGAGCGGCATCCTCGTCGGCGAGGAGCACCACGAGGACGGCCAGGTCATCGTGACCGAGCGCCGCGACGACGGCTCGCCGCGCGTCCGGTACGCCCGGCGCAACGGAGTCCTGGAAGGCGGCGCCGAGGCCTGGCGCCGCGACGGCACCCCGCTCGTCCGCGCCCACTTCGGCGAGACCCACGCGATCGAGCACCTCGACCGGGCCGGCACCGTGGTCCGGCGATCCGAGTACGGCCCACTGCCCCCGCCGTCCTCGTCCCCGGCGCCACCCGAGGTCGATCAGTGCGTCCTCGCCGCGGTCACCGACGGAGAGCCAGGCGCGGTCGAGCAAGCGACGGCGATGTCGCCGGCCGGCCTGGCCGCGGCGATCGCGCGCGGCTGGGGCGGCGACGACGAGCGTGACCACGCGGTGGCCCGCCGGTTCCGCCGGCTGGTCCGCCGGCTCGCCACCCCGTCCCTGGCCGGTCGCCTCGCCGCGCTCGAGCTCGATCGCGCCCCGCGCCTCATGACGGCGGCGCGCCTCGACGCGGCGGTCGGCGAGCTCGGCGCCGACCCGGCCGTCGACCCCGCCGCGCTCGAGGCCGCGTTCATCGCGCAGGGAGGGGCCGCCATCGCGCTGTCTCTGCGGGATCCGGCGCGCGCCATCGGCGCCCTCGAGGCGCGCATCACCGGGACCAGCCTGAGCCTCGCGCACCACGCCCTGGCCGAGCTGCCGCCCGCGATCGGCCGCTTGCTCGAGCTGAGGCGGATCGACGCCTCCTCCAACCGGCTCACCACCGTGCCCGCCGAGCTCGCCGACCTGTTCGCGCTGCAGGAGCTCGACCTGCACGCCAACCGGGTGACGTCGCTGCCGAGCGAGCTCGCCTGGCTTCCGTCTCTCCGCATCCTCCACCTGGCCGAGAACGCGATGTCGAGCGTGCCGCCGGCCGTGTTCGAGCTGGCCGAGCTACAGGCGCTCGGCCTCGGCGACAACCAGCTGACCGACCTGCCCGACGCGGTCGCCGACCTGACCGAGCTCCACACCCTGTGGCTGACCCGCAACCCGCTCCGCCAGCTGCCCCGCGCGCTGACCCGCCTCGCCTCGCTGCGGTTCCTCCACCTCGGCGACCACCCGTTCGCCGAGCCGCCCGACGTGCTGGCCGAGATGGTCTCGCTCGAGGAGCTGTGGATCGCCTCGCCCAGCCTCGAGCGATTGCCCGCCGCGATCGTCCAGCTCCCCCGACTGCGACGCCTGATCGTCTGGTGCTCCGGCTTGACGACCGTGCCGGACGAGCTGTTCGAGGCCCGGCACCTGGCCGAGCTGCGCATCACGGACAACCCGCTACCGCCCGGCACCGTGGAGCGCCTGCGCGAGGCGCTGCCCGACTGCAAGATCTACTGAGCGCGCCGC
>DATHKR010000250.1:0-8876 GCA_035489015.1 Kofleriaceae bacterium | reverse complement strand
TGGAAGAGATGGGTCAGGTCGGCCTGCGGGCCGGGCGCGCCGCGTGGGCGCTCGGCTGGTTCGACCGCCTGCCCAAGGCGGCGGCCCAGAAGCAGGCCCTGCGGCGCCGCCTCCTGCGCGCGCGCCGGTGACGGCCCGCCCGCCCTGGGCCAGGGCAGGGCAGGGGCGCCGTGGCATCCATGGCCCGGTGCGACGAAGCTCAGACCGAGTACCCGGCGATCCTGATGACCGCCGGGGCCAACGACCCGCGGGTGGCACCCTGGCACTCGCGCAAGATGGTGGCGGCCCTGCAGGCCGCCCAGCGCGGGGAGGCGCCCATCCTGCTGCGCACCAGCGCGACGGCCGGCCACGGCGCAGGCACGGCCATGACCGAGCGCATCGGGGACCTCGCGCAGGTGCAGGCGTTTCTCCTCTGGCAGCTCGCCGGTCGCTAGACCGAGTAGAGGCCGTCGATCGTCGCGGCGTACAGGATCATGGCCTCTTCGCAATGGAGGAGCTCATGTTGCACGCTGAACGAGACGCTCGAGATCGTGTGCCCGCAGGGCGCCCAGCTCGTAGTACGGCTGGCCATCGGGGCGCTCGCCGTCGAGGAGATAGTCATCCGGACGGCACGTGAGGACGATGATCTGGATGTTCTGCGCGAGCTCGCGCAGGCGCTGCTTGAACCAGGTCATGCGTTGCGGATCGGTCTGAGTGAGCTGGTCGTCGAGGAGGATCGCGCTGCGGAGCTGTTCGGCGAGGGACAGGCGGAAGATGGTCGAGAGCTGTTCGCGGGTGCCAACGGAGAGCCGGGCCAGGTCGCGGGACTCGCCGGCGGCCTGGATGCCGGCGGTCTCCAGGGAGGGGCCGAGGTCGAGGGCGCCGTAGCGAGCGCCGGCCAGCTCGCCAAAGCGCTGGGCGATGGGGTCAACCATGGTCTCGCCCAGGTGAGAGGCTTGATCGCGTTCGGCCTCCTTGAGTGTCTCTACAAGAAGGCGCCAGGCCTTGTACTCGAGCTCGAGGCCACGCTCGTGGGCGCGATACTTCTCGAGGCTGGCCTGGCTGGCCTGGCAGCGCTCGCGAGCGACGTCGCCGCCGACCTGGCCGAGTGCGCCTTCAGCGGCGTGAAGCTCGGCTCGCAGGGCGCGAACCGAGACGTCGACGTCCATGGCGCGGCGCGTGGCGGCTTCGCGGCTGACCAGGGTCGGAGTCGGCATCCCCGGTGGTCGCGGGAGCGCATCGCGCTCGCGAATCAGACGCTCGAGAGTCTGGACGGCGCCCGGCAGGTCCTCGCGATCGAAGGTCTCCTGGCGGACCTTGACCTCGCCCGCTCGCTCGGCCGCCTGCTGGCGGAACGATGCGACGCGGCCCTCTGTCTCGGAGCGGCGTTCGACGACAGCCGCGGCCGCGTCGGTGGCCTGACCTAGCTGGGTGCGGGCGACTCGCAATCGGTCCTCTTCGCCGGCGCCGAGAGTCTGCAGCTCGGCCCGCGCCTGATCGCGCCTGGACTGGATCTCGGCGAGCTGTCGCTCGCTGGCTTCGAGCAGGGCGAACCACGGCTGGCCGAGCTCGGTGAGAGCGTGATCGCGGGCGCGCTCGACCTGGGCGGCAGTGTTTGCGGCGGCCGCGGCGCTCGCTCGCCGGCTCGCGAGGTCGGCCTCGAGCTGGGCGCTTCGTGTCCTCGCCTGGTCGACGGTTCGTTCGCACGCGGCGATCTGGGTCTCCACGGCGGTGAGCTGCGCAGGGCCCAGCCCCCGGGCCCGCTCCTCGAGCACGTCGCGTGGGTATTCGTCGAGCTGGCGCTCGCAATCGACCCGGCGCGCCTCGAGCGTAGCCAGATCCGCGCCGCCGGTATCGACAACCCGAGCCTGACCACGCACGGATTCGGCTTCCGCCTCCAAGCGAGCGAGCCCGTGGCGCTTGTCGGCGCCTGCCTGGACGCGAGCCTCGAGCTCGGTGAGAGAACTGGCGCCGCTGCTGGAGAGCCATGGCGCCACAAGCGATTCATAGACATCACGGGCGCGGTCCGCAGCGGCACGAGCCTCCTGACGGCCGCCGCGCACGACGACCTCGACCAGGCCCGGCACGCTGAATCCGATCTCCTTGCCACCTTCGAGGATCCATGTCTCGCCCGCGGCCAACTGGAGCATCTTGTCAGGGGAGACGGCCTGCACGAGCTGGCACGCCGCTCGGGCGCGGACCTCCACCGCCAGGCCGACGTCGAGCGCGGCCTCGGCGATCTGCGTCGCGCGCTCGAGCTCGCGAGCCCGATCCATCTCGCGGCGGTCGGGAAGGGCGTCCCCCTCCAGCTCCGCGCGAAGGAACTGGGCTCGACGCTCGAGCTCCTCGGCCCTGGTCTCGAGCTCCTGGTGGCGACGGCCGGCGTCGCGGATCCGCTCGATCCGGCCGACCAGCTCCTGGCGCGACATCCACAGGCGGGTGCCCTTGAGGCTCTTGAGATTGTCCTGAGCCTCCTCGACCGCGGTGTCGCTCGCGGCAATCCCTGCCTCGATCTTTGTCACCTGGGCGGCGAGGGAGGCTGCCTCGCCGCCCAGGGCCGCGAGCCGGTGGTCCAGGTCTCGCACCGCGACGGCCCGCTGCTGCTGGTTGGTGAGCTTCTCGCGCTGGACGTCGAGATCGGCGATCTGCTTCTCGAGGACTCCCTGACGAACTGTCCGCTGATGCGCGCTCTCGCCGCTCTCGAGGCTCTCGATCTCGCGCCGGATGCGCGCGATGGAGGACTCGATGTCACGGAACTCGCCGTAGCGTTCGCGCAGCTCTGCCTCGGCGCGAACGAGGGCATGGGCGAACTCGTCGCGCTCTGCCTGGGTCTCGGTCACCTTCGTGCGGAGGAGCTGGATTCGCTCGACGTCGAGCCGGGCGGTCTGCACCCGGGCATCCACCGCCAGGATTGCATCGATCTGGGCGAGCGCCTCGCCCGCCCGCGTCCGCTCGTCCTCCTCGAAGACGAGCTGTTCGCTGATCTCGCGAAGGCGGTCGCGAGCAGACTCGCTCTCGGCGACCAGCCGGACAGAGCTCTGGTAGTCATCCTCCGCCTGTCGGATCTGGTCCTTCATACGCGCAAACGGCGCTCCTTTACCGCGCTTGTATGCGCCCGTCGGCGTGAATGCCTCCTCCACCTTGTCTTGCGCGCGCTCGAGCACCGTCAGAAACAGCGGGTCCTGCGCGACCGCCTGGAGCGCCTCGGTGAGCAGCTTCTTGCCGCCGTCGGTCTGATCGGTTCCCAGATGGCGACCGAATAGCTCGGTGACGCCGTCTTGCCGCGCCAGGAGGACGGTGGTGAGAAAGCTCTCCGGCATCCCGCGCGGCGCGCTCTTGCCGCCCGGCTCGGGGATGCCCCAACGCAGGTGCTTCCGGATCTCGCCGTCGACCTCGCGGCCCTTGGCGTCAGTGGAGAAGGAGACGCCATCCTTGGAGAAGTCGAACGTCGACGAGCCGCGGGTCCCCTTGCCGAACGACTTGCGGATGCGCCAGAACTTGTCCGGCTCCGTCGTGAAGACGAGCTCGACCTCGGGGCTGGCGTCCTCACGCCACGGGACGAACGCCTCGCTGTGGGTCGAGCCGTGCTGGAGCAGGAGCGCAAACCGGATGGCCTCGGCGAGGCTCGACTTGCCCAGGTCGTTGGGACCAAACAGGACGTTGAGTCCGGGACCGAACTCGATCGCAGCCGACTGCACGCAGCCGAAGCTTCGCGCTTTCAACCTAACCAGTCGCACGTCGCCCGCCTTCCCGCACGAGTCGATAGAGATGATAGAGAGCGCGCTGGGCCACCTGCGGGTCGTCGGCTTGGGCCTGCTCGAGGCGGTCGACCACCGCGGCCAGCACCGGAGGCAAGCTCGCCTTGAGATCCCCGAGCTGGCTGGTGTCGACCTCGAGCTTCTGATCGTCGAGCTGGAGCACGCCAACTCGACCGTGCGCGGCGGAGCTTCCCTTGAGCTCGCGAATCAGCCGCTGTGCCTCGTCGTACTCGGCGAGCGACACCCGCAACTCGAGTGTCAAGCGAAGCACCGTCTGGCGCAGGCCGTCGTCGGTCGCCAGTCGCCGCAGCTCGTCGAGGCTGGTCACATGAGCCTCGCGCCAGCTCCATTGACCGACCCGTTCGCGATGGATGGCCGGGCGGCCACCGCTCCGGCGGAAGAAGACCAGGGCCGCATAGCCCGCATCCTCCTCCCCAAAATTGGTCTGCTCGGGAGCGCTCGGATAGACCGTCGGCATCCGGGCGCCGGGGGGTACCTCGCGAAAGCTGTGCGTATCGCCGACCGCAAGATAGTTGAGGCCGCGCTGCTCGACGGCGTCGCGGGCGATCGGAAAGTTGGTCTGGCAGCCCGGGATGTCGAAGGTGGAGCCGTGGGCCAGACCGATGCGGATGCGCGGGTCACCCGGCTGCCGGTCCGGCAGGGCGAGCGCGAGATCACGATCCCCAGCCAAGGACCGGCACGGGCAGGCGTAGAGCACGGCGTCCGGGCTGATCTCGTACGAGAAGTCGTCGCGATCGACGACATGAACCCAGGGCGGAAGCGCGTGCCGGAACGCGTGCTCGGCGCCGTACACCGACTTGCTTGTTATCGGATCATGATTGCCCGGCAGCAAGAACACGGGGCGATCGCTCCAGTGGCGCTCCTGAAACAGATTGGCGAGGCCCTCCCACCACTCCTGCTCGGGCGTGGGGTCGTCGAACAGATCACCGGCGCACAGGACCGCGTTGACCGCGTACCGCTCGGCCAGATCGAGCAGTCGCTTGACGACCGAGAGCCGGGCGCGAGTGAGGCGCAGCCGGCAATCGTCGTCGAAGCCACGAAACTGCATGCCCAGGTGCCAGTCGGCCGTGTGAAGGATCTTGAGCGCCACGTCTTGCTCCTCGATGCCATTCATTCGAGAACGAACTCCAGATCCAGAATCCTCTCGACCTCGGGCGTCGCGTAGCGGCGCTGATGCGCCTGGTCCCGCCACTTCTCGTAGCTCTCGTCGTCCCGTCGCTCGAGCCGGTCGATCGCGGCGTCGAGCTCGTCGATCCTCTTCTCCAGCGCGCGCAACTCCTGCTCCGCGGCATCGCGAGCGTCGGAGCCCAGGGCAGCATCGCGGCGGTCCTGCGCTCGCGCGAACTTCGCCTCGGCCGACTCGCGCAGCCGTCGCTGCACCAGGAGGCGATCATCCAGGAAGCGCTCGATCTGCTCGATGGAGCGCTCGAACCGCTCTTGCTCCACCTCGGCGACCGTCGCCTGGTCGAAGAACAGGATCTCGTCGATCGCGTCGTCGATCACGTCGGCGTCGACGGCGACCGAGGTCAGGCCCGGAGCATCAGACGGCGACAGCCGGAGCAGCGCACCAGCCTCCTCCGCGGTGAGCGGCGAGCTCTCGCCCTCGAACACGACGACCGGCTGCAGGTGCTCCATCACCTCGAAACCGCGGTACGTGACCTTTGCCAGGACGAGACGACCGCGCTGGCCACGCCGAGGGATCAGGCTCGCGGGCGCGCCGGCGCCGAGGGCCAACCGGATCGGCCGACTGTGAATTGTCGCCGCGCGCGCCTCGCCGATCGCGGCGGCCAGCAGCGGATGACCGAGGTGGAGCGGATCGGTGTCCTCGAGCCCCTTGGCGTGTCCGATCGCGACCGACAGCCCGTCGCGCAGCTCGTCGGGTAGGTCGGGACACGGCGCGATCGCGTAGTGGATGCGGCCCGCGGTCTTGCGCCGCTCGTGGCGCGCGCCGATTGCGTCCAGATACCCGGACAGTATCCGGTCGAGGCGCTGGTCCAGCTCTGCCAGACTGAGCGGGAGCTCGTCCTGAATCCGGAGGAACACGCTCTTGACCGACTCATCGAGCCGCGACTCGATCACGTGCCGTGTGCGGGCGATCGCGGCCTCGTACGCGGTACGCTGCTCGGCCACGTCCTCCCGGAGCTTGCGCAGCTCCGCCTCGATCTCTTCGATCGTGCGCGACCGTTCGTAGATGCGGGCGAGCCGACTCTGGAAGTCGGGCGCGAGCGTCCCCGACCAACTCCGGGGTGTCGGTCGTCGGCTCGTGCAGAATCACATCGGAGGCGTCGAGGACCCGGCCGAACAGGTCGAGCTTGGTCATGAGGATGTCGAGCAAGAGGCGCTGCGCCTCGTTGTCGGTCGACGAGAAGTTGACGACCACGACGTCCCGGCGCTGGCCGTAGCGGTGGCAACGGCCGATCCGCTGCTCGATCCGCTGCGGGTTCCACGGCAGGTCGTAGTTGATCAAGGTGTCGCAGAACTGGAGGTTGAGGCCCTTGGCGCCAGCCTCGGTGGACAGGAAGATGTGCGACCGTGTCTTGAACTCGTGGACGAGGGCGAGCCGGACCGCGACGTCGGGCGTGGGGCGCGTGTATGCGGGCAGATCCTTCTCGACTTCGGCGCGCCAGATCTCGAGCGCCTCGCGGGCGCGCGGTGAGTCGTTGTTGCCGCGAAACAGCGTGATGTCCCGGTCGTCGATGCCTGCCTCGAGAAGCTCCGCGCGTAGGTAGTCCTGTGTGGTGAGTGACTCGGTGAAGACGACCACGCGCCCACTGCCCTCGCCTCGCTCTCCGCGGGCTCGCAGCATCGTGATCGCCTCGAGGAGCTTCGTCGCCTTGGTGTCGCTGGTGATGGACCGTGCGCGTGCGATGAAGCTGTTGACGCGGCTCAGCTCCGCGGCGACTGCGCCCGGATCGAGCGGGACGTCCTCCTCGCCAGCCGTCGATCCGGCGAGCTCGTCGTCCTCGAGATCGGCGGTGAACGCCTCGGCCGCCTCGGCCCCGGGCTCTTTTCCAGCGAGGATCCGTTCGAGCCGTTCGGCGACCTTGCGCAGGCTCGCGGCCAGCGCCGGCAGTGACGACGCCATCCGGCGATGAAACCCGATGAGCAGGAGCTGGCGCTGGCGCCCGCGAAACGCGCAGAGGTTCGGCTCGAGAAGATAGCGCGTGACGTCCTCGTACAGCGAACGCTCCTCCGGGCTCATCGAGTACTCGACCAGGAGCGCGCTGCGATGGACGAATGGCCTCTCGAGAAACTCCTGCGCCTGTCGCCGGAGGGTGCGCTTGCAGATCTGGTCGACCCGGCGGCGTAGCTCGTGTTCCTGCCCGGCAGCGAGGGTCCGGTCATCGCCGTCGCAGAACACCGCCCGGAACGTGGGCAGGTCACCGAGCAGCGTGCCGGTCGGTTCGACGTACTGGACGAGCCCCCATAGCTCGGTGAGCGAGTTCTGTATCGGCGTCGCCGTGAGCAGGATCTTTGGCGTGCCGCCGAGCGCGCTCTTGACCCGGTGGGCGATCATCGCGTCCTCCGAATCGTCGCGATATTGTCCGTCGCGGTCGTAGCGGCGGTGAATGCCAGCGAAGATCTCGTGTGCCTCGTCGATGACGCATAGCCCGAACGGCTCGGCTTCTGCGATTGCGCTCGCCCCGCGCGTGGTGCCGGCGAACTCACGCCCGACGATGAAGACACCGCCCCCCGCCAGAGCACCGGCCATTCCGTCCCGCGCCTCGAGCCCAAAGAGGGTGTAGAGCTCGTGCTGCCATTGCCCCATCAGCGGCTTGGGGACGATGACCAGCACGCGGTGAGTGCCTTCGGCCATCAGCTGGGCGATCACCAGCCCGGCTTCGATGGTCTTTCCCAGTCCGACCTCGTCGGCCAGCACGCAACCGCCCGATGGAATCCGCTCCAAGGCGAAGATGACCGCATCGATCTGATGCGGGTTCGGATCGATCCGGCCGCGCCGCTGCGACGCCGCATAGCGCTCGCGTTCCCGCGCGCGACGCAGTCGAACCAGCTCCTCCGCCCACAAGCGTCTCTGAATCGGATGCGGCGCTGTCATCCCCCCACCAGACGTCCGCCAATGACCATCGTATCGCGGCCCCATCGGTCCACCTGCGCCCGGCAGCGGGCTTTTGCTTCTGTCGATCGTTCGAGTCGACCACCCTCCTGGGGTGACTGCCCATCCCGGTACCCGGCCGGCGCGGTCGATGGGGTCGAGAGCGACCAGATCAGGTCCCGAAGCAATCCTTCATCAGCGCGACCAGGCGCCGATGCAGCTCGGACGTCGCCGCGACGACGAAACCCGCGCTCTGCTACCGCCATGGGCCAGGCCGGGGGCGCCGTGGCATCCATGGCCCGGTGCGACGAAGCTCAGAGCCAAGGGAGTTGCGATGGTCCTCAATCCGCGACGGTGATGGAGGGCGCGAGCTTTCCCTTGGCCGTCCATCCGGGGCACAGGCGACAGTCGCCGTCCCCTCGGATCGGCGCTTTGTTCGTCCTGTTCGCCAGGATCGCGCCGAGTGCGTACACGTCGGCTCGCTCGTCGACTGGTTCGCCGGCCGCGTGCTCGGGCGCCATGTAGGCCGGCGTGCCCAGCAGCGAGCCTGCAGCGGTTTGATCGAGGCCGGCGGCGCGGTACGAGCGAGCCGCCGCGCCAGCGTCGATGCCTCCGCGATCGCCTCGTCGAGCGGCCTTCCGGCGACCAGCTTCATCGCATGGAACTCGAACCGACCGTCGCGATGACCCGCATCGTGGACCGGCACCCGATGGGTGCTGAAGGCGCGCGGTGATCACCGCCTCGCGGATGAAGCGATTGCGTGTCTGGTCGCTCGCCGCGAACAGCTCCTTGAGCGCCACCGACCGATCGAGGACTCGATCCCGCGCACGCAGCACCCGACCGATCTCGCCGCGACCCACCTCGCCGGTGATTCGATATCGGTCGGTCGTGGCCTCGGCGAGGTCGTGATCCTGACGAGCGGCTGCGGTGTCGCCGTGCGTGCCCGCCAGCGGCTCCGACGCGTTGGTGTCAGCGAACGCGATCGCGCTATCCACCGGCTCGAGCACCTGAGCGAGCTCGCGACACGATTCACACCCGGCAAGGAGTGCCTCGAGCTCGCGGCG
>DATHKR010000249.1:0-46868 GCA_035489015.1 Kofleriaceae bacterium | reverse complement strand
ATCAACGAGGCGGTGTGGATCGCCGTCGAGCGCAAGGCGCGACGACGATGGGCTACTCGCTGTAGCTCGAGGAGTTGCAACGCAGCGATCGGCGGTGAGGCGCACCGGATCGTTGATGTCACTTCGGCCGCGGTGCACTAGGGCACGCACGCGCCGCTGGGGTCGCAGGTCTGCCCGCTCTCGCACGGGTGCAGGTCCTCGGCCGGCTCGCACGCCGACCAGGTGCGGGACCCGAAGTCGAGGAACTCGGCCCCGCACTCGCCGCACGGCCGCGAGTCGGCGCGCGTGCAGTCGCACTCGCCGAGCCCGCCCGGCAGCGCCTCGGGCGCCGCGCCGCACGCCAGCCAGCAGGCGTACTGATCCACCCGCATGACGGCGCGGTCCTCGCCGTGCAGCCCGAGCAGCTGGCCGGAGTCGCGGTCGAGGACCGGACCGCCGCCGCGCCCCTCCAGGCAGCCGTCGTCGACCTCCTCCTGGTACGAGAACGAGCGCGCCTGCACGTCATTGACCGCGCCGACCTGGGCCTGCCGCTCGGCGTCGCGCACCTCGTCCGGCGCCCACTCGCCGTGGCCGATCAAGGTGAACTCCTGGCCGAAGGTCGGCTCGTCGGCGTCGAGCGGGAGCGGCGTCACCCCCTCGACCTGCCGGGTCACCGCCAGCGCCGCGACGTCGTCGACCGGCGCGCCCGGGGCCCATTCCGGATAGACCTCGGCCGCCCCCGCGATGTACTGCCGCCCGCCCAGCACGACCACGATCGGCTCGTCGTCGGCCACCGCGTCCGCCACGCAGTGCGCCGCGGTGATGAGCCCGTACGCGCTGACCAGGGTCGCGGTGCACGTCCCGCCCTGCGGGGTCCACAGGACGCCGATGGCCGGGCTCACCTCGCCGGCGCCCGGGCAGCCGGACTCGATGTCGTCGGTCGGCGAGCCGAACACGCTCGTGTAGCAACCGGCCGGCGCCGCGGCGAGCGCCGCCAGGCCGATCGCGACCAGCCCGCGCCGCCGGCGACAGGCCAGCGCGATCGCCAGCACCACCAGGCCGGCCAGCGCGCCGCCGTCGCGGCCTCCGCCCGCAGCGCACCCCTCCGACACCACCTCCTCGCCCGGCGCGCCCTCGACCTCGACCAGCGCCTTGACCTTGCGGTCCCCGCCGCCGTAGCGCGCCACCAGCTCGACCTGATGGGTGCCCGAGCGCAGCGTGTCTTCGGTGTCGAAGTCGACGAACTGGTACGGGTCGCCGCTGTCCGACGGAGAGGCGCTGTCGGCCAGGATCCCGTCGACGTAGAGATCGAGCGACACCGGCGCCCGGGTCAGCACCGCCTGGACCGGGAACCCCGCGGCCAGCTGGTCGCCGGACGAGGGCTGGTTCAGCCACACGCCGGGCTGCTCGCCGCGCCCGACCCGCTCGAGCAGCAGCTGGGCCGAGTTCTGCGATCGGCCGCACTTGCATTCGCGCTGCTCGAACTCGCCGCACACCGAGTCCTGGAACAGGAACGACTTGTCGCCGCACCCGGTCAGGTACGTCATCGGGTCCTGGCACAGGTACTCGTGGTCGAGCCCGAACGAGTGGGCGACCTCCTGGGCCACGGTCTCGCACAGCCGGCGCGGGTCGGCGCCCACCACCGACGGAAACACGAACACGATCGAGTCGTCGATGACGCCGCAGTTGGTCAGAAACGGCGACACGCCGGCCACGTTGGCCATGAGCTGCAGCTGCGACGGATCGCCGCCTATCACCGCCTCGAGGTGGGGGACGTCGCCCGGATCCTCGTCGGTGACGACGACCCCGAACGGCCCGAACAGCTCGGCCACGCAGGTGCGCAGCGCGGCGCGCTCCTCCTCGCTGCCGGGCCAGGCCGGGATGTCGGCCGGCAGGTCCGGCACGCTGGTCACGTTCTCGCGCGAGTCGTTCGGCTCGCCCGGCGTGTAGATGCCGCCCTGGGTGTTGAGAAAGACGGTGAACGGCTGGTCGGCGCGCAGCGACGGCGCCGACCGCGCCGGATCGGGCTCGATCTCGACCAGCACCGAGCGAGTGCCCGCGGGCTCGGCGCGCGCGCTGCTCGGCCGCGCGGCGGTCGCGAGCGCGGCGAGGAGAGCGGCGGTGAGGATCGGGCGAGACACGGTCCAGCGGGGCGTCGGTGCGGGACCCCGGGCCTTGTGGTCCCGGGGGGAACTCCGCCGGATCATACAACCGACCGCTTTGCTTCCGGGCCCCGCGATCGGCGGACCGCCTGGGGAGCCGGGCCCCACCGGGTGATCCACGGCGGGGCCGCCGAGGGCCCAGGACCCTCAGAACCGCCCGAAAACCGCCAGACCGATCTGCTCGCCAGCGACCGGCGTCACCGTCAGCGCGCGCTCCTCCGCGTCCCGGCGCGCCCGATGTCCCATGTAGTAGAGCAGCCCGCCTGCCGCCACCGCAGCGACCCCGGACGCGGTCAGGATGAACATGTTCTGCTCCGCCTGCGCGCCCTCGGCCTGGCTGCGCAGGAGGTCGTCGGGCCACGCGCCCTCGTCGTGGCCGTCGATGTCGTCGCTGATCCGGCGCGCGCGCAGCCCGAACACGACACCCACACCGAGGCTGGCCACCCCGGCGCCGGCCAGCACCAGCCCGCCCACCCGGAGGCCGCGCCCGGCCGCGCCGCGGTCGTCCTCGCCGTGGGTGTCGACCCGCGCGTCCACCCCGGCGGTGGGCGGCGCGTGCCGCGCGCCCTGGCGGCGCTGCTCGCAAACAGCCTGGCGCTCGCGCTCGATCTCCGCGCGCAGCTGGGCCGCGAAGTGGCGCGCCTGCCCCGAGGCCCGCCCATCCGGGTCGCCGGCCAGGTAGCGCTCGTAGTACTCGAGCGCCTGCTCGCGGTCGCCCTTCAGCCGGTAGACCTGGGCCAGGTTGAAGAACAGGACCGGGTGAGGGACCAGCGCGTACGCCTGCTGGTACTCGCGCGCCGCCGCCTCGTAGTCGCCGCCGTCCTTGAACTCGTCACCGCGCTTGACGTGCTCGCTGGCCTGGCGCCGCCGCTGGGCCGCGCCGGCGTCGCCCTGCCCCTGCGCCCGCGCCACCGTCAGGCGGCCGGTCGCGCACGCCAGCGCGAGCACCAGCACGGCGCACCGACGAAGACGAGAGCCGCGCGTCACGGACGCCATGCTACCAAAACCACGCCCTCAGGGGCGCGGCGCGCGCCGGGCGGCCTGCAGGATCCGATCGATCACCGCCGGCGCGAGGTCGTGGGCCGGGCTGTCGAACGAGAGCCACGCCCCGGTGGTCGGATGCGCGAAGCCGAGCAGCTCGGCGTGCAGCATCAGGCGCTCGGAGTCGATCGGGCGCGCGCCGGCGCGGACGAGATCGCGGATGTAGACCGTCTCGCCGACCAGCGGGTGGCCGCGCTCCGCGAAGTGGATGCGGATCTGGTGGGTCTTGCCGGTCTCCAGGCGCACCCGGCACAGCGTGGCCAGCCCGTACTGCTCGACCACCTGGACGTGAGTGACCGCGCGCTTGCCGCGCCCTTCCGGCGACGAGCCGCGCAGGCCGTCGCCCCGGTCGCGCATGAGGAACGACTCCACCCGGGTGAAGCGCACGTCGCCGTGGGCCAGGCACAGGTACTCGCGGTCCACCGTGTGGGCGCGGAACTGCGCGCCCAGCCCGATCTCGGCCCGCTTGGTCTTGGCGAACACCACCAGCCCGGAGGTGTCCTTGTCGATCCGGTGCACGACGTGGAGCGCGATGCTGGTGGCCGCGCGGCCCTGGCGGCGCCACGCGTCGCGCAGGAGGTCCATCGCGGTGCCGCGCTCGCGGGTCTCGTACGGCACCGTCGAGACGCCGGGCGGCTTGTCGATCACCACCACCTGAGGGTCCTCGTGCGCGATGCGCACCTCGGTGCGCGGATCGCGCGGGCGCGGCGACGCCATGCGCAGCTCGACCCGCTGGCCGGTGGCGACCGGCTGGCTGGCCCGCTCGGCGCGCCGACCGTCGACGAACACCTTGCCGGTCTCGACCAGGCGGCGGATCTCGGCCCACGGTCGGCCGAGCGCGCCGCGCAGGTAGCTGGACAGCGCCTGCCCGTGGGCGGACGCATCCACCACCAGCGCGCGATCCGAGAGCGAACCCGACATGGCCGTCGAGGGTGCGTCGAGCCACCGCAAAAAGAAAGCCCCGGGCCGCAGCAGCGACCCGGGGCGACCCCTTGCGGGGTTCGCGCGAGGAGGAGCCCGACCGCTGCTCCCTCTTCCCCGCGCGTCGGTCACATCCTCAGTTCTTCTTGGCGCCGCTCTCGGGCTGGGCGGCCGGCGGCTGGGCGGCCGGCGGCTGCGCGGCGGGATCGGCGGGCGCGGCGCCCGGCTGCGCGGCGGGATCGGCCCCCGGCTGCGCGGCCGGCTGGGCCTGCATCGCCGGCTTGATCAGGCCGAGCGGCGCGCCCGCGCCATCGGCGACGATCGCGGCGCGTCCCACCATCGGGATGTCGTGCGGCTTGACCAGGACCTTGCCCTTCAACGTCTTCACGTTGGCGAGCACCGCGTCGACGTCGTCGACCATCACCCACGGCAGCCACTGGCCGCCCAGGCTGGCCGGCTTGGCCGCCGCCACGCCCCCGCGCGGCACGACCTGGCCGCCCGGGTTGCTCGCCATCAGCATGTCGTAGTTCATCTTCTTCTTGCCCTCGCCCATCGGCATCTGCTGGGCGGTGAACCCGATCGCGGCCGGGTAGAAGGCGAGCGCGGCCGCGTGCTGCTTCTTGTTCTTGGTCAGGTACTCGTTCCACACGAACGTGCCGGCGGCCGGCATCGTGGGATCCGCCTCGTCACCGTTGGCGCCCTTGAACAGGGCGAACTCGGCCCCGTTCGGATCGGCCACGATCGCGTAGCGGCCGATGCTCGGGATGTCGGCGGCGGGGGTCACCACCTTGCCCTTCTGCTCCTCGACCGTCTTGGCGGTGGCGTCCACATCATTCACCGACACGAAGGGCACCCAGTGGCTCTTGGCCTTGCCCTCGGCGGCCGAGATGATGGCCACGCCCTTCTCGCCGACCTTCACCATCTCGAACTTGGCGCCCGACATCTCCTGGGTGTCGATCTGCCAGCCGAGCAGCTGGCCGTAGAACGCCTTGGACTTCTCGACGTCGGTGCTGCGCAGCTCGAACCAGACGAACTTGCCCGGCAGGTAGGTGGGCGCGGGCGGCTCCGGCGGCTTGACCGGCTCGGCCGGGGGTGGGGTCGGCTCGGCCGCGGGGGGCGTGGCCGGCGCCTCGGCCACGGGAGTCGTGGTCTGGGACGCCTTGCTGTCGGAGCCGCAGGCCGCGAGGGCGGCGGCGAGCGAGGCGCCGAGGAAGGGAACCAGGAGTGTCTTTCGCTGCATGGTCGTTTCCTTGTTTTTCCAGAGGCGTGGAAGTGCGTAAGTGTGCCCGGCGGCAGGGTAGAGAAACGGGTCGGGTTTGTCGATCGGTTCGGCCAGAAGTCGAAATAGCTCTCGTATTCCGCTTAATTACCGAGCGATCGAGCCCACTCCGACAATTTCGGAGGACGCGCACCCGCGATCAGGGGCTTGAACGGCCGCGCGCCGGCAGCGCTTACGCAGGCCGGGCGGGAGGCCGCGATCCCTCCTTGGATCCAGATCCGGAGATTCAGGAGGTCAGGCGACCAGGTCAGGTTCAGCCAGCGGTCGGTTCAGCCGCGCTCGTCCGGTTCGGCGGCGAGGCCGACCTCGACCATGAAGTCGGTGGCGCGCGCCTCGAGCACCTGGCGCAGCGCCTCGGCCGAGACGTCGCGCGGCGCCCGCACCTGGGCGGTGACCTTCAGCAGCATGCCTCCCGCCATCGGCGCGTCGCCGACCTCGGTGGCCAGCTCCTCCACGTTGATGCCGCGGTCGGCCAGCGCCGAGGAGACATCGCGGATGAGCCCCGGTCGATCGTTGCCGACCAGCTCGACGCGGAGGAGCCGGGTCGGGCTGGGCGCGGCGCCGGCCGCGGTCGCGCGCTCGACCACGACTCGCAGCCCCTCGAGCGCGCCCAGCGCGGCGGCCAGGCGATCGGCGTCCGCGGGCGCCGCCGAGACCTGGAGGATGCCGGCGAAGCGCCCGGCCATGCGCGCCATCCTGCTCGACTCCCAGTTGCCCCCGTGCCCGGTCACCGTCTTCGAAAGCAGCTCGACCAGCCCCGGCCGGTCGGACCCGATCACCGTCAACACCAGATCGATGCGCGCCTGTCCCACGCGCGGATTCTACTCGGCGCGGCCGACCCGGCAAAGCGCGAGCGCCGCGGCGGCGGCCAGGCCCGCCCCCAGCCCGAACGCGGCCGCGTGGCCCTGCCAGCGCCAGACCAGCCCGAAGAGCAGGCTGGCGGGCAGCGCGACCAGGCCGGTCGCGCCGGCCAGCCAGCCGAACGCGGCGCCGCGCCGCTCGCGCGGCACCAGGTCGGTGGTCCAGGCCTTCTCGACCGGCTCGGCCAGGCCCAGGGTCAGCCCGTAGGCCAGAAACGTGGCCACGAGCGCGGTCCGCGACGACAGCAGCGCGAAGAGCAGGTAGACCGCGCCGTACATGAGCCAGGCCGCGATCAGGAGGGGCCGGCGGCTCCACCGGTCCGACGCGCGACCGCCCAGGTACGAGGCGGCCATCTTGATCACGTGGTGGGCCGACCACAGCAACGCGAGCAGCTCGGCGCCGAGGCCGGCCTGGTTGAGGCGAAGCAGCAGGAACGCATCGGTCGAGTTGCCGAGGGTGAAGAGGACCACGGCCGCGACCAGGCGGCGAAAGTCGGCGCCGAGCGGCGCGGCCACCGGCTTCGCGGCCGACGGCGGCGCGGCCGACGGCGACGTGGCCACCGGCAGCGCGCGCGGCGACTCCTTCACCGCGATCCACAGCACGATCATCACCGCGGCCGCCGGGACCGCCGCGGCCAGGAACACGCCGCGCATCTCCATGCCGAGGGCGAGCAGGCCGGCCGCGCACAGCGGGCCGATGACCGCGCCGGCGTGGTCCATGGCCTGGTGCAGGCCGAACGCGCGGCCGCGCGCGTCCTCCGACACCGCGTCGGCGATGAGCGCGTCGCGCGGCGGGCCGCGCAGGCCCTTGCCGATCCGATCGGCGAAGCGGAGGAGCAGCACCACCGGCCAGATCCGGGCCAGGCCGATGAGCGGGCGGGCCAGGCCGGCCAGGCCGTAGCCGATCACCAGCAGCGGCTTGCGGCGCGGCATCCGGTCGGACAGCGCGCCGGACGCGAGCTTGACCAGCGACGCGGTCGACTCGGCCACGCCCTCGATGAGGCCGAGCGACAGCGCGCCGCCGCCGACCGCGCCGGCCACGAAGACCGGCAGCAGCGGGTAGATCATCTCGGTCGAGACGTCGGTCAGCAGGCTGACCGCGCCGAGCGCGATGACGGCGCGTGGGAGTGCGGTGCGGACGGCGGACATCGCGGCCTCTCCGTCGATGATGCCCGATGTCGATGCGCGGCGCCGTGCTGCCGTGCCGCAGCGGACCGGCGCCGCGTCAGGCCGGGTCGGCGGCGCCGAGGCCGGACAGCCGGCGCAGCGCGGCGGCGCCCAGGTCGCGCCAGGTGCGCAGCGGCGAGCTGGCCATGCGGCGCAGCTGGGTGAGAATCCCCTCGACCGGGACCGCGACCGGACGGCGGGCCTCGGCCAGGCGAGCGCTCCACTCGGCGATGACCCGGTGGATCATCTGCTCGATGGTGACCTCCTCGCCGGCGCGGGCCAGCTCGGTGCGCGCGTCCTCGAGCTGCCGGTGCTCCGACTCGGTCAGCCGGACCAGCACCTCGCGCAGCATGGCGCGGGCGGCCTCGGGGTCGAGCAGGCTGGTCTTCTTGCTGCGCCGGCGCGGGGCCGGGCTTCCGGCCGGCGCCTTCACGAACTGGGTGGGGAGCTTGGCCATGACGTTCCTCCTTGTGTCTGCGCCGCGGCTCGCTACGCCGCCGCGACCCCTTGCTCGGCGGCCCGGGCGGGGCGCGCCGCGGGCAGCGGGAGCCGCGCGGCGACCTCGCTCGCCAGGGCGCGAAAATCGGCGGAGCCGCGGCTCTTGCCGCGCTCCTTCTGCTCCATCGCGAAGATGTCGCGGTGCCACGCCGGGCAGACGATGAAGCTGCTGTTGGCGCGGATGCAGGTGTCGAGCAGGAGCGGGCCGTAGGCCGCCTCGACCTGGCGGCGCGAGTCGTCGGTGACCGACAGGCGGCGGTCGTAGGCGACCTGGACGCAGCCGAGGATCGCGGGGTGGCCGAGCTCGGCCGCGGCGATCTCCGACACCGCCTCGCAGGTGGTCTCGAGCCCCTCGAGCGCCTTGGGGTCCGGCGTGAACGGCATCAGCACGTGCGACGCGGCGACCAGCGCGTTCAGGGTGGCGAGCTGCAGCTCCGGAGCGGTGTCGATGACGACCACGTCGAAGCCGTCGATCTCGCGCATCGCGCGGCGCAGGATCGTCTCGCGACCGGTGCGCCCGGCGATGGAGAACTGCGCCTGGGTGAGGTCGCCGGTGGCGGGGGCCACGAACACGCCGTCGCGGGTGGACGGCTGGATGAGATCCGCCAGGCGCGCCTCGCCCAGGAGGAGCTGGGTGGTGGTCAGCGCCTCGTCGTGCAGGCCGTCGAGCAGCATCGCGGTGGTGCTGGCCTGCGAGTCCATGTCGATCACGAGCACGCGCCAGCCTCCGATGCCGAGCGCGGCTGCCAGGTGGGTGGCGACCGAGGACTTCCCCACGCCGCCCTTGCGGTTTGCCACGGCGATCGTGTGCATCTTCGTCCCCTCTCATGGCGCGCGGGGGCGGGCAACTTTTCCGCGATCCCGGACCGGCGCGCGTGCGTGCTACCGTCGCGCCGCAACCAACCCCTGGAGGAAACCATGAGGAGCATGCTGCGAGTCGCTCTCGGTTCATTCCTGGTCGCGCTCGCCGTGTCGTGCGCGTCGGTCGACGAGGACGCCGTCGTCCCGGTCGACGACGAGACGGTCGGCGAGCGGGTCAGCGCCGAGCCTGCCGCCGGCGCGGTCGAGGATCTCCAGCTCTCGAGCGAGGACATCGCCGCGCTGGAGGTCTTCGGTCAGCAGTGCGGCCCGGTGGTCTGCACCGGCCTCACCCACTGCTGCAACGCCAGCTGCGGCCGGTGCGTGCCGTTCGGCGTCGAGTGCACGCAGGAGGCCTGCCTCACCGGCGAGCCGGCCACCGAGTAGCCATCAGGGCCACGCGACCGCGCCGCTGTCGTCGACGGTGGCGTTGGTCGCGGCGGCCAGCCACGCGCGCAGCGCGACCGGCGCGCGCGGAAGCTCGTGCGAGGCGACCACCAGCTCGCCGGACCCGAGCAGCGCGGAGGTGGCCGAGCCGTCGCCCGCGACCGACACGCCGAGCGCCCAGGTCGGGGTCATCACGTCGGCGAGCGCGCCGGCCACGTCGATCGCGACCGGGTAGTTGGCGCCGTTGCGCGCCACCGCCCGCGCGCCGCGGCGCGACAGCTCGGCCGGCGAGCCGGCCGCCGGCAGCGGCGTGGTCCGGACCGATCCGTCGGCCAGCGAGACCAGGTGCACCGCGCCGTCGGTGGTCGACGCGCTGAGCCCGATGGCCGGGTCGAGCGCGAGGTCGAACACCGGGCCGGTCAGGACCGCGAAGCGCTCGACCGCGCCGGTCTGCCAGCGCCAGATCTGCCGGTCGACGGCGGCGTACACCGCGCCGTCGGCGCCGACCGCGACCACGCCGACCACGCGGCCGCTCTGCACCCGCTCGACCGCGTCGGGGCCGGCGCCGGGCGCGCGCCGCCACAGCGTGCCGTCGGCGAGCGCGCCGGCCAGCCACTCTCCCTGCGACGCGATCGAGGTGATCCGGGTCGGCCAGGCGACCACCCGGTGGGCCGGCTCGGCGCTGAACGGGCGCTTCTCCCACACGGCCCCGCCGCGCTCCCACACCACCCGATCGGGGCCGGCCGGATCGGCCATCGACGCGCCCTCGTCGGCGAGCAGCTCGAACGCGCCGTCGCGGGCGCGCACCGCCGCGACCTCGCCGAGCATGCTGATGACCACCGCGATCGAGCCGTCCGGGCTGGCCCGCGAGCGCTCCGGGTACGCGCGCACGCTGCCGAGCTGGCGGACCGCGCCGGTGGCCAGATCGTGCCGCTCGATCTCGCCGCCGATGTTCGCGAGCAGCGCGACGCCGCCGGTCACCGACAGGATCTGGCTCGCGCCGGACGGAAGCGCGAGTCGGCGCAGGCGGACCTGATCCAGATCGTAGAGCAGGATGCGCCCGTCGGTGCCGCCGGCCGCGAGCATGCGACCGCCCGCGACCGAGGCCAGGCGCAGGATGCGCGAGCCGGGCGCGTGCAGGGTGTGGATCCACGACCGCTCGACCAGGACGACCGAGTCGGTGCCGCTGGCCAGCGCCAGGCCGGCCGGCATCGCCAGCGGGAACAGGCCGCTGCGCGCGGTCAGCACCGTCTCGGACGCGCCGCCGCGGTAGAGCGCGATGACCTCGCCGCGCCCGGTCAGATCGTAGAGCACGTCGCCGCCGTACATCGGCGTGGCGAAGCCGGCCCGGCGAGGCCAGCGGCCGGTGCGGACCGGGCGCGCGCCGCCCACGGTCCACTCGACGATCTCGTCGGCGCAGGCGAACGCCGCCCGCGCGCCGCCGGGGTGCAGCGCCACCTGGCAGTCGCGCCGGCCGGTGACCAGCGACTCGCGCCGGCCGCGCTTCCACAGCGCGACCCTCTCGTCGCGGCCCCAGGTGGCGATGAGGCCGCCACTGGCGCTGACCCGGATCCAGCCGCTCTGGCCGGCGCCGCGCACCACTGGCGCCGGCGTCCACGACGGCGGCGCGGCCTCGGCGACGTTGCCCTGCTGGTCGCGCCAGACCACGAACGACGCGTCGTCCGGCCCTTCGAGGTCGACGATCGGCGAGCCCGACGTCGTCACCGTCCGCCGCTCACCGCTGGCCACGTCGATGACGAGGACCTCGGTGGCGGTGGCGACGGCGACGGCGCGGCCACCGTCGGCCCAGGCGGCGCCGGCCACGCCCTCGAGCTCGGCGATGACCCGCGAGGTCCGCCGCTGGAGGTCGTGCACCTCGATCACGCCGTCGCGGTCGCTGCTGAGCAGGTGGCGGCCGGTCGGATCCGGCTCGAGGATGCCGACCAGACCGCGCCGACCGGGCAGGGCCCACGCGATGCCGCGCGCTCGCGCCGCGTCGAGGATGGCCCGCGCACGCGGCCACTGGGCCGACTCGAGCGGCAACCGGCCGACGAGCGCGGCCGCCGCGGTCGGATCGTCGTCGAGGACGCTGCGGGCGCGGGCGAGAAGGAAGTCGTCGGCCCGCTCGGCCGCGCGGCGACGCGCCTGCTCGGCGCTGCGCCAGCCGGCCTCGGCATCGACCCGGGCGCGCTCGGCTCGCTGGCGCGCGGCGACGATCCGGGTCAGCCCGACCGCGACGGTGGCGACCAGGACCAGCGCGGCCAGGGCGGCCACCGCCAGCGCGGCGCGGTGGCGGCGGGCGAAGCGGCGGATCCGGTCGCGCGGCGAGTAGCGGTGGGCGGCGACCAGCTGGCCGGTCAGGAAGCGGCGCAGGTCGGCGGCCAGCGCGCTGGCGTCGGAGTAGCGGTCGGCCCGCTCGATCGCCATCGCCTTGTCGACGATCGCGAGCAGCTCGGGCGGCGCGCCGGGCGCGCGGGCGGCCAGCGGCGGCGGCGGACCGGACAGGACCTCGGCGATCGCGGCGGCCGGGCGGCTCGTGCGCAGCGGCGGCGCGCCGGCCAGCAGGTGATACAGGGTGGCGCCGAGCGCATAGACGTCGGAGGTGACGTCGACTGGATCGCCGGCGGCCTGCTCCGGCGCCATGTAGCCCGGGGTGCCGAGCACCGCGCCGACCCGGGTCTCGGCGTCGGAGCTGACCGCCGGTCCGCCCGGAACGATCGCATCGGCGCTGGGGCGCGCGCGGGTGCCGGCCGGGCTCGACGGGGTGAACGGGCCCGGCCCCACGGCGGTGTCGGCCACCGCCCGGTCGCTGTCGCTCACGGCGGCGGCGGCCTCGGCCTCGGGCGGCGCGTGGACGTCGGGCTCGACGTCGCCGGTCGGGTCGTCGTCGACGACCAGCCCGGTCTCTCCCTCGCCGATCACCTTGGCCAGGCCCCAGTCGATGACCACGGTCTCGCCGTGCTCGCCGATGAGCACGTTGGCCGGCTTGAGGTCGCGGTGGATGATCCCCTGCCGGTGGGCGAAGCCGACCGCGTCGGCCGCGGCCAGGAAGCTCGGCACCAGCCCGAGCCGATCGGCCAGCGAGCCGGCCTGCTCGATCCGCTCCGACAGCGGGCGGCCCGAGACCAGGCGCATGACGTAGTACGGCAGCCCCGACGGCCACTGGCCGGCGTCGTAGAGCGGGACGATCGATGGGTGCTGCAGCCGCGCGGTGATCTGCACCTCGCGCTCGAACCGGCGCAGGGTGGCCTCGTCGGCGTCGAGCGCCTCCTTGATCGCGACCGGGCGGCCGAGCCGCTCGTCGCGCGCGGCGACCACCCGCCCCATGCCGCCGCGCGCCACCTCGTCGCCGACCCGGAAGCGGCCGGATGGCCCGACTGGCCCCACTGGCCCGACTGGCCCGACTGGCCCGAGTGGCCCGAGTGGCCCAAGCGGATCGATCGGTGCGAACAGCTCGAACGGTTCGGCTGACCCGGCGGTGGCGCGAGCAGGTGGCGGCGCAGACGCCTGTCGCGCCGGCCCCGTCTCGTCTGCCGCCGGCTCCGTCGCCGTGGCGTCCGGCGCGGGGGGGTCGCCGGTCGCCCTGATCGGCGTGCGCGGCCGCTCGGCGCCCATCGACATCCATAGTATAGCCGGGGTCGGCTCGAACGGGCCAGCTGGCATCGCCGGGTCCCGCGCGCCACCATGCGCGCCATGCCCGACCGGAACCCACCGAGCGGCGCTGTGCTCGCTTCGCCCGCCCAGCCTCGCCACCTCCTTCACCGCATCCTCGACGACGCGCGCCTGGTCGAGAGCGTGCACGCGCTCGAGCCTCGCGCGCTCGCCCGGCTGATCCGGCGGGTCGGGCTCGAGGACGCCGGCGAGCTGATCTCGCTGGCCACCACCGAGCAGCTGACCGAGGTGTTCGACGACGATCTGTGGCGCAGCCCGCGCCCCGGGGTCGACGAGAGCTTCGACGCGGTCCGCTTCGCGCTGTGGCTCGAGGTGATGGTCGAGGCGGGCGAGGCGTTCGCGGCGCGCCGGGTGAGCGAGCTCGACGAGGACCTGATCTCGCTCGCGCTCCATCGGCTGGTCCTGGTCATCGACATCGATCGACTGGCGGTCGAGATGGCCGACCGGGGCGAGGACGACGAGGCCGAGCAGCTGGAGAAGGCGCTGGAGAGCTGCCCGTACGAGGAGCTCGGGCAGTACCGGGTCATCGCGCGCCGCCACGACGGCTGGGACGCGATCGTCTCGGTCCTGCTCGCGCTCGACCGCGAGCAGCACGACTTCCTCGAGCGGCTGCTCGAGCGCCTGGCCTACGTGTCGGCCGCATCGATCGACGACGGCGGCGGGCTGATCGAGGTGCTCACCGCCGAGGAGACCCTGGCGGTCGACGCGGCCGCCGCGCGCGAGGACCGCCGCAGCGGCGAGGGCTACGTGGCGCCGTCGGCCGCGGCCAGCTTTCTGGCCCTGGCGCGCGAGGGCGGGCCGGGCGCGCCGGCGAGCGCGCCGACGAGCGCGGTCGAGGACCCGATCACGCGCGCCTACTTCCGCGAATACCGGCCACGCCCGGTGGCCGCGCCGGCTGCGGCGACCGCCGCCGCGGCGCGGCTGGTCGACGTGCTGCGCGAGGCGGGCGTGGTCGATGCGGCGCGGCCGCTGCTCGGCGGCGGCGAAGCGCGCGGCGACGTGCGCGGCGACTTGGGCGGCCACGGCGATGGCGATCCCGACAGCCTGTCCGGCGCGGACGCCTTCCACGACATGCTGGCCGACCTGGCCGAGCGCGACCCCGAGGCGCACGAGCAGCGCATGCGCGAGCTCCACTACCTGGCCAACGTCCTGGTCGCCGGCTGCAGCCTCGACGGACGGCGCTTCCGGCCGGTCGAGGCGGCCGAGGCGGTCGTCGCCACCTGCAACCTCGGCCTCGAGCATCTGCGCGGCGCCGGCCCCGGCGACCGCGCGCCGGCCGATCGCGGGGCGGCCGACCGGGCCAGCGCGGTGGCGCTGTTTCGCGCCGGCTGGCACATCCTCCACCGCGACGTGGTCGAGCCGGCCCGCCGCGCGCGCGTCACGTCGACCGAGCCGGGCGCGCGCGCCGTCCTCGCCGCCCTGGCCGGCGACTGTCCCCGGTTGACCGGCCCTCTCGCCGCCGCAGCGCAGGCCGCCGGCCGGCGCGCTTCCCCTCGCGCCTTCCTCGCCACCCGCGCCGACCTCGAGGCAGCCCGCGGCTTTCTCCTCGGTCGCAGCTGATCGCCGGCGTCCCTTCCGATCGCGCTCGCGATCGCGCTCACGATCGCGCCCGCCCCCGTCGATCGTTCTCTCCGCCGCGCCTCGGTTCGGCGCACATCGATCTCGCGCTCGCCGGCCGCGCCGGTCACTATTCGGGCGCCATGAGCCTCCTGTTCAGCCCGCTGACCCTGCGCGGCGTCGAGCTGCGCAACCGCATCGTCGTGTCGCCGATGTGCCAGTACTCCAGCGCCGACGGCTATCCCGGCGACTGGCACCTGGTTCACCTGGGCAGCCGCGCGGTCGGCGGCGCCGCGCTGGTCATGGTCGAGGCCACCGCGGTCTCGCCCGAGGGCCGCATCAGCCCGCAGGATTCGGGCCTGTGGTCGGCCGATCACGGCGCGGCGTTCGAGCGCATCACCGCGTTCATCGCGGCCCAGGGCGCGGTGCCGGGCATCCAGCTGGCCCACGCCGGCCGCAAGGCGTCGACCGACGCGCCCTGGCGCGGGCGCCGCCTGGTCGGCGAGGCCGAGGGGGGCTGGCAGCCGGTCGGGCCCAGCCCGATCCGCTTCGACGACATCTGCGCCGTCCCGCGCGAGCTCACCCGCGCCGACATCGCCTCGCTCACCAGCCGCTTCCGCGACTCCACCCGCTGGGCGGTGGCGGCCGGCTTCCGCGCGGTGGAGCTGCACATGGCCCACGGCTACCTCATGCACGAGTTCCTGTCGCCGCTGTCGAACGGGCGCACCGACGAGTACGGCGGCACGCTCGAGCGCCGCATGCGGTTCCCGCTCGAGGTGGCGGCCGCGGTGCGCGAGGTGCTGCCCGCCGATCTGCCGCTCCTGGTCCGCATCTCGGCCACCGACTGGGTCGATGGCGGCTGGGATCTCCCCCAGTCGATCGAGCTCAGCCGGCGCCTCGCCGCCGTCGGTGTCGACCTCATCGACTGCTCGAGCGGGGGCACCACGCCGGACGCGGTCATCCCGTCCGGGCCGGGCTATCAGGTCCCGCTGGCCGACGCGATCCGCCGCGAAGCCGGGATCCCGACCTGCGCGGTCGGCTTCATCACGTCCGCGGCCCAGGCCGAGACGATCCTCGCGTGCGGCCAGGCCGACGCGGTCTCGCTCGCCCGCGAGCTCCTGCGCGACCCGTACTGGCCGCTCCACGCCGCGCGCGAGCTGGGCGCCGCGATCAAGTGGCCGATCCAGTACGAGCGAGCCCGCCCCGCGTGAGCCGGCCCCGCGCCGCGCCGGCGCTCAGCCGAGCGACTTCTCCATGAACCAGGCCGGCTGCGGCTGGCCGTGCAGGTCGATGATCTGGGTCTCGCGGACGGCGTAGCCGTGGCGCTCGTAGAAGCGGCGCGCGTGCGGGTTGGCGTGCAGGCAGCGCAGGGTCACCGACCCGAACGGGTCGCGCAGGCGGGCCTCGACCTCGGTCAGGAGGAGCATCCCCACCCGCCGGCCCTGCGCGTCGGGATCGACGTACAGGTTCTCCAGGTGGCGGGCGGTCACCGCCGCGTAGCCGAGCACACGCTCGCCGTCGACCGCGACGATGGTCCAGTCGGCCGCCTCGAGCGGCGTGGCCGGATCGCTCAGGATCGGCTCGAGCCAGGCCAGCTCGCGCCCGTACGACGACATCGTTCCGGCCAGGTGGATGGCGTGCAGCCGCGCATCGTCCCCGGGCCGCGCCTCGCGCACCTCGATCGCCATCCGCGGATCATAGCGCCGCGCTCGCGGTAGAGTGCGCTCATGCAGCGCGCCGCGGAGGCTCGCCGGTGACGGAGAGGATGGACGGGGCCGGGCGGCGGCGCGGCCTGGTCGGCGCGTCGATCGGCAACGCGCTCGAGTGGTTCGACTGGAACGCGTACGCGATCTTCGCGGCGTACTTCGCGGGCCAGTTCTTCGCCGACGGCGGGCAGGCCTCGGCCCTGCTCCGCTCGCTGGCGATCTTCGCGGTCGGGTTCTTCTTCCGGCCGCTCGGCGGCGCGCTCCTGGCCGCGTTCAGCGACCGGCACGGCCGCCGGGCCGGGCTCACGCTGTCGGTGATCCTCATGGGCGGCGGCAGCCTGCTCATCGCGGTCAGCCCGACCTATCACCAGGCCGGGCTGCTCGCGCCGGCGCTGCTGGTGATCGCGCGCATCGCCCAGGGCCTGTCCACCGGCGGCGAGTTCGCCGCCTCCACCACCTACCTGGCCGAGCTGGCCCCGCCCGGCCGGCGCGGCTTCTACGGCAGCTTCTTCTACCTGAGCGGCGCGGTCGGCACCCTGTCGGCGACCGCGCTGGCCGCCGTCCTGCTCGCGACGCTGGGACCGGCCGCGCTGGCCGAGTGGGGCTGGCGCATCCCGTTCCTGGCCGGCGCGGTGCTCGCGCTCTATGGCCTGTACCTGCGCCGCGCGCTCGACGAGACCGACGTGTACCGGGCCGGCGGCGAGCGGCGGGTGGCCCGCCCCACCGTCGAGGCGATCCGCCGCTACCCGCGCGAGTCGCTGCGGGTGGTCGGCTTCACCGTCGGTGCGACCGCGGCCTACTACACCTTCGCGGTCTACCTGCCCAGCTACGCGATCGACGCGGTCGGGGTGCCGGCCGCCGGCGCCCGCTGGGCCTCGTTCGCCGCCCAGCTGGTCTTCATCGCGGTGCTGCCGCTGCTCGGCGCCCTGTCGGACCGGATCGGCCGGCGCCCGCTCCTCGTCCTCTTCGCGGCCAGCTTCGCGCTGCTGGTGGTGCCGCTGTTCCGGATGATGAACGCGTCGCCGTGGTCGCTGTTCGCGTCGATGGGGGCCGGCCTGGTCCTGTTCGCCTGCTACGGCGCGGTCGCGCCGACCGCGATGGCGGAGATGTTCCCGACCGAGGTCCGCGCGGCCGGCATCGGCCTGCCCTACGCGCTCACCGTCGCCGCGTTCGGCGGCACCGCGCCCTACGTGGTGGAGTGGCTGAGCTCGCACGGCCGCGCCGCCATCTACCCGTGGTACCTCGCCGCGCTCAGCCTGGTGAGCCTGGTCGTGTACGCGACATCGCGCGAGACCGGCCAGCGCGACCTCGCCGCGCCGGCGCCACCCGGCGGATCGCAGCAGGATCGGCCGGAGCGGAGGAGGACGTGATGCTGTTTCCCACGGCGCTGGTCGGCAGCTTTCCCCAGCCGGAGTGGCTCATCGATCGCGCGCGGCTGGCCGCGCGCCTGCCGCCGCGGGTCCGCGCGCGCGAGCTGTGGCGGGTGGAGGAGGCGTACCTGGCCGAGGCGCAGGACGACGCCACCCGGCTGGCCATCCGCGCCCAGGAGGTGGCCGGGCTCGACATCCTCACCGACGGCGAGATCCGGCGCGAGAGCTACTCCAACCGCTTCGCCACCGCGCTGGCCGGGGTCGACCTCGACGATCCGGGGACCGCGATCGATCGGACCGGCCACCCGAACCCGGTGCCTCGCATCGTCGGGGCGATCCGGCGCATGCGACCGGTCGCGGTCGACGACCTCCACTTCCTGCGCCGCCACACCGACCGGATGGTGAAGATGACCGTCCCGGGCCCGTTCACCATGGCGCAGCAGGCCCAGAACGACTTCTACCCGACGCTGGAGGCGGCGGCGATGGCCTACGCGGCGGCGGTCAACGAGGAGATTCACGACCTGTTCGCGGCCGGCGCCGACGTGGTCCAGATCGACGAACCGTACATGCAGGCCCGCCCGGACCAGGCGCGCGAGTTCGGGCTCGCCGCCCTCGGCCGCGCGCTCGAGGGAGTGACCGGCACCACCGCGGTCCACATCTGCTTCGGCTACGCCGCCGTCGTCCACCAGCGGCCGTCCGGCTACTCGTTCCTGCCCGAGCTGGCCGGTTGCCCGTGCGATCAGATCTCGATCGAGACCGCCCAGTCGCGGCTGGACTGCGCGGTGCTGGCCGAGCTGAGCGGCAAGAAGATCATGGTCGGCTGCCTCGACCTGTCGGACCCGGCGGTCGAGAGCGCGCAGGTCGTGGTCGAGCGGGTCGAGCGCGCCCTGCCCTACGTCGCGGTCGAGGACGTCATCCTGGCCCCCGACTGCGGGATGAAGTACCTGCCGCGCGCGTCGGCCGAGGGCAAGGTACGGGCGATGGTGGAAGCCGCGCACATCCTACGCGCTCGCCACGGCTGAGCACCGTCGGGCCGACGCGCCGCGGCCCTGCTCGCCCCGCGCATTGATGCTAGGGTGACGCGGTGGGGAGCGGAGGGTCTCACGACCAGGGGCTGGTGCGCCGCGCGGCCTCGAGCACGGTGGCCGGCCTGTTCCGCGGCCAGGCCGCGATGCACCCCGACCGGATCGCGATCCGCGACGGCGCGCGCTCTGTCTCCTACGGTGAGCTCGACCGCCGCACCGGCCAGCTGGCCGCGGCGCTGCTCGCGCGCGGCGTGGAGCGCGGCGATCGGGTCGCCATCCTGTCGGAGAACCGGCCCGAGGTGCTCGAGGTCTATCTGGCGGCGGCGCGGGTGGGCGCGATCGCGGCGTGCCAGAGCTGGCGCCTGGCCGGGCCGGAGCTGGCCCACTGCCTCCGCATCACCGAGCCGCGCGCGCTGATCGCGTCGGCCCGCCACGCCGGCGCCCTGGTCGGCGCGGTCGAATCCAGCCCGTCGCTGGCCGCGGCGGCCGGCCCGCCGATCGTCCTCGGCGGCGACTACGAGCGCGTCCTGGCCGCGGCCTCGCCCGGCGCCGCGCTCGACGCGGCCGAGGAGGCGGTCGATCCGGAGGACCCGCTGCTCCTGCTCTACACCAGCGGCACCACCGGCCTGCCCAAGGGCGCGGTGCTCAGCCACCGGGCCGAGGTGACCCGCAACCTGGTCGTGCGCGCCGAGTTCGGCATCGCCCCGCGCGACACCTTCGTCGCCTGGTCGCCGCTCTACCACATGGGCGCCGCCGAGCCGGCCCTGGGCGCGCTCATGACCGGCGGCGACGTCATCACCGTCGACGGCTTCGACGCCGATCGGCTGGCCGACATCGTGGCGGCCGAGCAGCTGGGCTGGCTCCTGCTCATGCCCGGGATGGTCGGCCGCTTCGCCGCGGTGCTGGCCGCGCGCGGGGTCGTGCCGCGCGGGATCAAGGTGTGCGGCGTCATGGCCGATCTGGTCCCGCCCCAGGAGATCGCGCAGGTCACCGCGCTCCTCGCCGCGCCGTACGCCAACACCTTCGGCGCGACCGAGACCGGCTGCCCGCCCTGCTCGTCCAGCCTGCTGCCGATCGGGGTCGCGCCGGCCCGCCTGTCCAAGCAGCAGAGCCCGTTCTGCCAGGTCCGCCTGGTCGACGCCGACGACCGCGAGGTGCCGGACGGCGCGCCCGGCGAGCTGTGCATGCGCGGGCCGACCCTGTTCAGCGGCTACTGGCGCGAGCCGGAGGTGAACCAGCGCGACTTCCGCGGCGGCTGGTTCCACATGGGCGACGTGTTCGTGCGCAACCCGGACGGCACCCTCGACTTCGTCGACCGCGTGAAGTACCTCATCAAGTCCGGCGGCGAGAACGTCTACCCGGCCGAGATCGAGCGGGTCCTCATGCAGGACGCGCGGGTGGCCGAGGCGGCCGTGGTGCGCGCGCCCGATCCGGTCTGGGGCGAGACCCCGGTCGCCTTCGTCGCCCGCCGCGACCCGTCGCTGGGCGAGGACGACCTCCTCCGCCTTTGCCGGGCCCAGCTGGCCGGCTACAAGCAGCCGCGCCGGATCTGCTTCCTCGCCCTCGACGAGTTCCCGCGCAGCGCCAGCGGCAAGGTCCAGCGCCACCAGCTCGAGGCGCGCCTCACCGGCGACGGCGCGCCGCCCCGCCGAGGATCGCCATGAAGAGCTCGCCGCCCGGCCCGGTCACGACCGCCATCGCCACGTCGACCGCCGACGACATCATCGTGCGCGGCCGCAGCCTGTGCGGCGAGCTCATCGGTCGGCTCAGCTTCACCGAGATGATGTGGTTCCAGGTGCTCGGGGTGGCGCCGAGCGCGGCCCAGACCGCGGTCATCGACGCCTGCATGGTCGCGCTCATGGAGCACGGCCTCACCCCCAGCGCGCTGGCCGCGCGCCTGGTCTACTCGAGCGCGACCGAGGCGATGCAGGGCGGCGTGGCCGCCGGCCTGCTCGCGGTCGGCAACCGCTTCGTGGGCACGACCGAGGGCTGCGCGGTGCTGCTGGCGCGGGTCGCGGCCGCCGCGGATCCGGCCGCCGAGGCCGCCCGCGTGGTCGGCGAGCACCGCGCCGCGCGCGCGCCGGTGCCCGGCTTCGGCCACGACCTGCACGCGCCCGACGACCCGCGCACCCCGCGCCTGTTCCAGATCGCGCGCGAGCGCGGGGTGGCCGGCCGCCACATCGCCGCGATCGAGCTCGTGTCGGCCGCGCTCGACCGGGCGATCGGCAAGCACGTCACCGTCAACGCCACCGGCGCGGTCGCGGCCGCGCTGGCCGATTGCGGGGCCCCGCCCGCCATCATGCGCGGCTTCGCGCTCGTCGCCCGCTGCGCTGGCCTGGTCGGCCACATCCACGAAGAGCAGCAGAGACCCGCCATGCCCTCGATCTGGGCGGCAGCCGAGCGCGCCGTCCCGTACGATGGAACCAAGGGAGGACAGAAGCCATGAAGCTCTACATGCATCCGGTTTCCATGACCAGCCGTCCCGTCCGCCTCTTCATCGCCGAGAACAAGCTCGACGTCGAGGAGCAGATCGTCGATCTCATGACCGGCGAGCACCTGAAGGAGCCCTACGCCGGGATGAACCCGAACAAGCTGGTCCCGATGCTGGTCGAGGACGACGGCTTCCGGCTGACCGAGAGCTCCGCCATCCTCAAGTACCTGGCCTCGAGGTTCAAGCTGCCCGACTACCCCACCGACCTGCGCAAGCGGGCCAAGGTCGACGAGATCATGGACTGGTTCAACACCCAGTTCTATCGCGACTTCGGATACGGCCTGGCCTACCCGCAGATCTTCCCCCACCACAAGCGGCCCAGCGACGAGATCCAGCAGGGCACGATCGCGTGGGGCCAGGAGCGGGCCAGGGGCTGGTTCCAGATCCTGAACGACCACTGGATCGGGCCGCGCAACCAGTACCTGACCGGCGACCAGATCACGATCGCCGACTACTTCGGCTCTTGCCTCGCCACCCTCGGCGAGATCATCCGCTGCGACTTCACCGCCTACCCCAACGTGCACCGCTGGCTGGGCAACATGAAGAAGCTCGGCAGCTGGAACCGGATCAACGAGGCGCTGGTCGGGTTCGCCGGCATGATGAAGGACCAACCGTTCGCCGCCATCTGAGGGCACCATGATCAAGAAGCTCCACCACAACGCCTATCGCTGCCGCGACTCCGAGGAGACGCGGGCGTTCTACGAGGACTTCCTCGGCCTGCCGCTGGTCAACGCATTCGGCATCAGCGAGAGCAAGAGCGGGCGCAAGACCAGCGCGCTCCACTCGTTCTACGCCCTCGACGACGGCTCGTGCCTGGCCTTCTTCGAGGTGCCGGATCAGGCGTTCGAGTTCAAGGAGCAGCACGACTACGACCTGCACATCGCGCTCGAGGTCGCCCGCGACGACCTCGAGGCCATGCTGGAGAAGGGCAAGCGGGCCGGCATCGACACCCGCGGCATCGCCGACCACGGCTTCATCGACTCGATCTACTTCCGCGACCCGAACGGCTACGTCATCGAGCTGACCGCCAGGCGGGACAACCACCACGAGGCGATGGATCCGGTGAAGAACCAGGCCCGCGAGCGCCTGCGGGCCTGGCAGGCCGACAAGCGCTCGCCGGGCTGAGTCTCTTACTTTGCCGCCGGCGCGCTCCTGGTGCGCGCGATCCACGCGTCGATGCGCGCCTCGAGCACGTCGAGCGGCAGCGCGCCGGCCCCCAGCACCTCGTCATGGAAGGCGCGGATGTCGAACGCGTCGCCCAGCTCCTTGTGCGCCTTGTCGCGCAGGCGGCTGATGGTCAGCTGACCGACCTTGTAGGCCAGCGCCTGGCCCGGCCACACGATGTAGCGGTCGGTCTCGCTCTGCACGCTCGGCTCGTCGATGGTGGAGTGGTCGTGGAAGAACTTCACGACCTGCTCGCGGCTCCAGTTCTTCGAGTGGAGCCCGGTGTCGACCACCAGCCGGATCGCGCGCAGCATCTCGTCCTGCAGCCGGCCGTAGTCGTTGTACGGATCCTGGTAGAAGCCGACCTCCTTGCCCAGCCGCTCGGAGTAGAGCGCCCAGCCCTCGATGAACGCGCCGAAGTGGGCCTGCTGGCGGAACGGGGGCAGCTCGTCCAGCTCCTGCTGGATTGCGATCTGCATGT
The DNA here is from genome assembly GCA_035489015.1 of Kofleriaceae bacterium. GTDB lineage: Bacteria > Myxococcota_A > Polyangia > Haliangiales > Haliangiaceae > DATFRY01. Next base: position 24,250 of record DATHKR010000249.1, on the reverse strand, counting down.
GATGGCCGGGGACGCCCTCGTGGTAGGCGGTCGACTCGATGTCGATGGTGAGCCGCTTCTTCGCGTCGCCGGTGTTGACCCTGACCGTGCCGGGCCGCGACCCGTCCTTGGTGCCCTGGTTGTACTCGGCGCCGGAGGCGCCCTTCTCGCGGAATTCCTCGGTCGGCAGGATGATCATCTTCTGCTTCGGCATGCGGCCAAATAGCTTCGGCAGCTGCTGGTACATCTGGTCGGTGTACTTCTGGTAGCGATCGAGGATGTCCTTGCGGCTCTTCGCGAACAGCTTGCGGTTGGCGCGCACGTGCTTGCGGAAGGCGGCCAGGTCCTTGAATCCGAGCTTCACCCCGATGGCGGCCTGCTCCGCCTCGATGCGCTCCACCTCGGCGAGGCCGATGTCGTGGATCTGCTCGGGGGTGAGGTCCGTGGTGGTCTGCTCCTTGACGCTGAACGCGTAGCGCGCGGCCCCGTCCGGCAGCGACGACACGCTGACCTCGGTGCGCCCGGCCGGCGCGTACTCGTCGCGCAGGAAGGTGGCGAACTTGACGTAAGACGGCAGCACCTGCTCGCGCACCGCCGCCAGCACCTCGGCGCGCAGCCGCTTCTGGTCCGCGGCCGGGATGGCGTCGGGGAACTTCGCCACCGGCTGGGCGAACGGGCTCGCGGCCGGCTTCTGCCGCGCGATCCCCTCGGTCTGTGGGATGGTCAGCTCGAGCAGGAAGCGCGGCGGCATCAGCTTCTTGGCCATGCCGTCGCGGGCGTTGGCGGTGACCTGCTCGAACAGGGTCGGCACCTTGCGCAGGCGCGCGATGTAGTCGTCGTAGTCCTTGACCGTGGCGAACGGCAAGAGCGACACCAGCTGCGGCAGCCGGATCTGCACGCCGCTCATCTGATCGACCGGCATGAGCCATTCCTCGAACCGCGCCCCCTCGACGGTCTCGCGCAGGTTGTGGACCATGAGCTGCTTGTCGAGCATCTCCTGCTCGGGGAAGCCGCTGGTGTCGACCGACTCGAACCGGGACAGGAACACCCTGCTCTGCTCCAGCCGGGCCGCGATGCCGGCCGGCGTCCGATCGGACCACTGATCGTTGTAGCGCCGGTCGCCGAGGATGCTGGCGAACTCGGGCTGGACGCGCATCGTCCACTCCCACTGCTCGGCCAGGAGATCGCGGAGCGCCTTGCGGCGGGTGTCGACCGATCCGCCGGCGGTCGGCGCGGGGGTGGCGGGGCCCGGCGCCGGGGCCGGCTGGACCACCGCGGGCGACGGGGAGGACGAGGAGCAGCCGGCCGGCAGGATGGCCATGGCGGCCAAGGCGACAGCGGTGAGGTTTCGCATCGAGGCCTCTTTCTGGGGACCCGGGGCGGCTCCGACGAGGAGCGCCCCCAGGCCCATCTGGCTTCCTACCACGACCGGAGCGGGGCTTATTCCCGGTTTCGACCGACCATGGCCTCGGTTGGCCCTTCGGGCCGCCCTCGTCTATCGCGACGCGGCTCGCTCGATCAGGTACTGAAGGCGGGACAGGAGGCTGGCGATCGGCGGGGACGGCGGGGTCCAGCGGAAGCGCCGCTCCAGCCGTGCGGCCCGCGCGGTCAGCTCGCCGACGGTGGGAAGGTCCGCCTCGCTGGCGCGGAGCGCGATGACCTCGGCGAACAGGGTCTGCACCGCCACCGCCACCAGCGTCGCGGCGACGAGCCCGACCAGGCCGAAGTGCGCCGCCAGGGCCAGGATCACCACGACCGCCAGGATCGGATCGAGCTGGCGCTCGACGTGGAGCGTCCGTGGCGCGACCACCAGGCGCAGGACGATCAGCAGCGCCAGGCCGAGCGCGGTGGACAGGATCGCCGGCACCACGCCGGAGGTCGCCGAGATGACCAGCACCGCCAGCACCGCCGCCGGGCCGCCGAGCAGCGGGATCAGGCGGAGGACCAGGACCGAGACCGTCGCCAGGGCCCACAGCTCGCAGCCGACCAGGCGCAGCCCGATGGTCAGGATGATCCCGACCAGGACGCTCAGCACCAGCTCGCGGCGGAGATGCGAGCCGACGTTGCGCCGGATCGCGATCCAGATCGACTGGGCCACGTGGCGGCGCCGGCCGGGCAGGAACGACAGCCACAGGCGCTCGAACGCATCGCGCCCGCTGGTCCAGTAGATCGAGAGGACCATGACCAGGAGCGTCTGCCCGACCACGTCGAGCAGGCCGAGCGTGGTGCCGAGCGCCTGCCCGGCCACCGACGATGCCTCGACGTCGCCGACCGCCTGCTGGAAGTCGGACGGCGGCGGCATGACCCCGGACAGGAACTCGCGGTAGCCGCCCGCCCGCGGCCAGGTGGCCGCCGCGTTGCGATAGCCCTCGACCAGGCCGTCGATCGCGGTCGGGACCTCGACCAGGAGGCGCGAGGTGAGGACGTAGGCCAGGACGCCGACCACCCCCAGGCTGAGCAGATAGGTCGCCGCGATCGCGGCGCTGGCCGACAGCCCGCGCGCCATCAGGCGGTCGACCATGGGGCGGAGCGCGGCCGAGACCGCCATCGACAGCAGCATCAGGATCGCGGCCGAGCGGAACGCCCAGGCCAGGGCCAGGCCGCACAGGGTCACCGCCACCCAGAACACGATCATCGCGACGTGCTTCACCGGGTCACCTCGGCCCGCGCCGCCTCTTCGTGGGCGAGCAGCCGGTCCAGGTCGGCCGCCATGCCCTCGAGCTCGTCCTCGACCACGTCGATGCTCGCCCCGGCCCGCTCCTCCTTGTGGCGGACCTGCTGGCGGACATCGATGGCCAGGTGCTGGGCCTCGTAGCGCAGGGCGGAGAGCTCGTCGCGCCCGCGCGGGGCCGGCGGCTGGGCGTCGGAGCCGATGAGGTAGCGGTCGAGCAGGAGCTGGGCCAGCGCGGCCAGCGGGATGGCCAGGAGCGCGCCGACGACGCCCATGGCCGCCCCGAACGCGGTGATGGCCAGGATGGTGACGATCGGGTTGACCCCGACCGAGCGGTCCATGATGCGCGGGACCAGGAGGTAGTTCTCGACCAGCTGGATGACGACGGTGGCGGCGAGCACCCACAGCGCCATCACCGGATCGAGGGAGAGCGCGACCAGCGCGGCCGGCACCGCGCCGAGGGCGGGGCCGATCATCGGCACCGCCTCGAGCAGCGCGGCCATGAGCGCGAGCGCCAGCGCGTTGGGAAGGCCGATGATGAGGTAGGCGACGAAGGCCAGCCCGCCGACGAACAGGCAGAGCAGGATCTGCCCGCGCATGAACGCGGCGAGCGTCTCGCTGGCCGCGCGGATGACCTCGGCCGCGTCGGGGCGTCGGTCGAGCGGGACGAGCAAGAGGAGCGAGCGGATGATCCGCTCGCCATCGACCGACCAGTAGAAGCTGAGCATGAGGATGGCGGCGAACACCAGGAGGCCGCTGAACAGCGTCGCCGCCCACGCGCCGACGAACTCGAGCGCGCGGGGCAGCGACCCGGTCGACGGCTCGGCCAGGGCCAGGTCGAGGTTGGGCGGCAGCGCGTCGGCGAAGCGCTGCAGCGAGGCGCTGCTGGCGTGGATCATCTGCGAGCGGAGCGAGGTGTACAGGTCCGGGATCGACCGCCACAGCGCGCCGACCTGCTCCGCGACCAGCGGCAGGACGGCGATCGAGACGCCGACCAGCGCGGCGATGAGGACGACGTGGACCACGACGGCGGCGGCGAAGCGGCTGCCCATCCGGGGCTGCAGGCGGGTGACGATCGGCTGCAGCGCCGACGAGAGCAGGATCGCGACGAACAGGGCGACCAGCGCGCCGCGCAGCGGGATGACCAGCGCGATGCCGCACAGCACGCCGGCCGCGGTGAGGGTCGCGGCGACGACGTCGCGAGGCCGGATGCGCTTTTCCATACGGATTCGTATCACCAGCCGCGGCTTCGTGAGCGGTCCCTCGGGCACTGCACCCGTGATGCCAGGGGGGCGGCCAAGGCTGTCCTCTACTTGCGGGCCCGTGGAATCGCGCGGCTGCGCCCCGAGGCACAGCGAGCGGCGCTGACACGCCTGACGGCCTCGTCCCCGGGGGGCGACCTCTCAGCGCCGGACGGCGGCGAGGGCCCGCTTGCGCTCGTAGTCCGAGTTGATCCGGCCGGCCACCCGGTCGTAGGCGGTGCGGGTGGCGGTGGTGACCGGCATCTTGCCGGCCAGGGTCACCAGCACGCGCGCCTTCTCGTGGTCGGAGCCCATCCCGGAGGCGGTGGCGAGGACGGCGAGCGCGGTGTCCTCCTTGACCTTGATGCGGTCGACCGCGGCGATGAGCGAGCGGGCGCGCTCGTAGTCCGACTTGATCGAGCCGACCGTGTCGAAGTAGAGCCGGCGCTGGTCGGCGGGCAGGAGGCCCTTGCCGACCAGGGTGATGAGCACGCGGCTCTTCTCGTAGTCGCTCTTCATCCCGGCGACCGCCTTCATCGCGCGGCGGGCCGAGTCGGTGGTGAGCTTCTGCCGCGCCATGAGATCGATGAGCACGCGGGCGCGCTCGTAGTCGGAATCCATGGCGGTGATCGCGGCCGTGTAGGCCGGCTGCATGCCGATGTCGAGCAGGTTGGCGCTCGAGATGGCCATGAGCACGCGCGCGCGCTCGTAGTCGGACTGGAGGGCGGCGGCCGATCCCAGCGCCATGCGGGCGGCGCCGCGGTCGAGGCCGGGACGCTTCAAGATCTCGATGAGGACGCGGGCGCGCTCGTAGTCCGACTGCAGGGTGGCGGCCGCCTGCAGGAAGGCGGCGCGCGAGCCGGAGCTGGCCAGCGGGTAGCGGGCGCCGACCGTCATCAGCACCTGGGCGAGCTCGTAGTCGGAGTCGATGCGCTTCCCGGCGGTCTGGATGGCGCGCTGAAGAGCGCCGTCGTCGAGCCGTGCGACGGTGAGCATGCGGCTGAGGTACTTCGAGCGCACGTGATCGCCGGCCAGGTGCCCGACCTCGTCGAGCACCGCGCCCGGTCCGCCGCGCTGGAGCAGGTAGGAGACCCGCTCGTCGGCGGCGAACCCGGTGTGGCGCTCGAGCGCCAGCAGGAGGCCGGCGAACCAGCGCTGGGTGGCCGCATCGACCGCGTGAGCCTGGCCGTCGACCTTGTAGGTGAGGGTGAGGCGGCCGCCGGCCGGCGTGACCCGCATGACGCGCAGGGAGGTGCCGGTGCGCTCGGCCAGCTCGAGGAAGCCGCCTGCCGAGATGGTGCGGACGCCGGTCATGTCGGGGCGGAACGAGATGGTCCCCTCTGCCTTGAGCTCGATGGTGCAGCGGCTGTTGGACCAGAGCGCGTTCCAGGTCCGGCGGCGGCCGCTGTTCTGGATGGAGATGTTGCTGGCGGTGCGGCCGCCGGCGGCGCACTCCGCCGACCACGGGGCGGAGCCGCCGTCGTCGGAGTGGCTGGAGAAGTGGGTGCCGTCGGACGCGGATGGGGTCGGCGGAGCGGCGGGTGCCGGTGGAGCCGGCGGGGCGGCGGGCGTGGATGGGGTCGACGGCGCCGACGGTGACGCCGGCAACGACGGCATGGCTGGCAGGGCCGGGGCCGGCGCCGGCGGGGCGGACGTCGGTGGGGCCGGTGGGCTGGACGGCATCGGCGGGCGGGACGGCATCGAGGCGCGAGACGGCGTCGAAGGGCTGGATGGCGCCGACGGGCTGGATGGCGTCGCCGGGACCGACGGCATCGACGGCGTCGACGGGGCGGAGTCGTCGGAGAGATCCGCCAGCCCCCCGGAGTCGCCCGGCGCGGTGGGCGCCGTCGGTGGCTCGGCGGGACTGGCCGGAGCGGCGGGAGCGGCCGGGGCGGCGCTGGCGGCGGCGGCGGGAGGCGCGGCCGCGACGCAGCCGGCCTCGAGCGCGGCGAGCGGGATCAGGACCGCCAGCGCGCTCGCCGCGATGAGGAGCGCGGCGCTGCGCGAGACCGAGTCGCGATTTCGATGCGGATCGAGCACGGCCATGAGCCGGCCCTCCAGCTGGGTGCGGCGAGCCATGGCCAGGGCGGCCGCGTTCTGGGTGTGGGGGGCCAGGGTGGAGGCGATGTCGAGCAGATCGCGGGCGTAGTCGGACGCGCGGGCGCCGGCGTTGAGCACGTGGTCGTCGCAGGCGCGCTCGCGCTGGGCCCGCATCTCGCGGATCGCCATCCAGGTCAGCGGGTGAAACCAGTAGAGGACCGCGGCGAGCTCGCCCATCCACTGGGTGAGCGCGTCGAGCCGCCCGATGTGGGCCAGCTCGTGGTCGAGCACGGCCCGCCGGCGGGCCGGCGACCAGTCACACGCCGCCGCCGGGATTACCAGCTTCGGGTAGACGACCCCGAACGTGACCGGGACGTCGAGGAGGTCGCAGCTGAGCAAGGTCACCGGCCGCTCGACCCCGAGCCGCGCGGTGGCGGCGCGCAGGCTGGCCAGCCAGTCGGGGTCGTCGACCAGCTCGCACTCGCGCCGCAGCGCGCGAAGGCGCAGCGTGCCGACCGCGAGCCGGATCGCGAACAGTGCGGCGCCGAGCAGCCAGACGGCGACCAGAAGCGCGCGCCAGGGCAGCGCGGCGAGCCAGGTGCTCGGCGCGATGGACGCGGGCGCCGACGCCGGGGGCGCCCAGGTCTCGGCCGGCGTCGGCGCGGGCGCCGCGGTCGTGGCCGCCGCGGGCGCGGGCGCCGGGATCGACGCCGCGGAAGACGGAGAAGCGGAAGCCTCGTCGTCGCCGAGCGCGCTCGCCGCGATGCGGGCCAGCGCGGCCGCCTGCGGATCGGGAACGACCTCGGCGGCCGGAGCGGACCACGCGACGTCGGCGCGCGCGGCGACCGGCTCGTCCTCGGCGACGATCGCCACCGGCGCCTCGGCCACCGGCGCGGCGACCACCTCGGCCGCCGGCGCCGCGACCACCTCCTCCACCGGCGCCGCGACCACCTCGGCCACCGGCCGCGCCGACGACGCGTACGACGCCGACCACGCGGCCCCTGTGGCCTGTGCGGCCGGCGCGGCCTGCGCGGCCTGCGGAGCCGGAAGCACCGGCACCGCCAGGTGCGGGACCAGCAGGCCGACCACCGGCAGCAGCACCACCGCGGCCAGCGCCGTGGTCACGACCAGGTAGCGCAGCGCCGCCGATCGCCCGCGCAGCGCGCGACAGACGAGGAGCGCGGCGCCGAGCAGCGCGGTCACCTTGAGCGCGGCGTCGATCAGCACCGACGAGGTCAGGAGCGAGGAAGTGGCGATCGCGTCCATGGTCATCTCCCCTCCGAGCGCGCCTTGCGGATGAGTCGCATCATTCGATCCCGCTCCTCGGCCGACAGCTTGGTCTCCGGCAGGTCGAGCAGCGCGGCGACCGCGCTCTCGCCGGATCCGCCGAAGAACGTGTTCACCATGTGGCGCAGCGCCGACCGGCGCGCCTGCCCGGTGTCCCCGGCCGGCAGGTACACGTAGCGCAGCCCGTCGCGCTCGTGGGTGATGAACCCCTTGTCCTCCAGCAGCCGCAGCATCCCGCGCACCGCCGAGTAGGTCGGCGGATCGGGCAGCTCGGCCAGCACCTGAGCGACGGTGGCGCGCTCGAGGCGGAACAGGATGTCCATGATCTGCCGCTCGCGGCGGCCCAGCTCGTTGGCGAGAGAATCCGTCATGCGCGCTCCCAGGTGCTAGTGCACTGCCACATGCTAGTGGATTAGCATTCTCTGTCAAGGCTCATTCGCCGCCCGCGCGCGCGACCCGGCCTGCCCTTCTCGGGTAAGTCAAAGGTCATGGAGCGAAGCACGCAGACCGGCCTGCCCGGGTTTCCGTTCGCGCCGCGCTGGTTCACCCAGTCGCACGGCGCGGTCCAGCACTACCTCGACGAGGGGAGCGGGCCGGTGGTGCTGATGGTTCACGGCAACCCGACCTGGTCCTACTACTACCGCGACCTCATCCACGCGCTGCGCGACACGCACCGCTGCGTGGTCCCCGACCACATCGGCATGGGCTGGTCCGACAAGCCCGACGACGCCCACTACGACCACTCGGTGCAGCAGCGAGTCGACGACCTCGACGCGCTGGTGGCGTCGCTCGGGCTGGGCGATCGGATCACGATGGTGGTCCACGACTGGGGCGGGATGATCGGGTTCGCTTGGGCCTGCCGCCACCCCGACCGGATCGCGCGGCTGGTGGTGCTCAACAGCGGCCCGTTCCCGATCCCCGACGACAAGAAGGTGCCGTTCCTGCTCCGCGTGGCGCGCACCCGCCTCGTCGGTTCACTCCTGGTCCGCCGGGCCAACGCGGTGGCCAAGGGCGTGACCAAGCAGGGGGTCGAGCGCGCGCTTGCGCCCGAGGTCAGGAAGGCCTACCTCGCCCCGTACGACAGCCCGGACCACCGGCGCGCCATCCACCGCTTCGTGCAGGACATCGCGGTGTCTCCGGATCACCCCGGCTACGCGCTGGCCCGCGAGACCGGCGACGCGCTGGCCCAGTTCGCCACCCGGCCCGCGCTGATCGGCTGGGGGATGGCCGACTTCGTGTTCGACGACAAGTTCCTGCGCGAATTCCGGCGAGTGTTGCCGCAGGCAGAGGTACACGAGTACGCCGACGCCGGCCACCTCGTGCTGGAGGACGCGCGCGAGCGCCTGATCCCGGCCATCGCCGAGTTCCTGGCCCGCACCGCGTGAGGCTGGTCGTCCGGTCAGCGCCGCTGGCGGTTCGGCTGGGAGCCGCCGACATTCCGCTCGAACGGCCGGCCGTCGAAGAAGAGCTCGATGCGGGAGATGAGGCCCTCGCGGAAGGTCATGAAGGCGGCCGTGCGGACCAGGCCGACCGGCGCCGAGCACTGCAGGTCGTAGATGATCACCACGCGCTCACCCTCGCTGAAGGTGGCGCGCACCTCGAGGCTCACGATCAGGCCCATCAGGCGCTTGGCCGCTTCGACCACGGCGTCCCTGCCGTCGTTCTCGGCCATCGGGCTCCTCAGCTCGACGGCCGCGTCGAGGTGCTGCGCGATGCCATCCGGGTCCTTGTCGCTGAAGGCCTTGTAGTAGGCCAGACCGGTCTCCACGTTCTTCTCTGCCATGATTCCCCCCTCGCTGGAGTTCTTCGTCAGAATTGAAAGCGCCCTGAACAGGGCCGCCGGTTCGACCGGCTTCAGCAGGCGCCGCTGGAAGCAGGCGTCCGGGACCCGCGAGTCGCCGGTCAGGGCGATCGCCGGCACCTCGGCCAGGCCATCGCGTGCGCGCATCGATCTCACCAGGTCGCCGCCGTCGCCATCCGGCAGGCCGAGATCGGTGAGCAGCACGTCCGGCTGGAACCCGGCCAGCGCGACGAGCGCGTCGGCGGCGGTCGGCGCGGTCCGGACTTCCGCGCCCGCGCTCTCGAGCAGCACCGTCATGAATTCGAGCGTGTCCTCGTGGTCGTCGACCAGCAGGATCCGGACCCCCGAGAGACTCTCCACCCACTGACTGTAGCGCGAACCTCACCCGACGATCAGGCCCTGCGCCCAGCCGCCCGAGATCGACCCGGTTTGACCATGTGTCCGTCGAAGCCGGCCTCACGGCGGCGCACGAGATCCCGCTCCTGCCAGCACCGGTCAGCGGACCGTCCATGGTGACGACGAGCTGGCTGCCCCCACGTCCGTCGCTGAACGCCGCCACGTCGCCGCCGTGCATGCCGACCAGCGACCGGACCATGGCCGGGCCGATGCCGAGCCCGCCCTCACCCCTGGCGGTGCCAGTGCCGCCCTGGACGAACCGCTCGAGGATCCGGCGAGGCTGTCCTCGGCGGCGGGCGCGGTTTTTTCGCGCTTGCGCCGATCGGTTATCCTCCAGCCGGTGAAGGTGCGGGGGCGAAGCCGGTGGAGCGACCTGTTCGGGCTGGGCAGCGTGCCGGGCAGCGAGGACGAGGCGCGCGACTACCTGCGCCGGCGGGTCGGGCTCTACTTCCGCGTCCTCTTCTTCATCTATGCCGGCATCTACCTCATGGTGGTGGGGCTGGTCGTCGCGCTGGACGAGTGGGGCGCGCTGGTCCGCCCGAGCCGGTGGGTCCACGCCGTCGCCACCGTCGGGATCTTCGGCGTCTGGCAGTTCACTCGCCGCGCCGACCGCGGCGTGCGCGGGCTCGCGATCGCCGACGCGCTCGGCACGCTCATGGTCGCGACCGGGGTGGGCCTGTTCGCCCACCTGCTCGGCGCCGGGCAGCTCGCCCACGACGACATCGAGCTGGTGCTCGCGCTGACCCAGACCTTCATCGCGCGCGCGGTCATCGTGCCCAGCACCGCGGCGCGCACGCTCGGGCTGGGGGTGGCCGGGTCGCTGCCGTTCGCGATCGCCCTGTCGCTGGGCGCCCACGAGCTCTCCCCCGCGATCGGCAACCAGGCGTGGCTCAGCGTGTTCGAGGCGCTGACCTGGCTCACCATCTCGATCGGCCTGGCCGGGCTGACCTCGCGGGTCCTCTACGGCCTGCGCCGCCGGGTGGCCGAGTTCGCGCGGCTCGGCCAGTACACCCTCGAGCAGAAGCTGGGCGAGGGAGGCATGGGCGTGGTCTACCGGGCCAGCCACCGCATGCTCCGCCGGCCGGCCGCGCTCAAGCTCCTGCAGCCGGACCGGACCGGGGCGCGCGCCATCGCGCGCTTCGAGCGCGAGGTGCAGCTCACCGCCACGCTCACCCACCCGAACACGGTCGCGATCTACGACTTCGGGCGCACCCCCGACGGCGTCTTCTACTACGTCATGGAGTACCTGGACGGCGTCGACCTCGACGCGCTGATTCGCAAGGACGGGCCGCAGTGCGCCGGCCGGGTGGTGCACATCCTCCGCCAGGTCGCCGGCGCGCTGGGCGAGGCGCACGCCGCCGGGCTCATCCACCGCGACATCAAGCCGGCCAACATCGTCCTCAGCGAGCGCGGCATCTCGCGCGACTTCGCCAAGGTGGTCGACTTCGGGCTGGTCCGCGATCTCGGCCAGGGCCCGGCCGAGAGCATGATCGGCACGCTCCAGGGCACGCCGCTCTACCTGTCCCCCGAGTCGATCGCCACGCCGGAGCTGGTCGACGGGCGGTCCGACCTCTACGCGCTCGGCGCCGCCGCCTACTTCCTCCTGACCGGGTCGCCGATATTCGACGCGCAGACCCTGGTCGGCCTGTGCGAGCAGCACCTCCACGCCGTGCCCGTGCCGCCGTCGGAGCGGGGCGGCCGGCCGGTGCCGGCCGGGCTCGAGGCGCTGGTGCTGGCGTGCCTGGCCAAGCGGCCGGAGGACCGCCCGCAGAGCGCCGACGACCTGGTCGCCGCGCTGGACCGGCTCGACGACGTCGCGCCATGGACCCCGGCCGACGCGCGCGCGTGGTGGGCCGGACGCGGCGCCGCGATCCGCGAGCGACGCACGGCCGGCCCGGCCGACGGATCCGGGCCGAGCCTCACCCTCGCGGTCGATCCAGCCGACCGCGACGACCGCGCCGGCCGCGCGCTGGTCGCCTGAGCCGCGCCGCGCCGTCCCGGTCAGGGGCGCCGGTCGGTGCTCGGCTTCTCCCACAGGTTCACGCCGCCCTCCACCGCGTGGCGATCGATTGCGCGGAGCTCGTCGTCGGTGAACCCGAGCTTGCCCAGGGCGGCGACGTTCTCGCGGATCTGCGCCGGGCTCGACGCGCCGATGAGCGTCGAGGTCACCCGCGGGTCGCGCAGCACCCACGCGTACGCCATCTGCGCCAGGGTCTGGCCGCGGCCGCGCGCGATCTGGTCGAGCGCGCGGACCCGGGCCAGGTTCTCCTCGGTGAGGTGATCGCGGGTGAACGATCCGCCGCCGGGCCGGTTGGGGCGCGCGTCGGCCGGCACCCCGTCCAGATACTTGTCGCTGAGCAGGCCCTGGGCCAGCGCGGTGAAGGCGATGCAACCGATCCCCTCCGCCCCGAGCACGTCGAGCAGCCCGCCCTCGATCCAGCGGTTGAACAGGTTGTAGGCCGGCTGGTGGACGAGACAGGGCGCGCCGAGCCCGCGCAGGAGCGCCGCCGCCTCGCCGGTGCGCGCGGCCGAGTAGGACGAGATGCCGGCATAGAGCGCCTTGCCCTGCTGCACCGCGCTGGCCAGCGCCGCCATGGTCTCGTCGAGCGGCGTGTCCGGGTCGAAGCGGTGCGAGTAGAAGATGTCGACGTAGTCGACGCCCATCCGGCGCAGGCTCTGATCGAGGCTGGCCAGCACGTACTTGCGAGAGCCGCCGCCCTGCCCGTACGGGCCCGGCCACATGTCCCAGCCCGCCTTGGTCGAGATGACCAGCTCGTCCCGGTACGGCGCCAGGTCGGCCCGCAGGATCCGCCCGAAGTTCTCCTCCGCGCTGCCGTAAGGAGGACCGTAGTTGTTGGCGAGGTCGAAGTGCGTGATGCCCAGATCGAACGCCGTGCAGACCATCTCGCGCTGCGCGGCCAGCGGCGTCGCCTCGCCGAAGTTGTGCCACAGGCCCAGCGACATCAGCGGGAGTCGCAGCCCGCTCCGCCCGCTCTGGCGATAGGTCATCTGATCGTAGCGCCCGGGCGCCGCCACATGACTCATGGTCATCGTCCTCCGCGGCCAGCTTACCGCGCCCGCGGATGCGGTCGCCGCGGTCCGGCGCTATTCTGGCCCGCGAAGGAGGCAGACCATGGACCGAAAGAAGGCATCCGACTTCGATCAGGAGGTCCTCGACCTCTTCGACAAGTACGTTCACGGTGACGTGGACCGGCGCGGCTTCCTGGATCGGGTCGCGCGCTTCGCGGTCGGCGGGGTGACCGCGGCGATGATCCTCGACGCGCTCAGCCCGCGCTTCGCCGAGGCCCAGCAGATCCCCAAGGACGACAAGCGCCTCAAGACGTCGACCATCGAGTTCGACTCGCCCAAGGGGACCGGCAAGGTGCGCGGCTACCTCGCCCGACCGGCCGCGCCCGGCAAGCTCCCCGCCGTGCTCGTGGTCCACGAGAACCGCGGGCTCAACCCCCACATCGAGGACATCGCGCGCCGGATCGCCCTGGAGAAGTTCGTCGCGTTCGCGCCCGACGCGCTGACCCCGCTCGGCGGCTACCCGGGCGACGAGGACAAGGCGCGCGAGCTGTTCGCCAAGCTCGACCAGACCAAGACCACGGAGGACTTCGTGGCCGCGGTCGGCTTCCTGAAGAAGCGACCGGACACGACCGGCAAGGTCGGCGTGGTCGGCTTCTGCTACGGCGGCGGCATCGCCAACATGCTGGCCACCCGGGTCCCCGACCTCGCCGCGGCGGTCCCGTTCTACGGCATGCAGCCGACCGCCGCCGAGGTGGCGAAGATCAAGGCGCCGCTCCTCATCCACTACGCCGGCAACGACGACCGGATCAACGCCGGCGCGGCGGCCTACGAGACCGCGCTCAAGGCCAATCACGTGAAGTACCAGATGTTCCGCTACCCGGGCGTCCAGCACGGCTTCAACAACGACACCACGCCGCGCTACGACAAGGCCGCCGCCGCGCTCGCCTGGAAGCGGACGATCGAGTTCTTCAAGAAGAACCTCCGCTGAGCCTTCAGCGGAGCGCCACGTCGGCCACGATCCCGGCGCAGAGGATGGCGATGAAGAGAAGCACGACCAGCGCGACCAGGCGGGTGGCGAAGGTCGCCTCGCGCAGGTGCATGAAGACGTAGCCGACCACCATCACCTTGATCGCGGCGATCGCCAGGGCGAGCCAGTGACTGGCGCCGCCCGCGGCGACCCGGGACAGGGCGAAGCTGGTCGCGGTCAGCGCCAGCAGCACCGCCAGCGCCACGACGTAGTGCACGCCGCCGGTGGCGGCGGTCTTTGGCTCGGTGGTCATCCGGTCAGGTAGAAGAGGGGCCAGAGGAAGATCCACACGCTGTCGACCAGGTGCCAGTAGAGGCCGCCCATCTCCAGCTCGGCGTGGTAGGCGGGGGTGGCCCGCCGACGCGCGACCCGGGTGACCAGCCACCCCATGACCGCGAGGCCGCCGATCATGTGGAGGGCGTGGAGGCCGGTCATGAGGAAGTACAGGTTGAAGAAGACCCGCGCGCCCCGGGCCGGCAGCTCGGCGCTGGCGTAGCCCCGCCCCGGCACCACGCCGTGGGCGAAGTGATCGCCGTACTCGATCGCCTTGAACGCCAGGAACAGCGCGCCGAGCACCATGGTGATGGCGAGGAAGACCAGGCAGGCGCGCCGGTCGCCGTGGCGCAGTCGATGGATCGCCCACGCCACGGTGAAGCTGGAAATGATGAGGACGAAGGTGTTGGCGGTGCCGATGAGCAGGTTCTGGTGGTGGAGCGCGGCGGTGAAGTCGGCGCTGTACTCCGTCCGGTAGGCGGCGTAGAGCGCGAACAGGCCGGCGAAGAGGAGTACCTCGCTGCCGAGGAAGACCCACATGCCGAGCCGGACGGCATGCTCCTGCCGCGCGAGGTCGGCGAACTGAGGCTCGAGCCGCCGCGGGGCGGCCTCGCCTGGATCAGGAGGCGGGGTCATCGTGGTCATGGTGGTCGGCGACGTGATAGTCGTAGGCCCCGGGCACCATCTCGGGCTGGCCCGCGAAGTTGTGGAGCGGCGGTGGGGTCGGCGTCCGCCACTCGAACCCGCGCGAGCGCCACGGGTTGTCCTCGGCCGGGGCGCCGCGGAAGAGCGCGTAGACCAGGTAGCCGAGGGTGATCGCCATGCCGAGCCCGAGGATGCTGGCCCCGGCGGTGGACAGGACGTTCAGCCACTGGAACTCGGCCGGGTAGCTGAAGTAGCGGCGCGGCATGCCGGCGTTGCCGAGCAGGAACTGGGGGGTGAAGGTGAAGGCGAAGCCGAGGATCACCATCGTGGCGCCGATGATTCCCCACTTCTCCGAGTACACGCGGCCGAACATCTTCGGGAACCAGTAGTGCAGCGCGGCCAGGAACGCGGTCAGGGTGCCGCCCACCATGATGAAGTGGAAGTGGGCGACCACGAAGTACGTGTCGTGCCAGTGGACGTCCAGCGACGAGGTGGCGACCGCGACGCCGGTCATGCCGCCGAACACGAACAGGAACATGAACCCGAAGAAGTAGAACATCGGGGTCGTGAAGGTGATGCGGCCCCCGCGCAGCGTCGCGGTCCAGGTGAACACCTTGATGGCCGAGAAGATGGCCACGAACATCGACAGGATCCCGAACACGCCGGCGTCGAGCACCGACATGCCTGACACGAACAGGTGGTGGCCCCACGACAGGAAGCCGATGAAGGCGATGCCGAGCGAGGACAGCGCGATCGCCGTGTACGAGAACGGCCGGTTGTGGGCGAACGTGCACACCACCTCGCTCACCACGCCCATCGCCGGCAGCACCATGATGTAGACCGCCGGGTGGGAGTAGAACCAGAACAGGTGCTGGAACAGGATCGGGTCGCCGCCCTGGGCCGGGTCGAAGATGCCGAGGCCCCACGCGTGGTCGACCGCGACCAGCAGCAGCGAGAGCCCGAGCACCGGGGTGGCCAGCACCTGGATGATCGCGGTGGCGTAGATCGACCACACGAACAGCGGGATGTCCATCCAGCCCATGCCGCGCGCCCGCAGGGTGTGGGTGGTGACCACGAAGTTGATCCCGGTGAAGATCGACGACAGCCCGATGACGAACACGCCGAACGCCGCGGTGGCGACCGCGGTCAGCGAGCTGGTCGAGTACGGGGTGTAGAAGGTCCAGCCGGTGTCGACCCCGCCGGCGAACAGCGCGGCCAGCACGATGGCCGAGCCGATCGCGTAGGCGTAGAAGCTGGCCAGGTTGAGCCGCGGGAACGCCACGTCCTCGGCCCCGAGCATGATCGGCAGGAAGAAGTTGCCGAAGACGCCCGGGATGGCCGGCACCATGAACAGGAAGACCATCACGATGCCGTGCTGGGTGAACAGGCGGTTGTAGTCGAGCGCGCCCATGATGGTCTCGCCCGGGGTCAAGAGCTCGAGCCGGAGCAGGAGGGCGAACACGCCGCCCACGAACAGCGCGCCGGAGGTCCCGATGAGGAAGAGGATGCCGATGCGCTTGTGGTCGCGGGTGAACAGCCAGGATCTCAGCCCGCGGCCGGCGGTCAGGTAGCTCGCGGTCGAGGTCATGGCGTCGCCTCCGCCGGCGGGGCGGTGCCCGATGCGGGCGGC
The DNA here is from genome assembly GCA_035489015.1 of Kofleriaceae bacterium. Taxonomy (GTDB): domain Bacteria; phylum Myxococcota_A; class Polyangia; order Haliangiales; family Haliangiaceae; genus DATFRY01. The sequence goes on along the minus strand of DATHKR010000249.1, from coordinate 8,230 downwards.
GATGCGGGCGGCGGCGCGGGCGGCTCGCCCGGCTCACCGGTCAGGGGCTGGACCAGCGGCACGCTGCCCTCGACCGCCGCCGGCGCCGGCTCCGGGCCGCCCGAGCGGCGCACGTCGCGCAGCGACCGGATGTAGTGGACCAGCGCGCCGATCTGGGGCGCGTCGATGATGCCCTGGTAGCTCGGCATGACCGGCTTGAAGCCGAGGTGGACCTTCGCGCGCGGGTCCATCATCGACTCGGTGAGGTACGCCTCGCTGGCGACCGCGACCTGCCCGCCCTCGAGCGGGATGGTGGCCCCGTACAGCCCCGCCCAGGTCGGGCCGGTGTGCGCGGTGCCGTCGACGGTGTGGCAGCGCAGGCAGCCGGCCTGGGCGGCGACCCGCTGGCCGATCGCCGCCAGCGAGAGCGGCTCGGCCGGCGCCTGCTCGCCGACCACGGCCGGTCGATCGGCGGTCGGGCCGGCCAGCTGGATCGCGGAGAGCCCCTCGAGCGCGCGCGCGTAGTCCTCGCCGTCGAGCGCGATCACCTGGGCCCGCATGGTCGAGTGGCTGATGCCGCAGTACTCGGCGCAGAAGACCTGGTAGCGCCCGGGCCGCACCACCTCGAACCAGACCGTGGACGACCGCCCCGGCACCACGTCCTGCTTGATGCGGAACTCGGGCACGTAGAAGCTGTGGACCACGTCGCGCGAGGTCATGATCAGCTCGACCGGTTGCCCGACCGGGACGTAGAGCACGCCGTTCGAGCCGGTGCCGTTGGGATAGGCGAAGCTCCACATCCACTGCTTGGCGGTGACGTAGACCTCGAGGCTGTCCTCGGGCGGGCTGTGCAGCCCGACGAACTGGCGGAAGCCGATCACCCACCAGAGCACGAACAGCGACAGGAGCCCGCCGACCGCGGTCAGCTCGGCGATCAGCGCGGCGCGGGTGCGGGCCGGCCGGATCTCCTCGCCGGTCTTGCCGCGCGAGCGGCGGCTGAGCGGACCGCCCTCGCGGTAGCGGATGAGGAACCAGAGCGTGGTGGCGGCCACCCCGGCCGCGCCCAGCATGGTCACCACGATGACGAAGTAGTGCAGCCGATCGATGTCGGCGGCCACCGTCGAGCTCTGCTCCGGCAGCATCAGGATCCGGCGCAGGAGTTCGCTCATGGCCGCCGCCTCCGCCGCCGCTCCCACAGGAACAGCGCCCCCACCAGCGAGCCGAGCGCCGCCATCACCGCGCCGGCGCCGACCCGGAGGTAGAGCTCGATCCGCTCGCGGTAGAGGCGGTGGGCCGGATCGAAGCGGAAGCAGCGCAGGACCGCGTCGGCCACGGTCGACCGCACGACCTCGCCCTGCCCTGCGACCGCCAGCGACGCGCCCAGCTCGGCGGCCGGGAACTCGATGCCGTGCAGGTAGTCGGCGATGCGGCCGTCGGGGGTGAGGACGAAGATCACCGCCGGGTGGGCGAACTGCTCGCTGCGCGCGTCCCACGCGTAGCCGAACCCGAGGCTGGCGGCGAGCTTCTGGATCGGGCCCTCGGCGCCGACCAGGTAGGTCCACGCGTCAGCGGCGATCGGCCGGCCCACGCTGGCCACCAGCTGGTCGCGGCGGGCGGCGGCCGCGCTGGCCTCCTCGCGCGGATCGATGCTGACCGTGACCAGGTGGTAGTCGCGCCCGGGCTCGAGCGCGAGCCCGGCCACCGCGCGGGCGACGCCGCGCAGGACCAGGCTGCACAGCATCGAGCAGCGGACGTAGGCCAGGACCAGGACGGTCGGCTTGCCGAGGGTGACCTGGCCCAGGGTGACGCGGCGGCCGCTGGCCTCGGTGAACGGGAGGTCGAGCGGGACCCGCGCGCCGACGTGCTCGTCGACCGCGACCGCCGCGACCGCCGCGGCCTGACCGACCGGGGCCGGCGCCGGCGCCGCGGAGCGTCCCGACCTGGCCGGCACGACGACCAGCGCGAGCGCGAACGCGGCCGCCGGGCCGACCCTGGCCGCGCGCCTCATCGGGCCGCCTCCTGCCGCGAGATCACGAGATCGATCGCCACGTCGATCGGGATGTGGACGATGCCGCGCGCGCGGTCGACCCAGCCGTAGGTGGCGAGGGCGCGCTCGGCCTGGTCGTGCGAGTCGAGGCCCTGGGCCGCCTCGTCGAACAGCGTCCGCTCCATCGCGCTGACCTCGGCCGGCGCGGCCGGCGCGGCCGGCGCCGCCAGGTCGTGGGTCGCGGGGCCGGCGACCTCGATCGCCCAGGCCACCAGGGTACCGAGCGCGATGGTCACCAGGGTGGCGACCAGCGCGACGAGGACGCCGCGCGCCGGCACCACATCCGGTTCCTGATCGATCCGGGTCAAAGCGGGCTCCGGTAGGCCATGCCCTGGTCGAGGAACGGGTCGCGCTCGGCCAGGAGCGAGACGCCGCGCTGGCGCCAGGCGGCGAAGGCGACCGCGCTGCCGAACACGGCGGCGAAGGCGCCGAGGTCGACCCAGTGGAGGACGCTCCAGCCCTGGGCCCCGTGCGGGATGATCAGCCAGTAGATGTCGACCAGGTGCATGAGGAGGATCCACCCGCACAGCCCGGCCAGCGCGCGCGGGCGGAACTTGATGCGGCGGGGAACCAGGGCCAGGAACGGGACCGCGAAGTGACCGAGGATGAGGAGGTACACGAACACGCCCCAGGCTCCGTCCACCCGCTCGAGGTAGAAGGAGACCTCGGCCGGCTGGTTGGCGATGCGGATGAGGAGCGCCTGGAAGAACGCCGCGTAGGCCCACAGCACCACGAAGCCGAGCAGGAGCCGGCCGAGCGCGTGGAAGTGGTTCGGGCTCAGCGCGCCGCCGAGCGAGCCGGACGCGAGCGAGCGGTGGGCCAGGATGGTGATGAGCGCCAGCGCGGCGAGGAAGCCGCCCGCGAAGTAGTAGATGCCGAAGATCGACGAGTACCACTCCGGCTCGAGCGACATGATCCAGTCGAACGCGGCGAAGGTGAGGGCCAGGCCGACCAGCGGCAGGAGCACCGAGGCGATCACGCGCTCGCGCCCGAGCGCGGCCTCCGGATCGGCGGAGGGGGCGGCGCCGGCGCGGTCGCGGCGGATCGACGAGCGCCGCAGCAGCGCCGCGGCGGCGATCCAGATCGCGAAGTAGACCGCCCCGCGCGCGGCGAACCCGGGCAGGTTGAGGTACGCGGCGCGGTGGGCGAACAGCTCGGCCTGGTGCGAGCCGGGCGCGGCCGGGGTCAGCCACGGGTAGATGCGCGCGGCCCCGATCACCAGCGGCGCAAACAGGAGCGCGAGCGCCGGCAGCGACAGGACCACCGCCTCGCCGAGGCGACGGGTCACCGCCATCCAGCGCGAGTTGGCCGCGTAGCCGATCATGTGGAAGACCAGCGCGCCGACCGCGACCGAGACCGCGGCGGCGAACGCGGTCAGGTAGGAGAGCCAGGTCCGCGCCGGGTCCACCGCCAGCCCGACCGCGAGCAGGACGAAGCCGAGCGCCGCGATGGCGGCCGCGCCGGCGATGACCCGGCCGCCGTCGAAGGCCCGCGCCGGTCCGCCGCTCACCGGAGCCATGGCGCGGCCTCCTCGCGCACGCGGGCCGGCAGCCCGACCAGCGGCGCCCGTCGGGCCAGCCGGAGCGCCTCGACGTAGGCGACCACGGCCCACCGGTCGCTGGCCGACAGCTCGGCCGCGTACGAGCGCATCAGCCCGAACCCGTCGGTGATGGCGGCGTGGATCCGCCCCGGCGGGTAGTCGGCGTAGGGCGGCTCGACCAGCGAGGGCGGCCGGCGCAGGGTCATGTTCTCCGCCACCTGCGATTGCCCGTCGCCCAGCCGGCCGTGGCAGGCGGCGCAGAAGATGTCGAACCGGCTGCGGCCTCGCGCCATGACCGCGCGGTCGACCCGGATCGGGATGGTCTGGACGTAGGCGCCGTCCGGTCCGCGGGCCGCGCCCGTCGTGCCCGGAACCCCGGGGCCGGAAGACGGCTGGCGCGGCACCGTGCCCTCGGGCGGCGTCATCATGACGGTGCCGCCCGGGCACACGTCACAGGCCTCGTAGGTCGACCGGCGCGGCTGATCGATCATGCGCTCGAGGTCGAGGTCGCACCCGAGCAGCCCGATCGCCGCCAGCGCGAGCAGCGCGAGCATCTGCCTCATGGCGCCCCTCCGGTCTCGCCGGCGCCGACCACGCGCAGGGCGCCGAGCTCGGCCAGGGTCGCGCGGGTGGCCGGCTCGTCGAGGCCGGCGTCGCGCGGCGACACCTCGAGCCAGAACCGGTCGCCGGTGGCCGACTCGAACCCGTCGGTGCCCTGCACCTCGTCGGTCAACCGGACCAGCCGGCCCAGCACCAGCACGCCGGCGACCGCGGTCAGCGACGCGAACAGGACGGTCATCTCGAAGGTGATGATCACGAACGCGAGCGGGAAGTGAGGCGGCCGGCCGCCGACGTCGATCGGGTACAGGTGCGCGACCAGCAGCCACTGCAGGCCATAGGCAAGCACCGCCGCGGTCGCCCCCGCCGCGAACACCACCAGAGGCAGGCGCGAGCGCGGCCGGTCGAGCGCCTCCTCCACCTCGGGCGCCGGGTACGGCACGTACGCCTCGAGTCGAGCGTGAGCGTCGCCGCGGAGCCGGCGGATCGCGGCGGCCAGGGCCTCCGGGCTGGCGAACTCGGCCAGGATGGCTCTAGCCATGGTTCCCCTCCCCGGCCAGCTCGTGGCGCAGCTCCTTCATCTCGGCCACCGACACGAACGGGAGGAAGCGGAGGAACAGGAGGAACAGGAGCGAGAAGAACCCGATGGTGCCGGACAGGATGCCGAGATCGACCCAGGTCGGCGCGTAGGCGGCCCACATCGAGGGCAGGAACTCGCGCTGCAGGCTGAGCACGATGATGACGAACCGCTCCGACCACATCCCGACGTTGATGAGCAAGGAGGCGGCGAACAGGAGCCACACGCTGCGCCGCGCCCGCCGCGACCAGAACAGCTGCGGCACGAGCACGTTGCAGGCCAGCATGGTCCAGAACACGAACGCGCTCGGCCCGAACGGCCGCGCCCCGAAGAACTGCGACAGCTCGAACGGGCTGCCCGAGTACCAGGCCAGGAAGAACTCGACCAGGTAGCCGTAGAACACGACCAGGCCGGTGACCAGGGTCAGCTTGGCGCAGCCGTCCAGGTGGCGCTCGGTGATGATGTGCTGGAGGCCGAAGACCGCGCGGGTCGGGATGATGAGGGTGAGGACCATCGCGAAGCCGCTGAAGATGGCGCCGGCCACGAAGAAGGGCGGGAAGATGGTGGAGTGCCAGCCGGGGGTGAGCCCGATCGCGAAGTCGCTCGACACGATGCTGTGCACCGAGACGACCAGCGGCGTGGCCAGCCCGGCCAGGAGCAGGTAGGCGGCCCGGTAGTGGCGCCAGGTCGACGCCTTGCCGTTCCAGCCCAGCGCGAACAGCCCGTACAGGATCCGCCGTCGCCGGGTCGGGGCGTGATCGCGCAGCGAGGCCAGATCCGGGAGCAGCCCCAGGTACCAGAACAGGAGCGACACGGTGAAGTAGGTCGACACCGCGGCCGCGTCCCACGGCAGCGCGCTCTTCACCTGCGGCCACACCTCCATCTGCGACGGGTACGGAAACAGCCAGTAGGCGAACCACGGCCGGCCCAGGTGGAGCAGCGGGAACAGCGCGGCCTGCATCACCGCGAACAGCGTCATCCCCTCGGCGAAGCGGTTGATCGACGTCCGCCACCTCTGCTCGAACAGGTAGAGGATGGCCGAGATGAAGGTGCCGGCGTGGCCGATGCCGATCCACCAGACGAAGTTGATGATCCCGAACGCCCAGGCGACCGGGATCATGTTGCCCCACACGCCGACCCCGGTCGTGACGGTGTACGTGACGCAGACCGCGAGCAGCGCGGTCAGCCCGCCGGAAATGGCAAAGGCGACGCCCCATCCCCAGCCCCGCGCGCGCCAGGTGGTGCCGAGCAGCGTGTCGGCCAGGGCCGCGTCGGTCGGCTGGCCGACCAGCAGCGGATCGCGGGTCACTCGCCCTCCCCGGCCGGGTTGGTGATGCGGGCCAGGTACATCGTGCGCGGCCGGGTGCCGAGCTCGTGGAGGACCGCGTAGGCCCGGTCCTGCCGCCGCCACGCGACCATCTCGGTGCCCTCGTGGTGGAGCGCGCCGAACTGGATGGCGCCGGTCGGGCAGGCCTGCTGGCACGCCGTCACCACCTCGCCCGGGCGGATCGCGCGGTGCTCCATGCGCGCCTCGATCTCGGCCGCGCGGATCCGCTGCACGCAGTAGGTGCACTTCTCCATCACCCCGCGCCCGCGCACCGTCACGTTCGGGTTGCGGCCGAGCTGGACCAGCGCCGGCGCGTCCTCGGTGTAGTCGAACCAGTTGAAGCGCCTGACCTTGTACGGGCAGTTGTTGGAGCAGAACCGCGTCCCGATGCAGCGGTTGTAGGTCATCTCGTTGAGCCCGTCGGGGCTGTGGCTGGTGGCGTAGGTCGGGCACACGTACTCGCACGGCGCCTTCTCGCAGTGCTGGCACAGCATCGGCTGGTGCACGAAGGCGGGCGCGGCGGCCGAGCCACCCTGGTAGGTGTCGATGCGCAGCCAGTGCATCTGGCGGTGATCGAGCACGCCCTGGCGGCCGACCAGCGGGATGTTGTTCTCGGCCTGGCAGGCGACCACGCACGCGCTGCAGCCGCTGCAGATCATCGTGTCGATGGTCATGGCCCACTGCGGCTGGCCGGTGGTGAGGTCGGGCAGGAGCGTCGGCAGCGGGCCGCGGTGCTCGGCCGTGAAGTCCGGGTCGGCCCGGTAGCGCGCGAGCGCGGCGGCCAGCGCGATCTCGCGGCCGCCCTCGTCGAAGACTTCCTGGGTGCGCGCGAGCGGGCGCTGCTCGCCGGTCGACTCGACGGTGAGGCCGGGCGCGAACGCGCCGGTGCGCGTGGTCCACAGGCGGAAGCCGCTGGCGCCGATCCCGCGCCCGACCCCGCCGCCGGCGCCGCGGCCGTAGCCGAGCGCGATCGAGACCGAGTCGTCGGCGGTGCCGGGCTGGACCAGCGCCGGCGCCTCGATCTCGCGGCCGGCCAGGCGCAGCCGGACCAGATCGTCGGTGGCCACGCCCAGGCGCGCCGCGGTGCGCGGGCTCATGAGCGCGGCGTTGCCCCAGGTCAGCTTGGTCACCGGCTGGGGCAGCTCCTGCAGCCAGCCGATGTGGGCCAGCCGGCCGTCGTGGACCGCCTCCGACGGGGCCAGCGCCAGCTCGAGCGCGGTCGCGCGCGCGCCGGCCGATCGCGCGGTCTCCACCGCCTGGCCGATCGCGCGGGCGAGCGCGGCCGACGGTGCGATGGGAGCCGCGACGGCCGGGCTGGCGGTGCCGGGCCGGAAGCCGCGGCGAAGGTCGTCGCTCCAGGCCGGCCCGGCCTGGCCGGCGCGGACCAGCTCGCGCCCGCTCGCCGCCGCGATCCCGGCAAAGGCGGCCAGGAGCTCGGGCCCGGTCACCCCGCCGTGGAGCGGCCGGATGAGCGGCTGGATGAGCGACTCGGTGCCGTCGAGGGCGCGCGCGTCGCCCCAGCTCTCGAGCGGGTGGGCGCGCGGAAGGAACCACCCGCACGCGGCCGAGGTCTCGTCCTCGAGCTCGGCCAGGTGGATGGTCTCGGGCACCCGGGCCAGCGCGCCGGCGACGTCGAGGTCGGCCGGCGCGGTGTAGACCGGGTTGGCGTCGAGGATGACGAGGGTCCTCACCTCGCCCGCTCGCGCGGCGGTGACCAGATCGGCGAGGGTGAGCCCGAGCGGATCGATGAGCGACGGCGCGGTCAGGGTCGCGGTGGTCCCGTGGTGGCCGAGCGCCGCGCCGATGAGGTGGACGATGGCGTGAACCCAGGCCGGCTGGCGCTCGCCGGCGAGGATCAGCCCGCGCCCGGGCCGGGCGGCGAGATCGCGCGCCGCGGCCTCGACCCAGCGCGCGTGAAGCGGCGGCGAGGCGACGCGGGCGAGCTGATCGGCCAGCGCGGCGTCGAGGCCGGGTGGCCGGCGGCCGCGCCGGACGATCGCGCCGAGCAGCGCGACCGCCGCGGGGCCGACGTCGACCGCGCGCATCGCGGCGCGCTCGTCAGCCAGGGTGCCGGTCGCGGTCGGGCGCGGCTCGGCGACATACAGGCGACCCGGGTCGCCGGTCGGCGACGCCAGCCGCCGGCGCCGCGCGAAGTCGCGCGCCCAGCGCACCGAGCCGGGGCCGGCGGCGGCGAAGTCGGCG
>DATHKR010000248.1:0-23311 GCA_035489015.1 Kofleriaceae bacterium | reverse complement strand
GAGATGGCATCAACGATCCGGTGCGCCTCGCCGCCGATCGCTGCGTTGCAACTCCTCGAGCTACAGCGAGTAGCCCGTCGTCGTCGCGCCTTGCGCTCGACGGCGATCCACACCGCCTCGTTGACGCCATCTCGGCGGCGGAGCACTAGTGTCTCGATCGCTCCTCTGCGCCCTGGCGCTGCTCGCGACGCTCGTCGGCGGCTGCCGCTGGTTCGAGGTGGACGAGGACGGCGGGCCGGCCGACGCGGGGCCGCCGGGGGCGAGCGGGCGGCTGGTGGTGCCGGCGCTGGGCCCGGGTGACGAGTTCGGCGCGGCGGTGGCGGGGTCACCCGATGTGCTGGCGATCGGCGCGCCCGGCGACGACCGCGAGGGCAGCCAGGCCGGCGCGGTGCACATCTTTCGCCCGGGCGACGGCGCGTGGAGCGAGGAGAGCGTCGTGACCGGCGACGACGCGCGCACCGGCGATCGGTTCGGCACCTCGGTGGCCCTGGCCGGCGACCTGCTCGCGGTCGGCGCGCCCGGCCGCGACGGCGACGGCAGCTGGTCGGGCGCGGTGTTCCTGCTGCGCGCCGACGGGGCGGCCTGGCAGGCGGTGGCCACCCTCGGCGCCCCGGACGGCGCGGTCGGCGATCGGTTCGGGGCCTCGGTCGCGTTCCTCGACCCCGACCACCTGGCCATCGGCGCGTCGGGCCACGACGCCGACCAACCCGGCGGGGGTGCTACCTACCTCTTCGAGCGCCAGGGCGACATGTGGATGGCGGTGCGGTAGAACTGGGGATCGGGGGGATCTCATGCCGTCGGACCACATCGATCGCAAGCATCTGCGCATCACCGGCCGCCACCGCGCGCATCGCGACTCGCACGTCGAGGTGCGCGAGAACAAGGAGGGGGCCACGATCGTCGTCACCCAGGCGTTCGGGCCGCGCGGCGACAGCCTGGTCGGCGTGTCGGGCGTCGAGTTCGACGGCTGCCCGGCGGTTACCGTTCTGGTCGACAACGCCGGGCAGCAGGGACAGCTCCACCTCAGCCCGATCCACGGCGACAGCCGCAAGACCGGCTTCATCGACATCGAGCCGGGCACCCGCTGCCAGCTCCTGTGCCCGGTCTCGAAGCTGCCGCTCGATCGCGTGCCGGACGTGAGCGGCGACCTCGAATCGACCTACTACGCGATCTACCTGACCCCGCAGCTCAGCATGGGCTCGATCGTCGCGATGAGCGACATCTGGGGCCACCCGCACTCTCGCATCGTCGACAACTTCGAGCTCATCTCGCTCTGGGACGACGAGTAGCGGCGGCCGCGGCTCAACCGATCGCGATCGGCAGCCGGCGCGCGCCCCAGCGGCCCGGCTCGCGATCGAACCGCCCGGCCAGTGGCTTCTCGCACTCCGGGCAGCGCGCGTCCGGCCCGGCGATCCGGGTGCGGCCGAGCCGGTACCAGTCGCGCTCGATGAGCAGCGCGCCGCAGCCGGCGCACGAGGTGCTCTGCCCGACCGCGTCGTGCACGTTGCCGGTGTAGACGTGGCGGAGGCCGTGGGCCAGGGCCTGGGCGCGCGCGCGGGTCAGCGTGGCCGGCGGCGTCGGCGGCACGTCGGTCATCTTGAAGTCCGGGTGGAACGCGGTGAAGTGGAGCGGCACCTCGGGCCCGAGCGTGCGCGCGAACCAGTCGCACTGCCGGTCGATCTCCTCGACCGAGTCGTTGTGGCCGGGGATGAGCAGCGTGGTCACCTCGAACCAGACGTCGGTCTCGTGGCGCAGGTAGCGCAGCGTCTCGAGCACCGGGTCGATGTGAGCGTAGGCCACCCGGTGATAGAACTCCTCGCTGAACGCCTTGAGGTCGACGTTGGCCGCGTCCATCGCGCGGAAGAAGTCGCCGCGCGCCTCCGGGGTGATGTAGCCGGCGGTGACCGCGACCGCCTTGACCCCGCGCGCGCGACACGCGTCGGCCACGTCGATGGCGTACTCGGCCCAGATGACCGGGTCGTTGTAGGTGAAGGCGACGCTCTTGCACCCGGCGCGCACCGCGGCGTCGGCGATCGCGTCGGGCCCGGCCTGATCGGCCAGCCGGTCCCACTCGCGCGCCTTGGAGATGTCCCAGTTCTGGCAGAACTTGCAGCCCAGGTTGCAGCCGGCGGTGCCGAACGAGAGCACCGAGGTGCCCGGGTAGAAGTGGTTGAGCGGCTTCTTCTCGATCGGATCGATGCAGAAGCCGGACGAGCGGCCGTAGGTGGTCAGCACCATCTGCCCGCCCTGGTTCATGCGCACGAAGCAGAACGCGCGCTGTCCGTCGCCGAGGCGGCACGCGCGCGGGCACAGCTGGCACAGGATCTTGCCGCCCTGATCCGGGACCCAGTAGCGCCCGGGATGATCCGCTGACCCCGCTCCCACCGGGGAAGCGTAGCAAGGCGCGGCTTCCCCCGACCGTCAATCCCGGGTAGTGTGGCGACCGCCATGACGCGCGCTCGCGCCGCTCGGGTGACCGTCGCCGGCGAGTTGCGCGACCTGGTCACCCTGGCCCTGCCGCTGTGCGTGGGGCACCTGGGCCACCAGTTCATGGCGATCGTGGACACCGCCCTGCTCGGCCGCTACGGCGGCGCGTCGCTGGCCGGCGCCGGCCTGGCCGGCAATCTGCTCTTCGCCGTCACCGTCCTCGGCATCGGCACGATCATGGGGATGGACACCCTCGTGCCGCAGAGCCTGGGCGCGGGCGACAGCGGCCGGGCGCGCGAGATCTTCCGCTCCGGGATCCGGCTGGCGCTGATCGTGAGCCTGCCGATCTCGGCCGGGGTCGCCGCCATCGCGCTGCTCCTGCCCCACTCCGGGGTCGAGCCGGGCGTCGCCGCGGAGGGGGCCGCGTTCCTGTTCGGGCGGCTGCCCGGCATCATGCCGATCCTGCTGTTCGCCACCATGCGCTCGTACCTGCAGGCGCACCACGTGACCCGGCCGATGGTGATCGCGGTGGTGATCGCGAACGTGGTGAACTTCGTCGTCGACTGGATCCTCATCTTCGGCGACGGCGGGCTCGAGCAGCTGGGGCTGCCCGGCGTCGGTCTGCCGGCGCTCGGCGCGCTCGGTGCCGGCATCTCGACCAGCGCGGCCAGCCTGGGCTCGCTCGCCATCTGCGCGGCGGCGGTGCGCAGCCTCCACCGCAGCCAGGACGCCGAGCTGGCGCCGGCCCGGCCGGCCGCCTCCACCACCGGCCACGCGCGCGCGATCGTGCGGCTGGGCGGCCCGGTCGGCCTGCAGCTGGTCGCCGAGGTCGGCATCTTCGCGCTGACCGGCTACCTGGCCGGCACCCTCGGCCGCATGCCCGCCGCCGGCCACCAGATCGCGCTGGTCCTGGCCAGCTTCTCGTTCAGCACCGCCATCGGCATCGGCGCGGCCACCTCGGTGCAGGTCGGCCGCGCGATCGGCGCCGGCGACACCAGGGCCGCCCGCCGCGCTGGCGCGCTCGGCATGGTCACCGGGGCCGGCGTGATGGGCGCGTGCGCCCTCTGCTTCCTCCTGTTCCCCCGCCAGCTCGCGGCGCTGTTCACCGGCGATCGCGCGCTGCAGGACGCCGCCATCCCGCTCCTCCGCATCGCGGCCGTGTTCCAGCTGTCCGACGCGGTCCAGGCGGTCTCGGCCGGCGCCCTGCGCGGGGTCGGCGCCACCCGCTTCAGCTTCGTGGCCAACGTGATCGGCCACTACGCGGTCGGCTTCCCGGTCGCGGTCCTGCTCGGCTTCGCACTCGACATGGGAGCCGCCGGCCTGTGGTGGGGCCTGTCGATCGGCCTCACCGGCGTGGCCGTGGCCCAGTCGATCCGCTTCGGCGTCCTGACCGCCCGCCCGGTCGAGCGCGCCGCGGCCAGCTAGCCGTCATTCAGGCGGCGCTCAGCCGTCCTCGACCGCGCCGGCCGCCTCGATGTCGTACTTCTTCATCAGCTTCCGGAAGTACTTGCGATCGATGTCGGCCTCGCGGGCGGCGTGGGAGATGTTGCCGCCGTGGCGCTTGAGCAGCGAGATGATGTAGTCGCGCTCGAACGAGGACACCCAGCGCTCCTTGGCGTCCTTGAAGGTGACGTCACCGGTCAGGAGCTCGCTCGGGGTGCGCGGTGGATCCAGCGTCGGCTTCGGCGTGCGCGCGCCGTGGCCTCCGTGGCCCCCGTGGCCGTAGGACGGGGCGTGGCCGGACCGCACCGACGGGCGCGGGGTGCGCGCCCGCGCGTCGCGGACGTGCTCGGGCAGGTCCTCGGTCTGGATGATCTCGCTGTCGCTGAACGACACCGCGCGCTCGACCACGTTGACCAGCTCGCGCACGTTGCCCGGCCAGTCGTAGTTGATGAGCGCCTGCAGGGCGAGCGGGTTGACCGACTTGATCCGCGACTGGCCGTCGCTGCCGCGGTTGTACTTCTGGTTCTTCAGGAAGTGCACGATGAGCAGCGGGATGTCGTCCGAGCGCTCGCGCAGCGCCGGCAGCAGCAGGCGCACCACCGAGAGCCGGTAGAACAGGTCCTGGCGGAAGCGGCCCTCGCGCACCTCGTTCTCGAGGTTGCGGTTGGTGGCGGCGATGATGCGCACGTCCACCTTGATCGATTTGGACGAGCCGACCCGGCGCACCTCGCGCTGCTCGAGCGCGCGCAGGAGCTTGGGCTGGAGATCGATCGGCAGCTCGCCCAGCTCGTCGAGGAACAGGGTGCCGCCGTCGGCCAGCTCGAACAGGCCCTGCCGGGTCATCACCGCGCCGGTGAACGAGCCCTTCTCGTGGCCGAACAGCTCGCTCTCGATCAGGTTGGGCGGCACCGCCCCGCAGTCGAAGATGATGAGCGGGCCGCGCGCGCGCGCCGACATCTGGTGGATCGACTGGGCGACCACCTCCTTGCCGGTCCCGGTCTCCCCCTCGATGACGACCGTGGTGTTGGTCGGCGAGATCTTCTCGATGATGGCGTAGATCTCGCGCATGCGCGCGTTGCGGCCGATGATGTCGCCGCACCGGTCGGCGCCGGACGGGATGATCTCGACCGGCTCGTCGCGCGCGTTGAACTTGAGCTGCTGCTGGCCGACCGAGATGGTGCAGCCCGGCTTCAGGTACCCCTCGCGGATGCGGACCTTGTTGATGAAGGTGCCGTTGGTGGAGCGCAGGTCGACCAGGACGTAGCCGGTGTCCTCCTGGACGATCTTGCAGTGGTAGCGCGACACGGTGTCGTCGCGCAGGACCACGTCGTTCTCCTCCATCGCGCCGAGCGTGATCTCGTCCTTGTCGAAGGTGAGATCCTCGCCGCCGTCGACCGGGCTCAACGTGCAGCGGCGCAGGTGCAGCGTGGGCGGACGGTCCGGGCCGTACTGGATCTTGGTCGGCGGGACGAAGTCTGGAAACTTCCCCTGCCCGATCCCCTGCCGCCCCTCGTCGGTCGGGTTCCCCGCGGACATCTCCGGTGATCTTACCCACAAACGATCGGTGGTGACAACCGACCCACCTGTTGCTAGCGTCCTCCGGGGCCACGAGACCCTAGGCCCGCCGCATGCCGGAGCCGATGGACGAATTTCTCGACGAGGACGGCCGCCCGCGCCTGGTCGAGCGGCGGTTCGTGGTCGAGGAGTCGTTCGCCGGCCACCGCCTCGACCACTACCTCAAGCGCAAGATCCCGCGGCTGTCGCGCACCCGGCTGCAGGAGATCATCCGTACCCAGCTGCTGGGCCCGGCCGGGCGGCGCATGAAGGCCAGCTCGTCGGTGCAGTTCGGGGACGAGATCGTCATCCGGCGGCCGGCCCGGGCCGAGCCGTCCTGCCCGCGCGACGTCGGGGTCATCTACCGCGACGAGCACATGCTGGTGATCGACAAGCCGGCCGGGCTGCCGGTCCACGCGTCGGCCAAGTTCTACTTCAACACCTTGACCCGGGTCCTGTCCGAGAAGTTCCCGGGTGAGCCGCTCCAGATCGCGCACCGGCTCGACCGGGAGACCTCCGGGGTGCTGGTGGTCGCGCGCGGGAAGGAAGCGGGCTCACGGCTCAAGACCGCCTTTGCCCGCAAGCAGGCGAAGAAGACCTACCTGGCGGTGGTGCGCGGGGTGCCGCCCTGGCCCGACGGCGAGGTCCACGAGATCGCGGTGCCGCTCGGGCTCACCGACGTGCCCGGCGCGCTCGACGTGCGCATGGTCGAGCGCGCCGACGCCCCGCCCGCGCTGACCCGGGTCAGCATCGCGGTGCGCCGCGAGCGCCACGCGCTGGTCCGCTGCCAGCCGGTCACCGGCCGCCAGCACCAGATCCGCGCCCACCTGGCCGCGGCCGGCTTCCCGATCGTCGGCGACAAGATCTACGGCCACGACGACGAGCTGTTCCGCGCCTATTGCGCGAACGGCCTCACCGACGAGCTCCTCGCCCGCCTCGAGCTGCCGCGCCACGCGCTGCACGCGGCGTCGATCGAGATCGCGCACCCGGCCTCCGGCCAGACGATGCGCTTCGAGAGCGCGCTCCCCCCCGACCTGGTCGACTTCCTCGGCTGACCGAGGCCGCGGAGGGAGCGGAGCGTTCAGCCTGGTCCAGGCCGGCCGGCGATCAGCGGCCCCAGATCTGGACCTTGGCCCGGCGGCCGGCGCCGACGTTGGCGTAGCGCAGCTCGACGTTCCTGATGACGCGCGCCTCGCCGCGCAGGTCGATCGCCTGGGTGCGGTCCCCCTCCTTGAAGAAGTGGGCCACGCTCGGCGAGTGCTTCCGGCCGTTGTCGTACTCGATGATGATGTTGTTCAGCTGGAGGTCGCCGTCATCCACCACCAGCATGAGCTTGGTGAACGTGCCCTCGCGGCGGCCGATCTTGAGGACGTCGTTCTTGCCGGTGACCCACTTCTCACCCAGCATGGTCCAGCCGCGGTTGTCCCAGCCGCCCGGGTAGCGCGGCGGCGTGCGGTGGTCGCGGACCACCGGCGGGGGCGGCTGCGGCTCGGTCCGGTGATCACGGACCACCGGCGGGGGCGGCGGCGGCGGCTCGCGATGGCGGTGGCGGTGCTCCACCGGCGGCGGCGGCTCCGTGGTGCGAGTCCGGACGGTGGCGGTGCAGCCGCTCGCGGTCAGGGTCGAGGCGCAAAGGATCCACAGAATAGACGAACGATGCATATGGCAATCCTCCATCCCGGCTGGCTGGGTCGCCAGTTCACGCAGGCTAACCCGGCCGGGGCCAAACTTCGACTCGTCTGGCCCGCCCAAATATTCACGCGCTCGTCGCTGCCGTCACTCGTTCCACTCGATGCCGAACGGGAGCCGCGCCTGCGGCGTGCTCGGCGCGACCCAGATCGAGCCCGGAATCGCCCGCAAGAGCGCGCGGTCGGCCCCGCCGGGCAGGAGCGCCTCGAAGAGGCTGCGCTCGGCGCCCGCTCGCGAGTCGCGCGCGGAGGCAAGGCCGCCCAGCACCCTGGACAGGAGGCCCGGCTCCTCGCTGGGCAAAAGGAGCAGGCGAGCCTCCTCATCCGGATCCATGCCAGAAGCACGCTTGGCCAGCTCGATCGCGTCGACGATCCCGCCGAACTGGTCGATGAGGCGAATCGGCTTCGCCTGCGCCCCGGTCCACACGTGGCCGCGTCCGACCGCGTCGACCTTCTCGGTCGACAGTGAGCGGCCGTCCGCCACCGCCTTGATGAAGCGCCCGTAGTAGTAGTGGAGCTTGCGCTTCACCAGCCGCTCCTCGTCGGCGCTGTACGCCTTCAGGAAGCTGTCCGAATCGGCGAGCGCGCCGCGCTTGTAGATCGTCCATGACACCCCGAGCCGGCCGAGCAGGCCGGACACGTCGAACTTGCCGGTGAAGATGCCGATCGATCCGGTCACCGTCATCGGATCGGCCAGGATCGTGTCGCAGCCGGCCGCCGAGAAGTAGCCGCCCGACGCGGCCACGTCGCCCATCGAGCAGATGATCGGCTTGACCCCTCGGGTCTTGAACACCTCGCGCGAGATCACCTCGGAGGCGAGCGCGCTGCCGCCCGGGCTGTTGATGCGCAGGACGATCGCGTTCACCTGCGAGCTCGCGCGCGCCGCGGCGATCGCGGCGGCGATGGTGTCGCCGCCGACCAGGCGCATGCCCAGGAGCGGGATGACGGAGCTCTTGCCGTCGACGATGTCCCCCTCGATGTAGATGACCGCGATGCCGGGGTAGCTCCACCGGCTCTCGCGCTCGTCCGGCGCGCTGGCCACCGGATAGGCCGCGCCGAGGTCACGGACCAGCTCCTCGCCGACCTCGTCCGGGCTCGCCACCCGGTCGACCAGCGCCGGGATCTTGGCCAGCTCGCCGGCGGTGTAGGGGCCGTTGTCGATGAGCATGCGCACCCGCGCCGGGTCGAGGTGGCGGCCCGACGCGATCTCCCGCACGACCTCCTCGTACATGCTGTCGTAGATCTCGTTGCGCATGGTGAAGGCCGGCTCGGTCGGCCCGGTGCGCGTGTACTGCTCGGGGGCGCTCTTGTACTCCTCGATCTTCTGGAACTGGGCGACCACGCCGAGCTTGTCGAACACCCCCTTGAAGTAGAGCGAGGTGGCGACCATGCCGGACAGGCGGAGGCCGCCGGCCGGATCGACGAAGATCTTGTCCGCCACCGACGCCAGGTAGTACTGGCGCGTGGTCCCCGCCACCATGTAGACGTAGACCTTCACCCCGTGGGCGCGCAGCGACGCGAGCGCGCGGCGCACCTCGCTGGTCGCGGCCCAGCCGGCCGCCATGCTGTCCACCTGCAGGAGCACCGCGGCGAGCGAGTCGTCGCGCTCGTACAGGCGGAGCTGCGCGACCAGGCGAGTCAGCTCGCGCTCGTCGAGATCGCCGGCCAGCTCGATGCGCTCGATCCGGCGCTCGCGCGGCAGGAGCGACGGGGGGCCCCGATCGCTGGCCCGCACCACCACGGTGCCGCCGGCGAACCGCGAGTCGCCGTCGTCGTCGATCGCGCTGCGCGCGTAGGCGGCGGCGCCCACGCCGCCGAACGAGAGCTCGAGCCCGGCGGTCATGCGCAGCTCGCGCTGCCCGTCCAGCGCCGCGCCGCCGTCGACCACCGGCAGGAGGCTGCGGCTCTCGACCTGGCCGCGCAGGTACACGCCGCGCACGACCCGCAGCGAGCCGCGCAGCCACCCGTCGACGTCCTCGGCGCTGTCGAGCTCGCCGCGGTCCTCGCCCACGCGCCCGCCCAGGCCGAGCTCGACGCGGTCGTCGCCGGTCGGGCGAGTGACCAGCTCGACCTCGTAGCGGCGCTGGATCGGCTGGCCGGCGGCCTCCGGCTCGAACAGATCGCGCACCGTCGCCCCGACGGCCAGGTGCGCGCCGAGCCGGAGCGACAGCCCCAGGTCGAAGGTGTCGATCCCGGCGGTGACGGTGCCCGGATCGTCGAAGAAGTGGTGCCACGACAGGCCGAACGCCCCGCTGCGGCCGAGCGGCAGCGCCTGCGCCAGGGTGAAGCGGGCCGGCGTGCCCGGATCCGGCGCGATCACGCCGCGCGGGGGGCGCAGGAACTCGAGCCCCAGGCCCCAGCCCAGCCGCGGCAGCGACCCGCCGCCGAGCACGCCGCCGGTGAACATGCCGAAGCCCGGGCCCGGCCCGGTCGCCCGGTCCTCGTCCGGCTCGCTGGTGTCGAGCGCCAGGGCCAGGCTCCAGCCGCTCTGGAAGATCAGCCCCGACGGATTCACCGACAGCGCCAGCGCGTCCTGCTCGCCGGCCAGCCCGGTGGTGGGCAGGTTCATGCCGGCGGTCGGCTCCTCGGCGTAGCGCGGCGCGGGTTCCTGCGCGAGCGCCGACGGCGAACCGGCGACGAGGAGCGCGGCCGCGACGAGCGCGGCGGCGGTGGTCGAGGAGGCGGCGCGCGCGCCGGGTCGAGAGCCGGCGGGACTGCGGGGCTGCATGGCCGGCATCATACCCGTGCGCTCGGGCCGAGGAGGCGACCCGCCGGCCCGGTGCGGCGCGCCCGTGGTCGCCCGCAATCGGGTCGCGATCCGGTCACCACGGGCCGGCTCCGGGGTTAAAGTCCGCCGGCCATGAAGATAGGACTGGTCGGGTACCCGGGCAGCGGGAAGAGCTCCGTGTTCAGCGCGCTGACCGGGCAGACGGTCGAGACCGGCTACGGATCGGGCGGCCGTGCTCACCTGGGCGTGGTCAAGGTGCCGGACGAGCGGGTCGACGCGCTGGCCGGGCTGTTCAGGCCGCGCAAGACCACCTACGCCGAGATCGCGTTCAGCGACGTGGGCGGCGGACACGGCGACGGCATCGACCGCGCCGCGCTGAACGGGATGCGCGAGATGGACGCCCTTTGCCAGGTGCTGCGCGCGTTCCCCGACGCGGTCGGCGACGCCGGCGATCCGATGCGCGAGCTGGCCGGCCTCGAGACCGAGACGATCCTGGCCGACCTCGAGCTGGTCGAGAAGCGGCTCGCCCGCCTGCTCAAGGAGCGCGGCGATGCGCGCGAGACCGAGCTCATGAAGCGGCTCGAGGCCGAGCTCGGCAGCGAGAACGCGCTCCGCAACGTCGAGCTGTCCGAGGCCGACCGGCGGCTCATCAGCGGCTATCGCTTCCTCAGCCAGAAGCCGCTCCTCCTGGTCCTGAACGTGCCCGAGGCCCAGGCCAGCGCGGCGCCGCCGGCCGAGCTGGTCGAGGCCGCGACCCGGCGCAAGCTCGGCCTGGTCGCGCTGTCCGCCCAGGTCGAGATGGACATCGCCCAGATGCCGCCCGACGATCAGAAGGAGTTCCTCGCCTCTCTCGGCGTCACCGAGCCGGCGGTGAAGCGCTTCGTGCGGGCCGCGTTCGACCTCATCGATCTGGTCTCGATGCTGACCGCGGGCCCCGACGAGTGCCGGGCGTGGCCGATCCCGCGCGGCAGCCAGGCGCCGCGCGCGGCCGGCAAGATCCACTCGGACATCGAGCGCGGCTTCATCCGGGCCGAGGTGGTGCGCTGGGACGATCTGATCGCGCTCGGCAGCGAGGCGAAGTGCCGCGACGTGGGCAAGCTCCGCGTCGAGGGCAAGGAGTACGTGGTCCAGGACGGCGACGTGGTGAACTTCCGCTTCAACGTGTGAGGCAGGGGCCGGATGCACCTCGGCCCGCACATCCTGCTCGGCCTGGCCCTGATCCTGGTCGTCGCCAAACTGATGGGCGAGCTGGCCGAGCGGCTGGGCCAGCCGGCGGTCCTGGGTGAGCTGCTGGGCGGGGTCGCGCTCGGCAACCTCGATCTCCTCGGCTGGCGCTGGTTCGAGCGCTTCACCGCCGAGCCGGTGCTGGGCGGGCTGGCCGAGCTCGGCGTCATCCTGCTCCTGTTCGAGGTCGGCCTCGAGAGCGACCTGGGCAAGATGGCGCGGGTCGGCCTCTCGGCCGCAGGGGTTGCGGTCATTGGCGTGATCCTCCCGGTCGCGCTCGGGTTCGGCGTGCACTGGCTGCTGGTGCCGGACGCGACCTGGCACGTCCACCTGTTCATCGGCGCGGTGCTGGCCGCTACCTCGGTCGGCATCACCGCTCGCGTGCTGCGCGACCTGGGCCGGATCGATTCACCGACCGCGCGCGTGATCCTGGGCGCGGCGGTCATCGACGACGTGATCGGGCTGGTCGTGCTCGCCGTCGTGGTCGGCATCGTCCAGGCGGCCGACGGCGGGCGCTCCATGGGGGGATGGGAGGTCGCGCGCATCGCCCTCCTCGCGGTCGGGTTCCTGGCCGGCGCGGCGCTGATGGGCGGTCCGGCGTCGCGAATCCTGTTCCGCGCGGTGGCCTATCTCCAGATCCGCGGCGTCCTCCTCGCCGCCGCGCTCGCGTTCTGCTTCGCGATGGCGTACCTGTCGTCCCTGGTCGGGCTGCATCCGATCGTCGGCGCGTTCGCCGCCGGCCTGGTGCTCGAAGAGGTCACCTGTCGCGACCTGGCCACGCGCGACGAGCAGGGGCTCGAGGTCCAGCTGCGCCCGATCACGTCGTTCCTGGTCCCGGTCTTCTTCGTCGCGACCGGCGCGCTGGTCGATCTCGCGGCCTTGAGCGGCGGCGTCCTGCTCCTGGCCGCCTGCCTCACCGTGGTCGCGATCCTGGGCAAGCAGGCCTGCGCGCTGGCCGCGTTCGGGCCCGGCGTCGACCGCCTGTCGGTCGGGCTCGGGATGATCCCGCGCGGCGAGGTCGGCCTCATCTTCGCCAACGTGGGGACGACCGTCACCCTGGGCGGCGTCGCGGTGGTTTCGGCCCCGAGCTACGCGGCGGCTGTCATCATGGTCATGGTGACGACCCTGGTGACGCCGCCGCTCCTGGCCTGGTCGCTCCACCGCGGCGAGGCGACCAGCCCCCCGCCGCATGGAAAGAGTGGTACCCGGTGAGGCGCGCGACCGCCGTGGTCGGCGCGGCCTGGCTCGCCCTCGCCGTCGGGCTGAGCGCCTGCGGCGGCGCCCAACCGAGCGGCGGCGGGACGAGAGCCCCGGCCTCGCCGCTGTCGATCCGCATGACCCTGCCGGCGGTGGACGGCGGCGAGATCGACCTCGCCAGGTACCGCGGGCGGGTGGTGGTGCTGCACCTGTTCGACACCGACACCGGGGCGGCCGCGCTCGACGCCGAGCAGCTGTCGTCGGTGGCGCGAAGGCGTCCCGAGCAGGCCACCGTGATCGGCATCTGCCTGGACCGAGAGGGGTACGCGATGGCGGCGGCGTGGCGGCGCGCCCTCGGGGTGCGCTACCTCATCGCGCTCGGCGACGACGAGGTGCGCGAGGGGCGCTCGCCGCTCGGGCGGGTGCGGATCGTGCCCAGCACCTTCGTGCTCGACCGCGCCGGCGCGCTGGCCCGCCGGATCGAACGGCCGCTCCAGCCCGGCGAGCTCGACGCCGTGGTCGCCGAGCTGCTGGCGGCGAAGTGATGGCCGGAATACGCCCGCGACGGCGCCGGTAGTCAGCCTGGATGCGCTCGCCGCCGCGACTGCCCGTCATGCGCCGCGGTGAGCTGATGGCGGCCGGGCTGTCGTTCCTGTGCTTCTTCTGCCTGCTGTCGACCAACTACGTGCTGCGGCCGATCCGCGACGCGCTCGGGGTCGAGGGCGGGGTCGAGAACTACGCGCTCCTGTTCAGCGGCACGTTCGTGGTGTCCCTGGCCCTGTACCCGGTGCTCGGCGCGCTCGCCTCGCGGACCACACGCACCCACTTCGCGGTCGCGGTGTTCGCGGCCATCGCGGCCAGCCTGGTCGGCTTCCGCCTGCTGCTCGGCGCCGACCTGCCCGAGCGGCTCCTCGCGAGCGCCTTCTTCATCTGGGCCAGCGTCTTCAACCTGATCCTGACGTCGGTCTTCTGGGGCGTCATGGCCGACGTCTTCGACAACGAGCAGGGCCGGCGGCTGTTCGGCGTCATCGCGGCCGGCGGCACGGCCGGCGCGATGGCCGGGCCGCTCCTCACCCGCAGCATCGTCCACGCGGTCGGGGTCGAGGGCCTGCTCCTGGTCGCCGCCGGGATGATGATCGCCGCGCTCGGCTGCGTGGTCGCGCTCGGGCGCGCGGCGCGGACCGCGGGCGGCGGCGAGATCGGCGGCGAGGTCGGCCGCGAAAGCGCGGTCGGGGTCGGCGGGGCCGCGGCGGCTCCCCGCGAGCCGATCATCGGTGGCAAGATCCTGGCCGGGCTGTCGAGCGTGGCCCGCTCGCGCTACCTGCTCGCCATCGCGGCCTTCATCCTGCTCTTGACCACCACCGCCACGTTCGTTTACTTCCAGCAGGGCTGGATCGTCGAGCGCGAGCTGTCCAGCCGCGCCGATCGCACCGCGTTCTTCGCCACGATCGATCTCTGGACCAACCTCATCACCGTGGTCGTGCAGCTGGTGGTGATGCGGTTCCTGGTCCGCCGCCTGGGCGTGACCGGGCTCCTGCTCGCGCTGCCGCTCATCACCGGGCTCGGCTTCGCGGTGCTGGCGATCGCCCCGGTGCTGTCCGCGCTGGCGGTGTTCCAGGTGGTGCGGCGCACCGGCGAGTACGGCCTGGCCCGGCCCGCCCGCGAGATCCTCTTCACCCTGGTCAGCCGCGAGGACAAGTTCAAGGCCAAGAACGTGGTCGACGTGGTGATCTACCGCGGCGGCGACGCGGCGGCGGCCTGGCTCAACGTCGGGCTGACCTCCGCCGGCCTCGGCGTCGGCGCCACCGCGCTGTGCGCGATTCCCCTGTGCGGCGTCTGGGCCGTCACCTCCGGCGCGCTCGGACGCATGGAGAAGCGGCGACGGCTCGCCGCCGATCGCGAGGAGAGACTGCCATGATCGACGACGGCTCCGACGTTTCCCGGACCGGCCTCACCCGCCGCGATGTCCTCCGCCACGCAGCCGCCGGCGCCGCCATCGCCGCCGGCGCCGGGCTGGTCGCCCAGGCGTGCAGCGGCCCGGACACCACGGCGAGCCCGCCCTCGCGCGAGCCGGCCGCGGCCCGCGCGCCGGCGCCGGTGCCGGTGAAGGACGCGAAGAAGAAGATCCTCATCCTGGGCGGGACCGGCTTCATCGGCCCGGCCATGGTCGAGGCGGCCCAGGCGCGCGGCCACACGCTGACCCTGTTCAACCGGGGCAAGACCAACCCCCAGCTCTTCCCCGACGTCGAGAAGCTGCACGGCGACCGCGACGGGAAGCTCGAAGCCCTCGCCGGCCACACCTGGGACGCGGTGATCGACACCTCCGGCTACGTGCCGCGCCTGGTCAAGATGTCGGCCGACCTCCTGGCCCGCGCGGTCGACCAGTACGTCTTCATCTCGACCATCTCGGTCTACGCCGGCTTCGCCGTGCCCAACATGGACGAGAGCGGCGCGGTGGCGACCATCGCGGACGCGACCAACGAGGACGTGAAGACCAACTACGGCGCGCTGAAGGCGCTGTCCGAGAAGGCGGCCGAGGCCTCGATGCCGGGCCGCGCGCTGGTCATCCGGCCCGGCCTCATCGTCGGGCCGCGCGATGCGACCGGCCGCTTCACCTACTGGCCGGTGCGGGTGGCGCGCGGCGGCGAGGTGCTCGCGCCCGGCGGCGGCTCGGATCCGGTGCAGTACATCGACGTGCGCGACCTGGCCGCGTGGACGATCCACATGATCGAGGCAAAGGGCGCGGGCACCTTCAACGCGCTCGGCCCGGCCAGCCGCCTGGAGATGAGCGCGATGCTGACCGGAGTGAAGGAGGCGATCCCGGGGAGCGACGCGCGCTTCACCTGGGTGCCGGCCGACTTCCTCGAGAAGGAGAAGGTCCAGCCGTGGAGCGAGATGCCGGTGTGGATCCCGCCCACCGGCGAGTACGCCGGCACCGGCACGATGAGCAACGCGCGCGCGGTCGCCCAGGGGCTGACGTTCCGCCCGGTCGGGGACACGACCAAGGCGACCCTGGACTGGCTGAAGACGCTCGACGAGGCGGAGCGGGCCAAGGTGACCCAGGGAGCCGGCCTGCCGGCGGATCGCGAGGCGAAGGTGCTGGCCAGGTGGCACGCGCGTGCCAAGAAGACGAAGTGAAGACGAAGTGACGACGAAGTTGAAGACGAAGTGAAGACGACGTAGCCGGGTCGGTTGGCCGTCGGGGCCGCCCTCGACTACCGCCGCCCGCGCCGGTGCTCGCCCAGCCCGTACGCCTCGATCCAGCGGTAGATCTGCCGCCGGTCGCGCCCGTAGTGGCGGGCCACCGCGCGCACGCTGCCGTCGCGCTCGCGCATCGCCGTGGTCAGCTCCTCGGGGGTCGGCGTGGCCCGGCGCGGGCGCGGGCGCGGCGGCGCGTCGCTCACCACCACCGGATCCGCCGGCCGGGTCATCCGGCACAGCCAGGCCGGAAGCTCATCCGCCTCGATGCGCCCCTGCCCGGCCCGGCTGGCCAGCTCGTGGACCAGCCGGCCGATCCCGCGCAGGTTCTCCGGCCACTCGGCCAGGAGGATCATCTCCGCCGCCGCCGGTGACAGGTCGATCGGCGCCGCCTGGGTCTGGCCGGTGCGCTCGGCCATCCAGCGCCGGTTGAACCGACCGATCCAGCCGAGCAGGTCGGCTCGCCGCTCGCGCAGGGCCGGCACCGAGATCTCCCAGAAGGCCAGGCGCGCGTAGAGGTCGCGCCGGAACAGGCCCGACTCGACGCTGGCGGTCAGGTCGCGGTTGGTGGCCGCGATCAGCCGGACGTCCACCGGCACCGGGCGGGTCGCGCCGACCGGCAGCACCTCGCCCTCCTGCAGCGCGCGCAGGAGCTTGGGCTGGAGGTCGACCGGCAGGTCGCCGATCTCGTCGAGGAACACGGTCCCGCCGTGGGCGGCGCGGAAGAGGCCCGGGTGATCGGTCAGCGCGCCGGTGAAGGCGCCGCGCACGTGGCCGAACAGCTGGCTCTCGACCAGCTCGCGGCTCAGCGCCGCGCAGTTGACGCTGAGCAGCCCGCCCGGCCGCCCGCTCAGCCGGTGCAGCTCGCGCGCGACCTGCTCCTTGCCGGTCCCGGTCTCGCCGACCAGCAGCACCGGCGACGGGTCGCGCCCCGCGCGAGCCACCGCCGCGCGCAGGCGGCGCATCGCCACCGAGTTGCCGGGCAGCGCCTCGGTCGACACCATCACATCGTCGACCGGCTCGACCGGCTCGATCTCGTAGACGGCGATGACGTCGCCGAGCTGGAGGGTGTCGCCGTGGGTCAGCGCGACCGGGTTGTCGGTCGCGAGCTGGCGGCCGTTGACCCGCGAGCCGTTGTGGCTGCCGAGGTCGCGGACCAGGTGGACGCTGCCCGCGCGGTTCCACTCGAGCCGGACGTGGCGGCGCGACACGGTCGGGTGGACCAGCGTCGCGATGCCGGCCGCGTCGCGGCGGCCGAGAACAAGGGGGGAGCGCTCGAGCGGGAGCGAGCGAGCCAGCTCCTCGGGGTGGACGACGCGCAGCGTCGCTCTCACCGCGCGAGCACGGCGGGTCCGTATGGCCGACTGGGTGACGGTCAAGTGCAGGGCTTGCGGGAGGGCGGACACAAGACCTGTGACTTGCAAGAAGCGAGTCCAAAGGAGCTCGAAAGTTCCGGCCCACTTGCAGCGTCGGCGTGGACTTCCCGTCCACACCGACGGAGGGCGCGGACGGGCCACCGACCGCCGAATCGTGGGCCGCCACACCGCGGTGGCAAGGGGAGCTCCCGCGCCGCGGTGAACCTCGCGGTCACATGGGGTGCGCGCTCGATCCGGTCTGTGGCCGGCGGGTCAACAGCGCCTCGTGATCCGGTCGACAGTTGGGCCACATGAGACCGACGACAAGCGAGCGATCCCGATTCCGCGCCTGCTACCCTGCGGAGATGCCGATGTCGCGAAGGGTGTTCCTGACCGGCGGAGCCGGCGGGATTCTCGCCGCTGGCCTGGCTGGCCGCCAGGCCGGGGCCGCCGGGCGCAAGCCGATCGCCGCGCCGCTCACCCGCCCGATCCCGTCCACCGGCGAGAAGCTGCCTGCCCTCGGCCTCGGCACCTGGCAGACCTTCGACCTCTCCGGCGAGCGGGTCGCGTCGGTCCAGCCGGTCATCGATCGCTTCCTCGAGCTGGGCGGGCGGGTCATCGACTCGTCGCCGATGTACGGCAACGCCGAGGCGGCGGTCGGCGAGCTCCTGCGCGCGCGCAAGGACGCGGCGGCGCGGCCGTTCCTGGCCACCAAGGTGTGGACCAGCGGCAAGCAGGACGGCATCGCGCAGATGCGCCGCTCGGCCCAGCGCCTCGGGGTCAAGTCGATCGATCTCATGCAGGTGCACAACCTGCTCGACTGGAAGACCCACCTGCCGGTCCTGCGCGAGTGGAAGCAGTCCGGGGCGTTCCGCTACATCGGGGTCACTCACTACCAGCACAGCGCGTTCGACGAGCTCGAGCGGATCATCCAGCGCGAGAAGATCGACACGGTGCAGCTGCCGTACTCGGTGGTCGACCGCGAGGCGGAGAAGCGGCTCCTGCCGGCGGCGCGCGACGCCGGCGTCGCGGTGCTGGTGATGTCGCCGTTCGAGAGCGGCGCGCTCCTTCGCCAGGTCAAGTCGAAGCCGCTGCCGGTGTGGGCCGCCGACATCGACTGCACCAGCTGGGCGCAGCTGTTCCTGAAGTTCCTGCTCGGCCACCCGGCGGTCACCTGCCCGCTGCCGGCCACCTCCAAGCTGCGCCACGTCGAGGACAACATGTCGGTGCTGCGCGGCCGCCTGCCCGACGCGGCGCTGCGCGAGCGGATCGCCGCCCTGGTCTGAGCCGGGCCCTGCGGTGACGTACTACGGCGGCGACCCGGCGGTGGCCTTGCCGAGGTTGTCGCGCGCGGCCTTGGCCCCGTTCTGCGCCTCGGTGTGGGTGCGGTCCTCGCGGAGGACCGACTCGTAGTACCTGAGGGCGGCCGCGAAGTCGCGTTTCTGGTAGTAGGCGTGGCCGAGCAGGACGCGCGCGCCGATGCCGTTGCCGGCCCGCCTGGCGTAGGCGATGGCGTCGTCGGCCCGCTTGGTCTCGAACGCGACCTTGGCCAGCCCCAGGTAGGCCTGGTTGCGGTGGAACTTGCCGGCCGCGACCAGCTCGTACTTGTCCTTGGCGCCGTCCCAGTCGAGCCGGCTGACCAGCGCGGCAGCGGCCTCGAGCAGCGCGCGGGCCTCGGGCGCCGAGCGCGGCACCACGTCCTCGGCGCGCTCGGCTCGCTCCCGCCGATCGCCGGCGCGCTCGCCCTCGCGCGTCTCGGCGCGATCGCGCGGCGTCGCCGGACGCACGCGCTCGGCGGACTCGGCCGCGCGAGTCCGCTCGCGATCAGCTGCCGTCGCGGCCGGCGGACCGGCGGCCGGCGGACCGGCCGACTCGACTCGACTGGCCCGGTCGGGATCCGGCGTCCCGCGCTCCGAGTCGAGCGCGAGCAGGACCGCGCCGGCCCCGGCGAGCAGCAGCAGCACCAGCACGCCCCATCCGAACAGGCGCAGCCCCGGTCCGCGCAGGTCGGGCACCCAGCCGTGCACCATCTCGGCGTCGTCGCGCGGCTCGAGCGGAGGCGCGACGGGCACGGCCTCGGCGGTCGCCACGCCGCCGGAGGCACCGGCCGCCCTGGCCACCGGAACCGCCGCGGCCGATCCGATCGCCGCGGCCGCCTCGGGCGCGCCGATCGCGGCCGACCCGACCGCCGCGGTCGCTCCAGACCCGCTGCCGTCGATGGCCCCGGCGTCGCCGGCCGCGTCGCTCGCGGCCGATCCGACCGCCGCGGCCGCCGCTGCCGAGGCGGCATCCAGCGCCGCCGGCGCCGTCACCGGCGGCGGCGTCGATCCGACCACCGTCCGCGGCAGGGTCAGCTGCAGCGAGTCCGACGACTGCGCTGCCCGCGAGCGCCACGCCGCCGCCGCGCCCGGCGCCGACACCGGGGTCACCTCGTCGCGCGGGAGATAGCCGACCATCCCGCCGCCCAGCATCGGGTTCTCGCTCTGGATGCCGAGGATCTTGGCGACCGCCGCGCCGCGCCCGGCCAGGCACTTGGTCAGCTCGTACTCGAACGCCTCCATGGAGGGCGGCCGCACCGCCGGATCGCGCCCCATCGCCGACAGCACCAGCGCCTCGACCTGGGCCGGAAGCTCGGGCCGCACCGCGCTGGGCGGCTGCGGATCGACCGTGGCCTTCTTGGTCAGGATCTCCATGAAGTTGTCCCCCTCGTACGGGGGGACCCCGGTCAGCATCTCGTAGAGGATCGCGCCGACCGCGTAGACGTCGCAGCGCTCGTCGGCCGGCCGCCCGGCCGCCTGCTCCGGCGACATGTACTCCGGCGTGCCCATCGCCATGCCGGGATGGGTCAGCCGCTTGCCGCGCGCCTCCTCCGCCTCGGTCGACTTGGCGATGCCGAAGTCGAGCACCTTGACGAAGTCGGACGAGCCCTCGCGCACGGTCAGGAACACGTTCTCCGGCTTGAGGTCGCGGTGGATGATGCCGACCGCGTGCGCCGCCGACAGCGCGCGGCAGATCTGCGTCGTGATGCGGAGCGCGCGGGCCACGTCGAGCGCG
Source organism: Kofleriaceae bacterium (assembly GCA_035489015.1). Taxonomy (GTDB): domain Bacteria; phylum Myxococcota_A; class Polyangia; order Haliangiales; family Haliangiaceae; genus DATFRY01. The sequence continues at coordinate 3,443 of DATHKR010000248.1, read as the reverse complement.
CCCTCGCGGTCGATGACCGAGGCCAGCTCGACCCCCTCCAGGTACTCCATCACGAAGTAGACCGACCCGTCCTCGGTGGTGCCGGAGTCGGTGACGTCGACGATGTGCGGGTGGCCGATGCGCGACGCCGCCCGCGCCTCGCGGCGGAAGCGCTCGACCAGGTCCGGCATGCGCCCGTAGACCGGGTGCAGGATCTTGATCGCCACCCGCCGGCCGATCTCCACGTGCTCGGCCAGGTAGACCCGGCCCATGCCGCCCTCGCCGATCAGCTCCTCGACCCGGTAGCGGCCGTCGAGGACCAGCCCGGTGAAGTCGGTGCGGGTCGCCTGGGCGCGAGCCTGGGCGTGGGCCAGCGCCATCCCGGTCTGATCGGGGCCGTCGACCACCGTGCGGCCCTGCTGGGCCTGCACCACCACCGAGCTCACCGCGACCCGATCGCGCAGCTTGTCGGCCTGGCGGCGGCCTTGCTGCTGCCGGCGATCGGCGCGCTCGCCGCTCGGGCCCGGCCGCATCTCGCGCCGGCGGTCCGCCGCCGCCGCCATCTCCTCGGCCGACTGCTCCATGATCCGCCACAGCTCGTCGCTGGGCGGCAGGGTGGCCCGCACTCGCTCGCGGGTCTTGTCGAGCAGGCGCTGGCGCTCGTCGCGCTCGCGCTCGATGTCCTCGGCGAACAGCATGCGGAGGAAGCGCTCCATCCGCGCGGCGTCGGTGGTCGGCGACTCGGCGGCCAGCCAGGCGCCGAGCGCGTCGCGCAGCTCCTCGCCGCTGGCGAAGCGCTCCTCGCGCAGCGCGCCGAGCGCGCGCAGGCAGATCGCGTCGAGCGCGGTCGGCACCCGCGGCGCGCGCTGCGACGGAGGCACCACCGCCGGGTTGCGCGCGCGGCGGAGCAGATCCTGAGGCTGCTCCTTGCCGGGCGGGAACAGCTGGCGCCCGGTCAAGAGCTCCCAGAGGATGATGCCGGCCGCGTAGAGATCGCTGCGCCCGTCGAGCTGCTCGCCGCGCGCCTGCTCGGGCGACATGTACGAGACCTTGCCGTAGATGATGCCGGGCGCGGTCTTCTCCAGCTTGAGGGTCGATGCGGCCAGCCCGAAGTCGGTCAGCTTCACCTCGCCGGAGTACGAGATGAGCACGTTGGGCGGCGACACATCGCGGTGGACCAGGCGGAGGTCGCCGTAGCCGTGCGCGTAGCCGAGGCCGCGGCACAGCTCCTTGACGATGTAGACCGCGACGTCGACCGGGAACGCCACGCCCTTCTGGGCGCAGCGGTTCCACACCGCGCGCAGATCCTTGCCCTCGACGAAGTCCATCGCGAGGAACAGCTCGCCCGAGACTTGCCCGGCGTCGAACACCGGGATGAGGTTGCCGTGGCTGAGCTTGACCACGACCTTGGCCTCGTCGCGGAAGCGGGCCACGTACTCGGTGTCCGCCAGGTGGGGAAGCACCGTCTTTATGACCAGCAGCTTCTCGAGGCCGCGATCGCCCGCGACGGCGAGGTAGAGCGCGCCCATCCCTCCCTGCGCGAGCGGCGCGAGCAGATGGTACTTCCCGAACTTCCTCGGGAATTGCTCCGACGTGGGATCCACGCTCGACATATCCCGCTGGGGCGCGGCTGGCGGCAACACTACCACGCAGCTCCCGGGGAACCAATCGCCCCTGGCCGCCGCGTCACCTCCGACGACACACCCGTCCCGGAGAGCGAACGACCGCACCGGGATCGGTTCGGGAGTTGACCGCGTATTCAATGACAGCAGGCACGCGGTACATTCGTCCCTCTGGGCAGAGCGGGCACCCATGGCGGGCGAAACGGTTCTGGTCATCGATGACAGCCCCACCATCTTGAAGGTGGTGCAGCTGGTCCTGACCAGGGCCGGCTTCCGGGTCGAGACCGCGTCGGATGGCGAGGCAGGCGTGGCCAGCGCGCGCCAGTCGCAGCCGGACCTCATCCTGCTCGACTTCGTGATGCCGCGGATGAACGGCTACCAGGTGTGCCGCTCGCTGGCCGCCGACACCAGCCTGCGCGAGATCCCGGTGGTGCTGATGAGCGCCAAGGGAGATCAGGTCGGCGAGCGCTTCGTCAAGGTGATGGGGATCGTCGACTACATCACCAAACCGTTCTCGCCCGAGGCGATCACCGCGGTGGTCCAGCACGCCATCGCCAAGTACGCCGCGCCGCGCGCCGATCGCGGCGACGGACCGATCATCGGGACGCCGTCGATCGACGAGGCGACCGAGACCGACCAGGCGGTGGCGGAGCGCGACGTCGACCGCCGCCGGGCGGCCGGGCGGGTGCGCGATCGACTCTCGGCGCGGATCGGCGAGCGGGTGGCCGGCCTCTACCAGCTGGCCGAGGCGGCCCAGCGCGATCAGGCCGGTGAGCGCCTGCCCGGCGCCGACGGGGTGGTGGCGGGCGACCTGGTCCCGACCGACGCGGCGGCGGTCACCGACGCGGTGCGCAGCGCGCTCGACGACGAGATCCTGATCGAGGTGGCGCGCGAGCTGGAGACGATGGTCACCGGCGTGGGCCCGACCAGCCCGGCCAGCCATCCCGGCGCCGGCGGCGAAGCGTCGCTGCGCGGCGACGTGCGGGTGGTGCCGATCGCCGAGGTGCTGCAGCTGCTCGACGCCCAGAAGCAGTCCGGTGTGCTCGAGGTGGAGCGCGGCGAGCAGGCGGTCGAGGTCAGCTTCCGGGCCGGCCGGGTCGACCTCGCCGTCGCCCGCAACGTGTCGGAGGAGTACCTGCTCGGCCGCTTCCTGGTCGAGGGCGACCTCCTGTCCCAGGCCGACCTCGAGGGCTTCCTCGAGTCGCGGGTGCCCGGCTCCAAGCTCATCGGCGCGCAGCTGGTCAAGCTCGGCTACCTGGCCGAGGCCGATCTCAAGTCGGCGCTGGCCCGCCAGACCCGCGAGCTGGTGTACGAGGTGCTGCGCTGGAGCTTCGGCTCGTTCCGCTTCATCCGCACCAAGGAGCTGCCCCCTGCCGCGGTCGACGCCGCGCTCGGCCTCGACGTCGAGGGCATCCTCATGGAGGGCTTCCGCCGGGTCGACGAGTGGCACCTCATCGAGCGCGAGGTGGACGACTTCGACACCGTGTTCCTGCGCAACGAGGACGCGGTCGCCCAGATGGGCCGCGGCCGGCTGACCCGCGAGGAGCTGGCCGTGCTCGAGCTGGTGAACGGCAAGAACACGGTGAAGGAGATCGTCCGCGCCTCGCGGATGGGCTCCTTCGACGTCTCGAAGATGCTGTACCGGTTGCTGTCGATCAAGCTCATCCGCCGCCGCGTCCTGCCGGTGGCGGTGTAGCGCCTGCTAGTGCACCGCGGCCGAAATGACATCAACGATCCGGTGCGCCTCACCGCCGATCGCTGCGTTGCAACTCCTCGAGCTACAGCGAGTAGCCCGTCGTCGTCGCGCCTTGCGCTCGACGGCGATCCACACCGCCTCGTTGA
>DATHKR010000247.1:0-35398 GCA_035489015.1 Kofleriaceae bacterium | reverse complement strand
TTCGATGCGGTAACGCAGCACTCATGACGGGTGGTCAAGTCACCGAAGACGCACGGCGTCGGTGGCACGCGACTTGAGTGCATTCCAGAGCGGGGAGGGACGCGGGGCTGCGATGCGAGGCAGCGATGGATCCGTGCGCCTCCGGGCGCCGAGCCGGACATACACGTCCAGGGATGTGAGACAGCAATGAGAGCGTTTTCGATGGTGGCGCTGCGCGGGCGGGACGACGGCGGCGCGGTGCCGGTGAGCGAGCTGCGACAGGCGAGAGATGCTCGTCTGGCGGGGCAGTCGCCGGTGGCGGGCGAGTCGGCGGCCGACGGCGAGTCGCACCCGGAAGGCCCGCCGCCGGAAAACCAGCCGCGTGAAGATCAGCCGTCGGAAGGGCAGACGATCGAGGGCGTCGCGCGCCTCATCACCCACGTCGCCTGCGTCGAGCTGGACGCGTCGCTCGATCGACTGCGCGATCTCCTGGTCGACCGCGGCCAGCACTGCGTCCCGGTCGTCGGCGACGACGGCCGCCCGCTCGGCGTCGTCACCCAGAGCGACCTCCTGCGATCGATCGGCCGGGCCGCCGACCCGGCCGCGCCGCCCGACCAGCGCGAGCCGACCGCGCGCGAGCTGATGACCCCGGAGGTGTTCGCGCTCCCGGTCACCGCCTCGGTCGAGCAGGCGGCCGCGCTCATGGCCTACGAGGGCGTGGAGCAGATCCTGGTGACCGGGATGGACGGGAAGGTCGCCGGGGTGGTGCGCGCGCTGGACGTGGTCCGCGGTTTCGCGCGTTCAGCCGGTTATCTGGTGGATCGCCAGGAATAAGGCTGAACCGGACACGCCGCGTTATCATGGAGGCTTGCGGCCGCTCGCGGTTGCCGGTCCACCATGCAGGACTTCTTTCTGAGCTGGGGCTTCACCGCCTCCAAGGTCGGGCTCATCACCCTGGTCTTCCTGATCGGGATGATCCACCTGGGCCGCGAGCTGCGCTACGTCCGCGAGCTCACCGACTACCTCGGCTACGACCTGGTCGCGTCGATGTCGAACGACCAGGTCGGCCGCCGCAAGCTGCCGGCCGCCACGCTGCGGCTCGACGAGATCCGCGATCAGGTGAACGCGGTGGTCGAGGCCAGCGACCAGGTCTGGGCGCTCAAGCAGGTGCGCGGCTGGCAGATGCGGGCCGGCCGGCTGGAGTCGGCGCTCGCGTTCTGGGTGGATCTACTCCGCCAGCTCGGCCTGCTCGGCACCGTCATCGGGCTCGCGATCTCGATGCTGATCGACCGCTCCGACGTGACCCGCATGCTGGCGCCGCTCGGCCTGGCGGTGTGGACGACGGTGTTCGGGCTGGCCTACAGCATCTGGCTGAGCGTGCTGTTCGGGATGAAGGTCGCCGCCTGGTCGGACGCGTGCGAGAAGAACATCGAGGCGTGGGAGGCGCGGCGCCGCCCCGGGCGTGAGTCGAGGCCGTGAGCCGGCGCCGCCCGGTCGTGCAGTACGCCTCGATGACGTCGCTGGCCGACGTGATGTTCATCCTGGTGTTCGCCTCGCTCATCTACAGCGCGGGGCTGGAGCAAAAGGCGCGCGAGGCGGCCGCCGCGGCGCTGCCGGAGCGGCCGAGCGAGCCGCTGCGGGTGTCGCCGCCCGAGCTGTTCGATCCGGCCGCGCCCGTACGCCGCGACGCGGAGCAGCTGCGCCGCGCCGCGCTGGCCCAGGTGATGACCGGCCTCGAGGGACGCGGCGCGGTGGTGGTGCGGGTGGGCCGAGACGGCCAGCTGCGCGCGATGGAGCGCCGCCAGGGCGGCGGCGTGGTGACGACCGCGCTCGGCCTTCCGCTGGTCGAGCGAGTGCCGGATCCAGATGTAGCGCTCACCTACCTGGGAGACCGGCAGGACGGGCTGCGCCTGTGCAGCCTGCTGCGCCTGCACCTGGGCTCGAAGGATCTGTCCGACGCGCTGGTGATCATCGCGCCCGACGTGCCGTTCGACGAGCTGTCGGTGGCGCTGGCGCGCGGCCTGCAACGAGACACCGAGAGATGCCTGGCGGATCAGCGGGGCATCGCCGTCATCGTCGACCCGCGCGCGGACGCGCCGCCGGTCCAAGAAGGAGCCACTCCATGAGACCACCTCGACCGCGCCGCCGTTCTCGACCCCTCATCCTGGTCCTGCTCCTCGGGGTGCTCGGCGTGATCGGGTACTACATGCGCTGCGGCGAGGGGTTCGGCATCGGGCCGGGCAGCGGCGGCGGAATCGGCTCCGAGAAGAGCGACGGCGAGCGAGTCGACCGGGGCAAGGACGACGGCGAAACGGCCGACGACACCACGCCGCGCGGCGCGGTGGGAGACGGCGCGGTGCGCCGCTGTCGCCTGCGCCTCGACGCCAGCGGACTCACTCTCGATGGCCACTCGACCACGGTCGAGAAGGCGGTGGCCGCGTGCAAGAAGGCCGGCGGCGCGGAGCTCACTCCGACCGGCGACGCGGTCATCGGCGACCTGCGCCGCGTGCGCGAGGCGCTCGACCGCGCCGGGGTCGAGGTCTTCGAGCGCAATACGGGTACCGCCCCCGGGCAGTGAGGCGCGGCCGGCCGGCCCCGCGGGCGGCGGGAGTGGCCGCTTTCGGAGCGCTTCAGGGACGGAGAGGACTTGACCCCTCGCGGGTCCGGACTCTCTCCGTCCCGTTATCTCTGTTTGAGGATTGTGTAATTCATTTTACGCAAAAATACGTTCGTAACAGTACAGGGCGGCTACTATAGTGAATTCGTGGGTCCCAGTCGTCGCCGCGAAGCCCGTCGCCATCCTCGCCGTCCGACCTGCTGGGTGGCGCAGTGCCGGATCGGCGGCCGGATCGTGACCGGGTCGGTGCTCGACATCAGCCGCCAGGGGTCCTTCTTCTGTCCCGAGGACGGACAGCCGATCGCGGTGTCGGTGGGGCAGATCGTGGCGATCACGTTCGAGAGTGAACCGACACTGGCCGGCATCGAGGTCCCTTGTCGGGTGCGGTGGGTGGGCTACAGCGAGACGCACGGCCGGCACGGGTTCGGCCTCGAGTTCGGCGGCGCTCGCGCCGACGCCGGCGATGCGCCGAGCTGAAGCGCAGCCGAAAACTTCGCGGGCTCGCGGGTGGCGCCTACGCTGCTCGCGATGAGCACGCTCCTCCGCCGCGGCGCGGACCTCCTCGCCGCGGCCGTCGCGATCCTGGTGGCGGGCTCGGCGGCGGCGCAACCACCTCCCCACGCGCTGCCGGTCCCTGCCGCCGCGCCGCCGTCCGCGCGCCAGCCGACCTCGACCGGGACGCTGCGGGTCCACATCGTCAGCACCCAGGGCAACTACCTGGCGATGGGCTTCGACGTGTTCAGCGCCGAGAGCCGCGCGGTGGTCGCGTTCGGGCGCGGCGCGGACGAGTCGACCGGCCAGCCGGTGCCGTCGTGGGATCTGGCCCCGGGCCTGTACAAGATCGTCCGCTCGGGCGAGCCGTTCGAGGCCGCGATCGATTTCGCCACCGTCGACCTCGAGGCCGGCGAGGTGATCGACCTCGTCATCGCGATCGATCCGGACACCCTCGCGTTCCGCGGATCGGGGCCGGTCACCGGCGAGTTGCCCCGGGCGACCGAGATCGCCGGCATCCGGCTCGCGCTCGACGCGGGCGGCTCGCTCGAGCTCACCAACCGGCACAACCTGGTCGGCGGGACCAGCGGAGTGACCGCGCTCATCGGGCTGTTCGGCCACTTCAGCCTGGTGTTCGACCGCGACAACCACTTCGCCCAGGTCACCTCGGATCTCGATCTCACCCTCAACGACCTGGCGGTGGCGTCGATCTCGTCGACCCAGGACCGCTGGGAGGCGGCCGCGCTCTACGCCTACAACTTCAACAACCCCTACGTCGGGCCGTACGCACGCGGCAGCTTCAAGACCCGGGTGTTCCCCGGCTACCTCTACCTGGACGGCGACGGCCCGGTGACGGTCAACATCGCGCGCACCGACGGGACCATGGACACCCAGGTGCGCGGCGACCAGGCCAATCAGGACGACCTCCGCATCCGGGTGGCGCGCTCGTTCGCGCCGTTCGTGCTGCAGGAGGAGGTCGGCGCCAACCTCAAGGCGGTGAGCCTCGACCTGGTCCTGCTCAAGCTGACCGCCGCCACCCGCCTGGGCTTCGGCCTCCGCCAGGGCATCACCAACGACCTCCTGGTCGTCGCCGGCGACGAGCGCGGCGACCAGATCGATCTGGTCGAGGTGGACAGCTACGACACCCTCGGGCCGGTCATCGGCGCCGACGCGACGGCGACGTTCGCGCGCTGGCTGTTCGGCTCGGCGCGGTTCGGCATGATGGTGCCGGTCTCGGACACCGACGCGGCCGGCGATGGGTTCGGCGACCGCCTGCTCATCGACCTGGCCGGCACCGGCGGGCTGCGGCTGCCGGCGCTGACCTCGTTCCTGTTCGCCTCCTTCGACTACAGCTTCCGGCTGCAGAAGGACGGCTACATCACGTCGGAGCTGCAGTTCGATCACACGCTGATGGCGCGGATCAACCTGTCGATCCTCTAGACCAGGGTCACTCCGGCGGGTGGAGGTGCGCCTTGACCTGGTCGCCGGTCGGGGTCAGGTGGAAGCTGTAGGTGACGATCGACGCCCCCGCCGGCGGGCCGCCGGCGTCGAGATCGAGCAGCTTCTGCTCCAGGCAGCTGCGCTCGCCCGGCTGCAGCTCCTCCACCGCGCCGAAGTAGACCCGGCTCGAGCGGCCGGTGTGAACGTCGTAGCGGAGCGACGCGCCGAACCGGGCCCGGCGATCGCCGGCGATGCAGGTGCGAACCGCGGCCAGCGCGGTCTGCCCGCCGGTGTCCGGATCGAAGGCACCGCGCGTCGGCGCGGCGGGTGGCGCGGCGGTCGCGGCGGTCGCGGCGGTCGCGGCGATCGCGGGCGCGGCGGTCGCGGCGATCGCGGGCGAGCGGGCCGCCGCGCGGACGGGGACCGCGGGCGCGGCCGGGGACGGCGCGGCCGGGGAGGGCACGGCGGCGCTGGCCGACGCGGTCGTCCTCGCGCCGGTCGCCGCCCGTCCGCGCGGCCACGCGGCCAGGAACACGCCCGAGGTGACCAGCACCCCGACCAGCACGCCGCCAAAGGCCCACGCGCCCGGCGGCAATCGCCGCCGCCGCGCACCTGGCGCATGCGCCGCTGACGCCGACGCCATGCTCGCCGCCGCACCCGCGATCGGCATCGGCACCGGCCCCGGCTCGGACTCCGCCTTCACCGCCGAGAGCCGGCCCGACATCGTCGCCATGCGCGACAGATCGACCGAGGGCGCCACCGGCGAGGGCGACGCGGTCGCCGCGCGCCGCTGCGTCGCCCGCTCGGAGGGCGGCCGATCACCGGGTAGGGCCGGCGGCGGGCGCGTCCTCGACGGCGTCGCGCCGCCGTTGCCCGGGTTGCGCATGCGGGTCAGGAAGATCTCCAGCTCGGCGCGCAGCTCGACCAGGCTGTTCCAGCGCTCCTCGGGGAACGGGCCCATCGCCTTGACCAGGACCACGCGCAGCTGGGTCGGCACGCGCGGGAAGTAGTTCACGCCGGAGGCCATCTCGCCGCGCCGGATGCGCGCCAGGCGCTGCGGGTTGCCGTCGGCGCCGAACGGGTGGCGCCCGGTCAGCTTCTCGAACAGCAGCACACCGACGGAGAAGACCAGCGAGCGCTCGTCGACCTGCTCGCCGCGCGCCTGCTCCGGCGACGCGTAGAGCATGTCGCCCTTGACCTCGTGCTGGCGCAGGAGGGTGAGGAAGTTGACCGTGTTGACCGTGAGGTCGCGGCCGATCGCGCCGGCCGCGAGCGCGTCGAGGACCGCGAGCACGTGCTCGACCACCGCGACCGGCTCCGTCGAGTCGGTCGACCCCTCCATCCCTCGCGCCAGGCTCCAGAACCGCTCCGCCAGCGTCTCGGGCGCCTTGCTCTCCCCCGGGTTCATCCCCGCGCGGATCGTACGCTGGTCGCATCGCGGACGTCGAGAGCCAGGTTCATCCACCGCAAGCCGCCGCGGCCGGAGCACGGGCCGGGTGGCGGGCGCCGGTCGGCTCGCGCGCCGCGTCGGCGGGGTGAACCGCGCGAAGGACTCGCACGCAGCGTAAGCCCGGCGTGTGGGCTTTCGCGCCGAGGGGGAGAGCCCTTCCTACACGGAGACCCGACCGGCTGAATGCGTCGCGTGGAGCGGCTCTCCTGGCCAGAAGGCGCCCCGGTTGGCCCGTTCGCGCGTGATATCATGTCGAGTTGTCGGTGCGCGGCGCGCTCCCGGATGGCCGCCGTGCCGCCGCCCGTCCCACCGACACCCACGAGATGCTGGATCAGGGGCACAAGACCGCCGCCACCACGCCGCCGCGCGGGCCCGAGCGCCTGGGCCGCTACGAGCTCGTCACGCGCCTCGGCGCCGGCGCGCTGGCGGAGGTGTTCCTGGCCCGCCAGCCGGCGGCCTCCAGCGCGGAGAAGGTGGCCGTCATCCACCGGATCCACCCGCACCTCGCGCGGGTCAAGGAGTTCGTCGAGGTCCTGCTCGACGAGGCGCGCGCCGCCGCGCTCCTCGAGCATCCGCGCGTGGTCGACATCTACGACCTCGGCGTCGCGCGCGGCGTCTACTTCATCGCGATGGAGTACCTGGCCGGCCAGACGCTGGAGGCGGTGCTCGATCCGGCCCGCCGCGGCGACGGCGAACCGATCGACCCGATCGACCCGATCGCGACGGCCCGCATCGTGGCCGACGCGGCCGAGGGGCTCCACGCGGCGCACGGGCTGCGCAGCCTGTCGGGTCGCCCGCTCGACCTCGTCCACCGCGACGTCTGCCCGCGGACGGTGGTGGTGCTCTACGACGGAGGGGTGAAGCTGGTCGACTTCGGAGTCGCCCGCGCGCGCGCCCTCATCGCCGGAGCCGCCGGTCAGGAGACGGCGCCTCGCGGACGCGCCGGATACGCGTCGCCGGAGCAGGCCGCTGGTCAGACGCTCGATCGCCGCTCGGACGTCTACTCGCTCGGCGTCGTGATGTGGGAGGCCCTGGCGCTGCGGCGCCTGTTCGACAGCGCGCAGGCCGTGACCGACCCGCCGGCCCCGCCGTCGACCCACCGGTCCGAGGTCCCCGCCGAGCTCGATCGGATCTGCCTGCGCGCGCTCGCGCTCGACCCGGGCGCGCGATTCCAGACCGCGGCCGAGATGCACGCCGAGATCGAGTCGTTCCTGCGCGGGGCCGGTTTCCGGCGCGACGCGGGTGCGGCGGCGGCGTTCATGGGGCGCGCGTTCGGGGCGGAGCGCGACGCCGGGCTGGCGCTGGTTCGCCGCGCGCGCGAGTCGGAGCCGCCCCTGGCCCGCGGCAGCGAGAAGCGCCGCACCGGCCCGCTCGGCCTCAAGGAAGACGGCGGGGACACCGCGATCGACGCGCTCGCGCGCCCGTCCGGCCCGGTCCCCGACGGCGCGATCGCTTCGCAGGGCCGAACGACCTCGCTGGCCAGGCTCCCGTCCGGGCCGGCGCCGTTGCTTCAGCCGTCGGTGCCGCTGCCGTCGGTGCCGCTGCCGTCGCCGGCGTCGCCGGTGCGCGAGGCGGCGCCGGTGGTGGTGCCGCCGCCGCCGGTCGGGCCGGAGCGCGCCCGCCGCGAGGTGCCGCCGCCGCGCCAGGCGATCGCGTCCGCGCCGGCGGCCAGCAGCACCCTGCGCGGGGCGAGCGGCTCGCTGACCGAGCGCGGCGACGGCGCCACCGAGGTCAGCGAGGCTCTGCTCGAGATCGGCGAGGGCGCGACCCAGGTCGCCGAGCCGTCGGCTGACATCGTGGCCGCGCTGGCGCGGGCCGCGGCGCCGTCGACCCAGCCGGCCGCGACCTCGAGCCCGGGCCCGATCGCGGAGCCGGCGACCCAGGTCGGCGAGGCCCCGACCCAGGTGGCCGAGCTGGCCGGCACCGGCGACACGACCATCGACGCGGAGCCGACCGATTCCGGCGATGCGTCGTCGAGGCCGCGCGGCAAGGGGCGGACCGGGCGCATCGAGGCGATCGCCGACGCGTGGAACGATCGCCGGCGGCTGCCCACCGCGCGGCTGCCGCTGCCGGCGCCGCCCAAGGCCGCCGGGCCGGCGCTGGCCGCCGGGGCCGGTGGGCGCGCCAACCCGGGCGGCGACACCGAGGACGACGACGACGACTTCACCGTGGTCGATCCGGACAAGTCGCCGCGCGCGTTCGAGGCGGCCGCCGCGATTGCCGCCGCGCTCGCCGCGCGCCCGTCGGCGCTGCCCGCGCCGGCGTCGGCGTTGCCCGCGACCGCGCCGGTGATGCCGGCGTCGGCGTTGCCCACGACCGCGCCGGTGATGCCGGTGCCGGTCCCGGCCGCGGCCGAGCGGTCGAGCCCGATCCTGAGCGGGTACTCGTCGCGGCGGATCTGGCTGGCCGGGCTGGTCGCGGTCGCCGCGATCGGGGTCTTCGCGGCGATCCTGTTCGCCGCGCTCGAAGGATCGAGCGAGCACCACCGGCTGGCGGCCGAGCCCGGGCCGCAGGCCGGTGCCGAGCCGGCCGCGAGCGTCGCCGAGCCGCCGGCGACCGCCGCGGCCGCCGCGGCCTCGACCGACGAGCGCGGAGCCGGTCAGACGCCCGCCGCTGCGCCGGCAGGTTCGACGAGTGGCGAGGCCAGCGCGGCGAAGGCCGCCGCGGCGGCTGGCGCGCCCGGCGTCGATCCGACCCGAGCGGAGGCGACCCGTACCGAGGCGACCGGCGCGGATGCGCCCGGTGTCGATCCGACCCGCGCGGCCAGCACCGGCGTCGCGCCGGCCACGACCGGGTCCGCGCCGGCTCACGCCGATGGCGCCGCGACCACTGGCCCGAAGGGTCACTCCGGCGCGGCCGGATCGAGCGGAGCCGCCACACCGCGAAGAACCGATCCGGCCCGCTCCGAGGCGGGGAGCTCGGCACGCGATCCCCGCGCTCGAACCCGCCCGGCGACCCCCGCGCACGCGACGCGCGAGCCGAAGGTCACCCGCCGGCCGGTCGGCGCCAGGCCGGATGACCTCTACCGCGAGGGCGCACGCCTGTACCTCGCCGGCAAGCTCGACCAGGCGCGGCGCAAGTTCGAGAGCGCGCTCGCCGCGTCGCCTCGCTTCGCGCCGGCCCACCGCGGCCTCGGCCTGGTCTTCGAGCGGACCGGTGAGACCTCCCTCGCCATCCGCTCGCTGCAGACGTATCTCCGCCTCGCTCCGGGCGCCCCCGACGTCGGCGCCATCCGCGCCCGCCTCGACCGCCTGCGCCGGTGACCTCCGCCTCGCCGTCATGCTCGCACATCCCACCGCCGTCACCGCCGCGCTCGCCCTCGCTGTCGTCCTCGCCCCTGCGCCGGCCGCGGCCCAGCGAGCTCCGGCGAGCGCGCGCGTCCTCGTCGTCGATCTCACCGGCGATCTGCCCGGCAACCTCGCCGCCGCGCCGCCGCGCCTCACCCGCGTGCTCATCGATCTCCTCGGCGAAGGCGGAGGCAGCGCGACCCACGCGCCGCTCGACGACGTCCTCGCCCTGGCCGGCTGCGGCGAGCCGAGCGACGAGTGCCTGCAGCCGGCGCTCGAGCTGCTCGAGGTCGGGCGCCTCGTGATCGGCGAGGTCGAGCCGGCCCGGCCGGGCCAGGTGAGGGTGAGCCTTCGCCTGCTGCGGACCTCGCGGCCGGCGCGCGCGCGCCGTTTCGTGGTGGCGGCGACCGATCTCGATTCCCTCGAGACCGGCTTCCGCGCCCGGTCGGAGGCATTCCTGCGCGATCCCGACGCGCCGCCGCCGGCCCCGCCGCCCCGACCGCCGGCCGCCGCGCCGGTGGTGATCTCGGCTCCGGTCGCCGCGCCCCCCGAGGCTGGATTTTCGGCCCGCCGGGTCGGACCGCTCGCCTGGGGCGTGACCAGCGCGGGCGTCGGCATGACCCTGGTCGGAGGCTTCCTCCTGCTGGCGGCGGCCGACAAGCAGAGCGCGGTGGACGACGCGCCGACCTCGACCGTCGAGGACTTCGAGGCGCTGGTCGACCTGGAGGAGAGCGGCCGCCGCTTCGGCCGCTGGGGCATCGGCCTGACCGTGGTCGGTGCGGCGGCGACCGTCGCCGGCATCGTCCTCATCTACCGGCATGGCACCGCGTCCGAGCCGTCCGTCGCGGTGGCGCCTTCGGTCGGCGCCGGCGTGGGCGCGGTCGTGACCGTGCGGGCGGACCTCCTGTGATGCGCGCCGCGTCCGCCGCGCTGCTGATCCACGCGCTCGCCGCGCTGGCCGCCCTCGCCGGGTGCGGCATCGACGGCCGCTCCGAGGCCTACGTCTGCCAGGGGCCGGGCGATTGCACCGAGGGCCGCGCCTGCATCGATGGCTGGTGCGTGGTCTCCGCCGCTCCCACCGACGCGGACGCCGCGGTCGCCGACGCCAGCCCCGCGGTCCCCGACGCCGCTCCGCCCGCGCCCGACGCCGCTCCGGTCTGCCCGGCGGTGTGCACCCGCTGCGAGGGCGACGTCTGCGTCATCGAGTGCCTGGCAGATGGGTCCTGCCTGAACCAGATCGCCTGTCCTCCGGGGCTCGCGTGCACGGTCGTGTGCCAGGGGATCGGCTCCTGCCAGTCGGGCGTCGCCTGCGGGACCGCGAGCGAGTGCGAGGTCAGCTGCACCGGACGCCAGGCCTGCTTCGGCGGCGTCACGTGCGGCGAGGGACGCTGCGCCGTCGAGTGCACCGCGCGCGACACCTGCCAGTTCGGGATCGATTGCGCCACGTCGTGCGCGTGCGAGACCGACTGCTCCGGCGTCAACTCGTGCGACACCGAGCCAGAGTGCCCGTTCGTCGACTGCAACGACGGCTTCGACTGCTTCTCCGACGAGCCCGGCTGCGACATCTGCCGCTGACCCGGTGAGGCTCGCCGCGCCGCCTGGCGCCTACCTGTCCTTCCAGGGCCTGCCGAACGGGTCCTCGGGGCCGACCTCCGCGATCGGGGGGATCGACTCCGACCCGAGCGCGGCCGGTTCGCGGTCGACCGACTTCGCTGCTTCGTCGCCGTCGCGCGACTCCACGGCGACCGCGCCGGCGGTTGTCGCCTGGCCGCGCGCGCTCGCCTGCCGCGTCGGATTGCCCCGCTGGCGGTTGAGCTCGACCGCCTGGCGGACCCAGCCGGCGATCACGTCGTCCTCGATCTCGCCGGCGCTGCGCACCTTGAGGTGCTTCATTCGATCGCCGTCGCCCTCCAGACGGCCCTGCGGATCGTCCAGCTCGGTGCCGCGCCAGAAGCCGAGCGTGATGTGCGAGCGCGACGCCTTGAAGTAGCAGAACGGCCCGCTGTCCTCGTAGACCGGCTGGGCCCACTTGATCGACTCGGTGGCCGAGGGCGCGGCGCTCAGCACCAGCCGTCGCAGACGCCGACCCACCTCGGCCAGCGCGCCGTCGAGCCCGTTCACGTAGGCCTCGACCGTCCTGTCCGCCGTGGCGCGCCTCGACCGCTCGGCTGACCGGCGCGCCGGCACACGACGCGCCGGGACTTGCCTGGTCGCCGGCGATACGGCAGCGGAGCCCATCTTCCTCGGCTTTGCACCCATGGGTGTCTCCTGCGTCAGATCATCGACCGCGCGCCATTCTAACGTAGGGCGACGACGGGCCAACCGGGGGAACGCCGGGCCGGGCCAGACCGGGCCAGACCGCCCGGTGGGTGGCGCTTCAGGCCTTGCGAGCCGTGTCGGCCAGCGGCGCGCCGGCGACGTCGCCGAGCAGGCGGCGCAGGCGACCGGTGTTGAGCGGCTTGACCAGGAACTCGTCGAATCCGGCGGCGAGCGCGCGGGCCCCGTCCTCGCGCTGGCCGTAGCCGGACATGGCGAACAGCGGGACGTCGGGCGGGAGCATGTTGCGCAGCGCGCGCGCCACCTCGCATCCATCGCGGTCGGGCAGGCCGATGTCGATGAGCGCCACGTCGGGCGGGCTCTTCTCGGCGGTCGCCAGCGCGGCCGTCGCGCTGGCCGCCGCGATCACCTCGAACCCCCAGCTGACCAGGAGGTCGCGAAGGAGCTCGCTCAGGTCCGGGTTGTCCTCGACCAGGAGCAGGAGGTGGCGTTCGCGCAGCGGATCGGTCCCGCGCGCGCGCTTGCCCCGCCGCGCCGAGGCCGGCGCCGCCCGAGGCTCGCGGTGCCGGCGCGAGATGCTGGCGTCGTTGTCGGAGAAGGGCGTCGGGCTGGCCGGCAGCGGTCCAAAGGAGTCGTCATGCCCGGGCCGCGCGAGCGGGGTGGTCTGCGCCATCGTCCGCGCCATGTCGATCACCTGCAGCATCACGTGGCCGAGCTGACGGCTCTGCCGCTCCAGGATCGACAGCGGCGATTCGAGGCGCGCGTCACCGAGGTCGCGCATCGAGCCGACCGCCAGCTCGATCGCGGCGATCGGATTGCGAAGCTCGTGGCCGAGCCAGTCGAGCAGGGTCTGCTCGATCCGCGTCTCGCCGGGCTGCGTCTCGCCGCGAGGCGGAAGCGCGCCCGGCTCGTCGCCGCCGGTTCGAGCGCCGAGTGGGTCCGCACCTGACTCCGGCTCGATCGCCGAAAGGACCTGTGGGTCCGCCACGGGCCGCTTGCCCTTCCCGTGCTCGCCCTGCGAGCCCGCAGCCCCTTCGCCCTTGTCTCGACCGAAGGCACCCCGGCGACAGCCGTTCGCCTGTTTCACGACAAAAGGGTGTTTCGCAACTCGCGTTCCATTTTTGCACGGTCCATGTGCTCGTTTCTGCTCGGCATCCCGAGCGTGGAGGCCGCGAAACGGCCACACTGGGGCGTTCCTGTCGCGCGATCCGGCCCCGAGCCGGCCGGGCCGCGGGCAGCGAGTGCGGCTCGGTCCACAGTCGCTGGTTGACGTTCGAGTGCGGGTGGTTACGAACGTCGCAATGACGGGGCACACCGAGGGGTTTCCGGGCGTCGCTGATCGCCGCTGGTGGGTTCACCCGGACGAGCCACGACAGCAGGCCGCCGGCGATGAGCCGGTCGCCGCGCCGCAACCACCGCCCGAGGCGGCGACCCTGGATGCCGAGCATGCCGAATGCGACCGCCGCCTGCGCGAGGCACAGGCGCGCGAGCGCCAGGCGGTGCTCGAGCTGGACCGGGCCCGCGCGCGCCTCGAGCGCGACGCGCGCAAGGACATCGAGCGATCGCGTCGCGATCTGATCGTGCAGCTCCTGCCGGTGCTCGATGATCTCGACCGCGCGATCGCCGCGGCGCACGGTGAATCGCGAGGCAGCGCGCTCTTGACCGGAGTCGAGCTGGTCCGAAGCGGGTTCCTCGATCGACTGCGCGGAATGGGCGTCGAGCGATTCGACGCGACCGGTGAGCGCTTCGATCCGAGCAGGCATGAAGCGGTCTCCACCGTCGAGGCGCGCGATTCGAGCAGAGACGGCTTCATCGTAAAGACGCTTCGCCCCGGCTACTCCGTCGGACGCGAGGCGATCCGGCCGGCGCAGGTGATGGTCATGACTAGTCGCGTTCACACCCCGGTCGGGTGGTAAGGTCCGCGCTTCCCTTTGCCTCAGGAGCACAGATGAAGCTGCGGTTATTCGGAATTCTATTTGGGCTCTTCATCGCGCTGGCGCCGGCATGCGGCGGGGACGACGATGACGACAGCGGCACGATCGACAGCGGCGCCGGCGGAGCGGCCGACGCGGCCACCGGCGGACTGCCCGACGCGGCCACCGGCGGAACGCCCGATGCGGCCACCGGCGGACTGCCCGACGCCGCCACCGGCGGTGGTGATGGAGCGGTCGCGCTCAGCCCCGAGGAGCTTTGTCGTCAGTACGAGTCGGCGTGCGGTTTCGGCGCCCCCGGTCGCTACGAGAGCAGCGCCCAGTGCGTCGAGGCGCTGCGCAGCTCGCCTGGCGACAGCGCTTCCCTCACCTGTAACTAGCGATCGAGCGGCGGACGGGGCGCACCTTCCTGCCCCGTCCGCTCCTCCGCCTCTTCTTCCTCGTCGTCTTCGGATCCAGGCCACACGCGGCCGCCGAGCCGGCGGGCGAGGTCGAAGGTGGCGGCCACCGGGCGGACGATCGCTTCGCCCCATGGTCGCACCGCCAGGATGCGGAGCGGCGGCACCTCGACGGCCATGCCGCGCCGCGCGCGAGCCAGCAGCACCGACACGCTGATGAGCCGCGCGACCGCCGACACCGCGAACAGGGTCAGGTACGCGTCGCGTCCCATGCCCATGGCGGCCAGGAGCGCGCCGCCGCCCAGTGACGCGCCCGCGACGACCGCCGAGTTGAGGAACTGGAACGTGGCCAGGAGGCTGGTCCGCTCCGGGTCGTCGCTGACGTCGAGGAAGCTGAGCAGCACCGACAGCTCGAAGGCCGCCCAGCACATCCCGGCCAGCGTTTGAAGCAGGAACACGTACGGCAGCGGCATCACCGGCCAGAGCAGCGGCAGCGGCGCGATGCCGAGCCCGCCGATCGCCATCAGCTGGCGCAGCCCGGCCCGCCGCGCGATGCGGCCGAGCAGGGGATAGGTGGCGATCTTGCCGGCGAAGTTCGCGGCGAGCAGCGCCATGAACACGGCGTAGGACACGTCCCGCTCGACCAGGAAGAACGGGGTGAAGAACGGCGAGGCCAGGTTGACCGCGAAGTTGACGATGAGGATCGTGGCGATGAGCTCGCGCGAGCGGCTGCGCCACGCGCGAAGCAGCAGCTGGCCGACTCGCAAGCCGTGCGGTCGCGGGCGGCCGCCGGGCACGCTCTGGCGCGACAGGCAGAAGGTCGACAGCGCGCGCCCGGCGCAGGCGGCGGCGAACAGCACCGCGAACGCGCGGCGATCGCCCTCGGCGCCGGCCAGGACCAGCCCGCCAGCACAAAGCCCGGCCAGGACCCCGATCTGCGCCAGCGCCTGGCGCCTGCCGAAGTAGCTGCCGCGGATGCGCGCGGGCACCAGCTGGCTCATCCACGCGTTCCAGCCGGTCGCGGTGGCCAGCCCGGCGGCCCAGTAGACCGCCGCGCACACGAAGATGAGGACCGGCGGCGGCGACGCGGCCAGCGCGGCGGCGATGAGCGGCAGGAAGCTGATCGACTGCACCGCGGCGCACAGCACGACGAAGGACCGGTACGAGGGGAAGCGCGGCAGCACGCCGGGCGCGACCAGCTGCAGGATGCCGCCCGCCACCATCGGGATGGAGGCGACCAGCCCGGCCGACACCGGGGACGCGCCGATCGCCAGCGCGAACGCGGCCAGGTAGGTCTCGCCCAGCCCGACGTGCACGCTGAACAGGACGCCGTCGGTGGTGATGAGGCGGAGGTCGCGCCGCAGCCGGGGCGACCGGAGCGGCGAGGCGGGCGATGAGTGGGATGAGGGCGCGGAGGCGGGCACGTTGTGGGTCGTCGCTGGGAGCCGAAGGGCGTCGATCTCGGCGAGCCAGTCGGCAGCTCGAACCGTGGCCTAGCGCGGGCGGATGCGCACCGTCACCACCGGTGGGACGATCTCGGTGATCTCGACGCCGGGCGGACCCGACGCCTCGATCTGGCGGCGCCGGCGACCGGCGGTGGCGCCGGACAGATCGACCCAGACCTCGATGTCGGTGCCGCGGACTCCGTCGAGGCGGGTGCTCGGGCCGCGCAGGTGGACGGCGACCCGGTCGGGGCGCGGCGGGTCGACCTGGAGATCCTGGGGCACGTTGCGGAGCTCGACCGAGACGGTGTGGGTGACGACGGTGCTCGGTTCGCCGACCACCGCGTACCAGGCGCCGACCACCAGCAGGAAGATGCCGATGAGGGTGCCGGCGTCGAACAGGCGGGCGCGCAGCCGCGAGCCGGACGCCCTGGCCCGCTCGGCGTCGCCGGGGCCGGCCAGCTCGGCGGCCAGGCCCGCGACGTCGTCATGCGCGCGCGCGACTCCGCCCTGGACCAGGCTGACCCGGCCGCGCTCCTCGCTCACCACCAGCACGGTCGCGTCGCACACCTCGGTCAGCCCGGCGGCGGCGCGGTGGCGGCTGCCGAACCCGTCGGGCAGCGACAGCGACGTGCTGAGCGGCAGGAAGCAGCCGGCTCGCGAGATCCGCCCACCCTCGACCACCGCCGCGCCGTCGTGGATCGGGCTGCTCGGGTGGAAGATCGACTCGAGCAGCTCGACCGAGGGGGTCGCGTCGAGCCCGACGCCGCCGGTCAGGTGCTCGTCGAGCGGATCGCCGCGCCGCACGACCACGAGCGCCCCGATCCGGCGACGGGCCAGCTCGAGCGCGCCGTGGGCGAGGATCTCGGACGTGGTGGCCGGGGCGTGGGCGGTGGAGTCGGCGCGGCGACTGCGCCACAGGCGGAGCGGGTTGACCTGGCTGAGCGCGCGCCGGATCTCGTTCCGGAACACGACCACCACCACCAGCGTGGCCACCGCGCCGAGGGCGCGCAGGAGGTACGCGGTGAGCAGGAGCCCCAGCTGGTCGGCGGCGAACGCCGACGCGGCCAGGACCAGCATGCCGGCCAGCACCTGGAGGGCGAAGGTCCCGCGCAGCCAGACGGTCAGGCGGAAGAGCACGAAGGTCAGCACCAGGACATCGACGATGTCCTGCCAGCGGATCTGCTGGGCGACGCTTTCGAGCGCGGGCACGGGCGACGGCGATGGCGGACCGACCGAGAACCGGCGGCCCTCGTTTGGATCTTGGAGCGGCTGCGCTCCTGGCTTACCATCTTCTCACGTCCACACCCGCCGTAGCGACTCGGGCCGACGGCCGCTCCCCGGACCTGAGCGAACGAGAGCGAGAGCGGCTCATGCAGGCGGCGGCGCTGCTGCGCAAGGCCGAGCGGGGCGTCCGGGTGCTGCGCAGCGTGGCGTGGACCCCGCAGGTGGCGGCGACCTTCTTCGCGCGAGGCGCGCGCGAGCTTCCCGAGGTGGTGTACACGCCGGGAGATCCCGCGCCGGCGCTGGCCGACGTCGACGCCGCCCGCCAGCTCCTCGATGGCTCGTCGCCGGTGCACGGCTGGCTCGGGCGGGTGGCCGGTGTGATCGCGAGCGGCGCGCAGATGCTGGCCTCGGTCGGGACCCGCGAGTTCCACCGGCTGTCGTGCGAGCTCTACGGTACCCCGACCGGGCGCATCACCGACGGCATCCTGTGCCCGCTCGACCTCGCTCGCCACCTGGACGAGACCCTCGACCACTTCACCGACAGCAACCTCCTGCCCAGCCCCCCGCGCCAGGACGTGGAGCAGGTGGCGAGCGCGCTGCGCCGCGCCGTCGCCCGCCACTTCGAGGAGAAGGCACCCCAGGTGGAGGTGGTCGACTACCTGTCGGCCAACGCCCTGGCCGGCGCCCGCTACATCCGCCTGCGCCGCGGGGCCAGCTTCTCGGACCGCGACGTGTACCAGCTGGTCCACCACGAGGCCTTCGTCCACATCGGCACCACCTTGAACGGGGTCGAGCAGAAGAGCTTCCCGGTGCTGGCCTCGGGTCACCCCGGCACGACGCGCACCCAGGAGGGGCTGGCGGTGTTCGCCGAGTTCATCAGCGGCTCGATGGACCTCGATCGCCTGCGCCGGCTCGCCGATCGGGTGATCGCGATCCAGATGGCGATCGACGGCGCCGACTTCCTCGAGGTGTATCGCTTCTTCCTGGGCCGGACCCACAACCTGCAGCAGGCGTTCGAGAACGCGCGGCGCGTGTTTCGCGGCGGCCTGCTGACCGGCGGGGCGCCGTTCACCAAGGACGGCGTCTACATCGAGGGGCTCCTGCGCGTGCACAACTTCCTGCGCGCGGTGGTCCAGCTCGGCCGCATCGACTGCCTCCACCTCCTGTTCTGCGGCAAGATCGACATCGAGGACGTGCCGGCGGTGGCGATGCTGGCCTCCGAGGGGCTGTGCGAGTACCCGCGCTTCCTGCCGCCGTGGGCGGCCGACCTGCGGTTCCTGGCCTCCTACCTGGCCTACTCCGCGTTCCTCAACCAGGTCGACCTCAGCGCGGTGCGCGCCCACTACGCCGAGCTGCTCGGCTGCTCGGCGGCGTCGGCGACGGCGGCGACGGCGCGCGCGGCGACCGGGCCCGGCGACGTCGACGGCTCGCGCGACAGCGGCTGGTCGCTCTGAGCGGCGCCGGCGTCAGGGCCGCGCGCGCGCGGCGCCGGCGGCCGGCTCGCGGACCACGACGCCGCCCTTCATCACCAGACGAACCGCGCGCAGCGCCTTCATGTCCCGGAGCGGGTTGCCCTGGACCGCGACCAGGTCGGCGAGCAGGCCGGCGCGGACCGCGCCGAGCTCGGGCAGGCGCAGCACGCGGGCGTTCACGCTGGTCGCCGCGCGCAGCACGTCGACCGGGCTGACCCCGTAGTCGACCAGGAGCTCGAGCTCGCGCGCGTTGTCGCCGTGGGCGAAGACGCCGACGTCGCTGCCGTTGCACAGCACCACGCGCGCGGCCAGCGCGGCGCGCAGGCTGCGCCGCTTGGCCGCGATCCGGGCCGGCTCCGGCTGCGCGCCCTTCTTCCAGCCGCGGTACTGCTCCACCGCGTCGCCCGCGGCCACCGTCGGACAGAGCGCCACCTTGCGCCGGGCCATCAGGCGGAACACCTCGGGCGTCCCGTCATCGCCGTGCTCGATCGTGTCGACCCCGGCCAGCACCGCGCGCCGCATGCCCTCGGCGGTGGTGGCGTGGGCGGCCACCAGCCGGCCACTCGCGTGCGCGGTGTCGACCGCGGCGCGCATCTCCTCGATCGAGAAGGTGGGCCGGGCCGCGCCGGCCGGGCCCCAGCGGTAGTCGGCGTACAGCTTCACCCAGTCGGCGCCGCGCCGGATCTGCCGGCGGGTGGTGCGGATCATCTCGTCGGCGCCGCTCACCTCGTCGGCGCCCTGCGGCACGGCCATGTCGGGGCGAAACCCCTTCGGCCCGTAGCTGCCGGTGGCGACGATCGCGCGGGTGGAGACCAGGAGGCGCGGCCCCGGCACGATGCCCTGCTCGATCGCCTGCTTGAGGCCGACGTCGGCGTCGAGGGCGCCCTCGGTGCCGAGATCTCGCAGCGTCGTGAACCCGGCCATGAGGGTGCGCTGGGCGTGCACGGTGGCGCGCGCGGTGCGAAGCGAGAGCGGCTCGCGCAGCACCTGGTCGTCCCAGCTGGTCTCGTCGTACGGGTGCAGGAACACGTGCGAGTGCGCGTCGATGAGGCCGGGCAGGAGCGTCATCCCGGCCAGCGTCACCACCCGAGCGCCGCCGGCCGCCACCCGGCTGGCCGGCCCGACCGCGGCGATGCGCTCGCCGCGGACCAGCACCACCCAGCCCTCGTGCACCACCTCGCCGTCGAACACCCGGTCCGGAGCCAGCAGGATCGCGCCGGGCGCCGCCGGCAGGGCGGACAGCGACAGCGCGGCGGTGACCAGGAGCGTGATCATGCCGCGACGGTACCGCCGGGCCGCGGCCGCGCGCCTGTCGCGCAGGGCGAAAGTTGATCCGCCCAGGGATCGGGCGGATCTACACCCTTCGATCCAACGTTCTTCATTCCGACAATTCGGCATGCACGAATGGGCAGGTACAGATTTGCTCCACGTGCCAATGTCTCGGTGGAGGTTGTGATGGCGCGATGCCTTGCAGTCGCAGTGTGATGAAGCCCCATATGTCCAACATGGGTGGAGTCAGTACCGACGACGTCCACCAGCACATCCTGCAACAGCATGTGGAGCAACAGGTATAGCAAGGTCGTCAAAGTGACAAGGAACCCACCATGAGGGCAAGAGCTCTGCTGTGCATCGGCATCGGCATCGGCATCGGGTGTAGCTTGCCTGATTCCGATCACGAAGCGATCAAACTCAGCGATACAGTGGACGGCGCGGACGAAGGGGTCGTGCCGCTAGGCTGTGAGCTGGCCTTTGATACTGGCAGTCCAGTAGTCGCGTGGACGGACGCAGGTGATGTCTGTCTGGAGCCTGATGGACCGGAGCTCAATCCGGATGCTCCCTTGCGGATCTATGACTCTTGCCAATCTCAAGGATGGACTCCTGGTGCCTGCGAGCCACTGCCATTTGGCTCTCAGATCTGTGAAAACGGTCGCTGGACGGTGCTTTGTGCCGGTGATTCCGATTGTCCACCTGAGACGAAGTGCAGCTGGGGGGTTGGCGTCGGAAGCAAGCCCGCCTCTGTACAGTTCGGAACCTGTGAGAAGACCTGCGCCGGGGCAGGGGGCGGCGAGTGCAGGCGATGTGACCTGACATGCAACGTCGCGCTCGGGGTGTGCGAGTCTGGCTCTCCCGAGCAGCCACCTGCGGTTCCGTGCCGGGCGGATTGCGACTGTGACGAAGGTAGCTGCGTCGCGGGCTTCTGTGATCCGTACGCATCGAGCCCTCGACTGGGTATCTGTGAAAGCCATGGAGGCGACTGCTCGTGCACGGGCGGCACTTGCGATGACCGAGGCTGTTGCCAGCTTCCGGACGGAACCGTTGATACAGGTTTCGGTGCGGGATGCCTTCCCTGAGTCGTCTGGCCCTTGCGGTCAGCCTCGCGAACGCGGGCCTCGCTTGCGGCGATGGCGGCAGTGCGGCAATCGATGGTGGAGGCACGGCCGAGGACGAGCCGTGCATCGGGGACAATCCTGGCCTCGGGATCGACATCGAGGTCGGATGTTGTGACGCCCACAATGCATCGCTGTCCATCCAGCTTCCGGGCATCTCCGAGCAGCTCCGGTATCCAATCGACACGACGGGCGTGGTTAGCGGCGGGACGATCGCGTTCACGACGGCCTACCCGCCCGCCATCGAGTCGGGCGACGCGGAGGTCTATTTCTATGCCGACGGAGGCGGCCTCTTCTACTTCGACGAGACCGCCACCGTGGCAATCGATCCGTCTGCCTGTTCGCGCGGGGGCATCGTCTCGATGGAGAAGGGAGGACCGCCCGACGGGGGAACGTGACCGGGAGGGCGATCTGGCCCCGGAGGCGAACGCCGGCTTCGGTCAGGGTCAGGTCACGTACGACGCGTAGCGCGGGGCCCACATGGTCGACGCGACCAGCTCCTGAAGATCGGGCGGCCGCGCGATGCCGGCCAGGCCGTCCTGGAAGGCGACCTCGGCGACGGAGACCGCGATGTGGGCCGAGACCTCCCGGATGCGGGTCAGCGACGGATAGATGCGGCCCACGTCGAGGTCGGCCTGCCCCGTCTGATCGGCCAGGGTGCGGGCGGCGCGCGCGAACATGCGGTCGGTGACGCGCCTGGCCCGGCTGGCGATGACGCCGAGGCCCACGCCCGGGAAGATGTAGCCGTTGTTGCCCTGGCCCGGGGCGAAGGTCTTGCCGTGGTAGGTGAACGGCGCAAACGGGCTGCCGCTGGCGAAGATGGCCCGCCCGTTCGACCAGGTGTAGGCCTCCTCGGCCGAGCACTCGGATCGCGAGGTCGGGTTGGACAGCGCGAAGATGATCGGCCGCTGGTTCAGCCGCGACATCGCCGTGATCACCCGCTCGTCGAACAGCTTCGGCACCGTCGACGCGCCGATGATCGCGGTCGGCTGGAGCGCCTCGACCGCGGCCAGGAACTGGTGGATCGGCGGGTGCTCGTGGGCGTAGCGCCGGTTGTGGGGCAGCATGGACGCGCGCCCCTTCACCACCAGGCCGTTCACGTCGAAGAACCAGCAGCGCGCGCGCGCCTCGGCCAGCGTGGCGCCCTCGTCGACCATCGCCGCGGCGATGAGGTCGGCGATCCCGGTGCCCGCCTCGCCGGCGCCGAGGAAGAGGACCTTCTGCTCGAGCAGTTGCTTGCCGGTGACGCGCAGCGCGGAGAACAGCCCGCCCAGGACGACCGCCGCGGTCCCCTGGATGTCGTCGTTGAAGGTGCAGGCGCGATCGCGCCAGTGCTCGAGCAGGTGAAAGGCGGTGCTGCTGGCGAAGTCCTCGAACTGGACGAGCACGCCGGGCCACAGCTGGGCGGCCGCGGTCATGAACTCGCCGACCAGCTCCTGGAACGGCTCGCCGCGCACCCGCCGCCGGCGCAGGCCCATGTAGAGCGGATCGGCCAGCAGCGCCTCGTTGTCGGTGCCGACGTCGAGCATCACCGGCAGGCAGCGCTCCGGCGCGATGCCGGCGCAGGCGGTGTAGAGCGCGAGCTTCCCGATCGGGATGCCCATCCCGCCGGTTCCCTGATCGCCCAGCCCGAGGATGCGCTCACCGTCGGTGACGACGATGACGCGCTGGTCGTCGTGCGGCCAGTTGCGCAGGACCTCGGCGACCGAGCCGCGATCGTCGTAGGTGATGTGGAGCCCGCGCGCGCGGCGGAACAGGTGGCCGTAGAGCT
This sequence comes from Kofleriaceae bacterium, assembly GCA_035489015.1. Taxonomy (GTDB): domain Bacteria; phylum Myxococcota_A; class Polyangia; order Haliangiales; family Haliangiaceae; genus DATFRY01. The sequence goes on along the minus strand of DATHKR010000247.1, from coordinate 13,228 downwards.
GGCAGGCCATCCCGACCGTCGGCGTGTAGACGATCGGCATCATCTCTTCCAGGTGGTCGGTGACCAGCCGGTAGAACAGCGTCTCGTTGCGGTCCTGCAGGCTCACCAGGTAGATGTAGCGCTCGAGGTCGTCGACCTTGCGGCGGTAGGCCTCGAGCACGCGGGCGAGCTGCTCCTCGAGGCTGAAGACCCGCGGGGGCAGGAGGCCGCGCAGGCCGAGCACGTCGCGCTCGACCTCGGTGAAGGCGGTCCCCTTGTTCAGCAGCGGATCGCGCAGGAGCGCGATGCCTCGCGGCAGGCCGGTCACCGGCTGGGGTTTCCTCTGGCTCTCGCTCATGCGTCTCCTTGCCGGCGCGGCGGCAGCCGGAGAATACCCCCGGCCGGCAGGGGAGGGCCGCCCCCGGCATCCGGTGGATTTGACAGCGCGCGTACGTGCGCGGATAACCCTCGCATGACGCGCGCCCACCTCGCCGCCTTGCTCCTCGCCGCGACCGCCAGCGCCTGCAGCTCTGGCTCGAGCGCGCCCGCCGCCGGGCCGACCGTCCCCGCCGGGGCCGCGCACGCCGCACCGGCCTCGTCGCCCGCTCCGGCGGCGCGCAAGCTGGAGGCCGAGACGCCGGTGAAGACCGCCTCGGGGACGACGTTCAAGGCGCCGACCGGGTGGTGGCTGAGCGAGGGCAAGGACGCCGTCCTGCTCGAGGACCCCGAGCGAGAGATGCGGATCTGGATGGTCGACATCGCCGGCGGCGATCGCACCGCCGCGATCGCGGCCGCCTGGAAGCGGGCGGTGCCCGGCTTCGCGCTGGCGGTCGCTCAGGATCAGGAGCTGCCCGGCCGCCAGGGCTGGGACGCCGTCGCCCAGACGCTCTACGTGACCAAGACCGCGGAGTCGCGGGTGGTCGTCGCGGTGGCGCGCCGCAAGGGCACGTCGTGGCAGATCGCGCTGGTCGACGGCAAGCAGGGGGCGCTGGGCCGGCGCGGCGCGCAGCTGGGCGCGATCGTCGACAGCGTGCGCGTCCCCGGCATGTCGCGCGAGTCGTTCGCCGGGCGGCCCGCGGCGCTCGACGAGAAGCGGCTCGCCGCGTTCGGCGACTTCGTCGAGGAGGCCCGCGCGATGGCCCGGGTGCCGGGCGTTGCGGTGGCCGTCGTGCACGGCGGAAAGATCGTCTTCCAGCGAGGGTACGGCGTGCGCGAGCTCGGCAAGCCCGCCGCGGTGACCCCCGCCACCCGCTTCATGATCGGATCGACGACCAAGTCGCTGACCACGCTCCTCATGGCGCGGCTCATCGACAAGGGCGCGTTCGGATGGGACACCCCGGTGACCAAGGTGCTGCCGAGCTTCGCCTTGGGCGACGCCGCGACCACCAGCAGCGTGACGATGAAGCACACCGTGTGCGCCTGCACCGGGATGCCGCGCCAGGATCTCGAGTGGATCTTCGAGTTCGCCGGGTGGGACCCGGAGCGCCGCCTGGCCAGCATGGCGGCGATGAAGCCGACCACCGGCTTCGGCGAGACCTTCCAGTACTCGAACCTCATGGTCTCGGCGGGCGGCTACGGCGCGGCGCACGGCTTCGCGCCGAAGAAGAAGCTCGGCCCGGCCTACGACGCGGCGATGAAGGCGCTGGTGCTGGACCCGCTCGGCATGCGCGACACCACCTTCGACTTCGCCCGCGCCACCCGCGGCAACGCCGCCCGGCCGCACGCCCAGGCGCTCACCCTCGACTTCGTCCCGATCGGGCTCGACCTCGAGCGGTCGACGATCCCGGTCCGGCCGGCCGGCGCCGCGTGGTCGACCGTGCGCGACCTGTCCCGCTTCGTCATGCTCGAGCTGGCCCGCGGCACGCTGCCCGGCGGCAAGCGGCTCGTCTCCGAGGAGAACCTGCTCCTCCGCCGGCAGCCCCAGGTCAAGGTGACCGACGACCTCAGCTACGGCCTCGGCCTGTTCGTGGAGAAGGACCGCGAGGTGGCGGTGGTGGGCCACGGCGGGAACACGTTCGGCTTCACCTCGGATCTGTTCTTCCTGCCGGATCACGACATCGGCGTCGTCGTCCTGACCAACGCCGGGGGCGCCAACGCGTTCCGCAACGCGGTCCGCCGCCGCCTGCTCGAGATCGTCTTCGACGGCGAGCCGGAGGCAAAGGACGACCTGGCCGCGGCGATGGCCCGCGGCGAGAAGACCCTGGCCGACGAGCGCGCGCTCGTGCGCGCGGTGCCGGACGCCGCGTGGATCGATCCGCTGCTCGGCCGCTACCAGCACGCCGATCTCGGTCAGGTCGAGCTCCGCCGCGTCGGCGACCGGGTCGTCATCGACGTCGGCGAGTGGAAGAGCGACGTGACCGAGAAGGTCGACCGCGACGGGACCCACAAGGTGATCTTGACCAGCGCGCCGGTCGCCGGCTTCGAGCTGGTCCCGGTCGACAAGAACGGCGCCAAAGTGCTGGTGCTCGACGCCGGCCAGCAGGTGTTCGAGCTCGCGCGGGTCAAGTAGCCGCCGATCGCCGCGGCCGAGGCAATCCATGACGACCAGCGACAAGCAGACCGGCTACCAGGTCATCGACGCGGGCGACGGTGCGTTCATCAAGGCGTGGACCCGCGGCGTGCAGGTCGATCCCGGGGCCGAGGAGCAGCTGAAGCGCGTGGCGCGGCTGCCGTTCATCCACAAATGGGTCGCCGTGATGCCGGACGCGCACATCGGCAAGGGCGCCACGGTGGGCAGCGTCATCCCGACCGACGGCGCCATCATCCCGGCCGCCGTCGGCGTCGACCTCGGCTGCGGCATGGTCGCGGCTCACACCACGCTGAACGCTCGCGATCTGCCCGACAGCCTGCGCGCGCTGCGGCTGGCGATCGAGAGCGCGGTGCCGCACGGCCGCACCGCCAGCGGCAACCCGGATCGCGACCGGGGCGCCTGGGGTCACCGCGCGCCGGCGCGGGTGAGCGAGGCGTGGAGCCAGGTCCGGCCCGGCTACGAGGCGATCGTCGCCCGGCACCCGAAACTCCGCCGCGGCGCGGACGTGCACCACCTGGGGACGCTCGGCACCGGCAACCACTTCATCGAGGTCTGCCTCGACGAGGCCGAGGACGTCTGGTTCATGCTGCACTCCGGCTCGCGCGGGGTCGGCAACCGGATCGGCACGTACTTCATCGAGAAGGCCAAGGAGGACATGCGCCGCTGGTTCATCAACCTGCCCGACCAGGACCTGGCCTACCTGGCCGAGGGCAGCGAGACCTTCACCGACTACGTCGAGGCGGTCCAGTGGGCGCAGGACTACGCCGCGCTCAACCGCCGGCTGATGATGGATGCGGTGGTGGAGGCGGCGCGCGGGTCGGCGACCCTGCCGGCGTTCGCGATCCGCGACGAGGTCGTGAACTGCCACCACAACTACGTGGCGCGCGAGCACCACCACGGCAAGGACGTGTGGGTGACCCGCAAGGGAGCGGTGCGGGCGCGCCGCGGCGACCTCGGCATCATCCCCGGCTCGATGGGGACGCGGTCCTACATCGTGCGCGGCCTCGGCAACGACGACGCGTTCCACAGCTGCAGCCACGGCGCCGGTCGGCTCATGTCGCGGGCGGCGGCCCGGCGCCAGTTCACCCTCGCCGACCACGCGGCCGCCACCGAGGGCATCGAGTGCCGCAAGGACACCGACGTGCTCGACGAGACGCCCGGCGCGTACAAGCCGATCGAGGCGGTGATGGCGGCCCAGAAGGATCTGGTCGAGGTCGTGCACACGCTCCGCCAGGTGGTGTGCGTGAAGGGATAGACGGTCGATCAGGTCGCGGGCGGAGCGGCTGGCCGGCCGCCCGCGCGCAGCTTCAGCGCGGCGTACACCAGCTGGTGGACCGGCGTGGGGATGCCGAGCTTGCGGCCCAGCCGGATGACCGCGCCCTGAAGCGCCTCGATCTCGAGCGGGGCGCCCTGGTCGAGGGCGCGCAGCAGGGACGGGGTGGAGTCGGCCGGAAGCCGGTCGAAGACCGCGAGCACCTCGCTCACGCCGATGAGCTCCACGCCCTCGGCCTCGGCCAGGCGGCGCACCTCCTCCATGCATGCCGTCAGCACCGCGCGCGTGTCGGGGTCCGCGCGCACGGGCCCCAGTGGCGCGTCGGTCAGCGCGCACGCGCTCGCGTAGGGCTCGAGGAAGTAGAACTTCCTCCACACCTCGTCGGGCATGCGTGGCGAGGCCTCGGCACGGATGCCGGCCGCCTGCAGGAGGCGCGCGACCGCGTCGACCCGGGCGCTGGCGCCGCCGCCGGGCTCGCCCAGGATGATGCGGTCGAACGGCCCGCGCTGGCGGACCAGGCCGGGCGCGGCGATCGTCGTCGAGATCTCGCACACGCCGGCCAGGACCCGGTCGCCGCCGACCAGCGCGGACAGCCGCTCGGCGATGTCGAGCCCGTTGAGCAGCGGCAGGACGATCGTGCGGTCGGCCAGGAGCGGCTGGATCCGGGCCGCGGCCCCCTCGAGGTCGAACGTCTTCGGGGTGAACAGGACCAGATCGACCGGCCCGATCTCGGCGGGGTCGTCGGTCGCGACGATGTCGCCGAGCTCGATCGGCGGCTTCCCCTCTCGCTCGATGGTGAGCCCGGAGGCGCGCAGCGCGGCGAGGTGGGCGCCGCGCGCGATGAACGAGACCGGATGGCCGGCCCGGGCCAGCAGCGCTCCATAGTAGCCACCCACCGACCCAGCACCCATGACCGCGATCGTGTCCATCCACGACACATACGGCGGCCGGGCGCGGCGTCCAGCGCCGGACGCGAACCTGGTAGAGTCTGCCGGGATGGGCGCCGTCGACATCCTGCTCGTGGTCGGCGCGGGGCTGCTCGCCGGCACCATCAACGCGGTGGTCGGCTCCGGATCGCTGATCACGTTTCCCACCCTGCTCGCGCTCGGCTATCCGCCGGTGGTGGCCAACGTGTCCAACACGATCGGGCTGGTCCCGGGCTCGATCAGCGGCGCGATCGGCTACCGCGACAAGCTGGCCGGCCAGGCGCGCACGATCGCGCGGCTCGCGCCGTGGTGCGCGGGCGGCGCCGTGGTCGGCGGGCTCCTCCTGCTGGCGCTTCCGGACGCGGTGTTCGAGGGGATCGTCATCGCCCTCGTCGCGCTGGCGCTGCTCCTGGTCATCATCCAGCCGCGCCTGACCCGCAGGCTGCGCGAGCGAGGCGGCGTCGCCCGCCACGCCCGCTGGATGCTGCCGGGCGGGCTGTTCGCCACCAGCATGTACGGAGGCTACTTCGGCGCGGCCCAGGGCGTGCTCTTCATGGCCGTGCTCGGGATCCTCCTCACCGACGATCTCCAGCAGGCGAACGCGGTCAAGAACGTGCTCGCGGCGATCGTGAACGGCGCCGCCGCGGTGCTCTTCATCATCGCCTCGGAGCCGGACTGGGCGGTCGCCGGGCTCCTGGCGGGTGGATCCATCGTGGGTGGCCAGATCGGCGCGCTGGCCGGCAAGCGGCTGCCGCCGCTCGCGCTCCGCCTGGTCATCATCGCCATCGCCATCACCGCGATCGCGCGAGTGGCCAGCCGGTGACCTATGATGACCGGATGAGCACGTCGATGCGTCGCCTCGCGGTCCTCCTCGCCCTGTCGGGGTGCGGCGGCGACGAAGACGGCATCGACGACGGCGGCGGCGAGGCGGCCGACGCGAGCGGCGGGGGCGGGGAGGTCGCGGACGCGAGCAGCGCGGGTGAGCCGGCCGAGCTGGCCGGCATCGTCGCGGCTCACAACCAGGTGCGCGCGGATCACGGGATCGATCCGCTGTCCTGGGATCCGGCGCTCGCCGCCATCGCGCAGGGCTGGGCGGAGCGGTGCGAGGACGCGGAGGCGCCGATCGGCCTCATCGATCACAACCCGGACCGGAGCGACAGCTACGGCTCCTACGTCGGCGAGAACGTCTACGGCTCGAGCGGCGCGATCGGCGGGCCGGTGGCGGTCGACGCCTGGGCCGCCGAGGAGGCGAGCTACGACCTCGACACCAACTCGTGCGACGGCGTGTGCGGCCACTACACCCAGATCGTGTGGGCCAGCACCACCCTGGTCGGCTGCGCCTTCCACCTCTGCCCCGGGCTCGACTTCGGCAACACGGTCGTGTGCGACTACGCGCCGGGCGGAAACGACGGCGGCCGACCCTACTGAGGCTGCGCTGGCGCGTCCGTCGCGGTCGGCGCCGCGTGGTCGAGGATCTGGCTGAAGCTGAGCTCGACGTCGTGGTGGACGTGTCGGATGAGGCTGTCGAGGCTGCTGGTGGTGAGGTGGAGGCGCGCGGACAGATCGGCGCGCACGGCGGCCAGCACCTTCTTCGAGGCGGCGCTCAGGCGGCGGAACACGGTGGTGGTGCCGACGTGCTCGACCGCGGCGATCCGGGCCAGGGTGAGGCCGTCCACGTAGTAGAAGTGGAGCAGCAGGCGCTCCCCGGGCTCGAGCCGGGCGATCGCGCGGCGGAGCGCCTGATCGATCTCCGGGGCGTACTGCTGGCGGAGGAGCGCGACCTCCGGGTCGAGCAGCGGCTCGAACGGCTCGAGCGATCGGCCGTGCCGGGCCTGCTGGTTGCTGGTCCGGCGCAGGTTGAGCGCGGTGCGCACCGCGGCCGTGCGGACCCAGCTCGACAGCGTGCCGATGCCGCGGTAGTCGCGGATCTTGGCGCCGGCGCCGACCAGCAGGCGCTCGCGCAGGATCTGCTGGACCTCGGCCACGAAGTCGTAGGAGCCGTCGATGCGGGCGACCGCGTCGCGCACGCAGCCGATGAAGCGGCGGTCGAACTCGGCCAGGGCGAGCGGGTTGCCGTCGCTGCACGCGCAGGCGAGGTAGAGATCGCCGGCGTTCGCGCGGCTGCGCTCACCCTCGAGGCGCGCGGCGAAGGCGGCGAAGGAGACCGCGATCCCGGGCCACGCCGCGCGCGCCTCGTCGAAGCATCGGTCGACCTCATCGAGCTCGGACGAGACACTGCGTGCGATCTGCATCGACGACGAACGTAACACGCTGACGTCGTCGTCGACGAAGATCGCTTCGCGTGGGCACTCGCGGCGCGTGTGCGGCGAGTGTCCTCGCTGTCGACTGGCGCACACTGCTGTGGACCGATCAGCAACTCGTGTCTGTCGACTGGCGCGCACCTCGCTGTGGACTGGCAGGCACCTCCATCGAGCAGGCGCACTTGGCGCGCCGTCGGGCGCGGCGATCGACGTCTCCGCCTGCGCGTGTTCAGTGCGCCAGCCGGAGCGAATGACACAGGGTTGCGAAGAGAAGCGATCTGATAGGTTGAAACGCGTTGCGCTGCCTCGAAGAGAACACGCTGTTCGACTTCCTCCGCGACGGGCTCGATGCGGTGGCTCGCACCGCGGTCGTCGAGCATGCCGGCGCGTGCGACTCGTGCCGGTGGTTGATCGCCGCCGCCGTCGAGGCGACGCCGGCGTCGTGCCAGACCATGACGGCGCGGTGGACGGCCGATGGATCGGGCGGCCTCGCCGGCGACGCGGTGGTGCCGCTCGCCGAGGGGCGCCTGCTGGCCGGCAAGTACCAGCTGCTCCGCCTGCTCGGCGCCGGCGGCATGGGCGCCGTGCACGAGGCGATCAACACCTGGACCGGCCGCCACGTCGCGGTGAAGGAGCTGCACGGCGCCTTCTCGCGCGACGCGATCGCGGTGCAGCGCTTCACCCAGGAGGCACAGAGCGCGAGCCGGATCGCCCACCCGAACGTGGTCGACATCCTCGACCTCGGCGAGGATTCCGCCACCGGCACGCGCTTCATCGTGCAGGAGCTGCTGACCGGCTCCACGCTGCGCCAGCGTCTACAAGAGAGCGGCCGCCTGTCGGTGGAGGAGGCGCTGCGCCTGCTCCGGCCGGCGCTGACCGGCCTTGCCGTCGCGCACGAGGCCGGCGTCGTGCACCGCGACCTCAAGCCCGAGAACATCTTCCTCGCGCTCGACGAATCCGGGCGCGAGGTGGTGAAGCTCATCGACTTCGGCCTGTCCAAGGTGGTGCGCGGACCGGACGAGCTCGGCATCACCGGGCACGGGCGCCAGCTCGGCACGCCGTACTACATGTCGCCCGAGCAGATGCGCGGCGAGCCCGACATCGACGATCGCGCCGACGTCTGGGCGATGGGCGTGGTCCTGTTCGAGGCAGTCGCCGGCGCGCGTCCGTTCCCGGGGCCGAGCTACGAGGATCTGGTGCTGCAGATCCTGGCCGAGCCGGTGCCGCACCTGGGCGACGTGATGCCGGGCCTGTCGACCGCGTTCGCCGCGCTGGTCGACCGCGCGCTGCAGCGCGATCGCGAGCGGCGGACCGGCGCGCGTGAGCTGTGCGACGCGCTCGAGGAGCTCGGCCGACGGCCCGAGGCGCTCTGCCTGCCGGCCGGAAACCCGTACCGCGGCCTGGCCCCGTTCGAGGCCGAGCACCGCGGCCTCTTCTTCGGCCGGACCAGCGAGGTCGGCGCGCTGGTCGAGCGCCTGCGCCGCGAGCGGTTCGTGCTGGTGGCCGGCGACGCCGGGGTCGGCAAGTCGTCGCTGGTCCGCGCTGGCCTGTTGCCGCGCGTGCGCGAGGGAGCGCTCGGCCCCGAGGTCGCCGCGGTCGCGGTCGCGCCCGGTCGCCAGCCGGTCGCCGCGCTGGCCGCCGCGCTGGCGCCGGTCACCGGCGACCACGCCGACGCGCTGGCCGCGGCGATCGCCGATCCGGCCGGCTTCGCGTCGCGGGTCGAGGACCGACTCGCCGGGCGGTCGCTGCTCGTCTTCGTCGATCAGATGGAGGAGCTCTGCACCCTCGCCGACCCGGGCGAGGCGTCGGCGGTGTCAGCGGCCCTCGCCGCGCTCATCGAGGGCGCCCCGTCGGTGCGCCTGCTCGCCACCGTGCGAAGCGACTTCCTGGCCCGCTCGAGCGCGCTGCCCGGCCTGGGCGACGCGGTCACCGCCGCGCTCTATCTCCTGAAGCCGCTCTCGCTCCACGCGGTGCGCGAGGCGGTGGTCGGCCCCGCCCGCCTCACTGGCCTGCGCTTCGAGCCGCCCGACCTGGTCGACGAGCTGGTCGGGTCGATCGGCCGATCGGCCGGCGAGCTGGCCCTCCTGCAGTTCGCGCTGGCCGCGCTGTGGGACGACCGCGACGCCGACCGCGGCATGCTGTGCGCCTCCAGCCTGGCGTCGATCGGCGGCGTGTCCGGCGCGCTGGCCCGCCACGCCGACGGCGTGCTCGCGCTGCTCGACCCGCGCCACCTCCCGCTGGCGCGCAGGATCCTGACCGCGCTGGTCACCGGCGACGGCGAGCGGACCCACCGCATGGCGGCGGAGCTGGTGACCAGCGCCGGCGACGACGGCGCCGCCCGGATCGTGCTCGAGATCCTGGTGCGCGGCGGGCTGGTCACCGTCGAGGACGCCGGCCCCGGCGAGCCGACCTATCGCATCGCGCACGACGTCCTCGTCGCTGGCTGGGACACGCTGCGCGGCTGGCTCGGCCGCGAGCTCGAGCGCGACGCCGCCCGCCAGCGCCTCCAGCGCGCCGCCGCGGAGTGGGACCGGCTCGGTCGCCCGGCCGACTCGCTGTGGAAGCGGCGCCAGCTGGCCGACGCGGCGGAGCTGACACCGGGTGCGCTCGCGCCGGTCGAGGCCGCGTTCCTCGAGCAGTCGCGGCGGACCGAGCGTCGCCGCCGCCTCCGCCAGCACGCGCTCGTGCTCGGCATCCCGGTCCTCCTCGGGCTCGGCTTCGCCGGGGCCCGCCTGAGCGCGCATCGCCACCTGCAGGCCGCGGTCGGCCAGCACCTGGCCGAGGCCGAGCGCGCGATGCGCGCGGCGGGCAGCGAGGAGCAGGTCGCCGAGCGGCTCCGGCGCACCGCCTTTGCCTCGTTCGATCGACAGAGGAGCGGCCCCGGCGAGGAGACCTGGGACGCCGCGCTCGAGCGGCAGGACGCGCTCGACTCGATCTACGCCGGCGCGTCGCAGAAGCTCGAGATGGCGCTGGCGCTCGATGGCGAGCGCGGCGACGTCAGGCGGCGCCTGGCCGACGTGCTGCTCGCGCGGGCCCAGCTGGCCGATCGCACGCATCGCCCGGTCGACCGCGACGAGCAGATCCGCCGCATGCTCACCTACGACGACGACGGCGCCCGCCGCGCGCGCTGGTCCGAGCCGGCCCACCTGAGCGTGAGGACCTCGCCGGCCGGCGCCGAGGTCCACATCCAGCGCTACCTCGAGGAGCGCGGCCGCCTCCGCCCGAGCGCGGCGCGGCTGATCGGGACCACCCCGATCGACCAGCTCGCGCTGCCGCCCGGGTCGTATCTGTTCATCCTCCGCGCGCCCGGGCGGCCCGACGTGCGCGCCCCGCTCCTGCTCGGGCGCGGCGAGTCCGTGCCGCTGGAGGTGACGCTGCCGGCCCGGGTGCCGGACGGCTACGTCTTCGTTCCGCCGGGGCGGTTCCTGTACGGCAGCAGCGACGCCGAGGACATGCGGCGCACCATGATGAACGCGCAGCCGCTCCACCAGATCGCCACCGACGGCTACCTCATCGGGCGACACGAGGTCACCTTCGGCGAGTGGATCGCGTTCCTGCGCGACCTGCCGCCGGCCGAGCGCGCCGGTCGCCTGCCCCACACGCCGGAGGTGGCGAGCGCGCACGCGGGCGCGTACCTCGAGCTGCGCGAGGTCGAGCCGGCCCGCTTCCAGCTCTCGCTGCAGCCGACCACGCGCCTCTATCAGGCCGGTGAGGGCGCGCCGATCCGCTACGGCGAGCGCGAGGTCGCCGCCGCGCAGGACTGGCTGCGCATGCCGGTCAGCGGTGTCTCGTGGGACGACGCGCTCGCGTACGCGCGATGGCTCGACCGGACCGGGCGGCTCGAGGGGGCGCGGCCGTGCGACGAGCGCGAGTGGGAGCGCGCCGCGCGCGGCGCCGATGGCCGGCTGTTCCCGCACGGCGATCGCCTCATGCCGGACGATGCCGACCTGGCCGAGTCGTACGGGCGACGACCGGTCGCGTTCGGGCCTGACGAGGTCGGAGCTCACCCGGCGTCGGACAGCCCGTTCGGCGTGGCCGACATGGCCGGCAACGCGTGGGAGTGGGTGGCCTCGGCCAGCGGCAACGAGGAGGTCGCGATCCGCGGCGGCAGCTGGTACCACAACCCGCTCGCCGCGCGCAGCAACAACCGCGAGCCGTGCGAGCCGTCGCTGCGGGCCATCGTGATCGGGCTGCGCATGTGCGCCAGCCCGCCGGGCTCACGGCAGGCGCGGGCGAACTGATTCAGAAACCAGGGACCTTGGTGGAGGGTGGAGAATTCATGACGCGTACGTGCTGTGGCTGGATCTCGTGCCTGTCGCTCGCGGGCCTGGTGGCCTGCGAGGCGGGCGAGCCGGTGACCCTGACGACGGCCGAGCTGGGTGAGCCGTACATCGGCCAGCAGGGCCGGCTCTTGCTCGGGCTGCGCGATCCGGACGTCCGCGAGTTCGAGTTTCCCTCTTCGATCATCAGGCCGGAGGTCAGCGAGGACGGCCGCCTCGACGCGGTCGGGATGAGCGGCACCGACTTCGCCGGGGTCGAGCTGAACGGCCTCACCGGCGGGCAGCCGATCTCGATGCGCATCGCCGAGGTGATCAAGCCGGACCCGGACGGGCCGTGGCAGTACGCGCTCGAGCAGTGGGACGACGACGCCAAGGAGTGGGTGCAGGCCTGCGCCGAGCCGGTCCCGCTGGTTCCGCCGTCCTCGCCGCCGCCGCCGCCGACCGCCGTCGCGATGAAGGGCGTGTGGCAAGCGGACGGCCTCCTCATTGCTCTGGACACCGCGATCACCTTCGCCTGCAGGACCGGCGTGGCCGCCAAGTGCCGCGGCTGGGGCTATCCGGTCACCAAGGATCCGCCCGACCACACCCAGACCGGCCACCCGAGCGTGGCGACCGGGCCCGACATGATGCTCGCCTGCACCCGGATGGCGCGCGCCGACTACTGCGGGCAGGGCCTGTCGAACACGCTCGACGGGACGCCGATCCACTTCTACGACGCGTACGGCGGCCCGGTCCCGCACGACATCGACGTCCCCGGCTTCCAGTTCGAGGCGGCCTGGCCGGCGGTGGCCGGCAACGAGCGCTTTTTCCACGGCGCGCTGCCGGCGCTGTGCTTGACCAAGCTGCGCTGGTCGACGCTGCCGCTCGGGGGGACCTGCCCGCTGGCCCTGCCCGATCCGCGCATCGAGTGGAAGGGCAAGTTCTGCGAGGACATGTCGTACGCCGAGCTCGAGGCCCACGGCGCGCTGCTCTACTCCGGGTCGACCTACATCGACGCAGGGCTGTACAGCTACGCGGACGCGCCGACCAGCGCCCACCTCAGCACGACCAACCTCCTGCCCGGGTCGGTCGGACAGCCGCCCGATTGGCAGGTCGCGCCGCCGCCGGGCTCGATCTTCCCGCAGCCGGGCCAGCCGGTGCGGCTGGAGGCGACCATCTTCTCGGTCGCCTTGCCGCCGGAGATGCCGCGCGACGACCTCCCGGTGCTGCGCAGCTATCAGTGCGAGAGCGGCGACTACCTGACCACGACCTCGGAGCCGCCCGCCGGTTGCGCGCTCATCGCCGACGAGGGCCACGTCTACCCGCCCAACACGCCCGGTCGGACGGCGCTGCGCCGCTGGTGGGAGCCGAACAAGGAGAGGTCGTTCACCACCTCCGCGCCGGCGACGATGATGATCGCGGACGGCTGGCAGCTGGCCGAGGTGGTCGGCGGCGCGGTGCGCGGCGCGATGGACGTCGTCATCCGCTGGAGCGAGATGGGATCCACGGTCGTCTACTCGCTCGACGTGAAGACGCGGACCGGCGAGTGGATCGCGCCCTGCATCGACGCGGCGCACATCGGCACCGCCACCTCGGTCGTGTTTCGCGGGTCGTGCGCCGGCGGTCGCAAGATCGGCCCGGCCGACATCGCGGCGCTGCGGGTAAACTGGGCCCAGCCGGCCGACCCGTTCCAGTCGGCCACCCGGCCCTACAACGGGGCGGACGCCGACGTGCACGTCGATCTGCCCGGCGGCAAGGCGACCTCGCTCGCCGTCACATGGGACGACGGCGAGAGGGACGCGAGCCACGTCCTCCACGTCCAGAGCGCGTCGACCGGCGAGTGGATCGAGAAGTGCGCCGGTGAGGAGATGATCGCCAACGGCACCTCCTTCGTGCTCGCTGACCGCTGTCCGAGCACCGGCGACGTCGTCCGGCTGGACGACATCAGCCGCGTCGAGGTCTGCCGGTCGGAGAACGGCGGCGCGAAGGTCTCATGCGGC
>DATHKR010000246.1:0-12224 GCA_035489015.1 Kofleriaceae bacterium | reverse complement strand
CGTCGATCCGGCCGCGTCTGTTCCAGCGCTTCGCGTCGCGCCGGCCCGGCGGCACCGGCCTGGGCCTCGCGCTCGTGCGCGCCGTGGCCGAGGCGCACGGCGGGCGGGCCGAGCTCGCGCCGTCGCCGCTCGGCGGCGCGTCCCTGGTGGTCACCCTGTCCGCGATTCACACGCCATTCACGAACGATTGACCGCGCGTTCGCCGCTCGCGCGGCGCCGGTTCAAGGGCGCGACGGAGAGTGGAGGCATGGACAGGCCCGTGACCACCGCACTCCTCGTTCTCCTCCTCGCCCCCGCGTGCGCCGCCCCTGCGCTCGATTCGCCCGACTCGACCGACCTGCTCGACGGGATCGACGCCGACGAGGACCTCGACGCGCGCCTCGGAGACCTCGCCGCCGCGGCCGATCCCTGCCGTGGCGAGCGCGGCCCCGGCATCTCCGGGATCTGCTCTGGCCGCCAGCCTCCGCGCGGCCCGACCCTCCGCGTGATGACCTACAACGTCAACTTCGGGCTGGCCGGCGATCCGGCCGCGGCCGAGGTGATCGCCCGCGCGGGCGCCGACCTGGTGTTCCTGCAGGAGACCAACCGCGCATGGGAGGACGCGCTGGGGGCGGCCCTGGCCGGGCGCTATCCGCACCGGCGGTTCGCCGAGCCGGAGGGCTGGCCGGCGAGCGGCATGGGCCTGCTGTCGCGCTGGCCGATCGTCTCCGTCCAGGTGCTGCGCGGCGGAGGCGGGCCGTTCTACGCCTGGCGAGTGGTCGTGAACGCGCCGGGTGGCCCGCTGCAGGCGATCAACCTGCACCTGCGGCCGCCGGTCAGCGACCGAGGCAGCTGGGTGGTCGGCTACTTCTCCACCCGGGCCGGCCGCGAGCAAGAGGCCCGCGCCCACCTCTCGGCGCTGGTCCGGGGCATGCCCGCGCTCGTCGTCGGCGACTTCAACGAGGGGGACGACGGCCGCGCCGTGTCCGCCGTCCTCGCCAGCGGCTTCACCAGCGTGCTCCCCTCGTTCGCGCCGTCCGCGGCGACCTGGCGCTGGTCGGTGAACAGCCTGCCGCTCCGCGCGCGCCTCGACCACGTGCTGCACGACTCGAGCTTCCGGGCCCTCGGCGGCGGCGTCATCGACGGCGGCCGCTCCGATCACCTCCCGGTGTGGGTCGATCTCGAGCGCACCGGATCCGACTCACCTGGCGCGAGCACGTCTCCTTGATTGCATCGGTTCACGCGCCGCGACGTTGCCTGACCCGCAGCCCGGGAGCTCAGAGCCGGGCCATCGCGCTCACGCCCAGGTGGAGGAAGCTGCTCTCGACGTCGAGGGTCTCTCCCCCCTCGGAGACGCTCTGGGCGCCGAGCTGGTAGCCGAGCTCGACCCCCAGGCGAAACTGCGACGTGAGATCGAACCCGACACCGGCGCCGAAGCCGAAGATGAACCCCGCCGGATTGGCGAGCCCGTCCGGCCAGTCCGGGACATAGATGATCGAGTAGCCGGGCGCGGCGAAGCCGTAGAGCTCGACGGCGCTGGCGACCGGCACGTTGCCGATCAGGCGAAAGGCGAGATCGAGCTCCTTGCCCGAGCCCTCGCCGTCCTCGCCCCTCACGTGGAGGAGCAGGCGCGGCGCGAATCCGACGGCGACGTTGGTGAGGAGCGGGACCTCGAAGAGGCCACCGAAGCCGACCGCGACGGCGGTGTCCGCCGTGAGGGATGTGTCACGGGCCTCGGCATGGAGCTGGCCAATCGGCAGGAGCGCGATGGTCCCGCCCAGGCGGACGTGTTCGGCGCGCGCCGAATGGAGCGGCGCGGCCAGGAGGAGCCCCACGAGGGGACCGATGAACAGAGAGCGCTTGGTCATGACATCCAGTCGGACCTGTCGAGGCGCTGTTGCGTGCGATCGCGCACGGGCCGCACGAATCCTTGCCCACCCGTCTCGATCCGCAACGCTGCGGCGAGCTCCCCTGCCGCGCCTGAGCCGTCTGGAGTTAGACTCGCGACGATGTCGATCCGGAAGCTGTGTACATCGTTGCTCCTGGTCTCGTGCGGCGGCCACGCGGCGCCGAGCCCGGGAGCTGTCGCTCGCGACGCCGACGCCGCGAGCGCGCCTACCTCCGCCGCCTCCTCGGCGGTCCCCGTCAACCTGACCATCGAGCGAATCGACGACGTGCGATGGATCGTCGACGACGCCGTGATCGCCAGCGTCTCCGCCGAGGCGCTGCTCGGCGAGCTCACCGTCGATGTGCGGGACGGCCGCCACATCCTGGCCCGGGTCCCGCGCGCGACCTGGTTCGACGCCCTAGACCTTCGCGCTGGCGACCAGATCGAGTGGCTCGGCGGTGCCGGCGCCCTCGCTGGCCAGTCCCTCCGTGCCGCGGCGGCCGCGGTGGCGGACCGCCACGAGATCCAGCTCTCGATCCGCCGCGACGGCCGTTCCATGCGGCGCCGCTACGTCCTGGCCAGCTCGCCGCTCGCCATGACCGTCGGCTCGCACCGGCCCCAGGCCACACCCGAGGAGCGCGCGATCGCCGCCGCCATCCGGCCCGGCGTCCGCAAGACCGGCGAGGCGACCTACGAGATCGACCGCGCGGTCATGAGCGCCCTCCGACCCATCATGGTCGGCGCCAGCGCCTACGGGTCGAGGCCAGACGACAACCCGATCACCGCGGGGCTCGGGCTCACCCGGTACGACGAGATCAGGACGGTCGGCGACCGCGCCGTCCACTCGGCCCAGGAGCTGGTCGGCGCCCTGCAAGACCAGGCGGGCCAGCCGGAGATCGCGCTCGTCGTCGTGCGGCTCGATGAGCCGGTGACCCTGCGCTACCGGATCGTGAACGGGCGGGTCGACGTCGCCGCGCTGGCCGCCGCCATTCAGGCGTGGGACAAGGCCGAGTCGGAGAGGTCCGCCATGATCGGCCAGGTGCTCGACGGCCCCGGTCAGGCGACGCCAGCTGACGCCACACCGATCGACTTCTCGACCATGGTGCGCCGGATCGATGACTACACGTTCGAGATCGACGCCACCCGGATCACTGCCGTCCTCGCCGACCCGGCCCAGATCGCCCGCGGCGTGCGGATCGTTCCGTCGGTGAAGAACGGGCAGCCCGACGGCCTCAAGCTCTACGCGATCCGGCCGTCCTCGCTCTACGCCGCGCTCGGGCTGATGAACGGCGACACCGTCCATGCGATCGACGGCCGCTCGGTCGCCGGCGCCGACGCGGCGCTGCGCGCCTACGCCGACCTCCGCCGCAAGGTCGACTCCAGGAAGTCGGTCACCGTCGAGCTGTCGATCACCCGGCGCGGCAAGCCGGTCCTGCTCACCTACCGGACCAAAAAGAAGTGACCTGGTCACGGGCACAGACCTCGGAACCTCCGACGTTCACGGCTCGGAAGAGCTGAAGCAGCAGGGGTGAGCGACGCGGCGCGGGTGCCTGCGCGGGGCGTAGCGAAGTGCTCCGTCGGGGCGCGAAGCGAAGCGGAGCGTTCCCGGCGGATGCCAGCCCGAGCTCCGAGCGCCGACGTCCGCCCGAAGGGCGGGTAACGGCGCGTCCCCGCGCAGGCACCCCGCCGCGTCGACTCACCAGTCGAAGGCGACCAACGCGATCACGCCTCGCCAAAGCGAGCGACGCGGCAAGGCGTCCTCTGGTGATTGAACCGGACCTCCGCATGCGCGAACATCGCGCCCTTGTCTGCGACCCAGCACCCGCCGATGCGAGACCTGATCGCGGCGTTCTCGTCGGCCGCGAAGGCGGCGCTCGTGAGCCGTGGATGGAAGAAGCGCGCCGGACAGATCTTCACCCAGGATCTCGACGGCGAGTTCTTCGCCTGGCTCGGCCTCAACCGAGCGAGCAAGTACCACCCGCTCGAGGTGCATCCGGTGATCGGCGTGGGCCACGAGCCTGCGACGGTCCTCGAGGCGCGGCTGAGGGGCGTGCCGCCGGGCAGGACGCCGATCCTGTCGGAGCCGCTCGTCTACCTCGGGCCGAGCGGGAAGCGAATGGCCGAGCTCCGCATCTCCGGGCTGGCCGAGGTCGGGCCGGTGGTGGCCAGGTTGATCGAGCTCGTCGAGCGGTCCGGCCTGCCGTTCGCGCGGCCCCTGGCGACCCGAGACGCGATGGTCGCTGCGCTTCGAGGACGGAAGCACCTCGCGGTGGACCAGTACGCCCTCACCTCGTTGCCGGCGGTCCTGGCGTCCTTCGGGTCGAAGGCGGAGGCCCGCGAGGCGATGGCGGCATCGGTCGTGGAGCTGGGGGAGCGCAGCGACCCGGCGGCGGCGGACGTCCGTCGATTCGCGGACGCGCTGTCGCGTCACCTCGACGGGTGAGTCCGCGCTTCACGGCGACGTCGCGGCCAGGAAGCACTCGATGGCGGGCCAGACGAGCGGGCCCCTCGACGTACGAGTCAAGCTGGCTCGGCTGTCATGACGAGCACAGGAGGGGGTACCAGCGCCGCGTCGGCTCGAACTACACGTGCAAGGGCGGGTGCCGGGACTCTCCTGAAGTAGAAGTTGGCCCACATGCCGTGGTCCGGTCCACGGCCGTGCTCGAACATCAGCTCATATTCTCCTGGAGGGATCTGAAGAGGCACTCCGCCTGCGATCGACGCTATCTCGATATTCCCGTGCTCGGGCACGCTGAACGGCACCGCGATGATCCGCTCTGCCGCCGACTTGCTCTCGTCGACAGTACGGGAGCGAAGTACCTCGACGACGACCGGGCCAGCACTGTCGAGAGTACCGAAGGAAACGCTACCCGGCCGCCAGGCGAAGCCTTGGTTCACGTGATCGTCCGTCCAGTCATTGAACGGCGCCGCCAGCGTCGAATCGAACACGGCCAGCTGGGCGTAGGAAACCTCGACCGAGAATGTAGCCATCTCCTACTCCACCACGATTCGGACCTTGGATCCGTTCGGTAGCGCACGGCACTGGTTCCCGATGCACGCACCCGCGCCCATGTTGTCTCGAGGCGAGATCGGCCGGATGCTGGCCCCAGCTCCACCCTCACGGAACATCGCAGGAGGATACTCGTCCAGCTGCTTGCCTGGAATTCGCGTGTGTCCGGCCTGAGCCGCCGCTCGGTTCGCGTCCGCTCCCGCTCTCTCGATCGTGAGGACAGACGGATGACCTGCAGCCTGGGCATCACGGATGTGGCTCGCGGTTTCAGGATACCGGCTGCTCGGCACCACGACGTCTTTCGCGGCTTCTGACTCCCTTGCGGCTCCGGCCGGCCCTGCCGCCCCGGCCAGGGCCGACGCCGCGAGCGTCATCCCGAGGATGACTCCGTTGCGCGCCATCAGCACACGGGTCGCCCACCCGGCGTAGCGGTCCAGGTTGATCTCGCGGTCCGGCACGAACGGCGTCCCGCGAGCGTTCGCGAGGGCCAGGGCGGTGCTGACGTGACCGGCCTCGAGCAGCTCGGCGTAGTGGATGTAGCCCTGGTACGCGGCGAACGCGCCCGACTTGGTCCAGTAGTGAGCGCGCCGCACGAGGAGGCCGCCCGCCTCGACCGGGATGCGGACGCCGCTGTCGGTCATGATGCCGTCGGAGCGCGGGCCACTCGCGCCGCCGCCGATGTTCTCGTACTGCGGGTACGCCGCGCGGAACGCGGCGAACAGCTCGACGTTGCCCGCGTCGGTCGGGTCGGTCTTGCCGTGGATGAGCGAGTCCGTGCCGGTCGGATCGACGAAGGTCACCGGGCTGTTGCGCGCGTAGCTGTACAGGTTGCAGTCGACCGGGCTGGCAGCGCACCTGTCGATCGCCTCGAGGTAGAGCGGGTCGGGCGTGGTGAACTGGCCGAGCAGCGGGTCGTAGTCGCGGACGCCCATGCGGACGCTGCCCAGGTCCGCGTCGTAGGCCTTCTCGACGTAGTCGAGCGCCGCGGACAGATCCGGCCGCGGCTCGCGCACGCCGTATGGCGTGGCCAGGCGGGGTGTGCCGTCCTCGTCGGCGAGCAGGGTCCCGCGCACGTCCATCGCGAGGAGGTGGAGCTCTCCGCCCTCGAGCACGCCGACGGTGCGCCCGCCGATCTCGACCGGCTCGACGAAGCTGTCCTCGGTGAGGTAGCCGCCGAGATAGGCGGCGACCGGGGCGCCGTTCTCGTACTTCACGAGGCGGTTGCCGTCGGCGTCGTAGGCGTACGTGAGGGTCCGGTCGCCGACCTGCGCGGTGGACAGCTGCCCGTCGGGACCGTACGTGAAGGCGGCGCCACCCCGCGCGACCACCCGGCCGGAGGAGTCGTAGGTGTAGGTGATTCCGCCCGCCGAGAGCGTGGTGGCGTCGCCGCGGAAGACGTTGCGGGCGCCGTTCGAGTCGGTGATCCGGTCGAGCAGCCCGGCCGCCGTGTAGCTGTATGACGAGTGCTGGCCGTCGTCGTCCGCGCCGGTCAGGAAGCCACGCGCGTCGTGGTCGTAGGTCCGCAACCAGCTCTGGTCGGCGACGCTGATCGTCTCGTGTCCGACCAGCCCGCGCTGGTCGTAGCCCCACTCCATGCCGGCATGCCAGCTGTTCGCGCCGTGCCGGATCTCCTGCTGGTAGCCGACCAACCGGTGGGTCGCCGGATCGTAGAGCTGGTCGATGCGCTGGCCGCCGGCCATCTCGGCGCCGGCCAGGCGCCCGTCGTCGTCGTACTCGAGGGTGGCAACGACGAGCCCGTTCACCGTGATGCGGTCGAGGCGGCCCCAGGCGTCGTAGAGCGATCCGGTCGCCACGTCGTCGATGACCGCGCCGTCGGACAGTCGGGTGATCGTGCGGTGCGCCTCTCTGACCGCGCCACTCGAGTAATAGGTGGTGGCGAGGTCGACCTGCATCCAGCCGGCCACGACCAGACGCGAGCTGGCCTGAGTGCCGTCCGGGTTGTGCACCGTGGTGAGGGTGTAGGCGGGCCCCTCGACCTGGCTGGTGTAGCCGGTCTGCCCGGCGAGATGCTCACCGTCGCCGACGTCACCGTCGTAGCGGAATTCGAATCGATCCTCGTCACCGGTGGCCGGCTGGGTGTGGACCCCGGCGGTCAGACGTCCGATCGCGTCGTACTCGAGGTCGATCGTGCGCTCGAGCGCCTCGTCTGCGCCCCGGTACTCCTTGTGCGAGAGGCGCCCGGTGACCGGCTCGTACGCGTAGCTGACCGTCCCGATCCCGTCCCGGGTCACCTGGGCGGGCCGGCCGAACCGGTCGAAGGACAGCCAGTGGCTGGCCCCGTCGGGCAGGACCACGCCGACCAGCCGCCCGAGCGCGTCGTACTCGAACCGGCTGACCGCGCCGAGCTGGTCCTCGGCCCAGATCGCTCGCCCGCCGACATCGGCCGCCGTCCGCGTCCGGTGCGCGCCATTCTCGACCCGGGTCGTGACGACCAGCCCTCCCTCGAGGGCGATCGACGTGGCGACCTGCCGCTCGATCCCCTGCTGGATGAGGTCGCGCGCGCTGATCGGGTGACCGAAGCCGGCCGCGACGGTCTCGCCGAGCAGCGTCGTCCCGGACAGGAGCGACGAGTAGGTCGCGGTGGCGGGGTCGCCGCCGACCAGCGGCGCCCGGCGCAGTTCGCGCGTGCGCAGGTCGGCGCGGTCGGTCGCCGACACCGAGCCGAAGATCCAGCGCCCCGGGATCCGGGTCGCGCTGGTGAGCTCGCCACCGTCCGGATAGGTCCACGCCGCGCTCTCCTGCCGGATGTGGGCCGACGCGTCGACCAGCGTCTGGATCCGGATCAGCCCCGGCGCGTCGCCGGCGGGAAACCGGTAGCCGAGGGTCTGGAGCGGCTCCGCCTCGCTGGAGCCGCCGAAGTCGGCCCAGTGGGCCGCCAGCCGCTCCATCTCGTCGTAGCGATACGACGACGCCAGCGCGCCGCCCGGGCCGCGGTCGCCGACCAGCTCGAGGAGCGCGTCGGTGACCGGATCGCGGCGGTCGGCGGTCGACACCACGCCGTCCGGCCCGGTCGCGCGCGACAGCTGTCCCGTGTCCGGGTCGTAGGCGAACGTCTGGGCGCCGTTTCCCGGCGTGGCGATCGACAGGAGCCGATGCGTGGTCGGGTCGTAGGCCACCTCCTGCAGCGTCAGCGACTCGTCACCGCTCACCTGCTCGATCCGGGTCGGCTGGCCGCGGCTGTCGACGGTGAGGCGGTTCTCCAGGCGGAAGTCGCGCGATGGATCCGGGTGGGTGCCGGTCCAGACCACGCCAGCCGGGACGCAGTGAAGGGCGCCCGCCAGGTCGGCCGGCGCGGCGAGCGCCGTCCGGGTCTCCAGCTGTCCGTGACGGTCGGTCTCGCGCACGAGGGTGGGGCAGATGCCGCGCTCGTAGGCCAGGTACTCGGTCCGCTCCACGGCGGCGGCAGGGGCGGCGATGCAGGCCGCGACATCGGTCCCGCCGCACCAGCCGCTCCAGCTGGTCCGCCTTCGCCGCGTGCGCACGTCGGCGACCGCGGCCTCCTCGTAGTCGGTGTGCGAGAGCTTCATGAGCCCCGGCGTGCGGTCGTCGAACGCGCGGGTGGTGTCGACCTGGCCCGCCACGTCGTCGTCGTGATGGAAATCGACGACCGAGCGCGCGTGTGGCCCGGCCACCTCCACCGTGGCGAAGCCGAGCAGGAAGTGGCCGACGCCGTGCATCTGCGGGCCGTCGTAGGCGTACTGGTACGCCACCGGATCGCGGCCTTCGGTCGCCACCGTGAGCGAGCTCAGCACCGGCGGGCGCTGGCGGATCCCCGGGCGGGCCGCCGCGCGCTCGTAGTCGAAGCTGACCCGGGTGCCCTTGCCGTCGTCGGCCGAGGTCATGAGGCCGGTCGACGGATCGGCCAGCGCGATCGCGTACGCCGCGTCCATGCCGACGAAGGTGAGGTCGACATCGCCGCGGCCGCGCAGGTCTCCGACGAGCGGGGCGCCGAGCTCCAGGTCGGCCACGCTCTCGAGCGCGGGCGCGCCGACCTCCTGGAAGTGGTCGCCCATGTCGATGAACAGGAGCTGCTCGTGGCCCATGACCAGGAGCGCGTCGGTCAGGCCGTCCCGGTTCGCGTCCAGCCACGAGATCTCCCACTCGTCCAGGTTGAAGAGCTCGCTCCCCGAGCGGTTGAGGAACGCGAGCTGGTGCTCGGTCGGGTCGAAGCCGAGCCGCCCGCGCCCGTACCAGATCGAGACCCGATCGTCGCTGCGCAGGAGCAGATCGGCGATGCCGTCGCCGTTCATGTCCTGGGCCCAGGTCGCGCTCGGCTCGAACGGGAACCCGTTCACGAAGTCGAGCTCGCCGGGCGCGTGGGCGCGGAAGCCGAGCTCGACGCACTCGGCCGCGGCGCCCGACTCGCACCCGTCTCCGCTGATGTTCTCGAGCACCTGGTACTGGCCGCTGGCGACCAGCAGGAGGTCGGGCTTCTCGTCGCGGTCGAGGTCGACCACCTTGGTGTTGGCCTCGATCGACCAGCGCCCCTCCACCACGGTGCTCGACCGCGGCGTGCCCGCGCGATCGCACACGCGGACGTCGGTGGTTGCCGACTGCGCCTCCAGGACCAGCACCTGGAGGTCGGTGCCCGGGCCGCCCATCCGCACGAGCGTGCGCGGGCCGTTGTCGATCGAGTCGGCCGGACGGCACTGCGAATCGCCGCCCGTGGGCGGCGGCGGCAGCGACTCCGGCTCGAACTCGCCGTCCGCGTTCTGGCGGAAGAGCGTGAAGTCGACCCCGTACTCGAGATCCGGCAGCCCGTCCTCGTCGGCGTCGGTCACCGCCGCGCGATCGGGCTGGATGCCGTCCGGATCCAGGACGCTGTCGACGTAGGCGAGGACGCCCGGCGCCTCCTCGAGCTCGCCGGTCCGGTAGACCGTGCCGGCCGGCGTGGCCTGCTCGGGCAGATCGTACTGGTACGAGATGGGCGGCTCGACCGCCCCGGACGCGAACGTCCGCGCGATCGAGTCGAGGTAGAACCCGGGCCCGAACTCCGCGTCCCGGTAGGCGACGTCCCAGGTCCAGCGCAGCGCGTAGGAGCCGCGGCCGCCCTGCCTGACCTGAACCAGCACGCGGACCACGCGCCGATCGAGCTCGAGCGGGTAGCCGGACCGGTAGTCGAGCAGCGGCGACGGCAAGGGCTCGTACTCCAGGTCGAGCCGGTAGGTGTCAGTGGCCTCGCGGCCGCCATAGAGGAGGCGAGTCACGAACGGGCGGCCGCCGGGGCTGGCCGCGTACTCCACCACCGCCTCGCCGCCCAGCAGGTCCGCGACCCGCGTCAGATACCAGGCGTACACGCCCTCCGGCGTGGCGACCTGGCGGCTGAACTCGTAGCGAGTGCCGGACGGGCTGGTCGCGACCCAGCCGTCCGCGCGCCGCTCCAGCCGCATCGCCGGCGTGAGGCCGGTCGGGTAGTAGAACCCGTCGGACCCCTGCTCGAGCCTGCCCCACGGGCTCGAGAAGTCGTCCGCCGCGTAGTCCACGTCGCCGACCAGCCGGAAGCGCTGGATCGCCAGCGAGGCCGACCAGCCGATGCCCCACTCCGAGATCCCGCTCTCCGCGGCGTACGACGGAAGGACGCTGGCCAGGGCGCCGCCCCGCTCGCCCGGGACGCCGATCGGCAGCGCCAGGGCGAAGGAGCCGCGCGAGACGTCCTCGGCTCCGATCGCGAACTTGGCCAGGCCGCCGGCGAGCGAGCCGCGCTCGGGTTGCTTGAAGGTCGGCGCCTGGACGAGCGCGTCGCGCGGCCCTTGCGCGGCGGCGGTGGTGGGGATCGCCCCGCCCACGGCGGCAAGGGCGAAAACGAGGAACGGGGCGATCCGGCTGGCCATCTCTCACCTCACGGGTTGCTTCGGGTCATCACGGCGCGGCGCTGCAGGCCGGCACCGCGACGCGAGCGTTCGCGCGGACCGCCTCGAGCTCCAGGACGAGGTCGATCGTCTTGGCGTTGCGCAGGTTCCACTCGGCCACCGTCGCCTCCGGGATGTCGAAGACGAACGTGGTGAACGGGGACACGCCGCGCACGTCCTGGGGGATCGCAGTGAAGTCGGTCTTCACCTTGCCGTAGTCGGACGTGCCGTACACCAGCGGCACGTTGGCCAGGTTCCGCCAGGACGGGTTGGCCAGCTCGAACGACGTCACGCCGGTCGCATCGACGAACGCCATCGGCGCGGTCGCCGGGATGTTGCCCTCGATGGCGCGGTGGTCACCGGGCAGCGAGCTGGCGGTGAAGCCGGTCAGCGCCAGGCCCATGCGACGGACGACCGGCAGGGACTTGGTGCAGGACAGGTACTCGGACCCGGACGACACCTCGTAGACGTCCTCCGGGCCGAGCTCGAACACGAGGTGGCGGCTGGTCTTGCCGTCGGTGGGCTGTCCGAGTGCGTTCCACAGCGCCTTGCTCTGCGCCACCGTGGCCCACCGGTACGTGCTGCTCTCGCCCACGCGGCGGCAGCGGGCGCTCGGCGAGTCGGCGCAGGCCGGGTCGAGCACCGCCGGCGCCGGGAACCGCACCGCCACGAACGAGGGCGCGGTGTCGTCCGGCGACGGGTACGGCGTGTCCACGTTCCCGATGCGGGTCGACAGCGCGGTCCCGAGCTCGAGCAGCCGGTCGGTCATCTCGAGGACCGGCCGATCGACGTCCACGTTGACCAGGTCCTGCACCGCCGTCACGTCGTCCAGGCCGGCGAGCACCTGCGGATACCAGACCCTCATGAGCGGGCTCAGGTAGTAGCGGACGTCGGTGGCGTAGAGGGACGTGACGTCGCGGAGCTCCTTCAGGCGGAGGCCGCGCACCGTCCATCGGGGCAGGAGCGAGACCAGGTAGCCGTCCATGGCGCTGTTCTGGACCGCGATCTCGGTCGCGTGAAACTCGGCGTCCTTGATGCGCATCTCGCGGTCGATGTTCGCGACCCGGACCGACGCCTCGAGCTGCGTCATCTCGCGGGCGATGTACTTGTAGAAGAGGTCGCGCATCGGCGCCGGGTAGTCGTCGACCGCCACCTGCACCTCGCCGGGGACGTTGATCGCGTCGAGCTTGGCGGACAGCTCCATTTCGGTCACCTCCGAGGGCAGGACCTCGCCGCGGGCCATCAGCTCCGGCACCCGCGCGCGGATCACGCTCGTCGCGTGCGACATCCGGGAGAGCAGCGACTGCGCGGCATTACCGACGCCGATGAATCTTCTGATCGCCACGTGCAGCTCGTTGGTGGTGTCCTGCGAGTCACAGGTCGTGTCGTTGACCACCAGGTAGAGGTCGGCCGGCCCGTCCACGGCGATGGTCGTGTGGGGGCCGCGGACCAGGTGGACGTCGCGGATCGCGGCCGG
>DATHKR010000245.1:0-5404 GCA_035489015.1 Kofleriaceae bacterium | reverse complement strand
GAGGGCCACGTCGCGCGGGTCGGCGCTGCCCACGGCCGCGGGGAAGATGGCCTCGGCATGATCGATCGCCGGGCCGAGCACGGCGGACCGACGGATGATGTCGGCGACGATGGCCGGCGTGACCATCAGGGCCTGCTGCCGCCCGGTCCACAGGTCTTCCACGACCCAGCCGTGGAAGGTCGCGGACACCCGTTTCTCGACGGAGACGCCGCGGGCGATGACGGTCAACCGGATGGATTCCAGCTCGCCGGTGATGCGCGGAGCCCGCGTGACGCCGACGGTCCACCTGTACACATCGCCATCGACCTTGATCTGCCGCCAGGCCATCGCCAGGTCGAGGCTACCTCAAGTGCCGGTCCGCCGAGTCGAGAGCCACCGGCTCTGTCCGGCCGGTAGAGTCGCTCGTGGCGCGGGCCCTCCAGGAGGACCAGACGATGACGTGCCGTGGAGGAGGCCGTCCTCCTCATGCCCGTTCCGTGGCGTCCTGGAGTTTCGTCGATCGTGACGGAAGCGCCTGGCGCACCGTCTTTCCGGATCGAGGAGATGATCGGCGGCGCCCACAGCCTGGATCGCTCGGTCTCGAGCCGCGCGTGCAGGGGACCTCGGCGGGCAACCGTCGAAGAAGGCGTGGCATGGGATCGCCGCGCTGGGCGACTCGGAGCTCGGGCGCCTTGGCGGTGGTCGAGCGTGCAACGACACGGGCGTTCGCGGCCGCAGACGCGGCACTCGGCGCGAGCTTCCCCGATCAGGAGGATCGATGGGTGACAGGTCATCGCCGATGTGCAGCTGCTGTGAATGCGCAGAATCCTGCGCGATCGTCCACTCGGTTGCCGCGCGTGTCGCGCCGAACCCAACGTGGTCGTCGCCCGAACCGGCGTGGCAGTCTGCCGATCCAGAGGAGTCGGCGAGCACGTACGAGAGTGAGGGGGACGACGTCGCCGAAGAGAGCGACACCCAGGATGCGTCCTCGACGGCGGCCGACGGGGACCAGGCCGTTTCCTGGGTATCCGCCGTACCAGCGTCGTGCCACGTCGCTCGGTTCTACGCACCGGCGCGAGCCCGTCGCGGCAAGAGCTCCAGCCGATGAGCAGCCAGCCCTCCGCGGCGGGCGGGGCGCCCGCGTTCGACTCGCCATCCCGCTACGGGCGTCGAGGATCGAGCTCGACTCCTGATCCACGACCGCGGGGTTCCTCGCCGGTGAACCGAGCCGCCTTCCTGACGAGCCTGACGACCGCCGCGAGCCTGACCATCGTCGCGTGCGGCAACTCGGCCGCGCCCACGCCGCCAGCGGCCACGGCAACCGCCACGACGCCCGCCGAGGCCGCGGCGACACCGGGCAGCCCGACCGCAAGCCTCGAGCCGGGCGCCCCGGAGCCTGCCGCGACGCCGGCCGCGGCGTCGAGCGAGGGCGCATCCCGCGCCGCTTCGTGCGCGAAGGACACCGACTGTGCGTGGGACGATCCGTGCCTTCCGAAGCGCTGCGTCGCGGCGGCCTCCGCCCCGCCGCCGACGACGTGCGACAAGAGCATCCCGCCGGATGGGACCTGTGTCTGCTTCGATCGCCAGTGCGCCTACCGCCCGGCTGCCAAGCGCTCGCCGGTGTCCGTCGAGGCAGCGTGCACGTCGCCGCCGGGCTGCCTCATGGACGTCGCAGCCGGCACGTGCGCACCGGGCGACGATCCGGACATCCGTCCGCCGGGCCAGCCGGGACCCCGCTGCGGCTGCGACAGCCGCGAGCCGCGCCGCTGCCACTACGTCTGGGTCGATCCGGTCCCGTGCGCGTCCGACGAGGACTGCTGGGTGAGCGACGGGGGCTCGCCCATCGCCAGACCCAAGAAGCTGCGCCGCAAGCGCTTCCGCCCGTGCAAGGACGGCGAGAACGTACCGGTCTGCGACAGCGGCACCTGCGTCCTCCGGGGCGCGGCCTGCTGACGGCGCGGACGTCGCCGGCCGGCTGGCCGGGAGGAAGGTCGGTGTGACGGAGGGGAAACGGCCAGGCGTTCAGCCGGCTCGCGTCGTGACCCTGCAGGCGTGGCCCAGGACCCGATCGCCGTCGACGGTGCTGGTCGGTGTCGGCTGCCAGCCCGCGGCGAGGCGCACATCGAGCAGCTCATCCGCCGTCGGCCTGCGGTCCCACACGGAGACGGCGCTCAGCCCGCCCAGTCAGGTGGTGTCCAAGACGAGGTAGCGGCCGGCCCACTCGATCACGACGTCGTGAGTGAACTCATCCTGCACCACCACCTCGGCCACCTCGCACGGAGGCGATTGCGAGAAGCCCCAGCGCAGGACCTCCTGCAGCGATCCAAAGGACCCGACCTGCCGCGTCAGATTGCGCAGCGCCTCCGGCGTCATCCCCGCGTGGTCCGTCACATCCATGCCAGCCACCTCATGCTAGCAGAGGCCACCACGTCGCCGCCGCGGGCCGAAACATGGCTTGGCCGGCCCCTTCACGGCGGTGAGCTTCTCCTGGTCGACCCGGCGCGGGAATGAATACAGCGGCAGCGAGTCGCGTCTTCGCGCCGCCGCCATCGTCGGGCGACGCGAGCGGCGCATCTCAGAACCAGGTCCACATGGCGTCCATGGTCGCCTTGGTCTTGAGCGTGGCCGCGTCGGGGCGGACGAAGTCGCCGAGCTTGAGCGGGACCAGGAAGCAGCGATTGGCCGGCATCTGGCCGCCGCTCACCTTCTCGAGGTTCTCGCTCGCCCGCTGCTCGAAGTTGTCGATGGTCAGCCCGCCCTCCCAGTGAGACAGGAGGTCGTCGCGGATCTGGGCGACCTTGTCGCCATCGTCGATCATCGCGGTGATCTCGCCGTCGTACTCCATGCTTCGGTAGGTCCAGTTCGACGAGCCGACCAGCGCATACCGGTCGTCGAACAGCGCCAGCTTGCTGTGGGGGTAGGGCCACTGGGGCGCGCCGTTGAACGCGGTCGTGGTGCGCGGCCCGTACATGAAGTGGCGGTTGCGGATGTCCGCCACCTCCGTGAGGAGGGCGGTCTGCGCCTGGCCGTGGCCGTCGGTCCAGCCCAGGCGCCATCCGAGCGACGATTTCTGGACGCCCAGGTTGGTGACGGCCTCGCCGTTGACGCTCCGGGCGCTGGGTGGGCGCAAGGTGAACGACTCGTCGTTCGTCAGGTCGTCCTGGTTGCGCTCGATGCGCAGCTGCTTGAATCGGCTCACGGCGAGCAGGATGAACGTGTAGTACTGAAGATACGACCACAGCGTGTCCGTGCTGTAGAGGGGGCTCGAGGGGTGGTGGATGACCACCATCACCTTGAGGGCCTTGTCGGCGGCCATCCTGGCCGCCAGCGCATCGATGATCTCCGGATCCGTGAACGCGTAGTTCTCGAAGTAGATGTAGTCCTTCGCGGCCTGGATCCGCTCGATGACCAGGGCGCGGATGTCCTTCTCCGCCGGCCGCGCCTCCGCGTTGGTGGTCGCGATCGTCACCCTGCGGTTGGGCGCCTTGCTACGGGCCTTCTTGTCGAGTTGCTGATCGTCGAGCGTGGCGGGCAAGGTGTCGGCGCTCCAGGGCAGGTAGTACTGCTTGTTCCAGCGCCGCAGCCACTCTCTCTGGATGGCGTGGGCGGCCGGTCCTCGCAGCAGCACGGCGGTGTCGTGCCAGTGCTCGCCGGCCTGCCCGTGCGCCGGTTCGGCCGAGTACTTGTCGTTGATGTTGAAGCCGCCCACCAGGGCGGACAGCCTCCGGTTCGTCGAGCAGACGACGAACTTCTGATGATTGGACGTTCCGACGCTGAGATAGCCGGGCCGGTAGCTCTCGAGGTACGCGCCCGTGTTCGGATGCCGGGTGCACCACATCCGGATCTCGTCGGCGTAGACCTTGCTGCCCCCACCGAAGCGAAGGAAGCCGGCGCCGAGCGGCTCGGCGAGGTAGTTGAGCGTCACCACCTTCAACCCCATCCACAGCGCGGTCCGGGCCGGCTCCACGATCGGGTTGCTGCCGTTCCACAGGACGAACCGCACGCGGTGCCCCTTCTTCGCGATCTTCGCCAGCAGGGCGTCGAGCGTGGTGGGCGCCATCGTGCGATCGCCGACCCTTACCGCGGGCAGCGGCGTCTTGAGCTTGCACAGCCACATCGCGATGAGCACGTAGCTGTTCTCGAGCTTGCCGTCGGCCTCGAGCACGGCCGCCAGCTCGCGATGGAGCTCCTCGAAGAACCCCTTGTCGAGGATGAACGTCACCGCGTTGTGAGTGCTGGTGTCCTTCATGACGCGGCCCCGGGCGCGAGGCGATGGGCAGCGAGCATCATCCGGGAGATGTTGGCGCGTCCTTCGCGCGTGGACAGAGGACGGAACGTCCTAGCCCGGTCATTGGAGGCACCCGCCCCGTCAGCCGCCGATCGACCCGCTGAGGGTCGCCTTTGCGATCGACTCGCAGCCGGCGGTGCAGCGCGCATCGGCGAGCAGCGCGCGCAACAGATCCTCGGCCTCGGCGTGCTGGCCCCGTCGTCCCAGCACGAGCGCCTTGTTGATGACGAGCATGCCGTAGGTCTCGTCATCGGGTGTCGCGGCCAGTCCGCGCTCGAGCGCGGCGAGCCGCTCGCCATCGTCGTCGAGGAGCAGGGCGAGGCTCTTCCAGGCGGGCGCGAACCCCGGGAACCGCGCCGTGATGTCGCCCAGCATCGCCAGCCGTCGGTCCGGAGGCTCCCACTCCAGCAGCGCGAACGCCTTGCTGAAGCCGTCGAACAGCTCGCCGCGCCGCTCGCGCCGGATGGTGTCGAGCGCCGTCTTGGCGGTGAAGAAGCCGCGTGGCGCGAGCGCGTCGACCGTCGCGTACCACCGCTCGGCCTCCTCGACGTGATCATGCAATAGATACGTGACGGCCATGTCGTAAGGCGGATAGGGCCAGTCGGGGGCGAGCAGGCGCGCCTGGTTGAACAGGTCGAGCGCCCGCACCGGGTCGCCGTTGCTCCCGGCCTCGCGACCCTGCTCGTGCAGCTGTTGCGCCTCGTCCGGGATGCTGTCGCTCATCCGGGCGATTCTCCCACCGTGCGCGTCTTGATCGAAGGCGCGCTTCCGCCCGTGCAAGGACGGCGAGAACGTACCGTTCTGCGAGAGCGGGCGCCTGCATCCTCCGGGGCGCGGCCTGCTGACTGTTGCCGACGTGGCCATGACCCTCCCATCGTGGCGGGCGCTCACCATGCTGCCTCCCGCGCTAGAATCGCGGCGCGATGCGGTTCACGTGATGGCGATCCCCATCGCCCGCCTGCGGGCCGAACTAACTCCTCGATGACCCAACGCGCGCGGTAGCAGTCGACCGCGAAGGCGATCGCATCGCCGGTATCGACGGGGAGACTCGTGAGCAAGAACCACTCGACAGCTGGCTGGCCGAAGGCGCTTCCCCACCCTCGCACGCACGGCCTCCCAGTCGAAGCGCTGCAGGAC
>DATHKR010000244.1:0-3972 GCA_035489015.1 Kofleriaceae bacterium | reverse complement strand
CCGACCCGACGTCACCAAGATCGGCGACGCCAGCATGTGGAGCGTCGCCAACGCCGAATCGCACGTGGTGACCGAGAACGGCAAGCAGGTGCTCCGGCTCGCGCCGGTGGGTGGCAATCGCAAGGGCAGCAACGTCGCCATCGCGCTGGTCACCGGCGTGACGTGCACCGAAGGCACCATCGACGTCGACCTCCGAGGTCGAGGGGAAGACAGCCCGAGCTTTGTCGGGATCGCGTTCGGCGTCGCCGACGCCAACCGTCACGAAGCGGTCTACTTCCGGCCGTTCCGCTTCAGGTCGACGGACCCGGTCGAGCGCTCGCACGCGGTGCAGTACATCGCGTGGCCCGAGCACACGTGGGAGGCGCTGCGCGCCCGGGCGCCCGGAGTCTACGAGGCTGCCATCGCGCCGGTCCCCGATCCGGCTGGCTGGTTCCACGCGCGCATCGAGCTCGGCCGCGCCACGGTGAAGGTGTTCGTCGACGGCGCGGCGCAGCCCACGCTTTCCGTGAATCGCCTCCGGACCGAGGGTGACCGGGTCGGGCTCTGGGTCGACAGCCAGGAAGGCTCCTTCGCGTCGCTCGTGCTCAGCGGGTGCGGCCAGGCCCGCTAGCTCGGCGTGCGCGACGGCCTTGAGATCGATGACGTCGATCTCGCGCCGGAGTGCGCGGAACTCTCACCGGCGATGGCTTCGGAGCCTCTGCGACGACCTTCGCGGCACGCGTGCCATGAGCCGATCCTTGGCCCGGCGCCGTCTCGACGGCGACGCCTTGGGCTACCAGGCGTTGAACGAGGGGACGGTGCGCCTCCACGACCGCGCCGGGTCGCGCGGCCGCGGGACCCGATCCATGGCCTCCGATCCACAGCCTGCGGCGCACGTTTCGGCACCGCCATGGCGGCGAAGGGCGTACCGCTGCCGGGGCTCAGGCGCCGTCGACGTCAGGACCTGCCTGCCACCTTCGCCAGCGAGGTGCTACCGTCAGGACGGATGCCGGAGCCTCGCTCGTTTCGATTCACATCGGGACGTCTGATGATGTTCTTGCTCGCTCCGGCGATACTTCTCGGGGGCACGTTTGCGGTTGCGCAGCGCAGCTTCGGCGTGGGCCTCGTCGTGCTGGTCATGGGCGCTGTGACCATCGCGTTGAATCTGGGGTTCGGTGCGCTGGTAACCAGGATGGCGATGGGTCTGGACGAGTTGATCCGGCGCGACACGCGAAAGACGCGGCGGTAGCGCTGAACGAAGACGGCGCAGCCCGGTCATGACGTCGTCATGCGGCGCGAGCTTGGCGGCATCGGCCTCGACAAGGCCACGCTGCACGAGGTCGAGGAAGTAGAGCTCGTACTGGACCTCCTCCAGCGTGCAGTCGCCGACGGTTG
The DNA here is from genome assembly GCA_035489015.1 of Kofleriaceae bacterium. GTDB lineage: Bacteria > Myxococcota_A > Polyangia > Haliangiales > Haliangiaceae > DATFRY01. Next base: position 2,598 of record DATHKR010000244.1, on the reverse strand, counting down.
AGCTGGCTCCGCGCTCTACTTGCCCGCGAGCAGAGTCTCGATCTCTCCCCCCACCTCCTCGCTCGGCTCCTCCTTCAGTGTGTGCCGCAGGACTCCCTCGGCATCGGGTGGCCACTTGCTCTTGCCCCACGAGGAGAGCGCCTTCAACGCCATGTGGCGGTTGCGAATCACGGGACTGCGGATGCCTGTGCGGATCAGGGGCCACGCCTTTCCGGGAAATCGTCGGAGGTCTTGAAGCACGAAGTCGAGATGCCTGTGGGCCGCCCACGCCGGGCCGAGCCCCATTTCCTGGGCGGGACCGGTCGCGATCTCGTCGAGCGGGATCGCCTTCTCCGCGAGGGCGACCACCTGGTCGATTCGTGCAGGATCGTCGGTCTGCATCACGAAGTACCAGCTGTCATCTTCTCCAGACTCGAGGCGGGCGAAATGGTGGCTCCAGGTATCGATGCTCAACGCTCTGGCAGCCTCATCGGCCTTCCTGAAGGCAATGGGTTCTCTGGACGCGAGGCCTGCATTCACCGTCTCCTTCCAGTGGGGCAAGCCTTTCAGCTCCAGCACCTTCGCCCGCAGCGTCGTGCGCAGCGAGGGCGTCCAGCCTCGTTCCTCCCGGGGCTTCCAGTCCGATGGCTCATCGAGGAATTCCTGGATGGAGCTCACCGTGAGGAGCTGCGCAATGTCCTCCGGCTGCGCACCGAGGTGGTGCAGATAGCGTTCGACCACCACCGCACCGTCGGCATAGTCATCCATGTTCTCCGCAGGGCCGCCCGCGATCAGCGCCTTGATGATGTCACCGGTGCCAGCGAGCAGCTCGGCGTCAACGGTCTGCTTCTCGAGCTCACCGCGAAGCCCGCCAGCAGACGCGCACGTGTACGCGAGGTACTCGTACATCACAGCGTTCTTGTAGCCCTCACGGAGCATCCACGACTTGATCGCAGGGTTGCTCGTCCTGGCGAGCCGTTCGACGATCTGGATGCGACCCCAACCCTCCACATGCCGTGCAAGCTCGAACAACTTGCTCTCCCCGTCAGGCCCGGCGCTGTTCGCGAGCGCGACGGCAGCGTACAAGGTGAACTCCTCGTGCCGCCCCAGCGTCAACAGGAGGTCACCATGGTCGGAGCCAGGGATCACGCCGAGGATTGCGATGGCGAACTTGACCGGCGCGCGGTCGGGTGAGCTCTTCGCCAGCCACAGAGCCAGCTCTTCGAGCCGCCTTGCGTCGAGATCCGGTTTTTCCACGATCAGCTCGAGCAGCGGATCGATGACGTCGAGCACTCCCTCGTGAAGAAGCTGGTCGTACAGCTTCTTCAGCTTCATCGGTGTGGCGTCTTCCAGCACGACGCCGATGGCACGATGCAGCATCCTGGCGCGGTCCTTTGCCGAGCCACCGCCTCCATGGTGCCCGAACGCACCGTCCATGCCCCCCGCGACCCACTTGATACCGCCGTCGTCCTTCTCGTCCGGCAGTCGGTCGCCGCCCTCAGCGAGCCCCTTCTCGCCGGGCGAGATGTGCTTGCTGATGTGATCATGGATGGACGGCCCCGCCTGCCACGGTCGCTCGACCGAGGCGAGATCCCAGGCGCCCTGCTTCTTTTCCTTCCCGAACCAGCCCATCGCAAGCACTCCTGTGAGTCCCGCGATGCCCACCGCCACGAGGACGGGCAGTCCGCCGCCGGCGCGCATCGCTCCGCCGGATTAACCCAGGTGGTCAACGGACGTCAACGATCTGCCGGGAATGGGGAATCGTCGCTCGCGAAATACGGAACGCGATGAGTCCGGCATGGTGCGCGCTACCAAGGACCGTGGCCCCGCGATGCATGCCAGATGGCGTGCACGCGCACGAGGCTCGCCGGTTCGTCGATGGTGAAGTAGATGTGGTGGCCCGTGCGCGGGAGGAGCAGGCGGCGCATCGACGGAACCTCCTCACGATCGTGGAGGCGTCCCGTCTTGGGCGCGCGGGCGAGCTGGCGAATAGCGACCGCGACCTCGCGTCGGAAAAGGCCGGGGGCCTAAGGACGGTTCTCGACCCACCAGTCCTGGATGCGCCCGGCGTGACTCTCGGCGGCCGGCGAGAACTCGACGCGATAGTGGCGCACGGAATAGTGCACCGCGGCCGAAATGACATCAACGATCCGGTGCGCCTCACCGCCGATCGCTGCGTTGCAACTCCTCGAGCTACAGCGAGTAGCCCGTCGTCGTCGCGCCTTGCGCTCGACGGCGATCCACACCGACTCGTTGACGTCATTTCGGCCGCGGTGCACTAGTACCGGGCTGGCGCTCGCCGTCGCGCTCCTCTCGGTCGGGACCGCCGCCTGCGCCGGCTCCGCTCGCGGCGCCGACGGTGACGACAGCGCCGACCTGCGCTGGTCTCTGAGCCAGCCGATCGTGTTCACCGGCGCCTGCGACGCCTCCGGCGCCGCCGGCCTGAGTGGCGGTCGGATCGCGGTGGCCGACGACGAAGACAACCACCTGCGCGTCTACGACCTCGACGCCGGCGGCGCCCCGCTCGAGCTGCTCGATGTCAGCGCCGACCTCGTGGACCCGGGCGGCAAGCATCCGGAGCTGGATCTGGAGGCGAGCGCGACGGTCGGCTCGCGGATC
>DATHKR010000243.1:0-77894 GCA_035489015.1 Kofleriaceae bacterium | reverse complement strand
GCCGCGAAGGTCTCGCGCAGCCGCTTCTTGGCCAGCGCCGGGGTTCGCCGCGCGAGCCACTCCTGCTCGTCGAAGGTGAGGTCGCCGGGGCGAACCTCGAGGAAGCGGGCCACGCCGTCGAGATCGGCCACGTCGCTGGCGTGCTCGGGCAAGCGGGTCGCGAAGCGGATGCCGGTGTCGGCCGAGAACAGCAGCACGTCGAGGGTGAGCGGGTGGAGGTAGAGGCTGCCGAGCCGCTCCTCGTGGCTCGGTCCGATGAGGCGGCCGAGCAGCGGGCGCTTCACCTTCTCCTGGAACGCGACCCGGTAGAGCATGTGGTGGACGAGCTGCGCCTGGATGAAGGTCTCGCCGGGGCCGATGAGGCCCAGCACCTTGCCCTTCGCCATGCCGCGCCCGATCTCCTCGGCGGCGCCGTGATCGATGAGCGGCTGGATGACGAGCAGGTGCCCCTTCATCCCGACGTCGGGGCGGCCGCCGGTGGCGCGCGACCAGTAGCGAGTGGTGCGCTCGGCGCGGAACTCGCCCGCGTGGCCGGACGCGACCAGCGCCTTCAGCTTGGCGCGCGCGGTCCGCTCCGACAGGCCGGCGCGCTCGGCCAGGTCGGCCGCGGTCATCGACAGCTTGCCGCCGAGCACGGCCAGGAGGCGGCGAAGCTTGTCGTCGATCTCGGCGGCCGGCGTCACCGGCGGCGCGAGCGAGCCGAGCGAATCGGATCCGGATGCGTCGGCGTCCTCCGACGCGGCCCGGGCCGGCGCGCGCGCATCCTGGGGCGCGGCGTCCGCGGCCGGGTCGGCGAGTGCGTCCGGGTCCGCGTCACCGTCATTCTCTGCGCCCGGCCTCGACGACCCGGCCCAGGCTGGATCGGTCTCGCGCGATCGCAGCCACGCCAGCTCGGGATCGCGCGGCCACGCCCACGACGGATCGCGCTCGTCCGGCGCGCTGGCGGCGCCGCGCGGAGGTTGCTCGGCTCCGAGTGGGACAGCGCGACGGGGCGGTCGACTGGGCTCGGGAACTCGCCGCGGCGCGCGCGGCGACGGCGGAAGTACGCCCTCCCCCGCTCGCGGCGACCGGCCAGAGGCCGGCCCTGCCGCCGCGTCGCCTGGCGCAGCAGCGGCCGGCTTGCGGCTCGATCGAGCGGCCTCCGGCGCCGCCGCCGGCGCCGCCGCCGGCGCGGGGCCCCCGGCGCTGGCGTCCTCGTCGGGCACCAGCCACTCCCACTCCTCGTCGCCCGGCTCCACCACCGACATGCTCCCCGACGACGCGGCCACGGTGTCGTCGAGCTCGAGCGGCGACGCCGGCCGACCGGCCGACCGCATCGCCCCGCTGCCTCGCTCCAGCGCCGCAAAGGCCTGCCGCCACGGCCCGGCCAGCTGATCGATCGCCTCCTCGTCGAGCGTGCGGTGATCCGAGTACAGCCAGCGAGTGGCCAGCTGGCGCGGCTCGTCGAAGTTGTCGGGCGAGAGCAGCACCAGCTCGCCGGGCCGGAGCGACGGCACCTGGTCGAGGAGCGGCGAGGCCGCCGGCATGAGCGCGCGCACCGCCGGCTCCACCTTCTTCAGATCCTGCCGGGTGGCAAGCCGGCCGAGCGCCCAGGTCCCGAACTGGCCCATCGCCTTGTAGTCGACGTCGCCCGGGTTCTGGGTCGCGACCACGCAGCCGACCCCGAACTTGCGCGCCTGCTTGAACAGGATCTGCAGGTCCTCCTTGCACGCCGGCTTGCGCACCGGCGGCATGTAGGGCGCGACCTCGTCGATGTAGAACAGCGCCTGCAGGGTCGGGCTCGGGTTCCGCAGCATCCACGAGACCAGGCGGTCGGCGATGGTCGCGACCACGAAGTCCTTGTCCTCCTGCGTCTCGAGCGTGTTGAGGTAGATGATCGACACGCGCGTCTTGCCGGGCGGCGGCGCCCCGACCCCGCGCCCGAGCAGCACGTCGATGTCGATCGGCACGCCGTCGTGGAACAGGAGCCGCCGCGCCCCCACGTCGAGCCGGGCCGCCCGCTGGCACGCCGCGCGGATCTTCCGCTCGACGAGGTAGCGGCCGTAGCGCCCGGCCTCGGCCGGGGTCATCCGCTCCAGTCGCTCGGTCACCGAGCGCAGGCTGGTGGCCGGCCGGCCCTCCTCGGCCATCTCGTTCAGGCAGCGGTCGAACACCGCGATGAGGCCGGCGCCCTCGTCGCCGTCGAGGTCGTAGCCGAGCAGGGAGACGATCCGACCGGCGGTGCGCGAGAACGCGCGCACCCGGCCGACCTGGCTGAGATCGGCGCCCTCGTCCTGCACCGGATCGGCCGACAGCGGGATCCCGCGGCGCGACGCCGGCGTGAACACCACCACGTCGACCCGGTCGTGCAGCGCGGCGGTCGGCGCGCGGGCCCCGCGCCAGGAGCCGGCCGTGTCCCACGACCCGTCGACGTCGTCGTCGCGGCCGACCGACCCGGCGCGCGCGCCCGGCGCGCTCTCCTCCGCCTCGATCAGATCGGTCGCGTCCAGCGGCGGCGGCAGCGCGAGCGCCAGGCTGGCCAGGTCGCCCTGCGGATCGATCGCGATGACCGGCACCCCGCGCAGCGCCGCCTCCTCGACCAGCACCTTGCAGAAGACGGTCTTGCCCGAGCCGCTCGAGCCGAGCGCCATCACGTGGCGGAGCAGCGCGGCGACCGGCAGCGTGACCGGCTCGCCCGGCCGGTCGCGGCGCTCGCCGAGCGCCAGCGGTTCGTCCGGTTCCGGGGCGAGCGGGGCGAGCGGGGCCATCGGACCCCGCGATCCTACCCGAGCGCGCCGGCCAGGTCGCGCAGGAGCCGCGCTCCATCCCCGCGATACGCGCTGCCGTGCATCGACGCGATGAGCGCCGGTCGCACCGCGGCCAGCCGCTCCAGCACCGCGCCGGTGGTCGGCGCGTGCGCGAAGTAGTCCATCTTCGCGCGCATCGCCTCGCTCGCGGCCAGGACGTCCATGTCCGTCACCGGCGGACAGTCGGCGCCCGGCTGGGTGAACAGGTCGCTCGCGAACAGCGTCCGCGTGGTGCTCTCGAACAGGAAGCCGTTGTCCCACCCGTGCGGCACGTGCGGCGCGTCGAACCAGGTCACCTGGCGGCGACCGAGGCTGTGCGCCTCACCGTCGGCCAGCACCAGCGCGTCGCGATCGGTCAGGTCGCCGATCGCCAGCATGGCCTGCACGCGGCCGCACAGCGGGCGCGCGAGCGGCGCCGCGGCCATCACGTCGGCGAACGCGCCGCACTCGTCGGCCTCGACGTGCGCGAACGAGAGCCAGCGCAGCCGGGCGATCGGCATCACCCGCTCGATCGCCGCGCGGACCAGCTCGAAGGTGGCGCCCGGCCCGGTGTGAAACAGGAGCGGCTCCTGGTCGACCACGAGGTACTGGTTGAAGCTGAACCCGCCCGGCACCTCGCGGACCGGGACGCTGATGCGGTGGATGCCGTCCTCGACCTCGTCGATGCGGGTCCCGGATGCGGCGTGAACGATCGGCATGAATGGAGCCTCCTGCTCCCTCATACCGCGATGGGATGACTCGGAGCGTCTCTACTTCAGCTTGTGGCCGAGGTACGCCTTGAGCCGCACCGCCGCGTGGGACTCGTCCTCGATGACCACCGGGGCGGAGCGCGCGACGGCGTCGTTCACCTCGGTGTAGAGCTGCGCGCGCGCCTTTTCGTCGGTGAGCAGCTGATCCGGGGTCCGCCCACGCACCCCCACGCGGGTCTGCCCCTCGCAGTAGGCCCGCAGCTTGTCGTACAGGTCATCGCCCAGGAAGTCGCGGACGTGCTCGGCCTGGTTGGCCAGCCGACCGAGGTCGGCGGTGGTCGCGTCGTCGAGCCCGCCGTCGCCGTCGTCGGCGCCGATCGCCTCGAGCGCTTGCACCGCGCAGATGCGCAGCACCATGAGATCGTCGAACAAGCCGACCGCCGGCTCCCAATCCGGAACCAGGTCCATCCTCGAGACCACATAGTTGAGGGCCGCGGCGCAGTGGCGGCGGACCTCCGGCCTCGCCTTGTCCGAGGCGAGCGCCCGCTCGAGCGTCTCGACGTCTTTTTGCCACTCGAGCGCCCACTTCGCGAGGGCGGCGATGTGCTCCGACACGTTGACCTCCAGCGGATGTGGGACCGGTGAGAGGCCGGCCCGCAGTGCACCATACAACGGCGCGTTCGGGTTGCAAATAGCGGGCTTACGCGATACGACAGCCGGCCTCAGGCAAGCGCTTTGTGCCGGGCGATGTTCCTCTTGGCCCCGCGAAAGGGAAGCTCGATGGCCTCATACGACAAGCTCAAGCCCCCTACCAAGGGCGGGAAGATCACCGTCGAGTCGGACGGCTCGCTGAAGGTGCCTGACGACCCGATCATCCCCTACATCGAGGGCGATGGGATCGGTGTCGACATCACACCCCCGATGAAGGACGTGGTCGAGGCCGCGATCGCCAGGGCGTACGGCGGCAAGCGCAAGATCACCTGGTTCGAGGTGTACGCGGGCGAGAAGGCGGTCAAGGAGTACGGCGACAACACCTGGCTGCCCGAGGACACCAACCGCGCCATCCGCGAGTACGCGGTCGCGATCAAGGGCCCGCTGACCACGCCGGTCGGTGGCGGCATCCGCTCGCTCAACGTCGCGCTGCGCATGATCCACGACCTCTACGCGTGCGTGCGCCCGGTCCGCTACTTCAAGGGGACCCCGTCGCCGATGCGCGAGCCGCACAAGCTGAACGTGGTGCTGTTCCGCGAGAACACCGAGGACACCTACGCCGGCATCGAGTGGAAGGGCGGCTCGCCCGAGGCCCGCAAGGTGATCGACTTCGTCAACTCGGTCGCCTCCGAGGGCAAGAAGCTGGTCGCCGGCATCGAGAACATGGGCATCGGCATCAAGCCGATCTCCGAGTTCGGCTCCAAGCGCCTCATCCGGCGCGCGATCCGCCACGCCATCGCCAAGAAGCTGCCCAGCGTGACCTTCGTGCACAAGGGCAACATCATGAAGTACACCGAGGGCGCCTTCAAAGACTGGGGCTACGAGCTGGCCAAGCAGGAGTTCGGCGGCGACACCTGCCTCGAGTGGGAGCCGCAGCCGGGCAAGGTCAAGGTCGGCGACCGCATCGCCGACGCGATGTTTCAACAAGTCCTGCTCCGCCCCGATGAGTACTCGGTCATCGCCACCACCAACCTCAACGGCGACTACCTGTCCGACGCGTGCGCGGCCCAGGTAGGCGGGCTCGGCATCGCACCGGGCGCCAACATCGGCGACCAGTCGGCGGTGTTCGAGGCCACCCACGGCACCGCGCCCAAGTACGCCGGCCAGGACAAGGTCAACCCGGGCTCGCTCATCCTCAGCGCCGCGCTCATGCTCGAGCACCTGGGCTGGGACGAGGCCGCCGCCCTGGTCTACAAGGGCATGGAAGGGGCCATCGCCGCCAAGACGGTGACCTACGACTTCGAGCGCCAGATGGAAGGCGCCAAGCTGGTCGGCGCGCGCGATTTCGGCCAGGCCATCATCCAGAACATGTGAACCGGCTCGTCGGAGACGAGCGACAGCGATAGGAGAGGACGCGATGCCTCGCCGTTACAAAGTGACCGTGGTGGGCGCCGGCAACGTGGGGGCGACCTGCGCCCACTGGCTGGTGGCCAAGGAGCTGTGCGACGTCGTCCTGGTCGACATCGTCGAGGGGATGCCGCAGGGCAAGGCGCTCGACCTCATGCAGTCGACGCCGGTGGAAGACGTGGACTGCGTGGTGACCGGGACCAACGGGTACGGCGAGACCGCCGGCTCCGACGTCGTCGTCATCACCAGCGGCATCCCGCGCAAGCCGGGAATGAGCCGCGACGACCTCATCGCCACCAACAAGAAGATCGTCGGGGCGGTGTGCGCCGAGGTGAAGAAGTCGTCGCCCGAGGCGATCGTCATCATCGTGTCGAACCCGCTCGACGCCATGTGCCACGTCGCGTTCGACGCGCTCGGCTTCCCGCGCGAGCGGGTGATCGGCATGGCCGGCGTGCTCGACACCGCGCGCTACAAGACGTTCGTCTCGATGGAGGTCGGCTGCTCGGTCGAGGACGTGCACGGCATGGTCCTGGGCGGGCACGGCGACACCATGGTGCCGCTCCCCAACCACACCTCGATCGGCGGCATCCCGCTGCGCGAGCTGGTCTCGAAGGAGCGGGTCGACGCGATCGTGGATCGCACCGCCAAGGGCGGGGCCGAGATCGTCGCCCTGCTCAAGACCGGCTCGGCCTACTACGCGCCGGCCTCGTCGGTGGTCGCGATGGTCGAGTCGATCCTGAAGGACAAGAAGCGGGTCCTGCCCTGCGCGGCGCTGCTGAATGGCCAGTATGGCCACAAGGACCTGTTCATCGGGGTCCCCTGCGTGCTCGGCGCCAAGGGCATCGAGAAGGTCATCGAGCTGAAGCTCGACGACCACGAGAAGGGGCTGCTCGACAACTCGGCCAAGGCCGTCCGCGAGCTGGTCGAGACCCTGAAGAAGGTCTGAGAGAGGTCTCATCGCATGAAGATTCACGAGTACCAGGGCAAGGAGCTGTTCCGGCGCTACGGCGTGCCGGTGCCGGTCGGCGAGGCCGCCATGTCGGTGGACGAGGCGCTGGCCGCGGTGCCGCGGGTGCAGAAGGCGGCCGGCACCGACATCGTGGTGGTGAAGGCGCAGATCCACGCCGGAGGCCGCGGCAAGGGCGGCGGCGTGGTCGTGGCGAAGAGCAAGGCCGACGCCGACAAGGCGATCCGCTCGATCTTCGGCATGAAGCTGGTGACGCACCAGACCGGGCCGGAGGGCAAGGTCGTCCAGCGCCTGCTGGTCGAGCAGGGCCTGGCGATCGCGCACGAGCTCTACCTCGGCATCACCCTCGATCGCACGTCCGGCCGCGTCACCATCATGGCGTCGCGCGAGGGCGGCATGGACATCGAGGAGGTCGCCGCCAGCCACCCGGAGAAGATCCTCAAGGAGTTCCTCCACCCCGCGCTCGGCTTCCAGGCCTACCAGGGCCGGCGGCTCGGCTTCCGGCTCGGCCTCGACGCCAAGCAGGTGACCGCGCTGGTCAAGCTCTTGACCTCGCTGTGCCGGATGTTCGACGAGATGGACTGCTCGCTGGTCGAGATCAACCCGCTGGTCACGCTGAAGGACGGCGGCATCATGGCGCTCGACGCCAAGGTGAACTTCGACGACAACGCGGTCGATCGCCACCCGGAGCTGGCCGCCTGGCGCGACCTGTCCGAGGAGGATCCGTCGGAGATCGAGGCCAAGAAGTTCGACCTCAGCTACATCGCGCTCGAGGGGAACATCGGCTGCATGGTCAACGGCGCCGGGCTGGCGATGGCCACCATGGACATCATCCAGCACTACGGCGGGCAGCCGGCCAACTTCCTCGACGTGGGCGGCGGGGCGACCACCGAGAAGGTGACCGCCGCGTTCAAGATCATCACCCACGACCCGGCCGTGAAGGGGATCTTCATCAACATCTTCGGCGGCATCATGAAGTGCGACACCATCGCCAACGGCGTCATCGCCGCGGTGAAGGAGGTCGGCCTCAAGGTGCCGCTGGTGGTCCGCCTGGAGGGCACCAACGTGGAGCTGGGCAAGAAGCTCCTGCAGGAGAGCGGGCTCGACCTCCACGCCGCGGCCGACATGGCCGACGGCGCCAAGAAGATCGTCGAGCTCGCCGGAGGTGCGAAGTGAGCGTGCTGGTCGGCAAAGAAACTCGCCTGATCGTGCAGGGGATGACCGGCAAGACCGGTGCGTTCCACACCCGCCAGGCGGTCGAGTACGGGACCAACGTGGTCGCCGGGGTGACCCCGGGGCGCAAGGGCGACAAGGTCGAGGGGCTGGAGAAGATCCCGGTCTTCGACACCTGCGAGGAGGCGATCGCCGCGACCGGGGCCAACGCCACCGTCATCTACGTGCCGCCGCCGATGGCGGCCGACGCGATCATGGAGGCGGCGGCGAGCGGCCTCCGGCTCATCGTCACCATCACCGAGGGTATCCCGACCCGCGACATGGTCCGGGTCAAGGCGCTGCTCGCCTCCGACTACCCCGACGCGGTCCTGATCGGCCCCAACTGCCCCGGCATCATCACGCCGGGCGCGTGCAAGATCGGGATCATGCCGGGCTACATCCACAAGCCGGGCGACATCGGCGTGGTCTCGCGCTCCGGCACGCTGACCTACGAGGTCGTGCACCAGCTCTCCTCGCTCGGGCTCGGCCAGTCGACCGCGATCGGCATCGGCGGCGACCCGGTCAAGGGGCTCGACTTCATCGACTGCCTGCGCCGGTTCAACGAGGACGCCGGCACCCGCGCGATCATGATGATCGGCGAGATCGGCGGCTCCTCCGAGGAGGAGGCGGCCGCGTACGTGAAGAAGAACGTGAAGAAGCCGGTGGCGGCCTTCATCGCCGGGCAGACCGCGCCGCCCGGCAAGCGCATGGGCCACGCCGGCGCGATCATCGCGGGCGGCAAGGGGACCGCCGGCGAGAAGATCGCCGCGCTGAAGGCGGCCGGCATCGCGGTGGCCAAGACCCCCGCCGAGATGGGCGCCACGCTGAAGTCTGTGCTCTAAAAACGAACAAAGGACGTCAGAGGAACTCCATGGCAATCGAACGCACGTTTTCGATCATCAAGCCGGACGCGGTCTCCGCGAACAAGATCGGGCGGGTCCTCGCCCTGCTCGAGGCGGGTGGCCTCCGGGTGGTCGCGCAGAAGATGGTGCGGCTGACCGCGGAGCAGGCCGGCGAGTTCTACGCCGTCCACCGCGAGCGCCCGTTCTACAAGGCGCTGTGCGCGTTCATGACCGAGGGCCCGGTGGTGGTGCAGGTGCTCGAGGGCGAGAACGCGGTCCTCAAGAACCGCGAGGTGATGGGCGCGACCGATCCGGGCAAGGCCGACAAGGGCACCATCCGGGCCGAGGTCGGCTCCAACATCGAGCGCAACGCGGTGCACGGCTCGGACGCGCCGGACACGGCGAAGGTCGAGATCTCGTTCTTCTTCAGCGGGGCCGAGCTGGCCTCGCTCAAGCGCTGAGGAGCTCGCGATGATCATCGGCGTAGCCAAGGAGACCCTGCCGGGCGAGAAGCGCGTGGCGCTGGTGCCGGCCGTTCTGGCCTCGCTGATCAAGCGCGGGGCCACCATCCAGGTCGAGGCCGGGGCCGGGGCGGCGGCCGGTTATCCCGACGCCGACTACGCCGACAAGGGCGCGACCATCGTGCCCGACCGGCGCACGCTGTTCTCCCAGGCCGAGATCCTGGCCCAGGTGAACACGTTCGGCGCCAACCCGGAGGCCGGGCGCGGCGACCTGATGCTGCTGCGCCAGGGCCAGGTCGTGATCGGGCTGGCCGACCCGCTCGGCTCGCCGGAGCGGGCCCGCGAGCTGTCCCAGCGCGGGGTGATCGCGTTCGGGCTCGAGCTCATGCCGCGCATCACCCGGGCGCAGAGCATGGACGTGCTGTCGTCGATGGCGTCGATCGCCGGCTACAAGGCCGTGCTCATGGCCGCCATGGAGCTGCCGCGCATGTTCCCGATGATGATGACGGCGGCCGGCACCATCAAGCCGGCCCGCGTCCTGGTCATGGGGGTCGGCGTGGCCGGCCTGCAGGCGATCGCCACCGCCAAGCGGCTGGGCTCGCTGGTCTCGGCCTACGACGTGCGCCCGGCGGTGAAGGACCAGGTGCAGAGCCTGGGCGGCAAGTTCGTCGACCTCGGGCTCGACACCGCGGGCGCCGAAGGGGCAGGTGGGTACGCCGTGGAGCAGAGCGAGGACTTCCTGCGCCGCCAGCGCGAGGCGATGACCAAGGTGGTCGCCGACTCCGACGTGGTCATCACCACCGCGGCCATCCCGGGCAAGCGCTCGCCGATCCTGGTCACCGCCGACATGGTCAAGGCGATGGCGCCCGGCTCGGTCATCATCGACCTGGGCGCGGAGCGGGGCGGCAACTGCGAGCTGACCCAGTCCGGCAAGACCGTGGTCGAGCACGGCGTCACCATCGTCGGCCCGCTCAATGTGGCCACGACCGTGCCGTATCACGCGAGTCAGATGTACGCCAAGAACGTCGCCACCTTCCTCGAGCACCTGATCGACAAGGAAGGGAAGCTGGTGGTGAACCCGGCCGACGAGATCACCTCGGGCGTGCTGCTCTGCCAGGGCGGCGAGGTGGTGCACCCGCGCCTGCGCGAGCTGCTCGGGATGCCGGCGCTGAGCGCGCCGGCGGTCCAGGCGGCCGTCTGATCCCGCGGATCGACTGACCGGGCGGCCTGCCCCGGTCAGTCGCTCAGTCGACCACGACGCCGCACTCGAACTCGGCCGCCACGGCATGGTCGCCGCCGGCCAGGAGCGTGTCGCACGCGGCGCCGACGATCTCGAGCGTGCTGGAATCGACCAGCTGCCAGTCGACCCCGAAGACGAGCGGATCCCCGTCCAGGGTGACGGTGCCCTCGTCGGCCCGGCTCTCGTCGACCTCACCGTCGAGCGCAAAGGTGCAGCTGCGCACCCCACCGACGATGGTGTCGAACGCGTCGACCAGCGCCTGGGCGTCGAGCGCCTGGAAGAACGGCGCGTTCTGGTTCCCGCCGATCGGCAGGCCGATGCCCGCGTTGGCCATGTCTTGCAGATGCTCCTCCGACACCTCGTCGCCCACGCTGATGACGAAGAGGTTGATGTCGGCGTCGTGGGAGGCCTGGGCGGCGGCGACCGAGTCGGCGCGCGCGGCGGGCAGGCCGTCCGGGTCCGGCACCTCGCAGGTGTCCGGCTCGCCGTCGGTGGCCAGCACGATGATCTTGGGGCCGGGCTCGGTGATGGCGGCCAGGTCGGCCTGGACCGACGCGATGCTGGGCGCCGTCGGGGTGTCCTCGATCGGATCGAGCGGCTGGTACAGGTCGAAGATCGACTGGTAGTTGCCGATCGCCGGCAGCACCTCCTCGATGATCGGGCACCCACCGGGGTTGGAGAAGCCGTCGTCGCTGGTGTAGAGGGCCACGCCGAAGCGGACCTGGTTCTGGAGGCGGCTGACCAGTCCCTGGTCCGCGTCCATGAGGGTGTCGAACACAGCGTCCCACCGGGTAGTGCTGCCGAAGTCGAAGTCCATCGTGCCCGACCGGTCGATGAGCAGCATGACGGTCGGGATGACGTCGGTCAGCGAGACCTGCACGCTGGGGCAGGCATCGTCGCCGCCGTCCCCGTCGCCGTCCCCGCTCTGATCGCCGCTGCCGTCCCCTCCCCCAACGTCGTCGGCGTCGCCGGTGTCACTGGTGTCGCCGCCGTCATCGGCGTCGCCGGCCTGGTCGTCCTGACCGGTTGCGTCGTCGTCGCTGTTCACCTCGGTGGAGCAGGCGAGAGCGAGGAGAGCGATGCCGAGGATGGGAGCGAGGAGGGTCCTCATGTCGGCCTGGCATTGCAAGGAGGGGACCACGCGCCCCACCGCGAGCGGCGTAGCCAGATCGGCTACTTCCGCCGATCGTGGAGACTTCCGTCCCTCGGATTGCCGAGTCGACGCCGATCGACCGGGACCCCGGTCACCAGATCAGGCACGCGACGACAGCGAGACCAGCGCCTCGCCGGCGTCGATCGCGCGGCGGTTGGCCAGCTGCCCGCACGCCGCGTCGATGTCGTCGCCGCGCGGTGTGCGGAGGTAGGCGGCCAGGCCGAGCTCCTTGACCCGGTTCTGGAAGCGCTCGATCGCCTCCGCCGACGGGCGCGCGAACGGCGCGCCGGCGTGCGGGTTCCACGGGATGAGGTTGACCTTGCAGCGCATCGAGCGGAGCAGGCGGGCCAGCCGCTCGGCGTCCTCGATCGAGTCGTTGACCCCGGCCAGGAGCACGTACTCGAACGTGATGCGGCGCCGCCGCTCGAGCGGGTACGCGCGCAGCGCCTCGAGCAGGCGCGCGATCGGCCACTTCCGGTTGACCGGCATGATCCGGTCGCGCACCTCGTCCGACGAGGCGTTGAGCGACACGGCCAGGTTGGGGCGCAGCTCCTCGCGGCCGAGCCGCTCGATGGCCGGGACCAGCCCGACCGTCGACACCGTGATGCGCCGCTGGGACAGGTTGGCGCCCAGCTCGTGGGTGAGGATGGAGAGCGACTTGATGAGCGACCCGTAGTTGTGGAGCGGCTCGCCCATCCCCATGTAGACCAGGTTGGTGATGCGGCGGCCCGGCTCCTCCTCGGCCAGGAGCGCCTGGGCCCGGTAGACCTGGTCGGCGATCTCGCCCGGGTCGAGGTGGCGGACCAGGCCGAGCTTGGCGGTGGCGCAGAACTGACAGTCGAGCGCGCAGCCGACCTGCGACGAGATGCACTGGGTGAGCTTGTCGCCGTCGGGGATGAGCACCGTCTCGATGGCGCGGCCGTCGCGGGTGTCGAGCCGCAGCTTGCGGGTGCCGTCGGTGGAGCGCTGGACCTCGGCCACGGTCAGCGTGCCGATCCGGGCCCGCTCGGCCAGGCGCGCGCGCAGCGGGCGGGACACGTCGCTCATCTGGTCGAACGAGGTCGCCCCGCGCCCGTGCACCCACCGCCAGATCTGCCGGCCGCGGTAGCGCGGCTCGCCCAGCTCCTGGACGAACGCCTCCGCCTCGTCGAGGGTGAGGCCGCGCAGATCGACGGTTTCGGCCATGACGGACTCTCGGATACCACGGCCCGGAGGGGTTGCCAACGGCGCGGTCCTGTCGGCCCCTCCTGCTATGGAAGGGACCGATGCGCATCTACATCGTCGGCAGCCACGCCACCGGCAAGACCACGCTCTGTCGCTACATCAGCCGGCGCTACGGGCTCCCGATGATCACCGAGGTGGCGCGCGCGGTGCTGGCCGAGATGGAGGCCTCGTTCGACGCGCTGCGCACCGACATGGACCTGGTCGCCGAGTACCAGGCCCAGGTCTTCGCCCGCCAGATGGCCGAGGAGCAGATGCACCGGGGCCGCTTCGTCAGCGACCGCGCCTTCGACAACCTGGCCTACGCCGCCGAGCACACCACCATCGTCGCCGACCTCCTGGCCAGCACCAGCTTCGCCGAGTACATGAAGTGGGTGGCCGAGGGCGTGGTCCTGTTCCTGCGCCCGCACCCGTCGCTCCTGCGCGAGGACGGGGTCCGCGCCGGGGTGTCGTGGGACTCGGTCCTGCGCATCGACGGCATGATCAAGCTCCTCCTCGAGCAGCACCGGCTCTCCTACCTGCCGATCGAGTCGGTCTCGATGCAGGAGCGAGTCCGCGCCGCCGAGTTCGTCCTCGGCCGCGGCGGAGTCCAGGCGGTCCGCCCTGCCCGCCCCTCGGCCGCGGCGCGCCCGGCCGAGCAGCAGCAGCAGCAGCAGAAGAAGGCGCCGCCGATGGCGGTGGCCAGGCCCGAGGCCGCGCCCGCCGCGGGTGGCGAGGCCGAGGCTCTCGGGCCGGCCGAGGCGGCCACCCCGGCGAACGCCGACCCGATCGACGCGCGCGCGCTGGCCCGCGAGTTCATCGCCACCTTCGGCAACTGACCGGGCCCGGGCCCGGGCTCGGCTCGCGCGGCTCGAGTCGCGCGGCGCCCGATCGCGTCGGTGAAGGCGCGGAACGGGGGCCGTCGGCTTTCGCGCCGGGTTCGTCCCGTGCTACGTTGGCGTGGGCAAAACTCCCGTAAGGGAGGGGAACGGCTCATTTTTTCCCGGGCGCCTCGATGAGCGACGACATCACGCCGACCACGCGCCAGCCGCTCGATCCCGGCGGCGACAAGATCGAGGACTTTCGCCGCGAGCCGGAATCGGTCGAGCTCTACGGCGAGCTTCGCGAGCTCCTGCGCCGGTCGGATCAGACCGACGAGCTGGCCGAGATCGCCGAGCTGCACGCGCCGCACATCGACGACCCGCAGCGCTCGGCCGAGGTGTACGCCGAGGCGGGGGCCGCGCGGCTCCGGCTGGGTCAGAGCGAGCCGGGCGAGAGCCTCCTGCGCGAGGCGCTCGCGCGCGACCCGCTGAACGAGCAGGCCAGCGCGAGCCTGACGGAGCACCTCATCGGTCTCGGGCGCGCCGCGGAGGCCGCCGCGGTGCTCGAGGCCGAGATCGACGCGCTCGAGGCCGAGACCGGCTCCGACGACGAGGCGCCCACCCGGGTCGGCGCCGGCGAGGACCGCGAGGTCGATGGCCCTGCCCTGGCCCGCCGGGCCGAGCGCCACCGCCAGGTCGCCGGCCTGTGGGACCGACGGCTCGGGCGTCTCGACCGCGCGCTCCACCACTGGCAAAAGGCGTGGCAGCTCGAGCCGCTCCGCACCGAGGCGCTCGAGGCCGCGCGCGCCATCTACGCGTCGCTCGGCAAGCACCGGATGGTGGCCCAGCTCTACGAGGCGGAGCTGGAGATCCTCGGCCCGGAGGCCGCGCCGGAGCGGCGCGCGCAGCTCGAGCTCCAGCTCGGCCGCCTGCTCCAGCGCAGCGGCGACGCCACCGCGGCCGCCACTCACCTCGAGCTCGCGCTGGCCGGCGATCCGTCGTCGGAGGAGGCGCGCGAGACCCTGGCCGAGCTGTACGCCGGCTCGCCGGCCGCGGGCCCGGACGACGCGGCGGCCGGCAATGGAGCCGAGCACCGCACCCGCGCCGGCGCGCTGTTCGCCGAGCTGGGCCGCCGCCGCCTCGATCAGGGCGACACCGAGGCCGCCATCAACTATCTGCGCCGGGCCCTGGGCGTCGATCCGGCGTCGCGCGCCGCGGTCGAGTCGCTCGAGGTGGCGCTTCCGGCCACCGAGCGGTGGGAGGAGCTCGACCGCCTGTACGGCCAGGCGCTGGGGTCGGCCGGGGACGACGACCAGCGCCGCGCGCTCCTGCGCAAGCGGGCCGACCTGGCCGAGAACCGCCTGGCCGACCGCGAGGGGTGGAAGCGCGCCCTCGAGCAGCTGGCCGCGCTCGAGCCGCCCGGCAACGACTGCTACGCCCGCCTGCGCCAGCTTTACACCGAGGACGAGGACTGGCAGCTGCTGTCGGCGCTGATGGAGGCGGAGATCGACCTCCTCGACGGAGAGCCGGACCGCCAGCTGCGCGAGCTGCTCGACCTGGCCACGGTGGCGCGCGAGCAGCTGTCCGACCGCGACCGCGCCGCCGAGCTGCTCCACCGCGCGCTCACCGTCGACCCGCGCAGCGAGGAGGCGCTGACCCGCTACGCCGATCACTTCCGCGAGCGGCGTGACTGGCGCGGGCTGGCCGACCTCAACGAGTTCGCGATCGAGAACCTGCGCGAGGCGGGCGCGCCGGCTGCCGACCTGGTCCGCCGGCTCGAGGAGCTGGCCCACCTGACCGAGCTGCGCCTGGGCGACATCGAGCGCGCGATCCAGACCTGGCAGCGGGTCCAGGAGCTCGACGCCGACAACCCGCGCGCCCTCGAGTCGCTGCGCCGCCTCATGTCGCGGGCGAAGATGTGGGAGTCGCTGGTCGGCATGCTGGAGCAGGAGGCGACCGCGGCCGCCTCGCCGGAGGCGCGGGCCGAGGCGCTGCGCCGCATCGCCCAGGTCTACCGCGAGCGCCAGGTCAACCCGCGCCGCGCGATCCAGCTGTACGAGGAGATCCTCTCGCTGCTGTCGCGCGACGAGCCGGCCCTGAAGGCGCTGGCCGAGCTGTACGAGCGCGAGGGCGACGACGCCGGGCTGGCCGGCACCATCCGCCGCCAGCTCGAGATCGATCACGACCGGGTGACCGCCGAGCTGGAGCAGAGCGGCAAGCGGGTGGCCAGCACCCGCGAGTGGCCGGTGGCCAAGCGGGTCGAGCGGCTGACCGCGCTGCGCCGGCTGGCCGGGATGTACGAGCAGCGCCTGGCCGACGTCGACGGCGTGGTGTTCTCGTGCACCGGCGTGCTCGAGATCCTGCCCGGCGACCGCGACGCGCTCGAGCGCATGGAGCGGGTGCTGGAGAAGGCCGGCGACCACGCCCGCCTCGAGCAGACGTTCGAGTATCACGCCAGCTCGGCGACCGGGCCGGCCGAGAAGGCCAAGGTGCTGCGCCGGCTCGCCCGCCTGGCCCAGGACCGCTCCGACGAGAGCGCGGCGATGGAGCGCTGGGAGCAGGTGGTCAAGGCGGTGCCGTCGGACGCCGACGCGCTGGCCGCGCTGGCCGACCTGTACCAGAAGCACGAGCGCTGGGGCGAGCTGGCCGTGGTGCTCGAGCGCAGCCTCATGACCCAGAAGGCGCCCGAGCCGGGCAGCGCCGCGGCCGCCAAGCGCGCCGCCGAGCTCAAGCGTCACGCCCAGGTGGTCGACGACAAGCTGGGCGACGCGCCGCGCGCGACCCGGGCCTGGCGGCGCGTGCTCGAGGTGCTGCCGCGCGATCGCGACGGGCTCGACGCGCTCGCCCGGCTCCACGAGCAGCAGGGCCACTGGCGCGAGCTGGCCGAGGTGCTGGACAAGCAGGCGCCGGTCTATCGCGAGGAGGATCCGCGCAAGGCGGCCGAGGTCGCGCTGGCCCGCGCTCGCCTGCTCGAGGAGCGGCTGGGCGCCCCGGCCGACGCGGTGCGCGCGCTCGAGACGCTCATCCGCGACCTCGATCCGTCGAACCTGGCCGCCCACCAGTCGCTGCGCCGGCTGTACGAGGCGCGCGGCGACTTCGAGGCGGCGGTGCGGATGGCCGAGCGCGAGCTCTACTTGACCGAGGACACCCAGCGCAAGGTGGCCCGCGGGCTGGAAATCGGGCTCCTGTGCCGCGACCGGCTGGCCGATCCGAACCGCGCGCTGGCCGCGTTCGAGCGGGTCCTCACCCTCGCGCCTGACCAGGAGGAGGCGCTGGCCGCGGCGGCGGAGCTGTACGCCCAGGTCGGCGACTGGCCGCGCCACGTCCAGGCGCTCGAGCGTCGGGTCGGCGCCTCGCGCGACACTCGCGAGGTGCGCGGCCTCATGCAGCGCATCGCCCAGGTCACCGCCGAGCGGATGGGCGATCACCGCGCCGCGTTCGCCTGGTACCGCCAGGCCCACGAGCAGGCCCCGGACGCGACCACCATCGCCGAGCTGCGCCGCGCGGCCGAGGCGTACGGCCTGTGGCGCGAGCTGGCCCAGGTCTACGAGGACGAGCGGACCAAGCTGTGGCCGGGCGGCGCCGAGCCGGGCGAGGTGACCGCGGGGCTCGACTGGGCCAGCTACGTGGCGGCCAGCCGCGAGCTGGCCCAGGTCGCCGAGCGGCGGCTGGGCGACCCGCGCCGCGCGCTCGACGCGATCCACGACGCGCTGCGGGTGCAGCCGGACAGCGAGGAGCTGCTGGCCGAGGCCGAGCGGATCGCGTCGCAGGCCGGGCTGCCGGAGCTGTGGCAGCGCGTGCTCGAGTGCCTCGACCTGCCGCTCGCGATCGCCGATCGGTCCGGGCGGGTCGAGCTCCTGGCCCGGCGCGCCCGCCTGCGCGAGGAGCGCATGAACGACCTGGCCGGGGCCGGGGTCGAGCTCATGACCGCGTTCTCGTGGGCGCCGGATCGCGAGGACCTGCACCAGGCGATCGAGGCGCAGGCCGAGCGCACCGGCGACTGGAGCGACGCGCTGGCGGTGCAGGCGGCGCTGTTCGAGCGCGCGCCCACCCTGGCCGCGCGGATCGACTGCCTGCGGCGCAGGGCGCAGATCCTCGAGGAGAAGAGCGCCGACCGGGTGCGGGCGTTCCGCGTCCAGCTGGCCGCGCTCCTGCTCTCGCCCGAGGACGCGGAGACCAGCGGGCACCTGTGGCGCCTGGCGCGCGAGATCGGCCGCTACCAGGAGGCAGACCGCACCCCGCAGCCGGACCCGCCCGCCGCCCACGTCGAGCCGTTCGATGCGCCGCGCGCGCGGCCGGCTCGCCCGGCGCTCGACGATGTCCGGATCGAGTCGTCGCGGCCGCGCCGCGACGCGACCCAGGAGCTCACCATGGGCGACCTGGTCGAGACCATCGAGCCGGCGCTGCGCCCGCGCCGGTCGGACCGGACCATGCCGCTCGATCTCGACGACCTGCTCGAGATCCGCCGGCAGGGGACCGAGTCGGACAGCGACCAGACCATGGAGATCCGCGCCGAGGATCTGATCGAGGCGCTCGGCGTGCGCACCTCACCGCCC
This sequence comes from Kofleriaceae bacterium, assembly GCA_035489015.1. Classification (GTDB taxonomy): domain Bacteria; phylum Myxococcota_A; class Polyangia; order Haliangiales; family Haliangiaceae; genus DATFRY01. The sequence continues at coordinate 59,909 of DATHKR010000243.1, read as the reverse complement.
CCACCGCCGCCGCCCCCGCGGGTGCAGCGGCCGGCTCCCGGTGGGCGCGGCAAGGGCCCGCCCCCCCCGCCCCCGCGCGCGCCGCAGATCAAGCGCAAGAGCGGCGCCCACGCGGTGGTGGCGCCGCCGGCCGGCTCGCTCGCCCGCCGCGGCCTGCCCGGGGTGGCGTCCACCATCCTGGCCCTGCCGGTCCGCTCCTACGACTCGCCGTGGGAGGAGCTGGCGACCGCGTACGAGATCCTGCCGGCGCGCGATCCGGCCACCAAGCTGCGCTGGCTGTTCAAGGCGGCCGAGGTGTGGGAGACCGGCGCCGGCGACGTCGGTCGCGCCTTCGACGTGCTGGCCAGCGCCCTGGCCGCGGCGCCCGATGACCGCGAGCTGCGGGCCAGGATGCACCGCCTGGCCGCCGACCACGGCGAGTGGGACCGCATGGCCGACCAGTACCAGGCCGCGGCCGAGGCGGCCGGCACGGTCCAGCGCGCGGTCGACCTGCTCATGGAGGTGGCCGAGATCCGGGCCCGCCAGGAGCGCACCCGCGACACCGAGATGCTGTACCGGCGCGTGCTCGGCATGCGGCCGGACGACCTGGCCGCGCGCGAGCGGCTCGAGGCGCTCTACCGCGAGAGCGGGCGGTGGGTCGATCTCGCGGCGTCGCTCGAGGAGCGGACCGACCCGCGTCTGGGCGGCGCGGTGCCGGCGGCCGAGCGGCCGATCCTGCTCCGCGAGCTGGCCGCGCTCTACGCCGAGAAGCTGGCCCGCCCGCACGACGCGATCGACGCGCTCGAGCGGCTGCGCGCGCTCGCCCCCGACGACGTCGAGGTGCTCGACCAGCTGGCCGCGCTGTACGGCGACATCGGGCGGTGGAGCAAGACGATCGAGGTCCTCCACAAGATCGGCGAGGCGGCCGAGGGCACCCCGACCGCGCGCGAGGCGCTGCGCCACATCGGCCACATCTACCAGGTCGAGCTGGAGCTGCCCGACCGGGCGATCGACGCCTACGCCCAGCTGGTCACCCAGTGGCCCAACGACGCCGAGGCGTACGCCGCGCTCGACCGGATGTACGAGGAGCACGCCCGCTGGAAGCAGCTGGAGGAGGTGCTGCGCCGGCGGGCCGCGCTGTCCAAGGATCCCGACGAGCGGGTGCTGCTGCTGCGCCGGCGGGCCAAGGTCCTCATCGGCTGGCTGCGCTCGCCCGAGGAGGCCGCCTCCGCCCTGCGCCAGGCCCGCACCGTCCGGCCCGACGACGACGAGCTGGCCGACGAGCTGGTGGTGGCGCTGGTCGCGGCCGCGCGCGCGCGCGACGCGGCGGCGGTGCTGGAGGGTCGCATCGCGGCGCGGCGCGCCGGCGGGGCGGCGGCCGGCGACCTGGCCGCGCTGCTCATCCGGCTGGCCGCGCTGCGCGCCGACCAGCTCGACGACGCCGAGGGCGCCCGCCAGGCGCTGGCCGAGGCGACCCGGCTGGTCCCCGATCACCCGACCGCGCTCAAGAGCATGGCCCGGCTCGCCACCGCGCAGAAGGACCCGCACACGTACGCGCAGGCCCGGCTGCGCGAGGCCGAGGTGCTGGTCGACGTCGACGCCAGGGTCGAGGCGCTGATGGACGCTGGCGCGGCCCTGCGCGACGACTGCCACGACGTCGACGGCGCGCGCGCCGCGTTCGAGAAGGTGCTGGTCCTGCGCCCGTACCAGGCCGAGGCGACCTGGGCGCTTGCCGCGCTGGTCGAGCAGGCCGGCGACGCGGAGAAGGCCATCGAGGTGCTGGAGGCGCGCCTGGAGAACGCCGCGGTCGAGCCGCTCGAGCGGGCCCAGGTCCTGACCCAGCTGGCCGCGCTGTCGCGCCAGGTCGGGGTCGACGCGGCGGCCGAGAAGCGGCTCGACGAGGCGCTGGCGGTCCTGCCCGGCCACCTGCCGGCGATCCTGGCCCGGGCCGACCTCCTGGCCGAGACGAGCAGCTGGGATCGCCTGATCGACTTCGTCGACGCCGCGATGCCGTGGGTGGCCGATCAGCCGCCCGAGACCCGCGCCGAGCTCTACCGGCGCAAGGCGCTCGGCTTCGAGGGGCTGGAGGGCTCGGCCGAGGCGTACGAGACGTTGATCGAGGCGGACAAGCTCCACCGCAGCAACCTGCTGGTCAAGCTGGCGCTGGGCCAGAACCGGTACCGGGCCCGGCGCTGGCGCGAGGCGGCGCTCCACCTCGGCGCGCTCGGCGACCATCCGCTGGCCGAGCGCTACCCGGCCGAGGTGGCCGAGGGCCTGTACCACGCGGCGCTGGCCGAGGTCCGCTCGCTCCGGCCCGACAAGGCCGAGTCGCTGTACGAGCGCGCGATCGCGATCAAGCCGAACTACGCGCCGCCGCTGCACGCGCTGGCCGAGCTGGCCATGGAGAAGGGCAACCCGCGCCGGGCGGCCGATCTGCTGGCCCGCCAGGCGGCAGCCACCGACGATCCGGCCGAGCGGGTCCGCCTGTTCGAGGCGCTGGGCGACATGGCGCTCATGAGCCTGTCCGACGAGGCGCGCGCGCGCGAGTGCTACGAGGCCGCCATCCAGGCGGCGGTGCCGCTCGACTCGCGCCACCTGCCGCTGCTCGAGAAGCTGCTCGAGCGGCAGGACCTGTCCGGCGATCACGCCGGGGCCGGGCGCACCGCCGAGCTCATGGCCTCGTTCGCGGCCGAGCCGGGCGCGCGCGCGGCCCGGCTGCGCGCGGCGGCCGAGAACTACCTCGCCGCCGGTGACCGGGGCCGGGCCCGCGGCGCCGCCGAGCGCGCGGTCGCCGACGACCCGTACGACCTCGAGGTGGTCACGATCGCGTCGGAGCTGACCATGGCCGACGGCGACCACGAGGCGACCGCGTCGATGCTGGGCCGCGCGCTGCAGGCGCGCGAGCTGGCCCGCCGCTCGGAGGACGAGCTGACCGCGCCGCGCCTGGCGCTCCTGTGGAACCGGCTGGGCGACGCGCGCCTGGCCCGCGGCGACCGCAAGGGCGCGGTGGCCGCCTACCAGACCTCGGCCCAGCTCGCGCTCGAGTCGGACGGGGCGATGCGCTCGCGCCGCGCGCTGCTCGGGCTGTGGGCCGACGACCCGGCCCGGCGCGACGAGGTCATCGAGCTCCACCGGGTGCTGGCCGCCGACTCGCTCGATCTGGCCGACGTGGCCGCCTACGCCCAGGCGATGTGCCGGGCGCTCAACGCCGACGGCGGCCGCGCGCTCCTCGAGCTGGCCGCCGCGATGGGCCTGGCCCTGTCCAACGACGACGTGAAGTTCCTGGCCGTCCATCCGGTCCGGGTCATGGCCGAGGACGACTCGTACCGCGGCGTGGTCGACAGCGACGCCCGCTCCGAGCTCATCGCCGACGAGGACGACGAGCCGCTGGCCGCGGTGCTGGCCACGGTGTGGGAGGCCGCGCCGATCCTGTGGGCGGACGTCGGCGAGGCCCAGGCCCGCCTCGGCCTGCACGGGGCGCGCAAGGTCCCGGCGGTGACCGACCTGCCGGCCGCCGCGATCTACGGCCGCATCGCGCGCGCGCTCGACGAGCCGGCCACGGTGCTGTACGTGACCGATCAGGCCGAGGCGCCGGACGTGACGGTCCTGTGCGTGGCGCCGCCGGCGGTGGTGCTCGGCCCGCGCCTGCACGGCGAACGCGGCGACGCGGTCTCGGACATGGAGCTGCGCTTCCTGCTGGCACGCGCGGCCGAGCTGGCCCGGCCCGAGCGGATCGCCGCCGCCGGGCTGCCGGCCGATCACCTGGCCGCGCTGGTCGCGTCGCTGGTCCGCCTGTTCGGCGGGCGCCGGGCCGACGGCGCCATCGGCGGCGCGCACGAGGGCGACGAGCAGCTGCGCCAGGCGCTGCCGGTCAAGGTGCGCACCCAGGTCGAGCGCCTGCTCGGGGCGGCGCGCGGGCGCGGCCTCGACCCGGAGCGCTACCGGCGCGCGTGCATGCGGGCGGCCGATCGCGCCGGCCTGCTGGTGTGCGGCGACATCGACACCGCGCTGCGCCTGGGCGGCGTGGTCGGGCCCAGCGGCGAGCGGCAGATCCGCCACCTGCACGAGATGCCGCTGCGGCGGGGCTACCTGGCCGCGCGGGCGCGCCTGTCGGTCGGCGCGGTCAGGTAGCGCGCCGCGACCAGGCGGCCCGACCAGGCCGCAAATGCGCGCCGCGCCAGGCGTCCAAACCGGCCGGTGTTCGAGTATCGTCGTCGCCGGATGTACCTGGGCCGAGTCATCGGGACCGTGGTGGCCGAGCGGATCGCCGCCGGCCTGGAGGGGGTGAAGCTGCTCCTGGTCCAGCCGGTCGACGATCAGCTGGCCGTGGCCGGGCCGATCCAGGTGGCGGCCGACACCACCCAGGCCGGCCCCGACGACCTGGTCTACCTGGTCGGCTCGCGCGAGGCGGCGCTCGCGCTCGACCCGTTCTTCGTCCCGGTCGACGCCGCGATCGTCGGGATCGTGGACCAGGTGTACGCGCCGGAGCGCCGCTGATGCGGATCTGTCGCGTGCTCGGCAGCGTGGTCGCCACGGTCAAGCACCCGGCCTACGCCGGGCACAAGCTGCTCATCGTCCAGCAGGTCGACACCGACGGGGGCGACCTCGGCTCCAGCTTCCTGGCGGTCGACACCGTGCAGGCCGGCCCGGGCGATCGGGTGCTGGTGATGAGCGAGGGGAGCGGGGTCAGGCAGATCCTCCAGCAGGGCGACCGCGTGCCGATCCGCTCGCTCATCGTCGGCATCGTCGACCAGGTGACGACCTGATGGACCGCGGCATCCGCGCCCAGCTGGCAGAGACCGCCCGCGCGATGCACCAGCGCGGCTGGGTCGCCAACCACGACGGCAACGCCAGCGCGCGGCTCGGCCCGGGCCGCTTCCTGGTCACGCCGACCGCCACCTCCAAGGCCGACGTGGACGAGCGCCGCCTGGTCGAGGTGGACGGCGCCGGCCAGCCGGTCGGCAGCGGGCGCGCGTTCGGCGAGATCGGGCTGCACCTGGCGGTCTACGCCGCGCGCGCCGACGTGGCGGCGGTGGTCCACGCCCACCCGCCCTACGCCACCGCGCTGGCCTGCAGCGGCAGCGCGCTGCTCGAGCGCCCGTTCATCGCCGAGGCGGTGGTGTCGCTCGGCCCGTCGATCCCGACCCTGCCGTTCGCGGCGCCGGGCAAGCCCGCGGCCGAGGCGCTGGCGGCGGCCGCCGGTGACGTCGACGCCGTGCTGGTCGCCAACCACGGCGCGCTTGCCTGGGGCGCGACCCTGGAGCAGGCCTACCTCCGGCTCGAGCTGGTCGAGCACCTGGCCCGCATCGCCACCCTGGCCCAGGCGACCGGCGGCATCCGCGCCCTGCCCGACCAGGCGATCGGCCCGCTCCTCGAGGCGCGAGCGCGCGCCAAGCTGGGCGCCGCGGCCGACCGCGCGGTCGAGCTGTGGCGAGGTGGTGCGCCCCGCCCGGTCGTGGCCTGCGCGCCGGCCCCGCACTCGCCGACCCCGACGATCGCGCCCGGCCGGCCCGCCCGCGCCGACGTGGCCGCGGTGGTGCGCGAGGAGCTGCTGCGCGCCCTCCGCGAGCGGTGAGGCCCCGGATCAATCCTCCGCGGTCAGGACGCTCTCGATCGTATCGAAGTCGAGCGGCTTCACCAGGTGGTGATCGAACCCGGCCTCGGTCGCCGCCTCGCGGTCCTTCTGCTGACCGAACCCGGTCAGCGCGATCAGCTTGACCACGTCCGGGCCCAGCGACTGGCGCGCTCGCCGCGCCACCTCGAGCCCGCTCATGTCGGGCAGGCCGAGGTCGACGATCGCCGCGCGCGGCCGGCGTGAGACCAGGAGCTCGAGGCCCTGCCGGGCGGTGCCGGCCTGGATGACCTCGTGGCCGGCGTTGCTGAGCAGGATGCCGAGCAGCTCGCGCGCGTCCTCGTCGTCGTCGACCAGGAGGACCAGGCGCTGGTCGCTGCGCGGGCGGCGCACCCGCTCGTCCTTGTGGCGGCCGATCTCGGCGCCGGCCAGCGGCAGGCGCGCGGTGAAGCGAGCGCCCCTGTCCTCGCCCGGGCTGGATGCCTCGAGCTCACCGCCGTGGGCCTGGGCGATCGCCTGGGCCAGGGCCAGCCCGAGCCCCATCCCCTTGCCCCGGCGACGGTCGCCCTGGAAGAACGGCTCGAACACGTGCGGCAGGTCGTCGGGTGAGATGCCGGCGCCATCGTCATCGACGGTGACGTGGGCCTTGCCGTCCACCACCTCGAGGCAATACTTCACCCGCCCGCCGGGCCGCGAGTGCGCGATCGCGTTGTTGAGCAGGTTGACCTGGAGCTGCTGCAGGCGGCCCGGGTCGGCCTCGACGAGGATCGGCTGGTCCGCGATCGCGAGCTCGACCTCGACCCCGGCCTCGTCCGCCTGCGGGCCGGCGGCGTCCATCACCGCGGCGACCGCGTCGCGAAGGTCGAACGTCTGCCGCTTGAGCTCGATGCGGTCGCGCCGCATGCGCGACGAGTCGAGCAGGTCCTCGAGCAGCCGCGCCATCTGCTGGACCTGCCGGCGGACCACGTCACGCGCGGTCGCCTGGCTCTCGACCGAGACGTCGGGCTGGTCGAGCAGGCGCACCGCGTTGCTGAGCCCCATGAGCGGGTTGCGGAGCTCGTGCGACAGGAGGGCGAGGAACTGCTCGCGCTGGGCGATCGCCCGCTTCACCTGCTCCTCGGCCCGCTTGCGGCCGGTGATGTCGCGCGCGATCGTGGCCATGCCGCCGAACCGACGGCCGGTGTCGTACATGGCGCACAGGCTGACCTCGACGTCGATGCGCCGCCCGTCGCGCCTGACCCGCTGGGTCTCGAAGGTGTTGACCGACTCGCCGCGGGCCAGGCGGCTGGTGATCTCCGCCTCCTGGTTGCGCCGCTCCTCGGCGAGGAGCAGGCGCGCGTCCATGCCGATCGCGTCCGCCTCGGCGTAGCCGTAGAGCTCCTCGGCGCCCTGGTTCCAGGCCACGATGCGGCCGTGCAGATCCTCGGCGACGATGGCGTCGCGCGCCGAGCGCACGATGTCGGACAGCCGGCGCGCCTCCGCCTCCCAGCGCCGGAGCGAGCTGATGTCGACGATCGTCACCACCACCCCGCGCGCCGGCCCCTTCGACCGGTACGGCAGGATGCGCAGGAGCAGCATCTCGCCCCGCGCGGTCGGCACCTCGCCATCGCGAGGCCGGCTGGTCGACATCACCTCGCGGATCTGCGCCAGCAGATCCGGATAGTCCACGTTGTGCGCGAAGTGATCGAACTTGCGACCGATGTCCTGGGGCAGGAGGTGGAACATCTCCGCCACCCGGGGGGTGAACTTGCGGACGCTCAGATCCTGGTCGAGGAAGAGGACGCCGATGTCGGTGCTGTGGAGCAGGTTGTCGAGGTCGTCGGTGATCTCGGTGAGCTGGTCGATCTTGCGCTGGTGCTCGACGTTGACCGTGTGCAGCTCCTCGTTGACCGAGTGCAGCTCCTCGTTGGTGCTCTGCAGCTCCTCGTTGGCGGCGACCAGCTCCTCGTTGGTCGCCTGCAGCTCCTCGTTGGAGGTCTCCAGCTCCTCGATGGTCGCCTGCAGGTTCTCGCGGGTGTAGTGGAGCTCGCCCTCCAGCGATTCGACGTACTCGCGCGACGCCTGATCGACGTCCACCTCGTCCACCGCCGCGCTGCGGGCCTGGTCGGCCATCCGCTCCAGCGCGACCAGGAAGTTCACGCTGTCGACCTTGCCGTCGGCCAGCGGCTCGACGGTGAGCTGGTAGCGCACCGGTCCGTCGAGGGTTGCGATGTCGATCCCGGTGTACCGCACGGCTCGGCCCTGCTTGGCCGCCTGCTGCAGCGCCCCGGAAATCGGGGCCCGCAGGCCCTCCTGGAGCATGTCGAGCAGGTTGGTCGACACCCGGCCACCCTGCAGGCTCAGCAGCGACTCGGCCCCGCCGAACGAGTGGAGCAGCTCGTGCTGGCGATCGACCAGGAAGGAGGGCGGCACGTGGCGCGCCATCAGCTGATCGTAGGCCGACAGAAGGACGCTGTCCGCTCCTCGCCGCAGGCCGACCGCGCCGCGCGGCGGCGGCGCCCCCGACCCGCTCGCCGGCAGCCGGATGTCGGTCGGCAGGCGGATGTCGCGCCGCTTGCGGTAGATCTTCCACCGACCCTCGAGCGGGTCGAACTCGTCGCCCAGGTCGCCGGGCGTCTCGCTCGGGCCGAGGAAGAGGTAGCCGCTGGTCTTCAGCCCGAAGTGGAACAGCGACAGCGCCTTCTTCTGCGCGGCCGGCTGGAAGTAGATCAAGAGGTTGCGGCAGCTCACCAGGTCGAGCCGGGTGAAGGGCGCGTCGTTGATGACGTTGTGGCGGGCGAAGACCACCAGCTCGCGCAGCTCCTTGACCACGCGGAAGTTGTCGCCGGACGGGGCGAAGTAGCGCTCGCGCCGCGCCGCGCTCACGTCGCGCAGCGCCTCGGCGTCGTACACGCCGGCGCTGGCGATCTCGAGCGACTCGGGGTGCACGTCGGTGGCGAAGATCTTGGCCAGCGCCCGCCGACCGCGCGACGTCATCGCCTCGTGCAGGAGGATGGCCAGCGAGTAGACCTCCTCGCCGGTCGCGCAGCCGGGCACCCACAGCCGGATGTCGTGGTTGCCTTCGACGATCTTGGGCATCACCTCCGACTCGACGAAGGCGAACGCCTCCGGGTCACGGAAGAACCGCGTCACCCCGATCAGCAGATCGAAGTAGAGCGCGTTCAGCTCGGCCCGGTCCTCGCCCAGCCGCCTGGCGTAGGCCTCGACGTCGTCGAGCCGGGACATGGCCAGGCGGCGCTCGATCCGCCGGTGCACCGTGCTCGGCTTGTAGTGGGCGAAGTCGATCCCGTACTGCCCGCGGACCAGCTCGAGGATCTGCCCGATCGGGCTGCTCGGGACCGGCGCCTCGATCGACTGGGCGTAGTCGGCGCCCGACAGCGACCCGGCCCGGTAGCGCATGAGCGCCTCCGGGATCGCGGCGGGGGCCAGCTCGAGGTCCACCACGCCGGTGTCGATCGCGCTGCGCGGCATGCCGTCGAAGCGCGCGCTCTTCGGATCCTGGCTGATGATGAGGCCGCCCGCCTCGTGGATCTCCTTGATGCCGCGCGATCCGTCGCTGCCGGTGCCGGACAGGATGACGGCGATCGCGTTCCCGCCCACGTCCTGGGCCAGCGAGCGCAGGAAGTGATCGATCGGCAGGGTGAGGCCGCGGGCCGGGTCCTTGTCGGTCAGGAGCAGATGCCCGCCCGACAGGATCATGTCCTTGCGCGGCGGGATGAGATAGATGTGGTTGGCCTCGACCAGGACGCCGTCGGTCACCTGCTGGATCGGGATGCGAGTCCGCCGGCCGAGCAGCTCGACCATCCGGCTCTCGAAGTCCGGCGACAGGTGCTGGAGGACGACGAAGCCCATGCCGCTGTCCTCCGGCATGGCCGCGAACAGCAGCTCGAGCGCCTCCAGGCCGCCGGCCGAGGCCCCGATCCCGACGATGGCCAGACCACGGCTCTCGCTCGTCGCCGCCTCCACGGCATTCTCCGGGTGCGGATCGGTGGGCGGCATCCGATTCCGGCAGTCTGGTTTGCGGTGCGGCGTTCGCAACCGAAACTTCGAGAATCGCGCCCGAACGCCAGCTTGCGTCCCCTGCGAGCACCTCGGTCGGGCGTTATCACCATGATCCGCACTACAATCGAGCCGGCTCCCCGGAGTGCGTCGAGGTCGGCGGAGCAACTACCTCGGGTGCGCCCCGAAAACGCGAAGGGAGCGAGGTGCCGTGACGCACCCGCTCCCTTCGTCCAGGTCTCGCCGCCCGACCTCGCCGGTCGGCGCCGAGGGCGATCCGAGGATCAGGCCGAGCGCGCGGCCGCCTTGTTCTCGGTGCTGGCCGCCGGCGCCGCGACCGCCTCTTCCTTGATCCGCATGGCGTAGAACGTCCGCCACACGAACACCAGGGCGACCGCGAAGAACGCCGCGGCCAGGGCCACGCGCGACTGGTGGCCCATCTTGATCGCGACCTCGGCGGCCAGGAGGCCGAACAGGGTCGTGAACTTGATGATCGGGTTCATGGCGACCGACGAGGTGTCCTTGAACGGGTCGCCCACCGTGTCGCCCACGACCGTGGCGTCGTGCAGCTCGGTGCCCTTCTCCTTCAGCTCGGTCTCGACCACCTTCTTGGCGTTGTCCCAGGCGCCGCCCGCGTTGGCCATGAAGATGGCCTGGTACAGCCCGACGATGGCGATCGAGATCAGGTAGCCGATGAAGAAGAACTCGTCGAAGAACGCGAACGCCAGGGTGGCGAAGAACGTGGTCAGGAAGATGTTGAACATGCCCTTCTGCGCGTAGTTCGTGCAGATGGCCACCACCTTCTTCGAGTCCTCGACCGACGCCTTCTTCACACCCTCCTCGAGGCGGATGTGGTCCTTGATGAACTCGACCGCCCGGTACGAGCCGGTCACCACCGCCTGGGTCGATGCGCCGGTGAACCAGTAGATGATGGCGCCGCCCATGATGAGGCCGATCATGAAGAGCGGGTTCAGGATGGACAGCTTCTCCATGACGAACGCCGCCCCGGCCGCGTGGTCGCCGTGCCCGGCCTCGGTCATGAGGGTCAGGATGATGGAGAAGATGAGGCAGGTCGCGCCCACCACCGCCGTGCCGATCAGCACCGGCTTGGCGGTCGCCTTGAACGTGTTGCCGGCCCCGTCCGCCTCCTCGAGGGCCGACTTGGCCTTCTCGAACTGCGGATCGAAGCCGAAGTCGCGCTTGATCTCCTCGCGGATGCCGGGGATCTCCTCGATGACCGAGAGCTCGTAGACCGACTGGGCGTTGTCGGTGACCGGGCCGTACGAGTCCACCGCGATCGTCACCGGGCCCATGCCGAGGAAGCCGAACGCGACCAGGCCGAACGCGAACACTGCCGGGTACACCATGATCCCGGCCCCGGTCGCCGCGTTGTAGGCGAAGCCCAGCGTGCTGACGTAGTAAGCGCCGCCCATGAGCGCCGCCATCAGCGTGGCCAGCCAGAACACGCTGAAGTTGCCGGCGGTGAGGCCGGACAGGATGTTGAGCGACGCCCCGCCCTTGCGCGACGAGGTCAGGACCTCGCGCACGTGGCCGGAGCTGGTCGAGGTGAACACCTTGACGAACTCGGGGATGAGCGCGCCGGCCAGGGTGCCGCAGGTGATGATGGCGGACAGCTTCCACCACAGCGTGGTGTCGCCGTGCAGGCTGGGGATGATCGCCTTGGACGCGATGAAGGTGACCGCCACCGAGATGAGCGAGGTCAGCCACACCAGCGTGGTCAGCGGGTGCTCGTAGTTCATCTTGTCGGCGTTCTTGTAGCGGGCCGAGGCGAACAGGTCGTTGATCCAGTACGAGACGATCGACGTGATGATCATGAGGACGCGCATCACGAAGATCCAGGTGAGCAGCTGGGGCTGCACCGCCTCGAAGCCGGGCACACGGGCGGGGACCGCCAGCATGATGAACAGGATGAGCGCCACGCCGGTGACGCCGTAGGTCTCGAAGCCGTCCGCGGTCGGGCCGACCGAGTCGCCGGCGTTGTCACCGGTGCAGTCGGCGATGACACCCGGGTTGCGCGCGTCGTCCTCCTTGATCTTGAGGACGATCTTCATCAGGTCGGAGCCGATGTCGGCGATCTTGGTGAAGATGCCGCCCGCGATGCGCAGCGCCGCCGCGCCGAGCGACTCGCCGATCGCGAAGCCGACGAAGCACGGCCCGGCGATGTTGGGCAGGAACAGGATGATCGCCAGCATCATGATGAGCTCGACGCAGATGAGCAGCGTCCCGATGCTCATGCCGGCGCGGAGCGGGATGTCGTAGCAGGGGTACGGCTTGCCGCGCAGGGCGCCGAACGCGGTGCGCGAGTTGGCGAACGTGTTGATGCGGATACCGAACCACGCCACGCTGAAGCTGCCGCCGATGCCGATCAGGCTGAAGATGACGATGAGCGCCACGTCGCCGGGCGACATCTTCTGCAGGTAGCCGAAGTAGAAGACCACCACCGCGCCGACGAACGCCTCGAGCAGGAGGATGAACTTGCCCTGGGTCAGGAGGTACGTCTTGCAGGTCTCGTAGATGAGCTCCGAGACCTCGAGCATCGACTTGTGCACCGGCAGGCGGCGCACGCGCTGGTACATCACCAGACCGAACAGCATCCCGAGCAGGCACACGCCGAGGCCGGCGAACAGCAGCACGCGCGCGTTGGTCCCGAGCACATGGACCGTCTCGAGGTCGGGGATCTTGAGATCCTTCTCGCTACCGAGAACCTCGGGCGCGAAGAGGAAGGTCGCCGCCGCGACCAGGAGGCAGCTGCCCAGCATCAGCCAGCTGCGGGCGCTCCAAACGGTTTTTCTCATGAAGTTCCTGTCCTTGCCACGTGAAGGGCTGTTCGTATACCCGAGCCGAGTCGGCGTGACCATAGGCTAGGGCGGCGAAGGTTGCGGGTAGTCTGAACTTTCCTCATTGACCCCGCGCGACACGTAGACCGCGGCGGCCAGGTCGCCCACGACGTTGAGCGAGGTCCGGCACATGTCGAGGAAGCGATCGACACCCAGGATGAGGCCCAGCCCCTCGGGCGGGATGTGGAACATGGTCAGGATCATCGCGATGACCGGCAGCGATCCGGCCGGGACCCCGGCCGTGCCGATCCCGGCCAGGATGCAGATGATCATGATCTGGAGCTGCTGGCTCATGTCCAGGTGGACCCCGAACAGCTGGGCCAGGAACAGGACCGTGACCCCCTCGAACAGCGCGGTGCCGTTCTGGTTCATCGCCGAGCCCGCCGTCAAGACGAAGCGGCTGGCCTGGCGGGGCAGCTTCAGCTCCTCCTCGGCCACCTTCAGCGCGGTCGGCAGGGTGGCGTTCGACGACGCGGTCGAGAACGCGGTCACCATGGCCAGCCTGACCCCGCGGAAGAAGCGGATCGGGCTCATCCCGCCCAGGAAGCGGACCGACAGCGAGTAGACCCCGAACATGTGGATGGCCAGCGCGGCCAGCACCACGCCGACGTAGGCGGCCAGCTGCTGCAGGATGTCGAACCCGAGCCGGGCCGTCATGCTGAACAGCAGCGCGCCGACCCCGAGCGGCGCGAAGTACAGGATCCCCTCGATGAGCTTCATCAGCACGTCGTAGAGGCCCTGGATCACCTCGCGCAGCCGCTCGGTCGCCGGCGTGGGGGTGAACGCGAGCGCGACCCCGAACACCAGCGCGAAGACGATGACGCCGAGCAGGGTGGCGTTGGAGCCGGCCGCGCCGATGACGTTGTCCGGCACCATCGACATGACCAGATCGGCGACCGACTGCTCCGGCGCCTTGGGCACCACCGGCTTGGCCGCGATCGCCTTGGCCACCTCGGGCGGCGTCTCCGGCAGGTCGACCAGGAAGTAGAGCAGCCGCTTCTCGACGTCCGACTTGAGCGCGCGCTCGCGCATCTCGTCGGGCATCCCGGCGCCCGGCTTGACCAGGTTGACCATGACCAGGCCGATCGCGACCGCGATCGCCGACACCACGACGGTGTAGCCGAGCATTCGCGCGCCCAGCCGCCCGAGCTGGGCCAGGTCGAGCTCGGCGATGCCCATGACCAGGGCGGCGAACAGGAGCGGCGCCACCAGCATGAGCAAGAACTTGATGAAGATCTTGCCGGTCGGATCGGCCAGGTTGCTGACGATCCACTCGAGCGTGGCGCTGTCGGCCCACAGGGCGTTCGCGATGAGCCCGAAGGTGGCCCCGATGATGAGGCCGAGCAGCATGCGGACGTGCGGCGGCAGGCGGCGGCGACCGCGAACCGTGGCGCTGGGGACTGTCATCGCGGCGACTCCGGGGGCTTGACGGGGGTGGCGGCCTCGCGCCGGGCCTGCAGGCGCACGCGCGCGAAACCGACGATCGCGGGGATGAGGGACGCGAGCACCACCACCACGATGACCTTCTCGAGGTGGCGGACCAGGATCGGGAAGCGAGTGCCGAGCACCAGGCCGATGAGCGTCATCGACAGCACCCAGGCGGCTCCGCCGATGACGTTGTAGAGGTGGAAGCGGCGGAGCCCCATCCCGCCCATGCCGGCGATGACCGGGACGAAGGTGCGCACGATCGGCATGAAGCGGGCGATGACGATCGCCTTGCCGCCGTGCTTGTCGTAGAAGCGGTGCGCGGCCTGGAGGTGCTCGGGTCGGAACAGGCGCGAGCGCGGCCGGTTGAACAGGTGCGGGCCCATCTTGCCGCCGATGTAGTAGGAGCAGATCGGCCCGGCGATGGCGACCGGGATGAGGATCAGGTTGAGGAGCAGGATGTCGAGCGAGCCCTGGGCGGCGTAGAGGCCGGCCATGACCAGGAGCGAGTCGCCCGGCAGGAAGAACGCCAGCGCGCCGGTCTCCAGGAAGACGATGAGGGAGAGGCCCGGGTAGCCGCCCCACACGACGAGCTCGCCGGGCTCGCGGATGAGGTGGATGAGCCAGCGGAAGAAGTCGAGGATCGCGTCCATGCGTGCGGATCTGCGCGGGTAGGTCCGGTGGGCCCCGGGCGCGCGCATCCTCTCATATTCCCCCGCGAGCCCAAAGCCACTCCGGCCCCCGCAAACCCCTGGTGTCGCTCGGCTGGACGCAAGGATCGACACGCTCGCCACCGTCGCAGAAGCGGTGACCGACGGTCGACCGACGAGCGACGCGAGACGGCCGCGAGACAGCCGCGAGCGGGCCGCGAGCGGGCCGCGATGGAGAGGTCTCACTGCGAGCCCACTGTGGCCCGACGAGTCACTGGCCCCAGCGCGATGTGGACGGCTGCGCCACCGGATCGGGCCACACCGCTGAAAATCCGGCCCGGCGACCGGGTGCGCATGTTGCACAACGCACTCTGCCCCCTCCGCGCGAGCGATTCGCGCGGAAGAGTCCGAGACCCGCTTCTCAGAGGAAGGATGGCCCGCATCGACGCTTCTGTCAGGCGACCGAGCCCGGAGGGCGAGGGAGGCTATCTCACGGCTGACGACGTGGGGGCCGAGCCGATGCGCAGTCGGGCTGCCGGCGCCATCGTACGCGGCCCGCTCGCCGCGCTGCCCGGCCTCGCGCCGCGTCGGTTCGAGGAGGCGGTGCGGGTGCACCAGTCGCTCCTCACCCGGCTGGCCGGGCGGCTGTGCCGCAGCGACGCCGACGCGCGCGATCTGGTCCAGGACACCTTCGAGCGCGCGCTGCGCGCGTGGCACCGGCTGCCCGAGGACGCCAACGTGCGCGCCTGGCTGGTCACCATCCTCAACAACCTGTTCCTCGACCGGTGCCGGCGCGCGCGCCGCGCTCCGCTGCTCGAGGGCTCGGGCCCGATCGCGGTCGACCAGCCGTCGCCGGAGACGAGCGCGCCGCAGCCGTGGGCCAACGTCACCACCGAGCAGGTGCGCGCCGCGGTCTGCGAGCTGGACGGCGAGTTCCGCCGCGCCTACGAGCTCCACCTGGCCGGGCGATCGTACCGGCAGATCGCCGGCGAGCTGGGCATCCCGACCAGCACGGTCGGCACCCGGCTCCTGCGCGCGCGGCTCAAGCTGAAGCACATCCTCCTGCGCCAGATGGGCGCCAGCGGCGAAGGAGAGGCGCCATGACGCGCCCGTGCAGCGAGAGCGACCTGGTCCACGCGCTGGTCGACGGCCAGCTCGGCGAGGTCGAGGCCGACCTGGTCCGCGATCACCTCGCCGAGTGCGCGGCGTGCCAGGAGGAGCTGGCCGACGCGCTCCAGCTCGCCGCCGCCAGCGAGGAGCTGATCGAGCTGGCCGCGCCGCGGGCGCCGGCGCTGGTGTCGGTGCCCGCGCCGGTGATGGCCAGCGCGACGACGACCGCCGCCGCGACCACGACCGCGACCGCCGACGCGACCGCCGCGCCGCCGCGCGAGGTCGAGGTTCGATCCATCGACTCGGCCCGCTCGCGCCATCGCATGCGCGCGCGCCGCATCGGCGCGGCGGCCGGGCTGGCCTTGCCGGCGGCGGCGGCGGCCACCTGGGTGCTGCTCGGGCTGGGCATCGGCGGGCCGGCCGGCGAGGCGCCGCGCGCCGCGGTCGCGATCGCGCTGCCGGCCGAGCGCGGGATGGAGGCGCGAGTGGCGTGGGCGCCGGCCGCGGGGCATCGCCCGTACGGCGTGGCGCGCGGTGACTCGAGCGGCGCGCGCGCGCCGCTGGCGGTGCTGGCCGAGCTGGAGCGGCGCGGCGACCTGCACGGGGTCGGCGTCCTCTACCTCATGGCCGGCGACACCCGCCAGGCGGCCGATTACCTCGAGCGCGCGGCGGAGGCGCCGCCGGCGCCGGGCGGCCGCGCCGCCGCCGACCGCGCCAACCTGGCCGCCGACCGCGCCGCCCTCGAGCTCGGCCGCGGCGATCCCGAGGCGGCGCTGACCCTGGCCGACGGCGCCCTGTCCGACGCACCGGACCACCAGGCCGCGGGCTGGAACCGGGCCCTGGCCCTCCGCGACCTCGGCCTGGTCCGCGGCGCCATCGAGGAGCTCGGCCGGGTGGCCGCGCGCGGCGAGCCGGGCTGGTCGACCGAGGCCCGCGCCCGCGCCCGCGCGCTGGCCCGCGACGCCGACGAGCGGACCGCGCTCGACGAGCGCATCCTGGCCGGCGGCATCGACCTGGTCGCCGGCGGGCCCGGCTTCGCGATCGACGACGCCCGCCGCCGGCCCGGCATGGCCCGCCTGTTCCTGCTCGACGCGCTGCGCGCCGCTCCGACCCGCGAGCGCGCCCTCGCCCTCCGCCCGCTGGCCGCGGCGCTCGACGGAGCCGGGACGCCGGGCCGGCTGGTCCGCGCGGTCGACACCACCGCGGCGGCCGACTTCGCGCGCCGCGCCCCGCTGGCCCGCACCTACGCCGCGATCCGCGCCGGCGAGCGGCCGACCGGCGCCGCCCGCGCGCGCTACCTGGACGCGATCCGCCGGGCCGGCGCGACCGACCTCCTGCTCGGCGCGCTGGTCCTGCTCGGGCCGGACGGGCGCACCGTCGCCGGCGACGACCTGGTCGAGTTCGTCCGGGTGGCCCGCGCCACCGGCGATCCATGGTTCGACCTGCTCGCCGCCGAGCAGGAGGCCCTGGTTCGCACCGCGCGCGGCGACCTGTTCGCCGCCGAGTCGATCCTCATGGGCGCGCTCGAGCGGTGCGGCGCCGCCGCCCTGCCCTACCGCTGCATGCGCCTCGGCTCGATGCTGGCCGAGGTTTACGTCGACCTCCACCGCCTGCCCGAGGCCCGCCGCGCGCTGACCGACGCGTGGCGCATCGCCCGCACCGAGGCGATCGGCGCCAACCTCGACAACCTCCTGTCCGCCTTTGCCGGCCTCCACGCGGTCAGCGACGACGCGCTCGGCTCCGGCCTGGCGCTCACCCGCGCGTACGCCGGCGAGATGACGCTGCGCCACCCGGACAGCTGCGAGGACCGCGCCTGGGCCCACGAGCTGGCCGCGATGGTGCTGCTCAACCAGGTCCGCTTCGCCGACGCCTCCCGCGAGCTCGCCGCCGCGCGCCCGGCCGGGCAGCCGTGCGCCGCCCACCCGGCCACCCTGCAGGGCGCGTTCGTCGCCGCCCACCTCCTGCGCGAGGGCGGCAGCGACGAGGAGGTCGCCGCGCTCCGCGCCGACCTCGCCGGGCTGCGCGCCGACCCGACCACCACCCCGGCCCACCGCGCGCTCATCGATCACACCGAGGGCCGCCTGCTCATCGATCGCGACCCGGCCGCGGGGCAGGCGCTGCTCGAGGCGTCGATCCGCGCCGCCGACGAGCTGCCGGCCTGGAGCGCCGAGGGACGCAAGGCGCGCGCGTACAGCTACAACGTGCTCGCCTTTGCCGCCGCGCGGCGCGGCGACGCCGATCGCGCCCTCGCTCTCCTGGCCGGGGAGAGCGGCCTGGCCGCGCCGACCCGCTGCGCGCTCGGCGTCGCGATCGACGACCGCCTGCGCATGGCGGTGGTGCGCGGCGCCGACGGCGCCACCGCGATCCACGTCGACGAGCAGCGGCGGACGCCGGCGATCGATCCGACCACGCTGGTCCCGCCCGCGCTGGTCGATCGCCTGGCCGGCTGCGACGCGGTCGACGTGCTGGCCCGCCCGCCGCTGCACGGCCTGCCCGGCCTCCTGCCCGACAGGCTGGCCTGGCGCTACCGGGCCGCGCGCCGCCATCCGCTCGAGGCCGCGCCGCCGCTGTCGGCCCGCCCGCTGGTGGTCAGCGACGTCGAGCCGCCCGCCGGGCTCGGGTTGCCCCGCCTGGCCCCGTGGCCCGACGACGGCGGCGGCGCGCGGGTGTCCGGCCCCGAGGCGACCCCGGCCCGGGTGCTGGCCGCCATGCGCGACGCGACCGCCATCGAGCTCCACGCCCACGGGCTGGTCAACCTCGGCGAGTCGGACGCGTCGTTCCTGGCCCTGTCGCCGGACCCGGCCGGCCGCTACGCGCTCAGCGCCGCGGCCGTGCGCGGTGCGTCGCTCGACGGCGCGCCGCTGGTGATCCTGGCCGCGTGCCGGGCCAGCCGCGTCGCGGCGGTGCTGCACGAGTCGTGGAGCCTGCCTGCCGCGTTCGTGTTCGCCGGGGCCCGCGCGGTGATCGCCTCGGCCGAGCCGATCCCGGACGCCGACGCCCGCGCCTTCTTCGGCGATCTGCGCGCGCGCATCGCCGGGGGCGAGGTCGCCGCCGCGGCGCTGCGCGATGCGCGGCGGGCCTGGCTGGCCGCCGGGCGCGGGGCCTGGGTCGAGAGCGTGGTCGTCTTCGAGTGAGCGTCTTCGTGCGTGAAATCGAAATCGAAAGGAGTCGCGTGATGCGTCGATGTCTCCCGCTCGTCCTCGGCCCGCTGGCCGCCCTGCTCGTGACCGGCTGCGTGTCGATGGAAGATCCGTCCAGACCGGGCGAGCTCACCACCGCCGAGGCGAGCGCCCCTTGCATCGGCTGCGACATCCCGGCCATCACGAACTGGTCCGACCGGACCACGCCGAGCCAGTACTTCCCGCCCGGCATCCATCACCTGCAGACGCTCCTCACCCAGGGCGACAGCAGCGCCACCTTCTACGCCTGGGGCGTCGGCGACGGCCGCGTGCTCTACATCCACCGCGCGCGCAAGGATCGGTTCGGCGACTACATGGAAGGCCTGGCGCAGGGCTGGAACACGCACGAGGATCCGTCCGGCACCACCTGGGGCATCGGCGGATCGATCGGCCAGCCGCCGCCCAAGCACCCGCCGCAGCCGGGTGAGCCCGAATTCTCGCAGGCGTACGCCGACGCGGTGGTCCAGTCGGCCCACGAGCAGGAAGAGGGGATCCAGGGAGTGATCGACGAGCTCGGCGGGCTGTAGACACGCCCGACGCCCGGCTGGCCGCGGCCAGCCGGCCGGGCGACCGCGCCGAGCGACTAGAACTTCGCCTGCAGGGTGAAGTTGAAGCCGAGCTGGTTGAACTCGCCGAACTCGCGGCGAAGCGGCGCCTCCGGGTCGTTGCGGACCAGGCGGGTCTGGTTGGGATCGCGCGTGTAATAGATGTCGGTCAGCGCGGCGAACGACTCGGCGAAGTCGAGCCGGCTGGTGAGCTTGAGGGCCAGCTGGGGCAGCGCGTCCTCGCCCGGCGGCAACACCGTGATGTCGCCCTCGTTGCGCACCACCGCGGTCGACTCGCCGTTCCCCTCCACCATGTCGCCCGGGATCGATCCAGTCGGGGTCTTGAGCGTGGCCGGCATGTCGACGCCGGCGATGAGGCCGAGCGTCAGGCCGGTGCCGGCGAAGTTCTGGTCGGCCCCGACCGCGGCGAAGAAGTTGCCGGTCCGCTCGTACTGGGGCGGGAAGTCGGAGTAGGTCGGCAGCGACGGCGTGGCGTGGAGGATGAAGGCCAGGTCGCGGTACTGGAGGTCCAGGCGGAACCTCGACCGGTTGTACTTCACGCGCGTGTTGATGTCGCCGGCCAGGCCGAGCTGCACCTTGGTGCCGCCCGAGACCTCCGGATCCTTCAGCGTCTGGCCCAGCGCGGTGGCCTCGGCCGCGACCAGCCAGCTGAGGCCGCCCGGGTACTCCTCGGTGGCGAAGATGTGGTACGCGCGCTCCGGGTCGTTGCGGTAGAGCTTGTAGTCCACCGACGAGGTCACCGGCTCGTTCTTGTGCAGCGCCACCTGGACCGAGCCGCCGTACAGGCGAACCTTCTCGGTGATGACGTCCTGCAGCTCGTTGCCGCCGCGATCGAAGTAGCCGCCGTTGGCCTCGACCCGCAGCATGTCGGTGACGTCCACGCCGCCGCCGGCCAGGACCGCCACCACCGCCTCTTCCTCGGCGGTCGACCGGTCGAGCACCACCGCCGACTTCGCGCCGACGTAGGCGTAGACCCGCTCGTTCTCCCACTGCAGCTTCACCCCCGGCACCGCCGCGCGGCTGCGCTGGTACTCGGGCGAGCCGCCCCACGAAAGGCGCCAGCTGTAGCCCAGCCGGAACCGGTCGCTCGAGGTCGGGAACGCGGTCAGCGAGACCAGCTCCTTCTTCTTGCGGGTCGGGTCGGTCCAGCGCGCCACCCGGACGTAGGAGCCGGCGTCGCTGAGGTCGATCGAGCGCTCGGCCAGGTCGTTGATGCGCAGCACCAGCGCGCCCTCGACCTCCCACTCGGCCCGGTTGTAGTTCTTGTAGAGAACGGCGTGCGACAGCGTCTCGTAGCCGGAGAAGCGCGTGTCGTAGTTGTCGAAGAACAGGGTCCCCAGCGAGTTGGGCCGCCCGAACCGCCAGCCCGGCACGCTCGGGATCGTCTCGCCCGGCTCGGCGAACACGTTCTCGTTGGTCAGGGTGAGGTTGAGGCGGATGTCGACGAAGCCGGACTGTCCGCCCGGTCCGCGGTTGACCACCTCGTCCGGGGGCGGGGTCGCGGCCGGCGCGGCCGGCAGGGCCGGCTCCGACGAGCTGTCGGCCGGGACCGGCTCGCTGGTCGGCGCCTCGCCCGGCGAGGTCGGCTGCGCGGTCGGCGCCGGGGTCTCCTGCGGCGTGGTCGGCGAGGTCGGGGCCGGCGCGGGCGCAGGCGCGGGTTGCGCGGGCGCCGGCTGCGCGCCGGTGGCGGGCGGCGCCGACGGCTGTTGCGCCGCGGCACGCCCGCTCGGCGCGGTCAGGAGGAGCAACGCAGGAGGGACGAATAGCCAGCGCTTCATCGCGTTCGGTCCAGGGTCGAGGGGGGGCGATCGGCTCGGGGCCGGCTCAGGGCAGGGAAACGTCCTCTGCCGTGCGCGGATAGATGATCCAGACGTCGAAGCTTCCGATGTTGACCGGGCGCAGGGTCCCCACCACCCGCGGAAGCACCTGACCGACGTAGTCGGCCGGGCTGAAGTCGTTGACCTGGCCCTGGGTGATGACGTTGACCGCATCACCGCAGCCGCTGCCGATGTCGAGCTTCCACTGCGAGTACATGTCGTAGTCGCCGTCCAGCTCGCACACGGTGGCGCCTTCGATCGCGACCACGCTGGCCTCGGCCCGCTCCATCTCGATGCGGGTGCCCAGCCACTCCGGCTGGATGACGGTCGGCTCGGGCACCCGGTCGGCGTCGCGCTGCCCCTCGGCGACGAAGCTCTCGGGGAAGTTGACCTCGGTGAGGCCGTTGAACTCGCTCATGCCGCCGGTCAGCACCTCGATGACGTCGCCGATCTCGATCGGACCGGTCCCCTCGCCGAGCGGGCGGTTGAAGCTGAACACGAACACCGAGTCGTAGTCGCCGGTGGTGCACGGCGGCGCCCCGCCCTCGGCGCAGCTGACGTCGCTGAGCGTGTAGCCCTGCGAGTAGATGCCGGTCACCACCATGCGGCCGTCGGCGCCGTAGCGCGATCGACTGACCCGGATCTGCTTGAACTCGAGCGGCGAGCGCTCCAGCGCGTCGAGCGACGCCTCGTCGTCCGGGCGCGACACGTCGGCCAGGAACGGGTCCCGGTACCAGATGGTCGGCGACACCCCGGTCGCGAAGGTCGGCGACGACCCGCGCCCGTCCTCGACCCAGAGGTAGGTCGGGCCGAACACGCCCGGCAGCTGGAGCTCGATCTCGTCGGACACGCCCGCCTCGACGTCGATGCGGTCGAGCGGCTCGGTGCCCAGCTCGGGGGTGAGGCCGCCCAGGTAGTGCACGTAGAGCTGGACCGAGCCGGAGAAGCTCGGGTCCGGCTCGCCCTGGGCGTCGAGCGCGGTCAGCTGGACGGTGATGTCGCGCGCCTCGTCGGCCAGCCGATCGTCCTCGGTGCCGGGATCGTCCGGGCTGACCAGCACGACCCGGAACGAGGTGGTCCCGGTGATCGGATCGCGCTCGTCGACGCAGCCGGCCGCGCCGGCGATCGCCAGCGCAGCCGCCGCGCACCACAGGCGCCGGCTACTCGAAGACCGGCCTGATGCGTCCATCGTGCGGCTCGACCGTGTTGTTGAGACAGGCGACCGCGCCCCACCGCTCGCGGACGGTGGCGCGGCCAGGATCGGAGATGTCGATGATGTCCTCGCCGCAGGCCGGCTGCTGGCGCATGTAGTCGACCAGCGCGTCGCGCAGCGAGATGGTGGTGAACTGCTTCGAGGTGTTGCGCTTCAGCACGTCGAAGCCGGAGCCGCCGCGCGCGATGTAGTCGTTGACCGCGACCTTGTACAGGCCGATCGGCTCGAGCGGCGCGCACGCCTCCGGATCGATCGGGCCGTTGGGGTCGCCGTTGCGACAGTCGTCGCCCAGGTAGACGTTCCTGGCGCACGCGCTGGCCCCGCCCGGGCAGTCGCCGCTGCACACCATGTCGAAGGTGATGCCGGAGACCTGGGCCTGGGCCCGGCAGCCGCGCTCGGCCGACTTGCGCGACACGAAGTCCAGCGTCTCCTGGATCTCCGAGCCGGACAGGTAGATCACCGTGATCGAGTTCTCGAACGGGAAGACGTTGAACATCTGCTCGACGGTGAGCGGCCCCTTCTCGAAGTCGGCGCGGATGCCGAGCGAGTTGGTGATGCCGATCTCCGCCTCGATGCCGGTGCGCAGCTGCATGGCGCGCGCGACCAGGTTGCCGAGCTGCGAGTCGCCGCCGGTCGGGTCGTTGCGGACCACCTTCTCGTCGCCCGCCGTGTCCACGTAGGCCAGGACCCCGTTGAGATCGATCTCGCGGTTGAGCGCGACCGAGTACGGCCACAGGAGCTCGGTCACCTCCGGGTCGTCCGGGATGGTGGAGTCGACCGGGATGGTCTTGAACGAGTACGCGGTGACCTTGCTGCGCCGGGTCGGGTCGCCGTTGTCCTCGCCGACGTGGACGACCAGGTCGAGCCGGCCGACGTACTTGGCGAACGCGCCGGAGTGGATGAGCACCGACTCGTGGCCGAGGTCGTCGTTGCGGATGGTCTTGGGCGGGTTGAGCACGATGTGGAGGTGCCCGCCGAGGACCACGTCCACCCCGGCCAGCGGCAGCGACTCGTTCTGGTCCTGCTCGATCTCGCCGGAGGCCAGGCCCTCGTCCTCGTCGAGGCCGAGGTGGCTGGCCAGGACGACCACGTCGACCACCGGGCGGAGCAGGCGGACGTATTCCTCGACCACCTCGCCGTCCTCGAGCGGCCGCACACCCAGGGAGTTGCCCCCCTCGAAGATGCCGGTCATCGACGACCAGTTGCCCATCCCGATGACGCCGACCTTGAGCCCGTCGACGTCGAAGATGACGTACGGCTTGACCACGTCGCGCAGCGAGCGATCACCCGGGCTGGGTGGATCCTCGAACAGGTAGTTGGCCGCGAGCAGCTGGAAGCGGGCCCAGTTGTCGGCCTGGTAGAAGAGGTTCTTGGTGCCGAGGTCGAACTCGTGGTTACCGACCACCGCCGCGTCCAGCCCCATCATGCTGAGGGCACGCATCTCGGCCTCGCCCTTGAACATGTTGAAGATGGGCGCGCCCTGGAAGGAGTCACCCGAGTCGAGCCACAGCGAGCGCCCGGCGTTGTGACGCTCGCGCTTGATGATGGTCGAGATGCGGGCGGCGCCGCCGAACGGACCGTTCTCGGCCAGGAGGCCGAAGTCGCGGTCGGTGCGGTTGGGGATGAACGTGTACGGGAACAACCGCGAGTGGATGTCCGCGGTGTGGATGACGGTCAGGCGCACGTCCTGACCGACGAGGTTGGGAGCGTCGCGCGTCACGGTGCAGCTGGCGGCCAGCGCGCCGGCGCCGACGAAGGCCAGCGCTACTGCGCGGCCACGGCGTGAAAGACAGCTCGCCATTTCGAGGGGCCTTTCTACGCGGGACTCACCGACTGAAGCAAGCGATTTGTGATTACAATGTTTTCGCGTAGAACCCACGGCCCCGCGGTTTGGGGCGGAGAGCTACTCGATGAGACGCGCCAAGATCGTCTGCACCCTGGGACCCGCCACCTCCAGCCCCGAGAAGATCGGCGAGCTGATCGACGCCGGGATGGACGTTGCCCGGCTGAACTTCTCCCACGGCGAGCGCGAGGTGCACCTCAAGGCGCTGCAGGCGGTGCGCAACCAGGCGCAGAAGCGCGACCGCTCGGTGGCGGTCCTGCTCGACGTCCAGGGCCCCAAGATCCGCGTCGGCCGGTTCGCGGGCGGCCCGATCGAGCTCGTCCCCGGGCGCGAGTTCACCATCACCACCGACACCACCGTGCCCGGCGACGAGCGCCGGGTCTCCACCTCGTACGCCGGGCTGCCCGGCGACGTCCGCCCCGGCGCGCAGATCCTGCTCGACGACGGGCTCCTCACCCTCGAGGTCACCTCGGTGCGCGGCAACGAGGTCAACACCGTGGTGAAGATCGGCGGCACCCTCAACGACAACAAGGGCATCAACCTGCCCGACGTGGTGGTGTCGGCCCCCGGCCTGACCGACAAGGACCGCGCCGATCTCACCTTCGGCATGCGCGTCGGGGTCGACTACATCGCGCAGTCGTTCGTGCGCTCGGCCGAGGACGTCCGCGAGGCCCGCCAGCTGGTCACCACCGACGGGCGCAGCATCCCGATCATCGCCAAGATCGAGAAGCAGCAGGCGGTCGACCGCATCGACGAGATCATCGCCGAGGCCGACGGCATCATGGTGGCGCGCGGCGACCTCGGCGTCGAGCTCGGCCCCGAGAAGGTGCCGATCATCCAGAAGCAGCTCATCGAGGCGACCAACGGCAAGGGCAAGCTGGTCATCACCGCCACCCAGATGCTCGAGTCGATGATCCGCCAGCAGCGGCCGACCCGCGCCGAGGCCTCGGACGTGGCCAACGCGGTGCTCGACGGCACCGACGCGCTCATGCTGTCCGGCGAGACCGCGGTCGGCCTCTACCCGATCGAGACGGTCCGCACCATGGACCGGATCATCCGCGAGGTGGAGGCGAGCAAGCTATACCGCCTGAGCGTGGCCAACCCGTCGCTCGACATGCCGGTGTCGGCCAACGCGATCGCCCACGCGGCGGTGATCGCGGCCCGCCAGATGGGGATCCGCAACGTGGCGGTGGTGACCGACTCCGGCGGCGTCGCCCGGCTGATGAGCGAGTACCGGCCCGAGGCCGCCATCCTGGCCCTCACCACCAACGAGGTCACCTACCGGCGTCTGGCCCTCTACTGGGGCGTCCTGCCGCTCTACATCTCGGCGGCGTCGACCCTGGCCGAGCTGATCGAGCGGATCGAGGAGCTCCTGCGCGAGCGCAACATGGCGAAGGACGGCGAGTACGTGGTGGTGACCGCGTCGATGCCGGTCGGCGCCGGCGACACCACCAACACCATCCGTATCCACCGGATCGGCGAGACGAGCTTTTAGCCGAGGGCGGCCCTACTCGCGGACCGCGACGGCGAACTTCAGATAGTTGCCCTCGGGGAAGCCGGGCGCGACCGGAAAGTCGGGCGGCAGCCCGCAGCGCTCGACGATGCGCAGCGCGGTGCCGGCGCGGGCGGCCCCGTCGGCCAGCGACATGTCGAAGTCGGCCTGAGTCATCTTGTGGGTGGACGAAGCCGCGGCCAGGAGCCCGCCCGGGGCAACGACGCGGAGCGCCGAGTCGACCAGCTCGCCGAAGTCCTTCACCGCGCTCCACGGCTTGCCGCCGCGGGTGCCGCTGGCGAACGCGGGCGGATCGATGACCACCATGTCGAAGAGGCGCTTGCGGTCGGCCATGCGGGTCAGCACCTTGAACACGTCGCCGACGATGTACTCCGGCTTCTCCGGGTCGAGCCCGGACAGCTCGAAGTTGCGCCGCGCGCGCGCGTGGGCCTTGGCCGCGACGTCGACCGCGACCACCTCGGTGGCCCCGCCGCGGGAGGCGTAGACCGAGATGGCGCCGGTGTAGCTGAACAGGTTGAGCACGCGGCGGCCGGCCGCCCAGCGCGCCACCGCGCGGCGACCGAGGCGCAGGTCGGCGAACAGGCCGACCGAGAGCGGCGCGGTCACGTCGACCCCGAAGCGAAGATCGGCCTCGCGCACCTCGACCTCGACCGGAGCGGCGAAGCCACGCACCAGCTCGGCGGCGGCGCGTGGCGGCGCCTCCCCGCTGAGCGGCTTGAACCGGCGCTGCTCGTAGATCGCGTTCGGGGTCAGGTCGGCCTCGAGCTGATCGTAGAGCGCGGGCAGGAGCCCGAGCGCCGCGCTCGAGTGCACCTGACACAGGAGGTAGTCGGCGTAGCGATCGACGAACACGGCCGGGATCCCGTCGCTCTCGCCGTGGACCACGCGCATCGCCTGCTCGCTGTCGAGATCGAGGAAGCGGCGGCGCAGCGCGACCGCGGCGCGCACGCGGCGCTGGACCAGCTCCGGGCCGACCTGCTCGCGCGGATCGCGCGTCATCACCCGGACGGCGATCGCGGTCTCGCCGTCGAACAGGCCGCGCCCGACGAACTCGCCGTCCCAGTCGACCAGCTCGACCGGGGCGCCCGGCTGATCCTTCACCACCCGGCGCGGATCGAGCGCCTCGCGATAGACCCAGGGATGGCCGAGGCGGATGCGGCGCGCCACCTCGTGCTGGAGGCGAAGGGTACCGCGTCGCACGGTGGGGCCGCTGGGCTGGCGGCGGTGGCGCGGTGGGCCGGAGCGGCCACCTGGCCGTGAGACGTCGTGGGCCATGGAGCGGGGGCATGGTAGCGAGCTGCGACCTGCAGTCAATCTCGCTGGTTCCATCGCGGCCGTCGGAGTCGCGTTTTTCGGGAAATTGCGGGAGGCAGGCGACCTGGGCCCGCCCTCGAGTCGATCGCTCTCGCGGCCGATCCACGACTGGCTGCGTCGCGGCGGCGCTGCCCCCGGCCGTCGTCCGTCGGGCTCCGTCCAGATCCGGCGCAGTGGTGCTAAGCTGCGCCGTCGCAGGTCGGGACGGACGGTGGGCAGCCGGGCGCACCTGCGGAGACAAGACCGTCGATGTCCGTCGAGAGCAACGGTGGCGCGGGTGCGGGTGCGGGTGAACGCGCAGCCGTCGAGCCAGGCGAGCCGCTGGCGGTCGAGGGAGCGCGCCCGTCGGCGCTGCGCCGCGCGGCCGGGACGATCCCGCCCGAGGGGAGCGAGGTCGAGCGCTCGCTGGAGGACTTCATCGCGCGGGCCAACGCGACCCTGGTCGCCATGGAGGACTGGCGCCTCAGCGACGAGCCGGCCGCCCGAGCGCGAGCCGAGGCGACCCGCCGCCACCACGAGATGCAGCAGGCCGCCGAAGCCGCAGCGGAACAGGCGCGAGCCGCCGCGCGCCGAGAGGCGGAGCGAGAACGGCGAGAGGCGGAGCGAGAGCGGCACGAGCTCGAGCGGCGCTCGGCCGAGCTGGTCGCTCAGCTCCAGGCCCGGCTGACCGAGGCCGAGGAGCGAGCGCGAGCTGCGGAGCAGCGAGCGCTGATCGAGACCGCCGACCAGCCCGCCACGCCACCGACGAGCCACGAGCCCGCGCCGGTGAACGCCGTGACCCCGAGCTCCACCGAGGTCACGGTCAGGAGCGCGCCGCCGCGCATGCCGCGCGCGACCGAGTCGATCGCCGACACGCTCACCTTCGATGACGATCCGGCGGCCCGCGTCGTCAGGCCACCCCCGCCGGTGGAGTGGGACGACGCGGCAGCGGCCGCGAGCGCCGGAATCGAGCCGAGCGCCGCGAGCGTATCGGCCGCCTGGAGCAGGCTGGCCGCCGACGTCGTCGCCGAACCGGGCACGCCGACAGAATCGGGTGCGGGGGAGCCGGCCGCCGACGGGGCATGGGCCGCCGAGAGCGATCGAGCCGCCGAGAGCGAACGGGCCGCCGAGGACGGACCGGGCGCCGACGGGGCATGGGCCGCCGAGAACGACCGAGCCGCCGAGAGCGATCGAGCCGCCGAGCCGGCATGGGCCGCCGAGGACGGACCCGGCGCCGACGCGGCATGGGCCGCCGAGAACGATCGAGCTGCCGAGAGCGATCGAGCTGCCGAGAGCGATCGAGCCGCCGAGAGCGATCGAGCCGCCGAGGATGGA
Organism: Kofleriaceae bacterium; assembly: GCA_035489015.1. GTDB lineage: Bacteria > Myxococcota_A > Polyangia > Haliangiales > Haliangiaceae > DATFRY01. The sequence goes on along the minus strand of DATHKR010000243.1, from coordinate 31,557 downwards.
CCGGGCGCCGACGGGGCATGGGCTGCCGAGAGCGAACCGGCCACCGGTGCGGTCGAACCGGACGCCGCGACAGGAGCCGCCGCCGACCGCCAGCCGACCGCCGAGACCGTATCGGCTGCCGACGAAGATCGAGCCGCCGAGAGCAATCGAGCCGCCGAGAGCAATCGAGCCGCCGAGAGCAATCGAGCCGCCGCGGGCGTCGAAGCGGACGCCGCCGCCGCGGCTGCTGCCGACCGCGAGCCGACCGCCGACGCGGGCGAGCCGGGCACCTCGACCAGTTCTCCTGCCGAGACCGAGGCCGAGGCCGCGGCGGAGCCGGCCGCCGCGGCGGAGCCAGCCGCGTCGACCGAGATCACCTCTGCCCCGCCGCGGCGCAACGGCGCGTACCGTCGGCGCGGGCGCGGGGTTCCCTACTCGTGGCGCTCCCCGTCGGCGACCAGCGTCGCGCAGCCTACCGCCGAGGCCGACGACGCCGCGGCGGCGCCGTCATCGGCGACGGCGATCGCCGCGGCGGCCGCGCCGGCCCGGACCGAGTCGAGCCCGAAGCGGGCCGCGCCGTCCTTCAACCCCTACTTCGCGCGAACCCGGACCGACCGGGTGCCGCCGCTGGGCCGCCGGACGATCGCTCCGGTGATCGTGGCCGCCGCGGTCGCGCTGGCCGGCGTGCTCATCGCGGCCGTGGTGGTGGGTCGCGGGCGCCCTGGCGCCGACGCCGCTGCTCGCGCCGACGCGAACCCGGGCGCATCGCGCGCGGTGCGCCGCGTGCCCGTCCGCCGCGCCAGTGACGCCGCGGCGCCGACGGTGGTGGGCCTGCCCGCCGCCGCGTTCGAGCTGGCCGGAAGTCCTCAACCGGTGGTGCGCTCGATGCTGCCCGCCGAGATGACCGTCATGCCGCTGCGCGAGCGAGAGGGCCGGCGCGAGCGGCCGGCGCGCGCCGCGAAGCCGCGAAGTCGAAAGCCCGCCGCGAGCCCCGCCGGATCGCCCGGCGCTGCACCGCCCACCGCCGGATCGCCCGGCGCTGCACCGCCCACCGCCGGATCGCCCGCCGCTGCACCGCCCAGCGCTGGATCTCCCGCCGCGGCATCGCGCGGCGCAGCATCGCCCGCGGCGGCATCGCCGGCCGCGACGTCACCCGCGCCCGCGTCGAAGCGGTCGGCGCCCGCCGCGACATCGCCGGCCCCGGCGTCGACCCGCTCCGTGCCCCCCGCGGTGTCTCCTCCCCCGACCACCGTGCCCGGCTCGCGGTAGCGCCTCCGCGGCGATCGCCACCGACGGCGACCTCCGCTCGAGGCTCACCCCGGGCGTGCCGCCCGGTGCGCCGTCAGGTGCCGTGCGCGAGCATGTCGAAGCGCAGCCGCCAGCGCTCGTACTCGCCGTCGAGCTCCGGGGCCACCGCGGCGAGGTGATCGGCGGCGGCGCGCAGCCGGGCCAGGATGAGGTCGGCGCCCTGGTGGCGGCAGGTCATGAGCCGCTCGCGCAGCTCGTTGCGGATCCGGGCCAGCTCCCTGGCCTCTCGATATCCCATCTGGCTCCCTCCTCTCGACCGGGCTCCAGCGCCGCGCGAGACGCGCGACTCGTGGATGACGCTGCGCGCTCGCCGGGCGGCGCGCAAATTTTCAGCCTGGTCGGAGACGACCCACGTGACCCGACATGGCACCACCAAGGGCGCCACACGTACGCTGGTTGACACTTGTTGCCACCCGCACTAACATATTGAAAGGGCTTTTATTTTCTTTACCTGGGGGGGTATTTAGATGAGCCGACTCGGCGAGCTTCTCGTCCGCGAGAAGATGATCTCGCTCCAGCAGCTGCAAGAGGCTCAGAACGAGGCGAAGCGAAGCGGTCGGCGCCTGGGGGTGGCGCTCAGCCGGCTCGGCTTCGTCAACGACAGTGATCTGACGTCTTTCCTCGCGCGCCAGTACAGCCTGCCCTCGATCAACCTCAACGACTTCGAGATCGATCCGGACGTCCTCAAGCTGGTCACCAAGGACGTCGCCATGAAGCACATGGTGGTGCCGATCAACCGGGCCGGCGCCACCCTCATCGTCGCGATGTCGGATCCGTCCAACATCTTCGCGATCGACGAGCTCAAGTTCCTCACCCAGTACAACATCGAGCCGGTGGTGGCCGCCGAGTCGGCCATCGAGGAGGCGATCCAGCGCTACTACGATCGCGGCCCCGACCTCGGCACGATGCTCGAGGAGTTCGACGAGCACGTCGACTTCGAGTCGGGCGAGGACGGCGACCTCAACGTCGTCGACCTGGAGAACCAGGCCGGCGAGGCGCCGGTCGTGAAGCTGTGCAACGCGATCCTCCTGTCCGCGATCAAGAAAAAGGCGTCGGACATCCACGTCGAGCCGTACGAGAAGTTCTTCCGGGTCAGGTTCCGGGTGGACGGCATCCTGCAGGAGGAGATGCGCCCGCCGCTCAAGATGCGGAACGCGATCACCAGCCGCCTCAAGATCATGGCGAGCCTGGACATCGCCGAGCGCCGCCTGCCCCAGGACGGCCGCATCAAGCTCAAGATCGGGCGGAACAAGGAGATGGACTTTCGCGTCTCCTGCCTGCCGACCCTGTACGGCGAGAAGATGGTGCTTCGACTCCTCGACAAGTCGCAGCTCCAGCTCGACATGACCAAGCTCGGCTTCGAGCAGAAGCCGCTCGACGACTTCAAGCGCGCCATCGCCCGGCCCTACGGCATGGTGCTGGTCACCGGGCCGACCGGGTCCGGAAAGACCACCACGCTCTACTCGGCGCTGACCGAGCTCAACAAGGTCGAGTCCAACATCTCCACCGCGGAGGATCCGGTCGAGTTCAACCTGCCCGGCATCAACCAGGTGATGATGCACGAGGAGATCGGGCTCAACTTCGCCACCGCCTTGCGCTCGTTCCTGCGCCAGGACCCCAACATCATCATGGTCGGCGAGATCCGCGACTTCGAGACCGCGGAGATCGCGGTCAAGGCGGCCCTCACCGGCCACCTGGTGCTGTCCACGCTGCACACCAACGACGCGCCCTCGACCGTGTCGCGCCTCCTCAACATGGGCGTCGAGCCGTTCCTGGTCACCGCGTCGGTCAACCTGGTGCTGGCCCAGCGCCTGTCCCGCAAGATCTGCACCGACTGCAAGGAGCCGGTCGAGAAGCACCCGGAGGCGCTCCTCAAGATGGGGATGACCGAGGAGCAGGTCGAGCGCGCCACGGTCTGCCGCGGGCGCGGCTGCAAGAACTGCGGCGACACCGGCTACCGCGGCCGCATCGCGCTCTACGAGTGCATGCCGTTCAACGACGAGCTGAAGGAGCTGGTCCTGCAGGGCGCGTCGGCCACCGAGATCAAGGCCGAGATGATCCGGCGCGGCGTGGCCAGCCTGCGCATGGCCGGCATCAACAAGATCCTCGACGGAGTCACCACGCCGGAAGAGATCCTGCGCACCACCGTGGACGACTGAGACTCCATGCAATTCACGCTGCACCAGCTGCTCAAGGTGATGATCGACAACGGCGCCTCGGATCTCCACATCACCAGCAACACACCGCCCCAGCTCCGCATCGACGGCAGCATGGTCCCGCTCAAGACCGACAAGCTGACCCCGATCCACACCAAGCACCTCTGCTACTCGATCATGACCGACGCGCAGAAGATGCGGTTCGAGGAGGACCAGGAGCTCGACCTGTCGTTCGGGGTCAAGGACATGGCCCGCTTCCGGGCGAACATCTTCATGCAGCGCGGCGCGGTGGCCGGCGCCTTCCGCCTGGTGCCGTACCAGATCCGCCCGCTCGGCGAGCTCGGCGTTCCACCGGTCGTGCTCACCCTGTGCGAGAAGCCGCGCGGGCTGGTCCTGGTCACCGGGCCGACCGGCTCCGGCAAGTCGACCACGCTGGCGTCGATGATCGACCACATCAACAGCACCCAGCGCGGTCACATCATCACGATCGAGGATCCGATCGAGTACCTGCACCACCACAAGGGCTGCGTGGTCAACCAGCGCGAGATCGGCGCCGACAGCCAGTCGTTCTCGCGCGCGCTGCGCTTCATCCTGCGCCAGGACCCGGACGTGGTGCTGGTCGGCGAGATGCGCGACCTCGAGACGATCCAGGCCGCGCTGACCATCGCCGAGACCGGTCACCTGGCCTTCGCCACGCTGCACACCAACGACGCGATCCAGACCGTCAACCGGGTGATCGACGTCTTCCCGTCCCACCAGCAGTCGCAGATCCGCCTGGTGCTGTCGTTCGTGCTCGAGGGCGTGATATGCCAGAACCTGATCCCGAAGATCGGAGGCGGTCGGGTGATGGCATGCGAGGTGATGATCCCGAACGCGGCGATCCGCAACCTCATCCGTGAGGACAAGCTCCAGCAGGTGAAGTCGCAGATGCAGATCGGGCAGTCCAAGTACGGGATGCAGACACTCAACCAGTCGCTGTGCGACCTGTACCTGCGCCAGCAGATCACGCTCGAGGACGCGATGGGCAACTCGTCCGACCTGGACGAGCTCAAGTCGCTCATCGCCGCGTCCCAGGATCCAGCCTCGCTCAGGCAGACCCCGTCGCGCGGGAGGTAGACCATGGCCAAGTTCCAGTGGGAAGGCGTCAGCCGCGCCGGCGAGATGCGCAAGGGCGTGATCGAGGCGGTCAGCGAGGAGGCCGCCGCCAACCGCCTGCGCGCCGACCAGGTCACGCCGCGCAAGATCCGCCGCGCCGCGCGCGAGTTCTCGCTCAAGATCGGCACCGGCATCAAGCAGAAGGAGCTGCAGATCATCACGCGGCAGCTCGCCACGATGATCGACGCCGGCCTGCCGCTGGTGCAGTGCCTCGACATCCTGGCCACCCAGACCGACAACCCATCGCTCGGCAAGGTGCTGCACGCGGTCAAGTCGAGCGTCGAGTCCGGCTCCACCTTCTCCGACGCGCTCCGCCGCCACCCGAAGGTGTTCGACGAGCTCTACGTCAACCTGATCCATGCCGGCGAGGTCGGCGGCATCCTCGACAGCATCCTCAACCGGCTCTCCACGTACATCGAGAAGTCGGTCAAGCTGAAGCGCCAGCTGAAGAGCGCGCTCGTCTATCCGAGCGTGGTCATGTTCGTCGCCCTGGTCGTGGTGATCGTGATGCTCACCAAGGTCATCCCGGTGTTCGAGAACATGTACAAGGAGTTCCGCGGGGCCAAGCTGCCCGCCCCGACCCAGATCGTCATCCGCATCTCGAACGGCTTCGTCGACAACTGGTACTGGTTCGCGGGGGTGGCGTTCGCGGCGGGCTTCGGGCTGACCATGGCGCTGCGCACGCGGCGCGGGCGGCTCATGTTCGACACCGCCATCCTGCGCATCCCGGTCGTCGGCAGCGTCCTGCGCAAGATCGTGGTCGCGCGCTTCACCCGCACCCTCGGCACCCTGCTCGCCTCCGGCGTGCCGATCCTCGACTCGCTCGAGATCTGCGCCAAGACCAGCGGCAACAAGCTGGTCGAGAACGCCATCATGTACGCGCGCGCGCGCATCTCCGAGGGCAAGGATCTGGCCGGGCCGCTGGCCGAGAGCCGGGTCTTCCCTGCCATGGTCGTGCAGATGATCGGCGTCGGTGAGCAGACCGGCGCCATGGATCAGATGCTGCAGAAGATCGCCGACTTCTACGAGGACGAGGTCGACGTCGCGGTCGGCGCGATGACCTCGCTCATCGAGCCGCTCATGATGGTGTTCCTCGGCGGGGTGGTCGGCGGGCTCATCATCGCCATGTACCTGCCGGTCTTCGAGCTCGCTGGTAACATCTCGGGCGAGTGAGCACGGCCCTGGAGGCTCGAGCGCAGTCGGCCGCGGACTCCACGCCGGACCTGCGCCGGCGGCTCACCTACCTGATGCTGTTCCGGGTTGCGCTCATCACCCTGGTGCTGGGCGCGACCACCCTGCTCTACTGGCTGAGCGACGCGGACCCGGGCGCGCCCGGCACGTATCTGCTCTACGGCATCATCGCCACGACCTACCTCCTCACCCTGGTCTACGTGGTCGCGCTCCGCCGCCTGCGCCGGCTGAGCCGCCTGGCCCACACCCAGCTGGCGGTCGACCTCATCATCGCGTCGCTGGTCGTCCACATGACCGGCGGGGCGCAGAGCGCCTACACGTTCTTCTTCCCGCTCACCATCATCGGGGCGGCCACGGTCTGCTCGCGCGACGCGACGGTCTGGATCGCGCTGGTCGCCGCGCTCCTGTTCCTCCTGGTCGGCCTGCTCGGCTGGGGCGGGCTGTTGCCGGCCCAGGCCGGCCTCGATCCGCGCGCGGTCAGCCGGCTCGACCTCAGCCGCTCGCTCGGCCTCAACGTCGCCGCGATCGCCGGCGTGTCGATCCTCGCGCTCAGCCTGGCCACCCAGCTGCAGCGGACCAGCGCCAGCCTGGCCAGCGAGCGCAGCGCGGCCGCCGACCTCCTCACCCTGCACAGCGACATCGTGCGCTGCCTGTCGAGCGGGCTGCTCACCGTCGATCCGTGGGACGTGGTGCTGACCATCAACCAGTCGGCGTGCGAGATCCTGTCGACCAGCGCGGCCCTCGCGGCCGGCAGGAAGGTCGACACGGTCCTGCCCGGCCTGTCGGCCCACATGGAGGGGCTCGGGCCCAGGGGCGCGAGCCAGCGCGGTCAGCTCACCGTCGAGCGCCCCGGTCAGGCGGCGCTGGTGGTCGGCATCTCGGTGTCGCCGCTGGCCGATCACGGCGGGCGTTTCCTCGGCCGGGTGGTCAGCTTCCAGGACCTGACCGAGCTGCGCAAGATGGAGATCAGCGTCAAGCAGGCCGAGCGGCTGGCGGTGGTCGGCGGCCTGGCCGCGGCGGTGGCCCACGAGATCCGCAACCCGCTCGCGTCGATCTCCGGGTCGATCGAGCTGCTCGGCAAGATGCCGCAGTCCGACGAGGACAGCCGCGCGCTCATGGGGATCGTGACGCGCGAGATCGATCGCCTGAACGGGCTGGTCACCGACCTGCTCGACTACGCCAACCCGCGTCCGCTCAAGATCGCGCCGATCGACGTGGCCGAGCTCGTCCGCGACACGGTGAGGGTCTTCGAGCAGGACCGCGGGCTGGGCGGCATCACGGTCGCCGCCCAGCTGGAGGACGGCGTCGACGGCGAGGAGGACGGCGCGGTGCGGCTACAGGGCGACGCCGCCAAGCTGCGCCAGGTGCTGTGGAACCTCATGCGCAACGCGGCCGAGGCGGCCGCGCAGGGCGGCGGCCACGTGGTGGTCGAGCTGGAGCGCGGCGCCGACGACGTGGCGGTGCGCGTGCGCGACGACGGCCCCGGCATCCCGCGCGAGCACCGCGACCGCGTGTTCGAGCCGTTCTTCACCACGAAGAGCCGCGGCAGCGGGCTCGGACTGGCGACCGTGCTCAACCTGGTGACCGATCACCGCGGCACCGTCCAGCTCGACAGCGAGCCCGGGCTCGGCACCTGCTTCACGGTGAGGCTGCCGTATACTGCCGGGCGGAGCCGCGCGGCCAGCTCCAGCGAGGAAGGCGAGCGATGAAGGCACCCCCCCGTCCGTGCCCGATATGCGGCGACGATCTCGACCGCTCGATGCCGATCGACGTGTGCGGCGTGTGCTTCCAGGAGCTGCGGACCAGCGGGGCGGTCGGCCTGCGCACGACCGGCGAGTTCGCGCCGATCTCCCCGGATCACGACGAGGCGCTAGCCGCGACGAGCCCGCCCGCCCGCGCGCGCACCGGCGCCGCCGAGCTGGCCTGCACCTGGTGCGGGAAGCCGCGCCGCGAGGTGAAGAAGCTCCTGGCCAGCGGCGACGCCCACATCTGCAACGAGTGCGTCGCCCTGTGCGCCGACGTGCTCGAGGCCGAGCTCGGCGCCGACTGGCGCTGAAAATCAGGCCAGCTCGACCAGCGCATCGGGTAGCTGGTCCGACGGGGCCAGCCTGGCCGCGGCGCGCGCAGCCCAGGCCGAGCCGGGCGCGGCGCGGCGGGCTCGCTCGAAGTAGTCGGCCGCGTACTCGCGCTCGCCCTTGCGCGACCAGGCGATGCCCATGTCGAAGCAGCGCTCGGCCTCGAGCAGCGGCGGGCCGCCCTCGCCGCGCTGCCAGACCAGGTCGAGCTCGCGGATCGCGTCGTCGAGGCGGCCGCCGGCCAGGAGCGCGAGCCCGCGGGTGTGGCGAAACGCGGCCACGTCGGGCCGGAGCGCGATCGCCGCGTCGATGTCGACCATCGCCTGGGCGGCGTCGGCGCCGGATCGGGTCAGCGCATACGCGCGGTTGTTGTGCCACGCGGCGCGGGCCGACTCGCGCAGGGCGTCGCGGTCGATCCGGTCGAGGCGGGCGAGGCCGTCGCGGTGGCGCTCGCGCCCGAGCAGGCAGGCGGCCACCGACAGCTGCAGCGCGGCGCGCGCGGCGCCGTCGACGCGGAGCCAGCCGAGCAGCCAGTAGGAGACGGCGGCCCGCCCGAACGCGCCGCGCCGGAAGGCGCGGTGGGCCACGCGCGGCAGCACGACCAGGACCAGCAGGCTGCCGACCAGGAGCACCGCCCCGGTCGTCAGCGCGGCGCGCGGCCCGACGGCCAGGCGAACCCCGTGGAGGACGGCGAGCGCGGCCCCGAGGATGGCGGCTCTGCGCAGAAAACGCGTCAAGACGGAATGATAGCGCCGCGCCGGCCCGCCGTGGTATGAGCCGGCTGCGTGGCATCGTCCGCTTCCGACGCGCTGGTCTCGCTCGGCCGCCGCCGCCCGGATCCAGCCCCGCCGCCGGCCCCCCGCACCGACGGTGCGCGGGTCTACATCGAGACCTACGGCTGCCAGATGAACGTGGCCGATTCGGACCTCCTCGTCGGCATCCTGCGCGACGCCGGCTACACCCGGGCCGAGCGCCCCGAGGACGCCGACCTGCTCGTCCTCAACACCTGCGCGATCCGCGAGAAGGCCGAGGAGCGGGTGCTGGCCCGCGCCAACGAGCTGGCCGCGCACAAGCGGCGGCGGAGCGGCGTGGTCCTGGCGGTGGTCGGCTGCATGGCCGAGCACCTGAAGGGAAAGGTGGCCGAGCGCGCGCCGCAGGTCGACGTCGTCGCGGGACCCGACAGCTACCGGCGCATCGCCGGGGTGATCGAGGCCCGTCGCGGCGACGGCGCCGCTCCGGCGGTGCTCGACGTGAAGCTCGACCGCGCCGAGGTGTACGAGGGGCTGTCCGGCGAGGGCGGCGGCGACGGGGTGTCCGGCTTCGTCACCATCCAGCGCGGGTGCGACAAGTTCTGCACCTTCTGCGTGGTGCCGTACACGCGCGGTCGCGAGCGCGCGGTCGCGCCGCGCGAGGTCCTGCGCCAGGCGCGCGCCCACGCCGAGGCCGGCTACCGCGAGCTGGTCCTGCTCGGCCAGACCGTGAACTCGTACCGGCACGAGGAGGCCGACTTCGCCGATCTCCTGCGCGCGGTCGCGCGGGTCGACGGGATCGAGCGCATCCGCTTCACCTCGCCGTATCCGGTCGACTTCACCGCGCGCGTCATCGACGTGCTCGCCGAGGAGCCGAAGGTGTGCAAGTACGTCCACCTGCCGGTCCAGTCCGGATCCGATCGGGTGCTGGAGCGCATGCGGCGCGGCTACCGCGCCGGCGAGTTCCGCGAGCTGGTCGCGACCCTGCGCCGGCGAGTGCCCGGCATCGCGCTGTCGACCGACATCCTGTCCGGCTTCTCCGGCGAGGACGAGGACGACCACGCCGCCACGCTCGGCCTCATGGAGGAGCTGCGCTTCGACTTCGCCTTCATGTTCTCCTACTCCGAGCGCGAGGTGACCTACGCGGCCCGGCGCATCCCGGACGACGTGCCGGCCGCGGTCAAGAAGCGGCGCCTGGGCGAGATCGTCCGCCTGCAGGAGCGCATCTCGGGCGAGGTCAACGCGGCCCAGGTCGGCCGGCGCGAGCGCGTCCTCATCCTCTCGCGCGCGAAGCGCAGCGAGGACCAGCTGCTCGGCCGCACCGACGGGTTCAAGGCGGTGGTGCTGCCGCGCGGCGACCTGGGCCCGGGCGATCTGGTCGACGTGGTCATCGAGCGGTCGAACCTCGCCACCCTGTTCGGCCGGGTCGACCGCTAGCGAGGAACAGCGGTGTCCGGCGAGGACGACGCGCGGCGAGGAGCGCAGCGGGCCGACCCGACCGGAAGCGGGCCGGGCCAGGATTCCAGCCAGGGCGGCGACACCGGAGCCGACCCGACCGGCGACACCACCGGCGACACGACCGGCGATCGCCCCCCGGGCCAGGATCTCGGCCAGGGCCAGAATCTCGGCCAGGGCGCAGACTCCGGGCACGGCCACGAGCCCGGCGACGACCGCGCCACCCCGAGCGTGGAGTTCGGCCGCGGCCCGGCCACCAGCCCGACCGTGGATCGCAGCCCGGGCGGGCCCGGTCCGGTCGATCGCACGCCGGACCGGCCCCTGCCCTACCTGCTCGAGGGGCGCTGGCGGCTCGAGCGCGAGATCGGGGCCGGCGGGATGGGCCGCGTGTTCGAGGCCCGCCACCTGACCATCGGCAACCTGGTCGCGGTCAAGCTGCTCCACCCCCAGCGCCTGGGCGCGCCGGAGGCGGTCCATCGCTTCCTGCGCGAGGCACGCCTGGCCGGCGTCGCCAGCCACCCGGGCATCGCCCGCGTGCTCGACTTCGACCTCACCGCCGACGGCACCCCGTACATGGTGATGGAGCGCCTGACCGGGGGAAACCTCGAGGCGCGCCTCGAGGCCGGGGCGGTCCCGCTGGCCGACGGGCTCGACATCCTCCTCGATGTCCTCGACACGCTGGCCGCGATCCACGCCGCCGGCGTGGTCCACCGCGACATCAAGCCCGGCAACATCTTCGTCCTGGCCGAGCCGGGCGCCACCCGGACCAAGCTGCTCGACTTCGGCCTCGCCCGCGGCAGCGATCCGCTCGGCTCCGACCCGAGCCTGACCCGCACCGGCCAGGTGCTGGGCACCCCGCACTACATGAGCCCGGAGCAGGCGCGCGGGCAGACCCAGGTCGGGCCCGAGGCGGACGTGTGGGCGGTCGGGGTGATCCTCTACCAGCTCGTCACCGGCCGCCGCCCGTTCCCGGGCGAGAACTACAACGAGACCCTGGCCAACATCCTGACCCGCGATCCGCCGCCGGCGCGCGAGGTGGCGCCGGACCTGCCGGCCGGGCTCGAGCCGATCCTCCGCCGCTGCTTCGCGCGCGACCCGGCCCGGCGCTTTCACACCGCGGTCGAGCTGCGCCAGGAGCTGACCGCCCTGCGCGCCGAGGTCGACCGCGTCGCGGTGACGCCGCCGCCACGCCGCCATCACCGACGCCGCTGGGTGATCGCCGCCATCGCCGCCGCCGCCCTGGTCGCGGCGGCCGGCAGCGCGCTGCTGGTCGGCCGGTCCAGTGGCGCGGGGCTCCGCATCACCTGGTCTCCGTACCGCGACCGCGCGTTCCTGGCCGCGAGCACCCGCTGGTTGTTCGACCAGCTCGAAGAGCGGCTGGACAGCCCGGTCGAGTTCGTCCCGTCGAGCTCGTACGACGACGCGATCGCCCGGCTTGTCGCCGGCCAGATCGACGCCGCCGGCCTGTCGCCGGCCTCGTACGTGCGGGCGCGGGCGCGCGAGCCGGGCCTGGTCCTCCTGGCCCGGGTCCAGTCGAACGGCGCCGACAGCTACCAGGCCATCCTCTACACCCGCACCATCTCGCCGGTGCGCGACGTCGCCGACGTGCGCGGGCGAACCATCTGCCTGGTCGATCCGACCTCCACCTCGGGCTACGTCTACCCGCGCGTCATGCTCCGCCGCGCCGGCCTCGATCCCGACCGCGACCTCGGCCCGGTCGTGTTCGCCGGCGACCACGAGCGGGTGGTGTCGCTCCTGGCCCACGGCGACTGCGAGGTGGCCGGGTCCAGCTCGACCGCGCTCACCCAGTGGGCCGAGGAGGCCGGCATCGCCCCGGCCACCTTCCGCATCCTGGCCGCCAGCGACCCGATCCCGGGCGACGCGCTGGTCGCCCGCGCCGGCCTGCCCGCCGACCAGCTCGACCGCCTGCGCGCCGCGGTCGCCGAGCTCATCGCCGAGACCGAGGCCGGTCGCTTCGACGCCGATCGCGAGGTCTCCGGCCTGATCGCGGCCGATGACCGCCACTACGACGGGGTCCGCGCGCTCTTGCCGCCGTCGGTCCCTGTCGTTGCGCCCCGGCTCCGCCGGTAGGCGTCCCGGTCGGACGCGGTCGTCGCCTGCGCCGTCCCCGATTCCCGGCCGACCGCGCCGGCGCTGCCGTCGATCGATGCCGGCCCGGCATGCCGAACCAGCGCGCCAGCCGGGCGAGCGCGCGCCTCCGCGAGCGGACCCTCCAGATCTCGGTAGCTTGGCACCCAGCCGACCGCCGCGGCCCCCGGCACGTCGCGTGCTCTGGCTTCCGTCGTGCACGTCCTCGCGTCTGCTTGCTCGCTCTGGAGAGAGGTCGGTATACGTGGGGGAGTGGAGCGGCGGACGATCACGGGGCTCGAGGAGGTCGGCGAGACGCCGAAGACCGTGTCGGCGATCCGCTCCGGCGAGTACCTGCTCTGCATCGAGGGAGAGCGCTCGTGGACCGTGCCGCTCCCCACCGCCGGCGCGGTGGTGATGGGCCGCGGCCCCGACGCCGGCCTGGTCCTGTCGGACGCGCTGGTGTCGCGAGCCCACGCGCAGATCCTGATCGGCCCCGACGGCCTCCGCCTGACCGACCTGGGCAGCCGCCACGGCACCCTGGTCAACGGCGAGCGCATCGACGGCGCTCGGCTGCTCCGCTGGGGCGACGTGATCGCGCTGGGCGGCACGCTCCTGGTGGTGCAGCGCTCGCTCCGCGCGGCCGGCTCGCGCGACGTGCTCGACGGCAGCGGCTTCACCCGCCGGCTCGACGAGGAGAGCGAGCGCGCGGTCCAGTACCAGCGCGAGCTCACGGTGGTCGTGCTGCGCGCGTCGCACGCTCTCGACCGCGCGCGCGCCTCCGCGGTCCTGGCCGGCCGGCTGCGCCGCATGGACGCCGCCGCGCTGCTCGACGACCACCGCGTGGCCATCGTCCTGCCCGAGCTCGACGCCGACGAGGCCGGCCCGATCGCGATCGACCTGGCCTTCCTGCTCAAGGGCGCGGGCGATCCGCTCGCCATCGGCATCGCGCTGTCGCCGACCGACGGGGTCGACGGCGACACGCTCCTGGCCAGCGCCTCCGCCGCCGCCGACGCGGCCGGGCCGGGCGCGACCATCCTGGCCCGCAGCGCGGTCCAGCGGCTGACCGCCGGGCCCCACGAGATCATCGTGGCCGACCCGGGCATGGTGCGCCTGTACGAGCTGGCCCGCCGGCTGGCCCGCTCCGACCTGCCGGTCCTCATCCAGGGCGAGACCGGAGTCGGCAAGGAGCTGGCCGCCGCCGCCATCCACGCCTTCTCGCCGCGCGCGGCCGGTCCGTTCGTGTCGGTCAACTGCGCGGCGATCCCGGAGGCGCTGGCCGAGAGCGAGCTGTTCGGCCACGCGCGCGGCGCGTTCTCCGGCGCGATGACCGCCAAGCCGGGCCAGCTCGAGGCGGCCTCGGGCGGGACGCTGTTCCTCGACGAGATCGGCGAGCTCGCCCTCGCGGTCCAGGCCAAGCTGCTGCGCGTCCTGGAGAGCGGCGAGCTCACCCGGGTCGGCGAGGTGAAGCCGAGCACGACCAACATCCGCCTGGTCGCCGCCACCAACCGGAACCTCGAGCGCGAGGTCGAGGCCGGCCGCTTCCGGCGCGATCTCTTCTTCCGCCTGGCCGCGGCCCACCTCGAGCTGCCGCCGCTGCGCGACCGCCCGCGCGACATCGCGGTCCTGTCCGGCACCCTGCTCGAGCGGGTGTGCGCCCGGCTGGGCCGCGAGCCGCTCGGGCTGTCGGTCGCCGCGGCCCAGGCGCTGTTCCTGCACGGGTGGCCGGGCAACGTGCGCGAGCTGCGCAACGCGCTCGACTACGCCGCCGCCGCCGCGCCCGACGACGCGGTCGAGATCGAGACCTGGCACCTGCCTGCGACGGTCACCGCCGCCGGGCGCAGCGCGCGCGCCGCCGCGCCGGAGCTGACCGAGCCGGCCGGCCCGTCGCCGGTGGCGGCCGGAACGCCGGTCGACGGCGCCGAGGCGATGTCGGCCGGGGCCGCGGGCGACCAGGCGGCCGGCGAGCCGGGCGACCCGTTCGCCGATCGAGCCTTCCGCCCGATCGCCGACGAGGTGCGCGAGCTCGAGCGAGCGCGGATGATCGACGCGCTGCGCGCGACCGGCGGGATCCAGAACCGGGCCGCCGAGCTCATCGAGATGCCGCTCCGCACCTTCGCCACCAAGCTCAAGCGCTACCGCATCAGCCCATCCGACTGGACGTAGAGCGCCGAGCGAACCCGAGCCAGACTCGGGTCAGAGCGCGAGCCGCGACTCGATATCGGCGGCGGTGGCCGGGTCGATGCCGAGCGCCTCGCGCAGGCGCTCGAGCAGCGCGCGCTCCTGGCTGGCCAGCTCGAGGTCGATGCGGGCGAGCCGGACCGCGGCCTGGTACACGCCGTGGCGCGACTCGGCGCCGAGCCCGCGCAGCCGCGAGGCGTCCAGCTCCATCGGCTGGTCGAGCCAGCCGAGCGCGATGGCGCGCTCCGCCTCCGCGATCGGGGCCACCGCGATCAACCGGCGCAGCGCCTCGGCCTCGGCCGGCGCCACCACACCGTCGGCCCAGGCCATCGCGGCCCACACCCGGATGACGGACATGTAGGGGGTCTCGCCGGCGGGGCTGCTCATCCAGCGACGATAGCCCAGTCGCGCAAACCGAGCACGGCTCGGGACACCCACCCGGTGCTCTACACGTCGATGGTCAGTCCGATCCGCTCGTGGATCACGGACTTGACCGTGGCCCTCAGCTCTTGCCCTGCGGGGGTGCGCCAGCGACCGCTCGGATCGTCGGGCGGCGGCGGGTCGAAGTGCCACGCGTTCGCCACCGCCGCCATCCAGATCTGGCGCGCGGCGCGGTGGGTGTTGATGACCACGCGGACGCCGTCGCGCAGGGTCAGCGTCAGCACCCCGTCGCTGACCGAGATCTCGATGTCGTCCGGATCGACGTCGGCCAGGCTCTCCTCGATGTGCGCCAGCTCCTCGCGCCCCACCTTGTCGAAGGCTGCCTCATCCCTGGGGTCCATGGATTCCCCTTATAACGCGGGATTCTGTACTATCAAGTCGCTGTCGCTCAGAGACTCCCGAAGGCGAGCGAACGTGCCCACGTCCTTCGACGACGACACGGATGAGCTGACGCTGCAGTTGCCGTCGCTGGGTCCGCGCACGCCCGACATCACCGAGGTGGACCGCTCGTTCGCGCGCAGCGAGCTGCAGGCGGCCAAGCGCGGCGACATCATCGGCGGCCGCTACCTGGTCGAGGGGCAGATCGGCCGCGGCGGCATGGGCCGGGTGCTGCAGGTCCGCCACTCGGTGCTCGGCAAGCTGTTCGCGCTGAAGCTGCCCAAGCGCAACCGGGTCGACGCGCCCGGGCTGCGCGAGCGCTTCCACCGCGAGGCCAAGGTGGCCAGCTCCCTGGCCCACGACAACATCTGCTCGGTCATCGATTTCGGCGAGGATCCGGACTTCGGCCTGTTCATGGTGATGGAGCTGCTCGACGGGGTGCGGCTCGACTACAAGATCCGCCGCGACGGCCCGCTCGCGCCCAAGGTGGCCTGCGACGTGATCGGCCAGATCGCCGAGGCGCTGCGCTACGTGCACACCCGCGGGATCGTGCACGGCGACATCAAGTCGGAGAACATCCTCCTCCTGCGCACGCCGGACCGGCGGCGGGTGGCCAAGCTCCTCGACTTCGGCCTGGCCCGCACCGCGGCCAGCGGCGACCCGTCGCAGATCGAGGGCACCCCGGAGTACCTGGCCCCGGAGCGCATCACCGGCGCGCCGGCCTCGCCGCGCAGCGACATCTATGCGCTCGGCATCCTTTTCTGGGAGTCGCTGGTCGGCCGCCTGCCCTTCTCCGGCATGCGCCAGCTCGTGCTCCAGCAGCAGCTCGAGGACGCGTTGCCGCCGCCGTCTCGCTTCCTGGAGCGGCCGCTCGACGAGCGCGCCGATCTGATCGTCGCCCGCGCCACCGCCAAGCGGGCCGAGACCCGCCACCCGGACGTGTCCAGCTTCCTGTACGAGCTGCGCACCCTGTCCACCATGCTCGGCTTCGAGCCCAGCCGCCGCCGGGTCGAGCTGGTCCGCCAGCGCGGCACCCGCACCGCCGATCCCAGCCTGGACCCGGCCGCCGGCGACGTGTTCGAGCACGCCCCGGTCGCGCTCGCGTCGGTCGACGTGCACGGGCGCGTGCGGGTGGCCAACCGCGCGTTCCTCGCCTTCATCGGCCACCACGGCGATCCGACCGGCCTGCTCCTCGGCGAGACCGCGTTCGTCGACGTCTACCCGGCGCTGCTCGACGACCTCAAGCTGGCCGCGACCGACCGGGTCACCATCAAGCAGGTCCTCCACCTGCGCGACGTCGACGGCTCCCTGGTCGACACCGCGGTCATCCTGACCCCGTCGCCCGGCGAGCGGGGCGCGGCCACCGGCGAGGTCCACCTCGCCCTCCACCCGCTCGCCACTCGCACCGAGTGGTCCGGCTGATCTGACCCGCGCCGGCCGGCGCCGGATCAGAACGCCTTTTCGACCCGCAGCGAGATGCCGTGGTCGAACGGGCCGTCGTGGATGAACCCGGCCGCGTAGTAGATGTCGAGCTGGAGCGAGTCGAGCACCAGGGCGTGGAAGCTGGGCCCGAAGCTGTTGGCGAGGGCGACCTCGCCGGTCGGGTTGTCGCCCCGGGCCTCGCGGTAGATCGCCGCCTCGGAGTAGAAGCCGACCTTGAAGACGTCGCGGCTGAGCGACAGGCGGAACTCGATCGCGGCGGAGGCGGCCCGGTCCAGGTACAGACGGTGGCCGAACACGCCGCGCAGGTAGCGGCCGGTCATCGGGATCGGGTCGGCGACGCCGTACGCGCCCGCCACCCCGCCGGCGGCCCCGTGGATCCAGAGGTCGTTCCAGCCGAACTCGAACACCTTCTCGTACTCCGATTCGAGCTGCCAGAACGGGCGGCCGTCGAAGCCGGTGAACTGCCGGGCGTCGAACTCGACGCGGTGGAACCGGTCGATGCGCAGAGCGTACGGATCGAAGATCAGCTTGCCGGTGAGAGCGCCGAAGATGCGCAGCTCGGAGGAGCGCGCGACCGGCAGGATCTCCTCACCGCCCTCCAGCTGGGTCACCGCGAACAGCTCGCGCCGCTGCACGCCGACCTCGGCGGACAGCTTGATCCCGGCGCGCGGCTCCAGGGCCAGGCCGAGCGCGCCCTCCAGGCGGTTGAACCAGTAGTTCTCGAGCAGGAGGTCCTGGCGCTGCCGGCGCAGCAGATCCTCGCGCAGTCGCACGGTCGGGCGCACCACCTCGCCCAGGATGCTCGGCGCGAACCAGCGCGCGTCGCCGAACACCCGGCTGAAGTGGAGCTCGTCGGTCTGGCGGGCCAGATCCTCGAAGTAGTTCGCGCCGACCTGGGCCTCGAGCTCCCAGCGGTCGCCGTCCATGAGGTCGAGCGGGCCGGCGTAGCCCCCGCCGGCCCGGATGCTGTCCGGGTCGACGCCGGCCTTGAGGGTGAAGCCGCCGCGCCGGGCCCTGCCCTTGAACTCGATGTGAAGCTCGTAGGCGCCCTCGTTCGGCAGGGGAGCGCCGCCGGGCAGGAGGGCGAGCGGGTCGAGCTGCAGGCCGCTGTGCTCCACCTTGCCGACCCGGACCAGCTCGTAGCTGACCGACGCCCGACCGCCGCTGTAGCGCGTCAGCATGCGCTCGAGCTGCGGCCGGTTGAACACATCCCAGGGCAGGTCCACCTGGAGCCTCACCGCCAGGGTCGCGACCGCGTTGCGGCCGCGCACCAGGATGCGGGCCAGCCGGCCCTCGTCCACCTCGACGTGGATGACGCCGCCCTCCGCCTTCACCTCCACGCTGGCCAGCGCGTAGCCGGCCCGGCGCAGGAACGAGAGGACCTGCCGCGCGACCAGGGCGGCGGTGGCCGGCGTGGCGGGGGCGCCGGTCGGCAGGTCGATCACCGCCATGTACACCTCGTCGACCAGGACCAGGTTGCCCTCGATCTCGATCCGGGTCGGCTGCGCGGCCGCCTGGCGCCCCGCTCCGGCGGTGACGAGGAGCCCGAGGAGGGCCGCCGCCGGGCGCCGGAGTGCGGATGAGGTCAGCACGGGGTCAGAACAGCACGAAGCTGAAGCGGAGCTGCACGTCGTGATCGGTGCGGACGTCGGTGCCGATGCCGATGTTCGGATCGCGGGTGAGATTGAAGCGGTAGTTGAGCGACAGAAAGCTGGCCAGCCGGATGTTGAGCTGGTTGCGCCAGGTGACCACGACCAGGTCCTCGCCGTTGATCGGGACCAGGCTGTCCAGCTCGGTCGACACCGTGGCGAAGCGGGTCACCCGGCCGAGGCCGACCAGCGTGCTCTCGAACCCCTCGACGGTGGAGTCGATGACCGGGATGAGCCGACCTGGTCCACCGGCCAGATCCTCCTCGAACACGTAGAGTCCGTTGGCGATGGTCTGTCGCCCGCCGAAGCCGAGCCGCAGGTCGAGCTCGGCGAAGCGCGAGCGCAGCACCCGGAAGTTGCCGCCCGTCCCCTCCCGCAGCTGCAGCGGCGCGAAGGTGGAGCCGAGCTTGACCCGCGATCGATTCTCGAGGAGCTCGACCTCCATGCCGTCCTCGTCGAGCACCACCACGTCGGTCGGGTCCTCGAAGTTCTCGTAGCGGGGCAGGAGCTTGGTCTCCAGGCCGATCCGCGCGTAGGGGCCGAACCAGGACAGGAGCTGGTAGGTGTAGATCGTGTGGAAGAACAGGCGGTCGGTGTCGCTCTGGAAGCGGTCCTGATCGGGCAGGCGGGTCTGCCCCTCCTCCAGCTCGAGCTGGGTGTTCCACAGGTGGCGGCCCCTCGTGAACCGCGCGCCTCCATCGAAGAAGGCGCGGTAGCTGACCCGCCAGCCCTCCTGCTCGCCGAGCTGCTCGGTGCGCCGGAAGTTGAGGTCGCCGCCGACCACCGCGCGCAGGATCCACGGGCTCAGCGTCGACGGGTCGATGCCGACCATGTCGCCCAGATCCGGGTCCTTCTCGCCCGCGCCCAGGAAGCGGCCGTCGGTCGGATCGACCACCAGGTTGAAGCGAGTCAGGCGGCCGCCGTCGAGCCGGACCGTGGCGAAGTCGGTGCGGTCGCGGTAGGTGCCGCCCGACCGGATGATCTTGTACAGCCCGGGCGGCAGCACCCACACGCGGGTCTCCTCGCCCAGCTGCTCGTCGGCGCCGAACCCGAGCCCGAAGTCCTCGCGGCTCGCCATGCGGATGAGCTCGTAGGTGCCGCGGAACGGGACGAAGGTGTCGTCCACCACGGCGACCTCCAGGCTGGCCCAGGTCGGCGGGATGACCGTGGTCTTGCCGGCCACCACCCGGACCTTGACCGACAGCTGCTGGTCGACCGCGCCCGAGCCGACGTGCACCGAGTAGTCGCCGGGTACGAGCACGATGCGCCGGCCCAGCCGGGCCTTGCCGGTGACCAGCCGGCCGCCGCGGTACACGCCGACCAGCGGCTCGCGGTTGCCGTCGGACAGCGACGGGGCGAACACCGCGCCCATGCCGAGCGGGATCGGCGTGTCGTCGCGCAGCAGCTGGGGCAGGTCGTTGAGCGGCGAGCCGTCCTCCGGACCGATGACGCCAGGAGCCGGCGGCGGCGCGGCCTCGCCGGCCTCGACGGTCTCGGGGGTCGCCACCCGCGGCGCGCTCGGGTCGGTCAGGAAGCGGCCGAGGTCGGCGACCGCGCGATCGGTCTCGGCGGCCAGCATCTCGCTCAGCGCGCGGACCGTCGAGCGCATCGACGCGCCGCCGACCGGCTTGCGCGCGTCGATGTGGAAGTCCCACACCGTGGCGTCGTCCTTGTAGCGCTGGAGCCGCAGCGTGATGGCGAGGTGGGCGTAGTGGTCGCGCGCGGTGCTGAGCTGCTCGATCGCCTCGATCTCGCCGCTGAGGACGAAATCCGGCTCGCTGGTGCCGCCGTCGTCCTGCACCTCGGCGCCGATCCCGGAGCGGCGCACCTGCTCGCGCAGGAGCCCGCTGATCATCCGCTGGGGCGGCTCCGACCAGCGCTGACGGCGCAGGAAGGTGAGCTCGTTGGTGTCGGTGCGCACCACCAGCTCGTCGCGCCGGTAGCTGCGCCGCATCTCCAGGTCGCGGACGCGCAGCTTGACCGGGTACGCGTTGGGGAACCGGGTGGCCGGCAGGCGGCCGGTCAGGGTGTAGTAGTGGCGCGGCTGCGGCGTCGAGCACGCGGCGGCCGCGCAGACCAGCGCCACACAGACGACGACAGCTCTCACGGTTCATCCTCGTCGCGGCCGCCGAGCAGGAGCAGCGACGGGTCGTCGCGCACCTTCTCGGTGAAGGCGTTGGCGTTCTCGGCGGCCTCGCGGAACAGGCCGATGGTCTCGATCACCTGGTGCTGGGTCTGGGCCATGATCGCGTTCACCCGCGCCAGCGTGCGCTGCAGCCCCTCGGGGCCGAGCAGGACGCGGCTCTCGGCCAGGACCGCGGTCCCCTGCTCGAGGAAGGCGTTCACCTGCTCGGGGGTGGCCCTGGCGTTCTTCACCACGATGGTGGCCTCGGCCAGGAGCGCGTTGGCCCGCTTCGCGGTGGTGGCCAGCTCGGTGGCGAGCAGCTTCACCTGCTCGGAGGTGCCGCTCACCTGCACCGCGAGCGTCTTCAGCGACTCGCGGTTGTCCTCGAGGACGCCGTTGAGGGTGGCCAGGAACTGGTCGGTGGTGTCGAGCAGGCTGGCCAGGCGGTCCTTCATGTCCGGGCCGGCCAGCACCGCCACCCGGTCGAGCACGACCTCGACCTTGCTCGCGATCTGGTCCGCCTTCTGGGTCAGGTTGTCGAACATCGACGAGCCGGGCGGGATCTCCTCGCCGGGCTCGCGCACCCGCGCCTTCGAGCTGCCGCGCGACAGCTCGATGTACTTGAGGCCGGTGATCCCCTGGGAGCCGAGGTTCGCCACGCTGTCCTCGGCCACCGGGGTGTCCTCGTCGAGGCTGAGCTCGACCAGGATGATCGACACGTCGTCCGGATCGATCTTCACCGCGTCCACTCGCCCGACCCGGATGCCGCTGTACTTGACCGGCGAGCCGACGTCGAGGCCGTTCAGCGACACGCCGCTGTCGCGGAAGCGGACCACGTAGTCGTCGCGCCCCTCGACCAGCTTGGCCCCGGCCAGGATGACCACGCCGCCGACGAGGACGGTCAGTCCTGCGGCCAGGAAGATGCCGAGGCGGACCTTCTGTGCGCGAGTTACCTGGGTCACACCATGCTCTCCTACCGGCTGGGTCCGCGCAGCGCCTCGAGCGCGGTGGCGGGGCCGCGCATCTCGCCGGCCGCGATGCGCTGGAAGAAGGCGCGGATCTCCGGGTGGTCGCTCGCCTTGACCTCACCGAGGGTGCCGTCGGCGACGATCTTGCCCGACGAAAGCATGAGCGCCTTGTCCGCGATGCGCTCGATGCTCATGAGCTCGTGGGTGACGACCACGATCGCCATGCCGAAGCGGTCGCGCATGCGCAGGATGAGCTCGTCCAGCTCGGCGCTGGTCAGCGGGTCGAGCCCGGCCGACGGCTCGTCGCAGAAGAGCAGGTCCGGGTCGAGCGCCATCGCCCGGGCCAGCGCCGCGCGCTTGCGCATGCCGCCGGACAGCTCGCTGGGCAGGAGGTTCTCGGCGTGCGACAGCTCCACCATGGCCAGCTTGAGGCTGACCAGCTCGCCTATCACCGTCTCGGGCAGGTCGGTGTGCTCGCGCAGCGGCAGGGCGATGTTCTCCCTGACGGTGATCGATCCGAGCAGGGCGCCGGACTGGAACAGGACGCCCATCCGCCGCAGCAGCGCCACCCGCTCGGTGCCCTCCAGGTCGCTCAGCACCTGGCCCAGCACCTCGATCCGCCCCCCCGCCGGCGCGAGCAGGCCGATGCAGTGCTTGAGCAGCGTGCTCTTGCCGCTGCCGGAGCCGCCCAGGACGGCACGGATCTCGCCGCGCGCGACGGTGAGGTCGACCCCGTCCAGGATGGTTCGCTCGCCGTAGCGGGCGACCAGCCCCTCGACGCGGAGCGCGATGTCGCCGGTCGCCGCGTGGACGCGTGGGCCGCTCATACGAGGATGTAGAACACGACGCTGAAGAAGCAGTCGGCGATGATGATGTAGAAGATCGAGGCGACCACCGACGCGGTGGTGGTGCGCCCGACCTCGCTGGCGCCGCCGTGCACGCGGATGCCGTAGAACAGCCCGATGAGGCCGATCCCGTACGCGAAGGCCAGCGCCTTGATGCTGCCGGTGAGCAGATCGAACGGCGAGAGCGCGTTCATCGCCGCGTTGAGGAAGCTCTGCCCCGACAGCCCGAGGTAGAAGACCCCGACCAGGAACCCGCCGAAGATGCCGACCACGTCGGCCAGGATGGTCAGGAGCGGCATCACCACGATGAGGGCGAGCAGGCGCGGCACCGCCAGGAACTCGATCGGATCGAACCCCATCACGTTGAGGGCGTCGATCTCCTCGGAGACCTGCATGGTGGCGATCTCGGCGGCGATCGACGAGCCCGACCGGCCCGCCACCAGGATCGCGGTCATGAGCGGGCCCATCTCGCGCACCACCGACACCGCGGTGAGGTCGGCGACGAAGATGGAGGCGCCGAACTGGCGCAGCTGGTAGGCGGCCTGGAACGCGACGGTCAGGCCGACCAGGAAGACGATGAGGGCGACGATGCGGAGCGCGCGCGCGCCGATGTCGGTGCCCTGCTCGACCATCGCGGCCCAGCGCATCCGGCGCGGATGGAGCATCGCCTTGACCGTGGCGAAGGTGGCGTCGGCGGCGAGCTGGAGGAACGCGTGCATCGCGTCCTTGCCGGCGTAGGCGGCGGCGCCGATCCCCTCGATCAGCCGGGCCTGCGGGATCGGCGGGGTGGAGGCGGCCGGGATGCGGAACAGGGTCAGCGCCTGCTCGGCGCCGGCGCTGGTCGCGCCGACCACCAGCCCGGACGGCGATCGCCGCCAGCCGTCGACCAGCGCGGCGACCCCGGCGCTGTCCATGGCGGCCACGCGGCTGAGATCGATGGTCAGCGGGGCGGTGCGCGGCGTCGCCAGGAGATCGGAGAGCTCGCGGGCCACGCTGCGGTCGACTTCACCCTCGAGGTGGAGGATGTCGCCCGCGGGACCCGCCTCCAGTCGATAGGTGAGGCGAGAAGCCAAGGACCTGCAGCATAACCCGCGCGCGCCGGTTGTCGCGCGCCTTGCATGGGCTGCCCCGCCAGGGGCCAGCTCCCCGACCGGCCAGTACGCCAGCTAGAACGCGAACAGGACGCCGAGGTTGATGTCCACCTGCACGCCGAAGTGAGGACGCACGCAGCCGGAGCCGGGACAGGGACCGACCTCCTTGATGCCGGCCGGGAACGCGGCGAGCCCGTTGAGCTCGGCCACCAGGTGGGTCGGACCGCCCAGCGCGAGCAGGTAGCCGAGCCCCGCGCCGACCACGAACGGGCCGCTCGCGGTCGTGTCAGTGTCTGCCCCGCTCGCCTGTTCCTCGACCTTGACCGTGTGCCGGATGATGCCGCCTCCTGCCGACGCCGACAGCTGGAAGCCGTCGCCGGTCTGCGACAGCGCGTAGCGCAGGCGGAGCAGCCCGGCCGGGGCCGCGGTCGCGTGGCCCGGCACGTTGGCGCCGAGCGCGAAGCCCATGCGGAACGCGGCCGACAGGCTGAGGCGGCGCGTGAAGTAGTAGCCGACCTCGGGCAGGAGGTGCAAAAGAGCCGGGGCGAAGCAGCAGTTCACCTCGGTGCCGACCACCTCGGTCGCGCCGGTCACGTAGCCGCCGCCGGTCCCGACCGCCAGCGAGAGGAACACCGTCTTCTTGCCGCCGACCGGCGCGGCGCTGGCCGAGACCTGCCCGCCCTGGCCCACGCCGAGCGGGTTCTCACCGTCACCGCCGCCCGCCGACAGCTCGAGGATGTTGGGCGACCCGCGCGAGCCGCTGCCCGAGACCATGCGCCCCTTGCGCAGCGCCGCCACGTAGTAGTGGAGCGCCTGGCCTTCCATGGCCGAGGCCGGAATCTCGGCCTCGTACTCGCAGCCGCCCGTGCGCCGCATCGGCACCTCGACGTAGCGCTCCACCCCGGGCGGGCGGTAGAAGAGGCTCATCCCCTCGGCGCCGACCGCCTCGCCGACCCGCGCCCGGATCGGCTGGCTGCGGCCGCGCCGGCCCTGCTCGACCAGGGTGTGCTCGACCCCCTCGATCTGCGCGCAGTCGTCGCCGGCGGCGGCGCCGGCCTCCGCTGGACGCGGCCGCACCTCGGTCGCGCCGATCTCCTTCTTGACCGCGGCCAGGAGCTCGGCCATCGCATCGGTGCGGTAGGCGACGCCGATCTCGATGGCCGGATCGATCGCGACGGCGGCGGCAAAGGCGCGGCGGGCGCCGTCGCGGTTCTTCATCCCCGCGAACTCCACGATGCCGAGGTTGAGGTAGACCCGGGCGAGGATCGGCTCGCGGTCGAGCTTGTTCTTCCGGGCCAGCGCCACCGCCTCGCCCAGCTGGCGCCGCGCCGCCTCGAACTCGAGCAGATCGAAGCTCTGCATCGCCTCGATGGTCTTGGCCGCGACCTCGCGCTGGGCCGACTTGCCCGCCTCGCGCCCCTGGGCGCGGGCCGTTCGCTCTCCGACCGGGCCCGCGGTGGGGCTGGCCAGGAGGGCGGCGGCGACGACGGTGTACAGCGCGATCCTCATCTCATCCATGCTCCGTGGCAAAACCGGACATCATTAGCAGACATACCGCATCAGCGGCCGGTGATGACGATCTCGACCCGCCGGTTCTCCGCCCGACCCTCGGCGGTGGTGTTCTCGGCGGTCGGCCTCTCCTCTCCATAACCCACGGAAACCATTCTACGGCGATCGATGCCGCGGCGGATCAGCAGGCGCCGTAGCGCGGCCGCCCGGGCCCGGCTCAGGCGCAGATTGGCCCCGGCGCGCCCCTGGCTGTCGGTATGCGCCTCGATCCGGATCGTGAGGGTCGGGTTCTCGTTCAGCGCGCGGGCCAGCTCGGCGACCAGCGCGCTCGACGCGGGCAGCACGCGGGCCCGGCCGGCCGCGAACTCGATCGGCTGGCGCAGCTCGATGCGCTGGTCGGTGACGACCAGGCCGGCGTACGGACAGCCGTCCTCGGGGCGCCCGGGCTGACCGGGGCATCGATCGGCCGGCTGCGCCGCGGTCCCGCCGCACTCCGGCACCTGGTCGCCGTCGTCGTCGCAGTCGGGGCAGCCGTCGTCGTCGTTGCGTCCGTCGGCGTCCTCGGCCACGTCCGGGCACTGGTCGACCCGGTCGGGCAGGCGGTCCTGGTCGTTGTCGAGGTCGGGGCAGCCGTCGTCGTCGGTGAAGCCGTCCCGGTCCTCCGGCTGGCTCGGGCAGCGATCGGCGGCGCCGACCAGCCCGTCGTGGTCGTCGTCCTCCTCGGGGCAGCCGTCCGCGTCGTCCACCCCGTCGCGGTCCTCCGCCCGGGTGGGGCACGCGTCGCTCGCGTCGGCGACGCCGTCGCGGTCGCGGTCGCGCGGGGCGACCGCGGTGCAGCGCTCGCGCGGCGACTGGCGGACCGCGGCGCGCGCGCTGTCGCTGGCGAGCGCCAGCTCGGCCCGGGCCCGGTAGTAGTCGCCCTCGTCGAGCTCGACGGTGGCGAACTCGCGATGGGCCTCGGCCATGGCCAGCTGGACCGGGGCGCAGCGCTCGGCCCCGCTGGCGCGGGCACCCGCGATGACGCCGCCGAGCTGGTCGACCTCGCCGCGCAGCCGCTGGCCGGCGCACCCGGGCAGAAGGCCGAGCACAGCAAGCAGCGCGAGCGGCACGAGCGCGAGCCGCCTCACCGCGCTCCCTCACCGCCGGCCGGATTTCTGGCTCCGCTCGCCCGCGCCTTGCCCCGCCCGCGCGCCCGCGCCACCGCGAGCGCCCGCCGCGCCGCCTCCGACGCCTTCTGGCCCAGCCGGTTGGCGGCCTGAAAATCGGCCTCGCCCGCCTCCTCGCGCGCCTTGCCCAGATACTCGACCGCGAGCGTGTACCAGTACGGCGCCAGCACCTCGGCGCGGGCCGCGCGCGCCGCTTCGACATCGGCGCTGGCGGTGCGGGTGACTCGATCGATGTAGAGCAGCGAGCCACACCCGGCCAGCGCGCCCAGCGCGAGACAGACCGCGAGCGAGCGCACCAGCCGGCGCATCTCGCTAGCGCGCGCGCACCCGGCGCGAGTCGCGCATGAGCTCGAGAGCGACGAACCCGGCGGCCACCGCGGTGCCGATGGTGAGGGCGACGAGCACGTAGCCGAGCTTGACCTCGACCAGCGACAGCGCGCGCCCGTCGTGGAACTCGTCGTAGGAGCCGTAGCGCCCGATCCGCCCCCACGACAGCGAGACCAGGATCAGGAGGACGACCAGGCTGCCGAGCAGCGAGTACCCGGCGATCTGCTCCTTCTTCTTGCCGGCCCGGATCAGGCGGACGCCCAGGTACCAGCCGCCCAGCGCGCTGCCGCCGTGCGCGATGAGCAGGGTGACCACCACCAGGCCAGGCACGTTGGTCGGGTCGACCAGGTACATCCAGCTCCACGCCGGGTGCGCCAGGTAGAGGTAGAGCGTGATCGGCGCCAGCACCACGCCGACGAAGATGGCGACCAGCGCGAACGCGGGCGAGGCGAACGGACCGCCGGTCCGCACTCGGTCGCGCGCGCACAGGGCGAAGCCGAGCCCCAGACAGGCGTTGAACAGGAGATCGATCGGAATGGTGGCCTCGCCTCGCTGGCGCCGTCGCTCGTACCTTACACCGAGCGGACGAGCGCGATCACGGGCCGGTGTCCTCACCGGTGCCGATGCGGATGGCGCCCTCCGAGCGAGTGGTCTCGGGGCGCACCACCACGCTGGGAGGCCCGACCAGGGGCGGCGCGGTCAGCGAGACCTGCGCCGGGACCAGGTCGCCGGCGTCGTCGCCATCCCTGGGCACGATCGGCAGGTCGACCCGGCTCGGCCGTCGCGGCCGGCCGAAGCCGAGCGGCGCGGCCAGCGCGGTGAACGCCTGGTCGGAGTCGAGCAGACCGAGCGGCTCCCCCGCCGCCCCGCCCGGCGACGGCACCTCGACCTCGCCGGCCACGAAGCGCCCGTCGACCGGCGACAGCGGGCCGCGGTCGCCGTCCGGGGGCTGGGTGTCGCGCGCGCGCGGCTCGCGCTCCAGCATCGAGCGATCGCGGATGCGGCTGTCGTCGACGATCCAGTCGTCGAGGGCGGCCTCGGCCGACACCTCCATCGAGGGCGGCAGGGTCTGGTAGTGGTAGTAGACCTGCGAGCTGTCGTCGTCGCCCACCATCGGGCTGTTCTCGACCCGGGTGACCTCGCCCAGCCCCTCGTTCATCCCGGTGTCGACCTGGACCGACTCGGTCACCTCGTCGACCAGGAAGTCGCCGTCGAACGCGGCGATCGGCCGCTCGGCGGCCGGCGGCGGGCGCGACAGCATCCACCCGCCCGGCCCGGTCGGATCGGCCGCGGTCAGGACCGGCATGTCGCGGGTCGGCATCTCCTCGAGCAGCGCGGCGAACCGCTCGCGCCAGGGCGAGATGCTCCCCAGCCAGGCGTACGCCCGGCGCAGCTCGCGCCGGGTCGTGCTCGAGGTGTGGGCCCGCCGGACCAGGTCGTAGCCGCCCCGCGCGATGCGGAAGCGCAGGTCGGCGTCGTCGAGCAGGCGGAGGATCTTCTGGGCCAGGTCGAGCGGGTCGCCCGGCTCGAACAGGAGCCCGTGCTGCTCGTCGCGCAAGAGCATGGTGACCGTGCCGCGGCGCGGGGCGACCACCGGGCGCTGGCACGCCATGTACTCGAGCAGCTTGGTCGGATACAGCGCGAGCGGCTTGGGGCCGAGGTCGACCGCGCCCGGCGCGACGCACACCGAGGCCGATCCGATGAGCGAGGCCACGTCCTCGTGGGCCGCCTCGCCGAGCAGCTGGACCCGGTCACCCAGGCCGAGCTCGCGCACCGCCTCCTCGAGCGAGGCGAAGAACTCGGGGGTGGAGCGGCCGGCCAGGGCCAGGCGCGCGTCCGAGTGGGCGGCGACGTCGAGCATGGCGCGCAGGAGCACGCGCACCCCCCGGCCGGGGGTCAGCGCGCCGGCGTAGAGGATGCGCGGGGTGCCGGTCGGCGCCACGTCCCAGTCGAACTGGTCGACGTCCACGCCGGGCGGGACCAGTCGCACTCGCTCCTCGGGGACCAGCGAGGCGAAGTAGCGCCGGGCCGGCTCGGTCGCGGCCAGGACCATGTCGGCCTGGCGGGCGCATTCGACCTCGTCGCGCTCGAGCTCGGTCGCGGTGTCCAGGTCGTGGACCGGCGGCTCGCCGAGCGGCGACCGGCCCGCGTCGAACACCGCGGCGTAGCGCAGGCGGTCGCGCATCTCCAGCACCGGGATGCCGCTCCACCCGTCGCGGAAGTGGACGATGTCGTAGTCGGCGCCCTCGAGCTGGCGGCCGAGCGCGCGGCGGAACGCCTCGACCCGCGATCGGATCGGTCCGTCGGGCACCGGCACGCGCAGGAGACGCGCGCTGGCGAAGCGCTCGACGTACGCCTGGTCGTCGCGCCGCACGAGCAGCACGTCGACGGCGTGATGTCGCGCGAGGGCGCGAATGATATGGCTGAGCTGCACCCCGATCCGGTCAGGGCCGGGTGCGGTGCAGAAGCCGGCGATCAGGACGCGTGGCATCCGCTGGTCTCACTGGTGCCCGAAAGTGGCATTACGGCTTGAATTGACTGTAGTCTTGAGATACTAACCCGCCAGCGACGACGTCCCAAGCCCATCCGCGAGGCCCATGTGAAACGGCTGATAGCGTACCTACGCGAGAACATGATTCTCGACTTCCAGGGCGACCTGACACTGGAGATGCTTCGCGATTTCCTGCGCGACGACGACAGCCGAGAGGCCCGCGCGCTGCTCGCCAAGATCGTGGAGGACCGCGGGGTCAGCGACATGATGATCGTCCTCGCCGACTGCCTGCTCGAGATCGTCCAGAAGGCTGTCAGTGACGAGTCGATCCGCGAGCAGCTCCACACCTACGCAGAATCCTAGGCGATTCATTCGCCGCCGCCCACCGGCTCTCGGGCCGCGAGGTGGTCGATGAGCCCGGCGGCAGCTCGCGCGACGCGCTCGAGCTGAGCCGGAGCCAGCCGGTCCGCAGTATCGGTCGGCTGGTGGTAGTCCTCGTGCAGGCTGGTGGACATGTGAATCGAGAGGATCCCGCGCCGTCGAAACCACCAGTCGTCGGTGCGATCCTCGAACCCGAACAGCTCGACCAGCGCCGCCGGGACGGGGACCAGGTCGAGCCCGGCCGGCGCCGCGGCGCGCCGGGCCACCTCGAGCAGATCGGGGCGCGCCTCGAGCCCGACGATCGCGGCCGCGCCGCTCCGGCCCGAGCCCCACTCGAAGAAGTTGCGGCCGACCATGTCGAAGTTCAACACCGCCAGGGTGCGCTCGAGCGGCCAGATCGGCCGGCTCACGTACACCCCGGACCCGACCAGGCCGGCCTCCTCGGCCCCGAACGACGCGAACAGGAGCGTGTGGCGATGCGGGTGGCGCGCCGCGGCACGGGCCAGGCCGAGCAGCACCGCGGCGCCGGACGCGTTGTCATCGGCGCCGGGAAACACGCGGCCGGCCGCGTCCACCCCGAGGTGGTCGTAGTGGGCGCTGACCAGGACGGCGTCCGGCCCGCCGCGCAGGATGCCGATCACGTTGTCGGCGCCGGCGGCGATCGGTTGGCGCACGACCTCGAGCCCGGCGGCGGCCAGCTCGGCCGCCATGTAGCTGGCGGCGGCGCGGCCGCCCGGCTGGTACGAGCCGCGCCCGGCCAGATCGGGCGCGCACAGTCGACGGACGTCGTTCATGAGCGCGGCCGCGGCGAGCGGATCGGGCGCCTGCGCCGTCGGCGACGGCGCGCGTGGCACGCGGGCGGGAGCCGCGGTCTTGCCGGGGCAGGCGGACAGGCCGATCGCGGCCGCCGCAGCGGCCATCGCGGCCGGGCCCGCCACGCGGACGAGAGGGCGCAACAGATGGACATCGTACATCCCCCGCCGGACGGCGTGCTACCCTCTCGCCGGGACGGAGGCTCCCATGACCAGCACGACGCGGACCCAGGCCCCTCTCCTGCTCTCCCTCGCGCTGATCGCGGCCGGCGTGATCGTGACGGCGGTCGGCGGGCTCGCCAGCGGCTCGATCGTGGGTGGGATCATCGCGGCGTGCGGCGCGGTGCCGGCGCTGTATGCCACGTGGCTCGGCATGCAGAAGCAGACCCAGAGCAGCATGGGCATGGCGCTCCTCCTGGTGTTCGCGTCGCTCGGGGTCGGCACGCTCCTCCTGCTCCTCAGGGTCGTGGATTGGCTGCGCTAGCAGTCGTACTGGCCCGGTCGCGCGCGGCGGCGGTCCTCATCGCGGCGGCGGCCCTCCTGGCCGGCGCGCCGCGCGTGGCCGGCGCCGACCCGGCCGAGCCGGGCGAAGAGGACCGCAAGCAGCACTTCCAGGCCCAGTCGATGGGCACGCTCATCGACCTGACCCTGTGGACCGCCGACGCCGACGCCGCGCAGGGAGCGGCCGACGCGGTGTTCGAGGAGTTCCGCCGGCTCGACGCGCTCATGAGCAACTGGGTCGAGACCAGCGACGTCTCCCGCATCAACGCCGCCGCCGGGGTGCGCGCGGTGCAGGTGTCGGACGAGGTGCTGCGCATCGTCGCGCTGTCGCAGAAGGTGTCGCGCAAGACCGGCGGCGCGTTCGACATCACGGTCGGCGCGTATCGCGGCCTGTGGAAGTTCGACCAGGATCTCGACGGGACCCTGCCGACCGCGGCCGAGGTCGACGCGCGCCGGCGGCTGACCGGCTACCGCGGCCTCCTGGTCGATCCGAAGCGCCACACGATCAAGCTGCGGCGCAAGGGCATGGCGATCACGCTGGGCGGGATCGCCAAGGGCTACGCAGTCGACCGCGCGGTGGCCATCCTGCACGACCGCGGGCTCAAGGACTTCATCGTGCAGGCGGGCGGCGACCTGTTCGTGTCCGGCACCAAGGGGACGCAGAAGTGGCGGGTCGGCATCCGCGACCCGCGCGGCGCGCGCGACGCCACCTTCGCGCTGACCGAGCTGCAGGATCGCACCTTCTCGACCGCGGGCGACTACGAGCGCGGCTTCGTCAAGGACGGGGTCCGCTATCACCACATCCTCGACCCCAAGACCGGCTACCCGGCGCGCGGGTGCCGCTCGGTCACCGTCATCGCCAAGGACGCGCTGACTGCCGACGCGTGGGACACGACGCTCCTCGTGCTCGGGCCGGAGCGCGGGCTCAAGCTGGCCGAGAAGCTGCCCGACATCGAGGCGGTGTTCGTCGAC
This sequence comes from Kofleriaceae bacterium, assembly GCA_035489015.1. Lineage (GTDB taxonomy): Bacteria > Myxococcota_A > Polyangia > Haliangiales > Haliangiaceae > DATFRY01. The sequence goes on along the minus strand of DATHKR010000243.1, from coordinate 121 downwards.
TCGAAGAACCGGGTGCAGGTGACCTCGGGGCTGACCCTGGTCGAGGGCGACCTGCGCACCCAGCTGGCCAGCGGGCTGGCCGGGAAGATCCTCATCCTCCAGAAGCCGACCGACGCGCCGT